>JAMPEH010000026.1 GCA_023665245.1 Muribaculaceae bacterium
TTGCTTGCTTGCTTGCTTGCTTGCTTGCTTGCTTGCTTGCTTGCTTGCTTGCTTGACAGATTGTACGCTCTGCCCATCTTTTTGCAACCCCCTTTCATAAAAATTTACACCTTTTTGGGATGCTGTCCGCATCTATAATCATATTCTATGATACGGCATTTCTTCCGATAAGTCCACTCGCCAACTGGCTAGTCAGGGGCGCTTTTTTCCTGTTTTTTATAAAAATTTTCTTAAATACATTATTTTTGATGACATTCCAAAACAATTTTTGACATCCCCTGCCTCTATTTTGTAGTTGCGTTTCTCCAGATTCAGAGTTAACATGCACCAACCACAAAAAGAGGAATCGTTCTGATGAGCATGCGCATGAATGGCATCATGAACGGGATCAAGATGAGGATTACCAGGCGCTGCTCTTAGATCTGGCACAGCCTGGACCTCAATGTCAGAGAGGCGGTTTTCTTTGTAAAATTGATACAATAAAAAAGCGCCTATCTTTCAATAGAACGCTTTAAAAATCAATGTACCATAGTTCTACCACATAGCAAAGATTGCCCTGCGTGCTTCTGCTAAGTCCTGATAGGTATGGAGATTAATTTCCTCCTTTTTCAGCACGGAATGGAACGACTCTATACAGGCATTGTCATAGGGGTTCCCCTTACGGCTAAATGAATGCAGGATTCCTTTGCTGACCAGATATTTTTCAAATATCTGGCTTGTATACTGGCTCCCAAGGTCACTGTGCAGGATGATCCCCTCTGTTTCCTTGACATTCAGACACGCATTCTTTACTGCCCTGACTGCCAATTCTGCCGTCATGGATGTAGGTAATATCTGTACACCACTTTTGGTTGACTGTTTCCGTTTTAAAATCACGTTTTAGGATATTTTCCTTATTATCCGGGACACTGCCTTGATTGGCATGGTGGTTGTATTTCCTTACTACGACAGAACGCAGCCCCTGCTCTGCCATATGCCGCTGAACCCGCTTGATGCTGCAGGGCGTTCCGTTGTCATTGAGTATACGGCATATTTTGCCAGCCCCGTATCTGTGCTTTGAATCCTCATAGGCCCGTTTCACTTTCCTGCCAAATTCTTCGTACTCCTGCCGCCTATTTGATGGTACACAAACCAGGGCTTTGTAATAGGTGCTTCTTGGGAATTTCAAAGCTGGAACACAGAGTAATCGGTTAAGTTATTCTGGATAAAGGCAACAATCTCGGCTATTGTTCTTTTGCGAATATGGCGGTCGCTTTTTTTAATATTTCATTCTCGATCTTAAGGCGCTGGATTTCTTTCTGGAGAGCCTTATACTCCTTAAGGGTGATAGACTCCCCATCTAATGCTTTGATGGGGGAGAGCTGTTTCACCCAGTTGCTGAGTGTGCTCCGATTTACGCCATATTCACGTTCCAGTTGTGGATACGAGGTTCCTCCGGCATTGTACAGATCCACGATCTGCTGCTTGAATTCCGGAGTGTAAGATTTCTGGTTCTTCGCCATGTTGAACATCTCCTTTGCTCTTTCAATTTATAGTATAAGTTGTTCAACTTTTCCTGTCCACACTTATATACTAACACCACAAACTTTGTGTTTGCGGGATTCTCAAGCGCCTTGTTTTCCAGCGCTTTACACTCCCCGAGTAGGGCTCGAACCTACAACACTTCGGTTAACAGCCGAATGCTCTACCAGTGTATGATATGCAATCGGAAAATCTATTTTATCAAAGAAATGCATCGTAATACTTGGTCAATTGTTCTTCTGTTGTATTATAAACATTTTCACCCATTAAATAATCCTGTAGTTCATTTATACAACAATCTAATTCACCTTTTCGGTATTGATTTTTAGGATCTTTTTTCATCAATTCAAGGAACTCAATCGCCTTCAGGCAAAAACCGTTCCTTTTTTGTTCATCACCTCTATTTTTCCATCTGATTGCACGATGAACTTCGCTGCCAACATTAGAAATCTGAACCCCAATTGGCATTGCAAACCAGCTTACCGTTTGATCCATTTATTTACCACCTCCACAATTTTTTCTCTTGCTTTTGGATCGGCAACTCCACGGCCAACTCGTGGGTATCCGGCCTCTCTGTTTCTTGGCGGATTGATCAGAGAGTCAAATTCTATTTCTCCATTATCATAATAGATATTGATCCCGTATAAATATTTTTGATTTGATCCATTTCCCAGAAGCATCTGTTCAAGATCAGCATGAAGCTCTGCGTTAACTGCAAGGATTTCTCTATCAATATCAACTACAGCCTTCACCATATTCATATCTGAAAAAAAAACTTTTTCTTCCAAACATCCAAGTTCATCAATTGTAATTAATTGATCCAATATCTTCAAGATTCTTCTTCCTCCTGTTCAGTCCCTTTTATATATATTAGCACTTTTTTTCTTTTCCACAAAATATTTTCAGACAACAAAAGCCCACAAGCACTGATATTTGCGGGCTTTTCCTAAGTGCCATCCCTTTGGCATTAACTGCCGCTTCTGCGGCAGGTTTCGCTCCCCGAGTAGGGCTCGAACCTACAACAACTCGGTTAACAGCCGAGTGCTCTACCATTGTATGATATGCAACCGGAAACTGCTAAAATAGAAGTTGGCAGGCATTCCTTACTCTTGGGATAATATTTCTTTTCAATACCGCTTTTCATCCAGCGGTTTCAACGGAATTAATTATAACACAGCAGAATTCTCTTTGCAATAAAAATTTTTGCTATTTTCCTATATTTTTAATTTCTTTAGTATTTCTCTGATCAGCCTCCTGTTATCCTCTCAGCACAAATTCATGCCCTGATGCGATATGCCTTCATCCTGCCCATTGTCGGCCGGGCACATCAGTGTGTCAAAAAACTCATTGGCATTCCATTCCGTGCAGAACTGGCTGTAGGTCATGTTCAGTTCCACGGATATCTTGTAATCCCTGCCTACCTCGACGCGCTTGAGCAGCTGGCAGGCTATCATCTTCCTCTGCTCCATCGTTGCCGAGTCAAATTCCTCCGCCCATGACTTAAACTGTTTATAGGCCGGTGTGACCATATCAATTCCCTGCTTTTTTTGTGTTTCTTCCTCTTTGAGTTTTTCCAGCTGTGTTTCCGATTCCTCGATCCTTTTTTTGACGGTCTGGATGGCCTGTGTCAGATCCTCCGGCGAATAAAGGCTGTCCCCGGTCAGTGTCTTGGCGATCTCCATCTGCAGCTTGGTGAGCTGCTCCCGGTGTTTGCCAAGTTCAAACCCCAATTTTTTCTGCATGGCCCGGTTACCGGCTATCTTACGCTGGAATAAATCCTGTATCTTTTCTTCCTCCGGTGCGCCGCTCATGGATTTGAAGATTTCCCGTATGGTCTGGCAGACCATCTCATCCACCTTTTCCGCCTGGTAGGTGGTCTGCCCGTCACACGGGCAGAGCTTGCGGCTCTTGTGGTAACAGGAATACTTGACCTGGTCCACCCGGTACACAGAGCCGTCAGCCCTTTCATAGCTGTCCGTGTAATGGTTGGAGATCAGCCGCCCGCCGCAGTGGGCGCAGAATATATTCCCCGAAAGCAGCGCCCGCCCTTTGGTATGCATGGCAACATGCCGCTTTTCCTCATTCCTTTTGCTGCACTGCTCCATGATATACATGATCCTGTCGTAGGTTTCGTCACTTCTGATCCTGAGTGCCTGTAATGCGTCCGAGGTCGAGCCGTCCTCAAGCCGTCCGCAGTAATAAGGATCTTTCAGGATGCGGCTGATCTTTGTTCCGGTGAATTTCTCTCCGGATCGTGTTTTATAGCTTAAGTATTCCTTACAGATTGCTTGCCCGGATGGGAAGATGCCGCGCCGCTTTCTGCCATAACCTTGGTATAATCCACAGGCAGGCCGAGATAGTTTGCGCAGGAGTGGACGCACATGGGAAAAGGGGTACAGCCTTCTGTACCATAAGTAACCTTAGATTTTGACCTGTTTATTTCTACTTTAAAGAAAGGGACACGCATTTCTTCTTCCATTATCTAAATGACATTGGTTCATTGGCACCCAACTTTTTATACGTACCCCGTCTCAATTTTCTCATTCTGCCCATACCAATTCCGCAACCAAGCATTCGCATAATTCTTTTTCATGAATATAAATTTTCTCCAAATACTTTATTTCCTTTTCATAGTCATCATTGCTATAAAATGACATATTCCTGTAATTTATGGATAAATAAATTTTTTTCCAAAAAGTGATGATTTTTTTCAATAATCCTTCTATTTTTTCCTGTCCCTTTTCACTATATAAATGATACTTTTCCAAAAATATCATCCTGTATAATTCAGATGTTTTGCTATATATAACACTGTTAATATTTGTAGCAAACTCAGGTCTTCCCATAGAATGTCCAAATTGATCTATTAATAGATTAATGCTTTCAAGTGCATCTTCTCTCATTTTTTGCTGATTTTTAATGCCGTTTACATATATACCAAGCATTTTATTTACGAATTCTTCGGAATACGTATCTACTTTCTTTGACTCAATAAACTCCCAAACATCACTATTCTTTGCTTCACCACGCAAAATAGAATAATCTTTATAGTTTATTTCATATTTATCGTATCCCTTTAAATTATCAATCATATATATTTTCTGCTTTTCATCATCGAACCCATATCCAACTAAATAATGTAAAGCATGCTGAGTCTTATAAAAAAAATCTCTATCTTTTTGATAATATAAATCTATTCTAAACTGCACTGGATGCTTATTCTCTATGCATTTTTTAATACATTCTAAACTTTTATCTTCTATGATTGTATGAACTTTTTTTGTTATTCCGATTTCATTAAAAAAAGCACTATCTGTGTAAAAATCCGGATTTATGCTTAAAAAAACCACATATTCATTATTAGTATAAAATTCATATAAAAAGTTCATTTTAACCATTATTGCCAATATATTTTTATTGTAATACTTCATTACGCTCAAGAAGGCCATTTCTGTACATGTTACAAATGGATATCCTTTATTGGGGTCAATTTCCAACAATCCTGTAAATACTTCAACATCTAAAATTTCTCGCATTTATTTACCTCCCTAACTCTCTCTAGTAGACATGGGATTACTCCCCATACTCCTATGCCAAACCGTACCCCTACTAGGCATACGACTTTTTACTTTACATTCATACCTACCTGTAAAACAAGCTCACCTTGATAGGTAGTCCGAGACCCGCGATATAATATAATAATCTCTCGGAATCTTTAAGCCAGTAAATATCAGACTTTCCGATTTCTTTTTTATTAAAATCCCCCACTTTTTTGTCAAAAACACTTGACAAATCCTTCGAAAAATGCGGCGCTTCGCGCCCTTATCTATGAAGTATATTTTTCGATTGGAGGCGATTTCATATGTTACCTGTTAACTCCGGCGGCCATGCCGCCTACTAGGATTTTGTTGCTGCTAATCTCCCTAAATATTATCCTGATCCAGACTCCCTCCCTCGTTCTGCCTGGGATATAATCGACCGCTTCTGGAACCTCGACCTGTCCTATACCGATGAACTCCTGCGTTCAAAATATTCCATCTTCGGCCCCAAGCCAAGGACTCCCTCCTGTATGCAGCGTTCCTATCTCTTGTCCATTGATTTTAAAGTGCCTTCCCTCACTGACTGGGCTGCACAGCTCAAAACAAATCCCCTCTATGCCATCCTCAGTGGTTTCGAATTCGGGGATACTCCCGGTGTCGGTACTTTTTAAGATTTCATTGACAGGCTCTGGGATTCTGATTCCGACAATCTTTCTCCTCATCTTCATCCTGTTAAAAAGAAAAAGGTCAAAAAGCCTAAGCAGAAAGGTTCCAAGGCAGAATCCATCGAGAAAATCTCTGTCGAACAGCTCTTTAAGCAGCTGGAATCCACCGCTTTTTCCATCGATGACCAGCCGTATGCTTCCCTTTTCAAAATTTACCATCAGGAATTCCTGTTGGAATCTGTTTCCAAAGGGCTCATCAATCCCTCTTCCCTCTCCATTGCCGGGGATGGCACGCCTGTTGTCACCTCTGCCAGAGAACGGAAACGCCGCGTCTGTGACTGTGCCTCCAAAGGCATCTCTGACTGCTGCTGTGACCAGTATTTCTCCCAGCCCGACTGTTATATCGGCTGGGATTCCTCCAGGGACTGCTTCTATCATGGATATGACCTGTACATGATCGTTGCATCCGATTCGGAAAGCGACCTCCCCATCTTCCCCCTTTTGACCCCTGCCTCAAAACATGATTCCCATGGTTTCCCGGAGGCTTATTTCAGGATGAAGGCTTTCCTTCCTGATTTCAGGGACAAAACATGGCTCCTGGATTCTGCACATGATGCCATGCCCTACTATCTCTTCTGCCGGAAAGAAAGCATTGTCCCTTTCATTGACCTCAATCAAAAGCGGGGCATCAAAGTCCTGTACAAGGATGACTTTATGATTGGTGAAGACGGTGTCCCCGTCTGTAAGGCCGGACGGAAGATGAACCATGACGGCTCCGAACCTTCCAAAGCAAGGCTGAAGTTCCGCTGTCCACTGGCAAGCAGGAAATATGGCTGTTCCTGTCCTCATCCCTGTTCAGATTCAAAGTATGGGCGTACCGTCCATCTTGCCATGAAGGACAATCCCAGGCTCATAAACCTTCCGCCCCGTGACAGCGTAGCGTGGAAACTGAAATTCAATGCCAGGACATCTGCAGAACGTTCCAATAAACGTGAGAAGATAGACTTTAAATTAGAGGACGGCAGACACCGTTCATCTAAGATGTGGTACTGCCGCCTCTATCACATCATGATGCTGCAGCACCTTGATGCATGGGACCTGCCATATGAATCCGCCCTGAGAAAGTTGATTCTGCAAACAGCATGATCCTCTAACCATTATACATCATTTTTTGGCATAGCGATAGTTATGTCTGTTTCTCATGTCTATTTTTATTAGTTTTGGATAATATTCGATTTTCAAGGTTCCTTGCCATCAGCACCTGGCTATAATCTCTCAGGATTCCGAGAGATTATTATATTTACAAAATACACGGAAACTGCTGATTCTGCTGGCATGGTTGCCATCGCTTTCATAACTGTGTTTCCTGCACCAGAAGACACACAGCTGCCTTGGCAGACTTCTCAGCTCGCACAATGGATAGATTATACCATTCGTTCTATGTGTCTATCAAATGGGGGATGGGCACTTTAAATTTTTTAACTATAAATTTCTTCTATATCTTAGACTTTACATAGTCTAATAATAGTCCAAATGCATATATTTTTTCATAACCTATGAATTCGTCTTCAAATTCAAAATCAAATTCTTTCTCTATATTTACAATAATCTTTATTAAATCTATAGAGTTTATACCAATATCTTCTAGCAACCTCTCATTTTCTTTTATACTCCTACTTGGGATATTTAAAACACTACAAATTAAATTTTCCAACTTTACCTTTACATCCATCTCTTTACTCCTTTATGTACATTTTTCCACTACCCAACAAATAAATGATGTCTACTCATTAAGCCACCAATAAATCCCAGTTACCGGTTCCGGATTTTATATGAACTCTTCCCTTATACGAACTTTTCTAGCAGGAATGCCCTGAATATCAGCATTCCTGCATAAGAAAGTTCGCATAAAGCCTTTAGTCCAAGTCAAGGACACCCCCTGGAGCGTGTTAAAGATGAAAAATCCCAGGGAAAATACTGGAAGCTGTCTATGCCATTGAAATGCATATGGTACTGTCCTGTATTGTAATGGGATACTGCAAAGCCTTTCTATCCGTTTTATTGGAAAAGTAAGTTCCAGCCAGATACGCTACCAGAGGACACCTTCCAGGGGAAGGGTTTTGGAAGTTACCCTTATACACTATTTCTGGAAACATTTTTCCGCCTTTTGGGGCAAAGCCCGAATTATGCATAACGCAGATAATTCATGGGCTACAGGAAGAGCCAGAAGAAAAGTGGGATTTTTTGGCTCCTTAGTGGTACAAACTTTCAACTGTCAAGTTTTCTTAATATATTAAATAAATTTACAATGACTAATCTATTTTTTTCACTCGTTATTAATCCCAATTTACAATTATATTACATTAAAATTCATCTGATTCAGAGCATTTTTATCTATTTTACCATTAATATTGTGCGGCATTTGTTCCAGTCTCATTATATTTTGAGGAAGGGCAAACGAAGGTATTTTACTTTCAAGCTCCATTAATATTTCTTCTGTATTAATCCTCAGTTTTTCAGACAATGTATAATATACATAAATCTTCCCGCCTTTATAGATTGCACAAACCTCACTAGCCCCAAGCCCGTAGATTATATATTCTATCTCACCCAAATCAAATCTCTTTCCATTAATTTTTATTTGTGAATCGTTTCTTCCCACAAATAATAATTCATTATTATGCATTCTAAAATAATCACCTGTACGGTATGCTTTATATAAGGTCTTATCCAATCCCTGTTTTATAAAGAATGCCCCCTTTAAATCCTCTCCTATATATCCTTCTCCAATATAATTGCCATAAACTATAAGATTTCCAACTCCTTGAGGATCTACATTATCCAATTCTATCATCCATCCATTAAGCGGCTTACCTACCACAGCATGCGTTGTACATAATGTCTCATAATTTTCTATGTTCAGTACTTTATACAAACAAAAACATGTAGTTTCAGTGGTTCCATAAGTGGAAACAATTTCAATACTGGGGTTGTACATAAATATTTTGTTTAAGTACTCTTTGGTAATCTTATCTCCTCCAAATCGAATCATTCTTAAATTTTCCAAATGTCTACTATCAAAATCGCCACCGTTTTCTAGAATGGTAATAAAGTGTGGAACCACATTCAAAAAAGTTATTTTATATCTTAACAAATATTTCCCCGGCCTTAATTTATGTGAATTAGAATTAAACGCCACAAGAGTTACCCTCTTTAAGACTCCGCCAAAAATATCTATTAAACTCATATCAAAGGAAAGCGGCACATACTGCGCACATACATCATCCTCACATAATTTAAGGATCGCTAACGCCTCCTCACAAAATTTTTCAAAGGCATTTCTACTTATTTTACACCCTTTTGGAGAACCGGTAGTACCTGATGTAAACGAAACATAAATTATATCATTTCTAAAAATATTATTAATGTCTTCATCATACTCAACCAGAGAAAATATATCTTCAAAATTATATATAGGTATTTCAACATCCAAGATCATATTCTTTTCGCACAAAAAAACATCTGGCTTAAAATTATCGATTATGCATTGTTTCCTGCTTTTCGGAATATCTTCATTTAACACGCAAAACGTTCCACCTATGAGATAAATCCCAATTAATGACGCATACGAAAAAAAACTTTGTTTTCCACTTATAAGAACTTTTGAAAAATGTTTTTTTCTTAAAACTGTATGAAGGCATCTAATCATTTTTAACAAATCCGCATATGTATAATTAGCATCTCCTTCTATCGCGAATATTTTATTACTACCTTTCAATGACATTTCAATTTCTTGATGCATTTGTCCACCTCTAGAAAATATTTTTCAACGGCAGGAACCGATTCAAACATTTCCTCCCTAATCTTCGTCAAGTTTCTGTAATAAGTTTGCTTACAGATGCCATTTTCTTTACACCATGCAGTAAGGAACTGTAGAAAATTAACCAATCAAAGTAATTGCTCTGAAAAGTCCGAAAAATAAAGTTTTTCGTGTTTGCACTTTGAGCGACATTCTGTAATGATAGGTTTCCATCATCGTACTTCATGCATTTGCGCACTGTAGTAGCCGGGTACATAGCTAATTTCCTGGCCATACTATGCATTACTATAACTAGTAATGCTATACTGGATATATTGCCCAATTACCATAATTCCGATTTTTTCATAAGTCTAAGAGGGTCACACAAAATAATTTATACTCCTTATCTTCTGTAATATTCAAACCCTAATATAAATTCTTTTTCTATTTCAGTATACATAGCATTCAAAAATTTGTATACAAATGTTTCTATATTTTGGGTATCATGTATTATAGCGCTCTTTACACCTTCTTTTACCCTTTCCTGAAAAATTTTTTGATTTTTTTCATATGTATTATTATTATAATTCCTTTCATGCTCCAAATGAATAAGTTTCTCTTCTGAAAACGTATCGTACATATATAACAGACCTGTCGTTTCCTTTAACTTCCAATGAATATCTTCATCCTCAAGTCCCCAATTGTAGTACAATTCACAGTAACCACCTATTCTCCAAAATACATCTCTCGAATACATACTTCCTCCATAATGAAACGCTGGCTTCCATATAAATTCTTCCATTTGGGTATAATCAAAATCTTTATTATTAATCACATTATCGTAATTATATTGCGTACAAACATGTGGCATACCATTTATTAATTCATGAACTTCTCCCCCTTTTATCGCTCCTAAAAAGCCATCACAATACTCAACAAGACATGCATCTTTATTATTTATTTTAAATACCATATCAATATTTTTTAAATAATCGTCAATAAACATCTGGGATGTTTCCATTGACAACCTGTATATTAAAGGTCTGCACATGCTAATCTGGGGTCTATTTTGCATTTCAACCAAAATAGATTCCAGAAATTTTTTATTACACATTAAAACATCTGCGTCATTAAAGTATAAATACTCTCCCGTTGCAATTGATGCTCCAGCATTTCTTACCTTACCAATATTAAAATTCATTTTTCCATCTCTATATTCTGGTTTGGTAAGCAGATATTTTGCTCCCATTTTTTTTGCTATACCTTTAAAAACAGAAGACACATTTTCGCCTTGTTCGCTTACTATTACTTCAGTATCTATTGTTTGTTCATTTATCGACTTAATTACCGCTTCTAAATTATTGGAATATTTGTATCCATACAACGATATAATCACTGAAACTTTTTTATTATCTTTCATTATTTGCATCCTTTCCTTTCGCTTCGCTCAGGCACAAAATCCCCTTGAGCATATTTTTTCTTTATAATTCTTCTTGTAAGGAACCCGGTATACTACAAATCACAGGGAGGCGAGTGAGCTGCTCGGCTCTCCCTATAATCTAAAGTTAAACCTTTTCGGTTCTGAAAGGAGTCCCTATGGCCGCATTCCCCTAACCTGGATAAACCAGAACAAACACCAAAATTATGCAAAGTGGGCTTGATAAACCGACAAGCATAATTAACCATTCACATTACTAAAACAAGATATGAAAAAGTAGTTTTCCCTTTGCCGAATACTCACTATAATTTGCTCTAAAGTACTTAATACTATCGTCCCTAATAATAGATATTTTCATCGGCAACAGAGAATCAAAGCAACAAATTCCATCTCAAGCAAAATAACGATGGCGATTAATCAGCATTGCATACAACAAACACCGCCGCTTTTTTCCCATTAACAAGTGTATTTATCTGTTTACTAATTTTTAAATCATTATGACTACATGCTTCTATAAACTCATCCTTTCTAGCAGACAAAATGACTAGAACGCCTTCTTTCTTCGTAATTCTTTTTAATTCAGCAAGAGAAGAAATATAAAAATTTACAATATTAGTGATTTGTTCGTAATATCCCCATGGTGGATCTGTAATAATAGCATCAATAGAGGCATCATCAATATGTTTTAAATTCACAGCATCTGCAACTTTAACATCAACATTAAATTTACTGGCAAAATTGCCTTCTTTAACATAAGCAATTTTACTTTCGTCTATATCAGATGCAATAATCTTTTTTACTTTATAGCACCTAGCTATTTGTTTTGGAATACTTCCATATCCACAAAATGGGTCACATACTACAGACTCTTTTGTAAGCTTTGCATAACAACACATAAGATAAGCAAATTCTGGACGCAACTCTCCTTTATGCAGTTCTTTTTCTGTAATTATTCTCTTATAAAGTAACTGACAATAAAATCCGATGTCTTCCGATCTAAGAATATACCACACTTCTGTTGACGGATTTACTCTATCTACTCTTAAATTCGAACTTTCAACAACCTTTTTTTCTGCATTATTTATAATATTTTTATCCACTTTTGAGAACTGATTTTCTCTTGAAAATCTAACCCTAAATGTACCTTTATTTATCAAAAAACGATTCTTCTGCTTGCCTACATTTTTTACCATATAATCATAAGTCAAATTTTTTCCTTTAAAAATTGATAAAACAGAAAATGTATTGTTAAGGAAGAAAACTTTTTTAATCAAGTTATAGTTTCCTGCAAAAGTATAATGAACCAATCCTTTGTATACTTTAATTACTTTCGCATTTGGTAATCTACTTACTAATTCTTCCTCTATAATATCTTCAAAACCTGTAGTAAAAGTTGATATATATGTCTGCATATTCATACCTATGGTGGTTCAGTTGTCAAGAAGATTTTTATAATGAACTGATATGGTTGATAAGTTACTGAGGGCATGGGGAGAATAATGGAATGATCCCCATATCCACATATGCTAAGTTACATAGGGAAACAGCATTGCTGGTTCTTTTCTGTGGGAGGGATACTGTCAGCCATCTTGCTCCATCGGTTGTTCGGGTTCATATGCCGCCCCATGGTCCGGTCAAAATAAAAGAAAATGTGCGGCGGCTGGCCTGGTTACATCTAATTCTTCTTTTCTCTAAAAAGTATCTGAAAATCTGGACGTGCGCTACAACTGTACCACCATAGACCTCCATGACAGAAGCGTAGTCGCCAGCATAACAGACGGGCACATCACTGGCGTTCTGGCAATCCGCCCATGTGACTCAGAGCATGAGCAATGTCGGATACCCATACGATAATGCGCCGATGAAGCGGTGCTCCAACACTCTGAAGAACGTATACACCAACCTGTATGAATTCCGTGCTGAGGAGTACCTATACCAAACAGTGGAAGAATATTACCAACAATCATGTACGCCCTCACAACCCAAACGGCTACCGCGCACTTTATCAGGCGAAGGGGCGGGACACCATTGACAAGAGATGACTGCTCCGATGGCCTGCATATAATAATGCAAATCATAATAGCAAAAATAAATATGATTACAATAGTTTCATGCATGCACCCGTTTAATAAGCGTATAATATCGTTTCCCAAAAGTTTGAGTTATATTGCCTTAATAGCAGTTTATAGCCTAAGTTAAGTTTCAATATGTAATCAGCCAATTCCACAGTATCCCCTGGTTTATGATATACACTAATTGCTAATCTCGGCTTATTCCTCATTATTGTTTTATGGGCCCCTATTAATGATTCTAATTCACTGCCTTCTACATCCATCTTTATATAAGTGACTTTGGCGTCACCTACTATACTATCAATATCCGTTGCTTTCACAATAAATTCTCCGCATTTATTTACCCTAGATGATGCAGAATCATTAACAAAATTCAAATCTGCCTTTTTTTCCCATGTGGCTTCAGGAGTAAAAATTACATTTTCTATTTTTTCTTCTTTTACATTGCGCAGCAGAATCTCCCCAAGTTCTTTGTTAGGTTCAAATGCATATATTTTTTTATATTGACCATTTGTCCACTCAACAAATTTCCTTATCGTATCTCCATCATATGATCCTGCATCTACAAAAATTTCATCTTTGATTGGAGAAAAAACATCGAAATACTGTATACCATTACTTGCCACTAAATGCAGGTGCATTGGTAATAATATTTTTTTTCTCGGAAATCCACATCTTAATAGTAGTCTATATGTATCAAACATTTCCGATTGAGCCGACAAAATAACAACCGAATTTGTATAATTCTCAAGCAATTGCTTTGTCGTAATAATTTCTAAATTCTCTATCTTTAGATTTTTTAATGCGTCATTATTGTCACAAAAATAAGTAGCTGGTGTATCACAACTATCTAGAAGTTTTTTTAATCGTCTTCCTTCTGTTCCAGCCCCATAGATAATTATTTCTTGATATCCTTCATTTTCTTTTATAAAATCCTCTAGTTCTTTACAACGGCTTTTTTTGCGGACCTTCTCTAATATGTCATAATATACGTCCTCACTTCTGGTAAACAGAAACTGAACTCTCGCATCAAAAATGATTTTAGATTCTTCGTCTTGTAAATTATCTCTGATATAAGCTAACTGTGGCAACAAATTTTTACTATAATCCATAGTTATTTCCTCCGTTCATTCATACGAATATTTATTTTCAAATAATTGTTTTCACTATTTTTATTATCCATCGGCATATTGAGCTTATGCATTATCTATTAGCGCTTTTAATATCTTAGGAAATCTCCAAACCAATTTTTCTCTATCAAAAATAGAATAGGATAAATTTTTATCTCTCTCATACGCAATATTATTATCCCATACAATGCATGTAATACCTCTCTTTCTCGCCTCACCTACAAAAAATGCCGTATAAGCAGCCCTTACATCCTCATTATGTTTATCAATGCACCCAAACTCACCGATAATTACTGAAAGACCTTTTTCTTGAGCTGTAGAGGCTATTCCATCAATAATTTTAACCAATTCCTTTTTATCATCTTCCGTCCCCCAATATATATCTTGTTCAGCCACCATACTAAATAGATATGGTATATACGCATGAACCGATAATAGCACTCTCTTATCATTATTTGGAATCTCGACATCCCTAATAGCTTCTACATTATACCTTGCACCGATAGTTTTAATCACAACTAAGCGATGCAAATTATTTCCCCCTGTGCTACGTATCGCTCTTACCGCAACCTTATTAAATTCATTAATCACCTTGCGTGCCTCTGCAGTTCCCTGGGTCCATTCATCTTCGGTACCAATCAGTCTTGTTTCATTCATTGTTTCAAATAGGAGATGTTCATTATAGTTTTTAAATCGTTCAGCAATCTGCAACCATAGTTTTCCTAATATCTCTTTTGCTCTCTCTTCCATCTCCTTATTTCCCAGGAACAGCCAATCATCTTCATGATGTACATCAATAATAACATATACATCTTCATTATATGCATAATCAACAACCTCTTGAACCCTATCTAACCACGCCACATTGATTTTGTATCCAGCCCCCTTAGACATCAACTTTCCCCATGATACAGGTATACGAATCGTATTAAATCCCGCTTTAATAACACTTAAAATCATGTCTTTTGTAGTTAAAGGATTTAGCCAACTTGTTTCATATTCGTCCAGAGATGCTCCCTCCTTTTCCGGTGCAGGCGCCTCCAAACTATTTCCGAGATTCCATCCTATTCTCATATCAGCAACAATATCCTGTACTGATAACTCATTATCCAATTTATTGCACATATAATCTTACCTTCCTCTTCTGTCAAGCCTAATAAATTGATTTTTCAAGGCTTTAACGTATTTTTTTCCTCTGAAGCAGAGCCGGGAGTGATGAATATTGTAGTGTCGTGTACCAAATAACTGATTACTCTATCAACTACGATGAGGAATCTTCCATGCCTAAAGGAATTGTATAGTGGTTCAGTAGTCAAGACAAAAATCTAAGATTTTATAATGAACTGATATGGTTTATAAGTTGCTGAGAGCATGGGAAGAATAATGGAATGATCCCCATATCCACATATGCTAAGCTGCATAGGAAAACAGCATTGCCGGATAATAGCATTCAGCCAACGCTCGGTCATGATATTATCTGCCCAACGGCTTTTGCCATCCATACTTTGGCATATCCCGTTTTCCTCTATAAAGTCAATATACTGCTGACTTGTAAACGGACAACCCTAATATATCTGTGATTTGGCCACCCTGAAAGCCTTTTCCAAGGCATTGATCACCATTCAGGTTTCAATATTGTTTTTTCACTTCCCCCCTGACTTCTCAAATCATTCATTATAGTACACTAACTTTGGGCTAAAATCGCTTGATGCAACTTTTTAAAATTTTTTATCCGAGGATATTCATCTATCTTTATTTTTTCTAATATCTTTTTATTTCGTACAAAAAAATAATCTTCTAAACATGCATTAGGCTTCATTATATCATCAAAAAAAAAAATAACCTTCCTGTTCCGCCTTAAAGAATCCATAATCATAATCTTTATAATAAAATAGATTTGAAATCAATTTTACTCTACCCTTATCATGTAAATACTGAATAACTTGTCTAATACCTTCATTACGGATATGTGTACCTATTCTTTTTCCATAATAATCAATATCATCTGAAAATTCAACAATTGTATCTTCAATTATGTGAATTAATTTATCATCCCAATATCCACTATTTTTAACAGAAAGAAATTTATATTTGCACATCATCAGACAATTATCTATACTTTGGTTTTCTATCAACTTTACTTCTGTACACACTTGAAACTCTTGATCGAAAAACACTTTTTCAAATTGTCTTTTTTTTTCTTCGCTACTTGTATAAAATATCATATGCAACACACCAATTTACTATCTGAATGCAATAAATCACATAAATATGTATCTTGTTTCTCTTCATCGACTTCAATGTAAAGCTTCCCATTACTTTCCAAGACATAGTAATCTTTAGAAAAATCGAGTAATCTTAAATCCAGAGTCTTATATTTTTCTCTTAATTCCTGCACAATAACACTTACATCATTTAATGATATCCCTTGGCTATTTATTTGGCTCTTCCCATTCCCTCTCTCAACCATAGAAATAAAACTTATCTTTTCAATTTTATTTTCAACGCAAAAATCTAACAACCGGCTCAATCTATCCTTATTTGTTTTAGTAACTATAGTATGTAGGCTTACAGAAACACCTGTGTTCTTTAGTCTAATTATATTACTAACAATTAATTCTCCATATTGATTCTGCGTAAATTTATCATGATCCTCTGCAATACCATGTAAACTAATTTTGACTTTAGCCTCACATTTACTCAATGTATATATAATATCATTATTTAATAATATTCCATTAGTACAAACCACAGGTAAGATTCCACATTTTTTACAATACAAAATAATTTCACATATATCCTTCCTAACAAACGGTTCTCCCCCAGTGAACTTAATACTTTTCATGCCGGCTAATGCAAACGTATCAATACATCTTTTAATCTCATCTAATGACATATCAAACTCACCAGTTGGTGGAGCTTGACAAAAAGAACATTTTATATTACATTTTCTTGTAACCCTAAAACAAATAGTTGACGGTATATTAATTTCATTAGACATTTTGAATCCTCTCCTAAGCAAAACATGACACACATATATTTCCTGTCACACAAACCACTTATATTATGCTACCCTTCTGTACGCAATACTCTTGAGTAATCGAAAGGAATATAAAAAAGCATTTTTGAAAAAAACTGATTGACTTATAATCTTCACCTTCACGCACTCTTTTTTTACCTCTAGATACTATAATATTCATCTTTTTTATCAAATCAATTTTTTTTGAACAATATAAAAAATACACCGAATCCTCTTTCAACTTTTCACCCGATAATTTACAGTGCATTCTTACTCCGCTGCCATAACCTTTATATTTTTTATAAAACTGTCTAAAAGTTATGTCGTTATCGTGCAATACGCTATTGTTGCAATCGAATTTCACTATTCCATTTCGTGATAATTTCCACACCAGATTTTCATCTTCCCCGTGTCGCATTTCTTTTGTAAAGCCACCCACATCATAAAATGCCGAACGCCGTACCGCCAGATTAGCCGTTGCCATATTTGTGATTTTTCCGTCATTTTCAATTGGGCCATCCAAAAACTTTATATAGGACAAATAGGCATTTACAATTCTTTTGTTATGTATCAATGGTTTTACTCCCCCCCCAACAGCAACAAAGTTTTTATTACCATCTTTTTTAAAAAAATTATCAATTTTGGTTATCCACTGCTTTAGCGCTACGCAATCATCGTCAATAAATGCTAGGATATCTCCAATTGAATTATCCACGCCGAAATTTCTTGCTCCTGCCGGTCCGACTCCCTCAATTTCAAAATAATTAACTCTCATACTAAATCTATTTTTTGCAGTCATACTCTCATAATGCGATCCATCATTTACTACTATAACCTCAAAAT
This sequence comes from Muribaculaceae bacterium, assembly GCA_023665245.1. Next base: position 18,027 of record JAMPEH010000026.1, read on the forward strand.
TATTTTTATCACAATCTTGCGCCTCTATTGATTCAAGCAGGCGTAATAATTTCTGTTCTCTCTCTCTTGTTGGAACAATCACGCTAATCATATGCGTCCTCCTCCATTGCTGCGCTAATACCTTTTATGATAATTTACAATATAAATAATTTATCGCCCTTATATTATGATTCAAGCGTCAAAAGATCTTTTGAAAATGATTTGTGTCAATTGTTTGAAAATTGTATGTCAATTTACTCTTAATCAAGTGACTTTATTAGAACAGTTTTAGCTCAAATTCTGAAACAATTCACACAATAATTGACGGAAATACCTTTTGACGGGCTAATCATATTATTCATCATAGTCTTGTTACATTTAAACAGGCACTTTCCACCGGTTCCGGCATAGGCCTGATTCAATATATTGTCTTTTCAAGTAACAGATTTATCACTTGAAAAGTGGCAATACTTCTTGCCTAAAACAAATCGGATACCAAGTAGCGCCATTCTTCATCGCACTCATTTAGGGCTGACAAGCTAATCACTCTCACATAATTCACAATAAATCTTTGGTGTGCCATAACGTCTTTTGATATCATAGCAAATCGTCAGAATATCCTCGTCAAGCTTTGATTTTCTCGAACTCAGCTTGAGGATTCATGCCAAGACACTTATAATAAGTGCCCTGATTAATGCCTGGTACTTCACGCACGATCTCAACCGGATAACATTCCTAACATCTCGTTATGGGGAATATGATTTCATCTATTGTTTTCTGGCAAATATAGCTATAGCCTTTTTTATATTTCATTCTCCTGTTCAATCAATGCTACATTAGGCTTCTTCAATTTGATAATTATCTGCTCGTTTAAGCCCTATTCCTCCGCAGACTGTGCAATAGAATCGACTATTTTATACATCATCAATTATAAAACCATCAAGACGCTGAATATACCAGTGTCCCATCACTAATGCATCAATATCAAAATTGTTTTCCAAAGCAATCAATGCATCATTAGGTGAATTTACGATTGGTTGACGCTTAACATTAAATGAAGTATTAATTAAAACAGGAATACCTGTTTTTCCATAGAATGCTTCTATCAATGAATACAACATAGGATTTGCACTCCTTCTTAAATATTGCGGACGTGTAGTATAGTCTATATGAACTACTGCCGGTATCCTGTGAATCCACTCTTTTTTTATTTTACATGTCTTAAGCATGAATTCACTCATATTTTGTTCATTCTCATCCTCCATAATATCCTTATAATATTTATCCAAAATAATCGGAGACAACGGACGCCAGCCCTCTCTTTTTTTTGCTTTATTCATTCGCAAAAGTGTATTTCTTTCCACTGGACTGGCAAGCATACTTCGTGCTCCTAATGCTCTAGGTCCCATTTCAAAACCATCTTGATACCATGCAATAATTTTATTTTCTGTAAGCGAATTTGACACTTTTTCAATCAATTCATCTTGTGATAAATATTTTGAATTGAAGTTTTGATTATTTAAAATAATTTTATATTCTTCATCTGTATATCGCTTTCCTATGTACACATTGGATATCTTTAAAGGTACCTCTTTATCATATAGTCCATTTTGCCTTGCAACCTCTAAAGCTGCACCCACACTACATCCCGCATCGTTTGCTGCAGGATATACAAATATATTTTTGAAAATACCTTTTGAATCTAAAATCCCATTTGATGTACAGTTTAGAGCTACACCACCGGCCAAAATCAAATTTTCGCATTTAGCAATTTTTTTGAGGTAATTTGCCAATCCCCCAATTATTGTCTCCAAAGTCTGCTGCGCAGATGCAGCAAAATTAATATATGACATTAATTCCGGAGTCTCCACTCGTGCAAACGGTGCCCTTCGAAACGGAAAATTGTTTTTTACAAAATACTCTATGTACTTGTCTCTAACCTCGATAAATGTTGTTGCCTTTTCATCAATCCCCTCTAGATCAGTTCTAAATTCTCCCGTTCTATCATCATAATGCAGAGGCATCCTTTGATTTGCCATTCCATATGGAGATAACCCCATTAACTTTCCAGGAACATCAAATCCCAATCCAGTATAACCAGCAGCCGCATCATAAAATGCCCCCAAAGAATAACAAATAGGATATTTTTTTAATATTTCTACTTTTCCGCACTTAGCTTTTGCTAATGTTATTGCTTCATTTTCTCCTTGTCCATCAATAATAAGACATGCTGCTTCGATAAAGCCGCTTTGGTAAAATGATGACGTAAGATGTGATAAGTGATGATTAATAAATTGTATCTCAGGTACCCTATTATAATTAAATATAGTTTTAGGAAATAATTTTTCTGCAACAGTACTCTCAGTTCCCGCAGGAATATATTTGTCAATCTCTTCTAGTTCCCAACTTATTGCAATCTTATCCACCTCATCTAAACTAATACCGGCTGCATTCAAGCAATACAATGCCGCATCATATGGACCTTCACCATAAGCATGTTTCCGCCTGCTGAAACGTTCCTGTTCCGCAGCTGCTATCACTACATTGTCTTTTATTAATGCAGCCGAAGTGTCATGACAATCATTTCCTGGATATCCTGTTATTCCTAGTATATACATATATTTATTCTAACTGTTTTTACAGCAGTTTTCCTTTCTTAAAATTTTAATTTTAAATGTTCAAATTATATTTTATCTATGTATTTTTTAATATTATCCAAATCATTTTCTAACGACTTTTCTACACCATCTCTTAATCTTTCATCATATACCTCTCTATTCTTTTTATAAATCAAATTATTCATATTCTTTTTATGTTCAAAATGAAGCATCTTTAACGAACTACAGACGTTATAAATCTCCTTACTCTTTGTTAACGTTTTCATTTTCCAGTGAATATCTTCATCCTCAAGTCCCCAATTGTAATATTGCTCACAATATCCACCAATACGCCAAAAATCACATTTTTTTATCAATGTACCTCCATAATGAAATGTTGGCACCCAAATGAACTCCTCAATCTTATCACTATGAAATTCTTTATTATTCTTTACGCGATTATAATCTTTTTTTGAGCAAACGTGATATTGTCCATTGATAATATCTATTATTTCATCATCTGGAGATATTTCAATTTTATGTTCTGTTTGATTATATACTGCAATGCAAAACATTTTGCCATCGTCAATGCTGATTTCTATATCATTCATATAATCATTAATAAATTCTACTCTTGACCTCTCTAACAAGCGATACATCGAAGGCCTATACAAATTCGCTCCCCATGACTTGCTCACGCGAATTAATTCATCAAGATATTTATTGTTTAAAAATAGTATGTCTGCGTCTGTAAAATACAAATACTCACCACTCGCCACACATGCACCGACATTACGAACTCGTCCCAAATTATATAATTCTTGGTTCTGCTTACTTTCAGAATACGTATGTATATATTTTATTCTATATTCTCCTGCAAGTTCTTTATATATACTGCTAGGTTGAGAACTTTGTTCTACTAATATCACCTCATGTGAAACTGTTTGATGTGCAATGGATTTTAGCACTGCCTTTAAATTATCTGGATATCTATAATTGTACACTGAAATAACAATCGATACCAAAACACCGTTAGATTTCATCATGTCACTTCGCTCCTATCATTTTAGGACATGGGGTATTTACACAAATATCTGCATATCCTTTTTCTTGAATATCTTTACGCATTTTTTTAACTTCCTCTCCATTCCATATCTCTTCAAAAGTTTGTTTATATACGTTTCCTAATGGGGTCCCATATATATGACAACACGGGTACACATCGCCTTGCTGATTAATTAGCATAAACCTCCATGGTTCAATACATCCCTTTTCTTTAACTTCACCAAGGTCTATACTATCTCTTATTTCTATATTGCAATTAAGTGCAACTTCTTTTGCCTTATTTAACTCAATCTCATATTCTTTTTCATATCCATTAATATCTAAATTTTTTATGTTATCATTTAGATTTAAGCACTTATGACACTCTATTGCATCTATTTCTAATTCCATTGCTAATTTTACCAATAGTGTCAATTCAAAATAATTATTTCTCATAACCACGAAATTAATAATTAGCTTTGGATACTTTGAATGGTACTTCTTTTTATAGTGATTTATTCTTCTTACACTATAAATTAATCTATCATACACACCCTCTCCCCTAATTTTCTCAATTGTTTCTTTTCTTGCGCCATCAAATGATAATTTTATATATGAAAATTCACTCTTCACTAACAACTCCGCCATATCATCATTAATTACAGTACCATTGGATATTGTGTATATTTTCTGTATTTCTCTATCCTTCAAAAAATTAATCATTGTACCAAATTCATTATACAGAAATGGCTCTCCTCCGCTCACTATCCAAGCTTCTTCTATAGCAAGAGTGGCTTTCTGAATAGTATCAGTATCCAAAATTCCAATTTTCATATCTTCTTTTATCAAACTATCTTTATATTTCTTCCGATAACATTGTATGCAATCCAAATTACACCTTTCAGTGGGAGAAATCTGCACTCTAGTTGGATAACTCTCCAATACAATCTTCCCTTCTCCAAATTCCTGATAATTTAGTTCTAAATTGCTACGTATATTTTCGGTTAATTTGTTAAATGTCCCCATGACAAACCTCATTCTATTTTATTATCCCACACAATTGAATTTACAACAAATATGTAGACACATTCTCGTTAGTCTCCATCAAACCGACAATAAGCTGCAAACAGTATCTTCAATTGTGTTGATGGTTTTTTTTATTATACACTATTATCGACAAAAAGTCATCATCTTTTTTATCATTTTATTTTTTTCCTAAATTGCAAAAGTAATTTCTATCCTTTGTTTCTTCGATGGAAGTTACCTATGCACAAGTTGAATTTAATCTGTAACGATTTCAAAATTAGGTATGCTATGGTCGGCAGTATCTAACCG
>JAMPEH010000270.1 GCA_023665245.1 Muribaculaceae bacterium
TAAAACGCTTGCCTCGATTACCGTTGCGAATTTAATGTACACTATGGTTGCGCAGTTCTTTAAGTGGCTTTACGCAAAAGACAGAAAGGATAAGGACGGCAACGAGATTAGTTTTGTGCAAGATTTCTTTACCGATTTTGCAAGCACGACAATAGGTATGTTCCCCGTCGTAAAGGATATTTACAACTATTTTGCGAACGATTACGAATTTAGCAATTTCGCGTATGACAGCGTAAACAGCATTTTGTCTGCGTCGAAAGATTTGTTTGAGGTCGCAACAAAGGCGGCGGGCGGCGAACCGTTGGAAACGTCCGATTATATGAAACCGCTCCGCGATTCGATTTACGCAATAGGGCAAGTAACGGGTCTGCCCGTGCGGAACCTGAACAATACGGTTAGCGGCATAATAAAGCGGTTTAGTCCTGCGACGGCGTATAAGTACAACTCGGTTTTCTATAACGCGCAGTACAGCAAGGATATAAAATCGGCATTGGAAAAGGGCGATACCGAACTCGCCGATACGATAATGGGTATGTTGCTTGACGAGGATAAGGCGGGCAACGTGAGCGACGGAGCGCGTAAAAAACTGATTTCGCTTTACGAGCAGGGATATTCCGTACTGCCTAAAAGCGTTGGCGATTCGCTGACGTATAACGGCGAAACGGTCAAACTGACGGCGCAACAGCGCAGTAAATTCAAAACCGTTTACGGACAGGCGAATACTTACATTGAACGTATGATGAGAAATAAGTCGTTTGGTAAATTGTCCGATGAGAAACAGGCAAAGGCGATTAAACAGGTGTATGACGCGTATTACGACAAGGCTATTGCGGCGACGCTCGGCGGCACGTCCGACAACAAGTTGCTTTTGGCGTCAAAGTTTATAAGTATGGACGCGCTGTCTATCACGCTTGCGGGCATTTCGGAAATTCAGGCTGACTACGATAAGAGCGGCGCGGTGGTGCAAGGCTCGAAAAAGAAAAAAATCATACAGTATCTGTTACAGCAAAATCTGACGGACGCGCAACGTCTTTTGATACTCTATTTGCAGGGATATACGTTGAGCGACAACGAATATAAACGGTTTACGGCAGATAAGGCAAAACGTATGGTTTTATCGTCCATTTTAAGCCTGAAATCGGCGACACAGGCAGAGAAAAGCAAACTTGCGGAATTATGCGGGTTTGAGGTTAAAAACGGCAGAATCGTAACGAAATCGCTCTCTACGGCGAAATAAATTGCGACTAAACGCGGTAAAATGTGTGCTATTATATTACACAGGAGGTAGAGTATGCTTAATATTACTCCGACTGTAGAATCTGAAATTACCAAAATCGTTTGTCCGAACTGCAACGAAAAAGTACCGCGTGTAGGCTTGCAAAAGAACAGTAAAGTTCAAGGTCTGACGTTCAAGTGTAAAAAGTGCGGCAGACTATGGACGGTAAAAACTGAATAACATTGTGTGCCATATTCCGTGAGATAGAGCCATTGACCGTAAAAATACGGTTAGTGGCTTTTTTTAATCAAAATTTTAGAAAAGGAGGACTGCGACTATGAAACAGGGTTCGGGTAACAGATATGCGACCAATAAGGGCGGCATTATCAAGGCTCCGAAAAACGTGAGCGAGCAACCTAAAGCGACCGTAGTCAAGGGTAACGACCTGCGAAACGGCAAAAAGAAATAATCGAATTTTATAGGAGGACAACCGATTATGAGCGAAAAAGAAAAGGAACTCGGCGAGGAAATCGAGGACGACGCGGCAGACGTTGACGCAAGCGCGACGGACGATACTGACGACGAGTTCGAGTATGACGATGAGGGCAACATTATCATTCCCGACGTAACGGACGACGAGGACGTTGAAAAAGACGAGGACGGCGAGAGTGATGATGACGAAACCGACCCCGACGACGAGCAGGGCGACGATTCGGACGATGACGCCGATAAAGGCGCGAACGAATCGGACGCAGAGCCTGAAAAAGATACTACCGATGACAAAGATAAGCGTATTGAGGAACTCGAAAAAGAGTTGACCGCTCTAAAAGCGCAGGGCAGAGATACGCTGACAAAGTTGGGCGCGAAAGAAACAAGCGACGTGCTGAAAGGGCTTGAGGAACTGTCCGCAGAGGCTGACGATATTCCCGTAGAGGAATACCGCAAAAAGAAAGCCGTAAGCGAACAAGACGAGGCGGCGCGACGGCTTTATCAGGAAACGGAATTTAAGAAAAAAATGGCTGCCGACCTTGCGGAGGTGCAGAAGTATTACCCCGAAACAAAGGGTATGAAAATGATTACCGAAATAAGCAATTTCGCAGCGTTCGGAAAATTCCGTGATTTGGGCTTGACGCCCAAAGAGGCATACGCGGCGGCGAACGCAGACGGCGTGCGCGAGAGCGTGGCAAAGTCCGTAAAACAGCAGTTGCTGAACGGAACGAAAAATCATTTACAATCGGCGGTACCCAAAGGCTCAAAGGATAACTCTATCACGATGAGCAGTAAGACGCTTGCCGAATGGCGTGATTTGTTCCCCGACAAGAGCGACAAAGAAATTATCGCTCTGTACAAAGAATCTTATAAAAAATAAAAGGAGTATTTTTCTATGTTCAAACTCATTAAAATCGAGAACGCGAGAATGAATGTGCCCGAACCCGTCTATCACGACGTAACCGACGGCGAGGCTGTCGAAATCGGCGAGGCACTTGTTTTGGCGTCGGGTAAATTCACGAAATGCGGCGCAACGGCGACGCCTACGCATATTGCTATGGGCTGCCTTGCGGCAGACGCAAAAAAGAGAACGCTTGCGGCGGCGAGAGTTGAAAAAAATCAACTCTACGAGGTACCCGTTACGGCGGCACCTACGGCACTTAACGCGGGCGACAAGGTAACTTTGCACACGGACGGTTTACAGGTAACGGCGACCACTACGGGCGGCGTTGTAACCGTCGAAAGTCTTAACGGCGCGGCTGCGGCGGGCGACGTTATTGTAGTTAGAATTTAACAGGGAGGTATACACAGTATGTCGAATTTTATTTACAGCGCAATGTCGGGCAAGAACGACCCTATGTTCGGAAAGTTTGAACACCCGATTAAGGCACTCATCGAAAACGAATCCAATATCTGCGAAAAGCAGAAAAGTATTCTCGATTTCCTTTACAACGTCGAAAAATCGAACCGTTACGCCGAAACGATTATGGGCGAGTCCGATTTCGATACGTTCCAGAGCAAACAGGAAGGTCAGGGGGCAGAGAACGATAGCGTAGAGCCTACGTTCAAGAAAACTATCGAGCATATCGAATTTGCGAAAGAGTTTACCATTACCCGTAAAATGGCAGACGACGCAAAATTCGGTATGGGCGCGGATATGAAAAACAAGCCCAAAAAGTTTGTCCGCGCTTATTACAAGACGCGTATCAAAATCGCGGCGCAGGCTCTCATCAACGGTACGAACAACGAGATGACGTTCAACAAGGCAAAGGTAGACCTTACCTGCGCCGACGAACTCGCGCTGTTCCACAAGGCGCACCCGTTCTCTACCGACAAGATGAAAGGCAAGACGCAGAGTAACTACTACTACGGCGAACTTACGGGCAGCGCAAGCACGCTTGAGGACGCGCTCGGCGTTCTCTCGAATAAGGTCAGGAATTTCAAGGACGAAAACGGCGAGGTTATGGAATACGTCGCCGATACGCTCATCATTCCTTGCAATCGCCCGCACCTCGAAACGCTCGTAAAGAAAGTCGTCGGTTCCGAACGTACCGTCGGCAGCGCGAACAACGATATTAACACGCAGTACGGGAATTGGACTATCGTTGTTCTGAACGGTTGGGAAACGACCGATGACAGGTTTATGGTTATGTCGAGCGACGCGAACAAAAACCTGCTCGGAAATATGTTCTATAACCGCGTTCCGCTCGATATTACGAATGATATTGACAAGCACACCCGTAACTACTTTTGGAACGGTTACTGCCGTTTCGGCGTCGGGTTCAATACTTGGAAACACATTCTACTCGCGGTCAACAGCAAAGACGCGATTTCCGCAGGTA
>JAMPEH010000271.1 GCA_023665245.1 Muribaculaceae bacterium
AGCTATAGAAGGCGTACTCACCAATGGTTTCGAGTTGTTGCGGAAGGACGACCGAAGCAAGGGCCCTGCAGTTGTAAAAAACCGACGGGGCTATATGTTTCACGCCGCCGGGGAGTGTGACGGATTTGAGCGCTGTACACCGCGAGAAAGCATTGTCACCGATAGAATCGATCGTAGACGAGAATTCGATATCGGTAATTTTTGCATTATCGGAGAAAGCATTAGCCTTAATAATTTTCAACCCCTCAGGTGCCTTATAGGTAGTGGCCTTTGAGTCGATGAACGCGAAAAGTTCGGTATTGTCAGCCGAAACGACAGCACCATCGGCATACTTGATATAAGGATTGGCGGCAGAGATTTCGAGAGTGGCGAATTTGGGGCTTTCGGAGAAACATCCATAGCCGAACGATGAAACTTTCGCACCGAGCTTAACAGTGGTCAATTCGGGACATTTCTGGAAACTTTTAGCGGCAATGGAAGTGAGAGCATCGCCGCTTTCAAATACCTTGATATACTGCACACCGATAAACTTACCAGACATGGAAGTTACGGTCGAAGGCATGGTGTAGGTATCGGCTTTCTTATAAGCGGGGAAGATGAGGAGTTTCTTAACCTGCTTATCGTAAAGCACTCCATCAATCGATGCTAACTTGGTACAGTTTTCAGACGCATTGATTTCCTCCAGCGGACAGCCGTCAAATGCAGACTCGCTGAGAGAACTCAAAGTCAACGAATTGACTGTGACGCTACGGAGTTTTGTACATCCTCTAAACGGATAAGACATAAACATGGACAGACTCTGGGGAAGAGTGACAGACTCAAGCAGCACACAGTTCTGGAAAGCGTATGACGAGATGGTAGAAACCGTATTCGGTATGTCGATAGACTTAAGCGACGAACAGTCTTTGAAAGAGTAGGAGCCTATGTCGCTAAGGCCTTTGCCTTTGGCTTCTTTATCAGTCATCCCCTCGGGACGGACAAACGGCACAATCTCGACCTTGGCAAGCGATTTACATTGTTCAAAAACATAAGTGCCAATTTTGGTGACCGTTACCGGAATTTTCACGGATGTTATAGATGCTTTCTGGAAAGCCTTTGTGTCGAGACCAACCACAGCACAGTTGACGCCATTGACAGGAATAGAGTCGGGGATGACAACGTCACCCTCCTTAGGACCGGTTTTCACTGTGACAGTGGTGACTCCGGACGACGTCTTGGTGGTGTAAGTAAAACCGTCGAGCGTAACTGTGGCGGCATTAATGATAGCAGGCGCACTCAGCAATAAAGTGGCAAATGTCAAGGTGTAGCGTAATTGTTTTATCATACTATCCTTAAATAAATTCTCCTTAATTCCCCTAAAGGAGACAGTTATATACAACTTGGTGCGAGGGAATAGCTCCAAGGGCCGCACCGGAATTCAATTATCAAGCAATCTTGGTATGATGAACTTCTAATTTTTCACAAAATTAGATATAAGATTTACAAACTCAAACTTTTCAACACAAAAACACAAACATCTACCAATCAAACAGCCATATTTTTGAGCAAAGTGACATACGGGATAGAACTTATGCGATGAGTTAAGCGGGTTTGTCGCCGTCGGCAAATTTTTGCAGAGTGAAGCGTAGAGTGGATTAAAGCGTGATTTTTAGGGGAAAGTTTGGATGTTCGGGGGTTTGTGGTTAACTTAGCCGAGAATTAACTCAACAATATTATGGTTGACACTCATAGATATTGCGTAATTATGTGCGGCGGTATAGGCAGCCGCTTTTGGCCATACAGCCGTACGGCGTTACCCAAACAGTTCATCGACTTTTTAGGTACGGGCCGCAGTCTGCTGCAAATGAGCTATGACCGCATTCTGCCTGTGGTGCCGAAAGAAAATATATTGGTTGTTACCAACCTGCAATATGCTCCGTTAGTCAAAGAACAACTGCCCGAGCTGACCGACGACCAGATACTGCTGGAGCCGGCACGCCGCAACACAGCCCCATGCATAGCCTGGGCTGCATACCACATCGCCGCGAAAGATTCGCAGGCCTCGATGATAGTCACACCAAGTGACCATCTGATTACCCGCGAGCGCGAGTTTGAAGAAAGCGTCATGAACGGTTTCAACTTTGTAGAAAGCCACGATGCATTGCTGACCATGGGCATCAACCCGACGCGTCCCGAGACAGGCTACGGCTATATCCAGATCGGTCATGATTCGGACACAGCCGGCATACTAAAAGTGAAGACATTTACCGAGAAACCAAATCTGGAGCTGGCCAAGGTGTTTCTTGAAACCGGTGAGTTTTTTTGGAACTCGGGCATATTCCTGTGGTCGGCCAAGAGCATAATACAGGCATTCCACAGCTACGCTCCAGACATAGCCGCCCGGTTTGACTTAGGACTTGCCGAATTCGGCACACAAGCCGAACATGACTTCATAGAACGTGAGTTCGAGGCGTGTCCGTGTGTATCGATCGACTATGCCATAATGGAAAAAGCCCCCAATGTTTATGTAGAATGCGTTAGTTTCGGGTGGACAGATCTGGGCACATGGAGTTCGTTGCGCGACAACTCGCCCAAGAACAGCGACGGGAATGTGGCCCAACTGTGCAATGTGCTGGCCTACAACTCGACAGGAAACATATTTGCCGTACGCGGTGACAAGTTAGTGGTGGTGGAAGGACTGAAAGACTATGTTGTTGCCGACACCGGAGACGTTCTGCTCATCTGCCCGCTTGCCGAAGAACAGCGCATAAAGCAGATGGTCAACGACTCGCGCCAACATTTCGGCGACAAATATCTTTGATTGAATAAAAAGTATGGCAACAGAAACAAACAATAAAAAAAGCACCCGGGCAACGTGTCCGGGTGTATTGATGAAACCCGCCCAATGGGTAGGCGTGATAGCCGCCATAGCAGTCATGGCAGCCGTGGCTCTGAGTTATTTCTATCCCGATGCGTTTGAAGGCAACGTGCTGCGTCAGCATGACATGCAGCAAGGCACGGCCATAGGCCAGGAAACCAAAGCCTATCTTGAAGCCACAGGCGAGCGCTCACACTGGACCAACGGACTGTTCGGCGGCATGCCCACATTCCAGATTTCGCCCACATATCCATCGAGCGCATTGTTCTCGTGGATAAACAGCGTGTTCGGACTGTGGCTTCCGGAGCCGGCCAACCTATTGGCCATGATGATGATAGGATTCTTCATACTGCTGATGGCCATGCGCATGCGATGGTACACGGCCCTGATAGGAGCCGTGGCCTACGGGCTATCGTCGTATTTCATAATAATAATAGGAGCCGGCCATATATGGAAGTTCGTGACTCTGGCCTATGTGCCGCCCACGATGGCCGGGCTGGTACTCTGTTACCGTGGCCGCTATCTGCTTGGCGGGGCATTGACCGCTCTGTTCGGAATGATGCAGTTGGTGAGCAATCATCCGCAGATGACCTATTATTTCCTGCTTGTGACAGCAGGTTTCGCCATAGCATATCTGTGTGATGCGATACGCGAGCGCCGTATAGGTCAATGGTGGAAGGCCACCGGGGTACTTGCCGTGGCCGGCATACTGGCTGTCGGCGCAAATCTGCCGAGTCTGTACAACACCTACGAGTACTCGAAAGAAACCATGCGCGGACGTCACAGCGAACTTACGCAACCCGCTACCGATACAACCGTACAGGCAAAGCCGGCAAAAGGCCTTGACCGTTACTACATACTGCAATACAGCTATGGAACGGGAGAGACTTGGTCGCTGATGATTCCCAACATAAAAGGCGGCGGCTCGATAAAGCCGGTGGCCGGCGGCATGAAAGCACTGACGCTTGCCGACCTTCCCGAAGCACAGACACTGTACAACAAGGGTGAGATATCGGCACAGGATGCTCAGAACCTTGGCGCGTTCATGCAGTATTTCGGCGAGCCTGAAATGACCAACGGACCGGTTTATGCCGGCGCACTTATAGTGGCCCTGTTCCTGCTCGGCTGCCTGATTGTGCGCGGTCCGATGAAGTGGATGCTGGTGGTGATGACACTGTTGTCGATAT
>JAMPEH010000272.1 GCA_023665245.1 Muribaculaceae bacterium
GATTGATCCAATTTAATCATAAGATTATTGGGCCGAGTTAACAAGAATTCTGTTTGGAGGTCAAAGTGATTATAGGAATTTTGATTCTCATTGTATTGGTTTTTCTGCTAATTCCACTTCGTTCTTCCACGAAATCAGCTGATGTTCAGAATTGTGAGGTCAAAGGTCAAAGCGGAGAATTGGCAGTAGAGTATACACTTAAAAGGAATATCAGTGGAGATTTTGTAGTTCTAAAAAATATCTATGTGCCATATAAAGGAAAAACATCTGAAATTGATCTTTTGCTGATTCATGAGAAAGGCATATTTGTGTTTGAAAGTAAGGACTATGGAGGATGGATTTTTGGCAGTGCCGACCAATTGAACTGGACGCAGTCTTTTAAGAATGGGTCGCGGCATCAATTCTACAATCCAGTTCGTCAAAATCTGACGCATATCAGAGCCTTATCGAATTATTTGGGAGTATCTGAAGAATATTTTTTTTCTTATATTGTTTTTTCCGGTCGATGCAGTCTGAGAAAAGTTCCTGAGAGTACATATAAAACGGTTATTGTGCAGCTGCCGGATATGATTAAATGGTTGAAAGAAACATTTATGTATTATCCTGCGATTTTTACATGTGATGATATTAATGCAATATCAGGATGCTTGCAGAAACTGACAAATAAAAGTCAGGAAGAGAGAAATGAGCATATATTTAATGTTATTACAAAATGTCCGTATTGCGGTAGTGAGCTAGTTTATAGAAACGGAAAATATGGACCTTTTTGGGGATGTAGTTCATATCCGAAATGCAGATATATTCGTCCATGCAAATAGAGTATAAGTGCAAGGAACACCCCACGCTTTTCTCCAAGAAGCGAGGGGTGTTTAGTGGTTTTATTGTGCTGCAAAGAGGTTGCTGTGGTACCGCGTGGCAGTATGATATATTCCTTTGCCTTTAATCCGATGTCTCATCGGTCATACAGGTCACCAGCAGGCGGAAGATCTCGCTGCCGTTTTCCACAAAGCACTTTCGCGCGGTCTCGGCGGTCAGCCGGTCGGGCATGGCAAGCCGCAGCCGCAGCACCTCACCGGTGATATCGGCGATCGAGCATTCCACCGCAAAGCCCTCCGGCGTTTCAAGAACCTTGGCGTGGTGCTGGGCCTCCTTGTGCCGCCAGGCCTGCAGCCGGATCACCGACCGCGCCGCGCTCTCGCGCACGGTGCGGGGCAGGTCGTAGCCCAGCGCGTCGGCCACCTCGGCCCCCTTGGGGGTGATGGTATAGCTGCCGTCCTCGCCCTTTTCCGCAAGCCCGTGCGACGCCAGGCTCTCGATCGCCGCGCACAGCTCAAAATAATTGACAAGCTCTTCCTCCATCAGCGCCTGCTCCAGCAGCTCGCGGTCCAGCGGCCCGGCCAGCTTGAGAAGATAGCACAGCAGGATACGAATCTCAATTCCGTTGGTCAGCCCGCCCAGCTTGACCCCGGCGGTAAAGGCGTCGCCCGGCATTCTTTCACATTCTTTCTGTATTTTTATTATACTTTCTTTTATATTATACTTTCCTGCCGCGCGGGTTGCAAGGGTCATTCAAATACCGTCTCGATTTGTTTGCGGCTGCCGGGGGTCGAGTAGACCCAGTGCCGCAGCCGCCCCCCGGTGATAAAATAGCGCGGCTCAAACCGCAGCGGCGCGGCCAGCGCCCGGTTTACGATCACCAGCTTGATCTTCATCTTTTCGGGCAGGATGTTCTTGATGTATACGCTCACCGCCTGGCCGGGGTGCAGCCCCTCACCCGCCTCGGCCAGCCCGGCCAGGTTCGGCGCGATCTCGATAAACACCCCGTATTCCTCCACACTGCGCACGATGCCCACCACCGTGTCCCCGGCCGAAAAGCGGGCCGCGTTTTCGCTCCAGGTGCCCAGCAGCTCCCGCAGGGTCAGCACCAGCCGGCCCTGCTCGTCCCGGCTCTTCACCGCGCAGAGCAGCTGCTGCCCCACCGTGACCCGGTCGGCCGGGCTCTGGATGCGGGAGACCGAAAGGCAGTCGATGGGCAAAAGCGCGCTGATGCCGCAGCCCACATCGCAGAAGGCCCCGAAGCTTTCGATATGGGTCACCACGCAGCGGATGATGGTTCCCGGCTCCAGCCGGTCAAGGTATTCCTCCCGGCAGCGCTGCTGCGCCGCCCGGCGGGAGAGCAGGGCCGGGCAGCTTTCCCCGGTGCCGGGCTGCTGCACCACAAAGCAGGTCGGCTTGCCCACCCGCGTCAGGATGGCAATATCCCGCACCTCGCCCTCCTCGGCGCCCAGTGCGCACTCCTCATAAGGCATGATGGCGGGCAGCCCGCCCAGTGCAAAATGCAGCTGGCGGCGGGTATCGTAGGCCAGTGCGGTGGCCTGCAAAATTTCTCCGCTTGCAGCGGCGGCGCGCAGGGCCTCCGGGCCAAGCTCTCCGGCCGGGCGGCACAGCTCTTCCGCAGGATAATCCAACATCTCGCTCATCCTTTCTGTTTGGGGCGGCTCTTCACGATATTTGCACTCTTTCGGCGGGTCCGCCCATTCTCATGAAAAAATATATGCGGCCCGCAAAGCGGATATTTGCAAAACCGGCTATATAGTATATAATAGAAAGCGTGCCGTCTTTTTCTTCATCCCCCTACACGGCCAAAAGGAGCGGATACCAATGGACGTACAGGTCGGCGACACTATCCTGACCAAGAAAAACCATCCCTGCGGGGCAAACACCTTTGCGGTGCTGCGGGTTGGGCTGGATTTCCGCATCCGCTGCACCGGCTGCGGGCGGGAGATCTTTCTGCCCCGCGTCAAGATCGAAAAGAACATCAAAAAGGTCCTGCGGTCCAGGGGAATCTCTGAGTAAATCCCCGCGCCGTCTCGGCGGCATATTTTCCGCCTGCCTTAGCCCCAAAATCTTGAAATCCACAAAGGATTCCTACGATTTTGGTGCGTTGGCAGACGCAAAATCTGCTCGCCGATCCGACACGTTGATTGAATCAGAGATTCCCCAAGAAAGCCCGCCGGCCGGCGGCTGAGCGCGGCCTGCCCACAACTCAAAGAACAGCATAGGAGAGAACAGCAATGTTTGTGCGTTTGCAGGGCGCGGCGCGGCGGCTGGAGGAGCTTGGCCACCAGCTGCAGGACCCGGCCGTCATGGCCGACCCGGCCCGCTATCCGGCCCTGATGAAGGAATACAAGGCCCTTGCGCCGGTTATCGAGACCTACACCGCCTGGCAGAAGGCCGGGGCAGCCTGCGCCGAAGCAAAGGAGCTTCTGGAGGAGGGCGGCCTTGAGGCGGATTTCAAGGAAATGGTACAGCAGGAGCTTGGCGAAAACAAACAAAAACTGGAAGAACTTTCCCGGCAGCTCAAGATCCTGCTGCTGCCGCGGGACGAAAACGATGATAAAAACACCATTATTGAGATACGCGCCGGCGCGGGCGGCGAGGAAGCCGCCCTCTTTGCGCACAGCCTTTACCGGATGTACAGCATGTACGCCGAGCGTCGGGGCTGGCGGTGCGAGCTGCTGGGCTGCAGCGAGACCGAGCTGGGCGGGGTCAAGGAGCTGAGCTTCTCGGTTGAGGGGCAGGGCGTTTACAGCCGGCTCAAGTTCGAGAGCGGGGTGCACCGGGTGCAGCGGGTGCCGGAAACCGAGACACAAGGCCGCATCCACACCTCTACCGTCACGGTGGCCGTGATGCCCGAGGCCGGGGAGGTAGACCTGCAGCTGGACCTCTCCGAGGTCAAGATCGACACCTTCCGCTCTTCCGGGGCGGGCGGCCAGCACATCAACAAGACCTCCAGCGCCATCCGGGTCACCCACCTGCCCACCGGCATGGTGGTCGAGTGCCAGGACGAGCGCAGCCAGTACAAAAACAAGGATAAGGCCCTCAAGGTGCTGCGCAGCCGCCTGCTGGCACAGAAGCAGGCGGCCCAAAAAAGCGAGATCGACGCCGCCCGCCGCAGCCAGGTGGGCACCGGGGACCGCAGCGAGCGCATCCGCACCTACAACTTCCCGCAGGGCCGCTTGACCGACCACCGCATCG
>JAMPEH010000273.1 GCA_023665245.1 Muribaculaceae bacterium
CCAGATAGGTCCCTACAGTCCGGCTCCATAGAGAGGCAGAATGTATTTGCGGGTATTGTCGATGGTGCATACGTAAACGGGCAATTCACGTTTGTCGGCAGGCAACTTCACTTGTTTCTGCATATCTATTGAAAACGCGTCAGAACCTATTGAATCGCCCGATTCGTTGACAACAATTTGTCCTGTAATGTATTTGTTGAATTCTTCCGACAAGTTTTCTGGTGATGACACTATGTTGACCGACGCCAAAATTTGGCTACGCTTGTCGTTATCAGCGTTTTCCTGTTGACGGCTCTTGAGCGAAAGTGCAGTGAAAGCAAGTGCCGAACCCACCAATACAACAAGAATTATAATATAGATAACCGTATATATATTGCTTTGCTTGTTCATCTTATTCAGGCTTTAATACGTTTCAGACGACGGTTGATATTAACTTGTACCACGCAGTAGTCAATCAGTGGAGCGAAAACGTTCATAAGCAACACAGCAAGCATGGCTCCTTCTGGATAACCGCTGTTGTAGACCCTGATTATGATTGCAATCACTCCCACGAGAAATCCGTAGATATATTTTCCGACTGTGGTACGTGCGGCTGTCACAGGATCGGTGGCCATGAATACGGCTGCAAATGCAAATCCTCCAAGACACAACTGCTCAGCAACGCTAAGATAGGCAGCCGGATAGGTCGGTGTGGCTGTTAGATTGGCAATAAGTGACATTACTGCGCCTCCGGCAAATACCGACAGTATGATTCTCCAACTTGCAATACCTGTCAGAAGCAAAATCATTCCGCCTATGAGAATACACAAGGTAGAGGTCTCGCCAAACGATCCGGGGATGAGTCCGAGGAACATATCCCAAAGAGTTACTGCTTCGCCTGCGGGATTGGTGATAAGAGTATCGGCTCCGGTTCCGGTGGAGATAATCCCGAGCGGTGTCGCTCCGGTAAAGGAGTCGGGCAGTTGCTGACCTATTCCAAGCATGGAAGATGAACCGACAAACACCTTGTCACCGCTCATGCTTGCCGGATAGGCGAAGAAGAGAAATGCACGGGTGATAAGAGCGATGTTCACTATGTTAAATCCTGTCCCGCCAAAAACTTCTTTGGCGAATATGACAGAAAATGCAGTTGCAACGGCAATCATCCACAGGGGAGTATCAATAGGGCAAATCAGCGGAATTAATATACCGGTGACAAGGAAGCCCTCCTGTATTTCTTCTCCACGCCATTGCGCCACTATGAACTCAATGCCAAGACCTACGATGTAGGTAACAACAATTGTCGGCAATATGGCAAGCAGTCCGTAACCGAAAAGGTGCCAAAACGGGAATTCGGTTGCTCCGGAAGCAAGGAAGTGCTGGTATCCTGCATTATACATGCCAAATAGCAGACATGGCATCAAAGCGAGTACAACGATAATCATCGTGCGTTTTGAATCGCGGCTGTCATGGATGTGTACTCCTGATGTCGACGTTTGATTAGGGGTGAACAGGAATGTCTCAAAACCGTCGAACACAGAGCGGAAAGCGTGAAGCTTACCTCCCGGTTCGAAGTTCGGCTTGATTCTGTCTAAATATTTCTTAAGTGCTTTCACTGTTGGAAATTTTTAATATCGGTTATTCGTTTTCTTTTCTCAGGTAGGCAAGTCCGTCGGCAACTATCTTCTGAAGTTCGAGCTTTGATGTGTCGACATATTCGGCAAGAGCAAAGTCTTCCGGAACAACCTCATAAATTCCGAGTTGTTCCATTTTGTCGATATCGCGTGAGATAATTGCCTTGATAAGGTATTCAGCCATTATATCCATCGGTATCACCGAGTCATATTCTCCCGACATAATCATTGCTCTTCTGCCTCCAAGCAGACGTGCATCGGGGGCAAATTTGCGATGAAGAAAATGTCCGGGGAATGAACGGCTAACACTCATTTTGTCGGGCGACAACGATGCCCATCCCATGAATTCGTCGACATCGTCTCCTTCGGGAATCACTGTAATCTGGTCGTAGGGGAAGCGCAGGTAATCGTCTTCTTTAACAGCAATTCCGGTCAATACGTTTCCTGAGATTATGCGGTGGTGCCGGCTGTCGGCTTTGATATTGCCTTCAATCAGCGGTTTGATAAGCGCACCGGCAATAGTGGTGACATAACCGGGCTTTTCAATCTCACTGCCGGTTATGGCAACCGTAACGTTCGGATCGATGTGCCCGTTGATAATCAAACTTCCTATGCGAGCTAATGTCAATCCGTCGAGAGTCCACACATTTTCTCCTTTGTTGACTGGCTTGATATTGGCAATCATGGTACCTGCATTACCGGCGGGGTGGGGACCTTCAATATCGACCATCTCGGCTCCCGGTATGTCGGCGATGTGGCTTCCGTTTCTACGTCCTACATATACCGTCCCGGCTGTAAGTTGCTTTAACGCTTCAACTCCGGCTTTAAGTTGCTTCTCTTTGCCCGACAGTAGCATAGCGAAGTCGGGGGCAAGCGGGGCGGTGTCGATTGCCGTGATGAAGATGTCGCGCGGGGTTGTCGCAGGGTCGGGTACAATGCCGTAGGGTCTGTTGCGAAGAAGTGCCCACATTCCCGATTTAAGAAGCAAATCGGTTATAGCCTTGGCATTGTTGACATTTCGGGTGTCGAAAGTAAGTGGCTCCGCATTGTTGGAATCAACGTCGACGACAACTCGCATGATTTTTCTTCTTTCTCCGCGTACGATGGCTTTTACTTTGCCGCCAACGGGTGAAACTACAGTAAGTTGTTCGTTGGTCTTGTCGTGAAACAGCGGTGAGCCGGCTTTAACAAGATCTCCTTCCTTTACCGACAGTCGTGGGGTGATGCCGGGAAAATCATCCGGGCATACGGCAACTGACTGCGGCATAATGTGTTTTACATCTACCGGGGATGTGATACCCCCTTCAAGATTCAGGTCAAGTCCTTTTTTGATTTTCAAAAAAATACTCATGAGTTAAATTATTTTGCAAATTTTTGTGCAAAGATAACTTAAATAAATAAAATTATGATGTCAATTCCCCATAAATATAAGTGATTTATCACGGTTATTTTATCCAAGATTGCCTTTCAACCTCGTATAGTATGAAAATCCGGGGAGGTGAACACCTTGATTGATGTTCACCTCCCCGGACTGAAATTTGTTTATTGCAGGTTTATACCCAACGGGTATAAGCAAAGTCTTGACGATGCGGCAATTTGTCGTTGAACGGGTAGATACGGTATCCGTAACGGAATACACCGGCATCTTTGAAATTGTCAGTGAGTTCGTAAGTGAGTACGTTTCCGTCTTCTTTAACAACTTCAAATTGCTTTGTTTCCCAAAGTTTCTCTTCTCCATTCTCGGTCTTGTAAACAACGAGTTCAACATGGAGGTCGCGACCGATGCCGTTGGTATCGAGTATGATTGTCGTCTTGTATTCCTCACCGGTAATAGTGTTGGAATGGTCGTTTGTAATCACATCGAAAATTTTTATTCCGTCCCACAGTGAGGCAACGCGCTCTTTCCATGTGACGATTTCCTTGGCTTCAGCATAGTCGTTGGCAGTAAGGCTAACAGTGCGTTTTGCCTCTTTATCGTAGAAACGACTTATGTAGTCATCAATCATTCTCTTCATAGTGAAGTGAGGAGCGATGTCGCCGATTGACCCCTTAATGTATTGTATCCACTCGGGAGAATAGCCTTTGGAATTTTTGGCGAAGTAGAGAGGAATAATCTCGTTTTCGAGCATTGAATAGATTGTGGCAGCGTCGAGTTTGTCCTGTTGATCTTGCTGTTCGGGAGAGAATGTACGTTTGTCGGTCAATGCCCATCCGGCTTTCTCGTTGAAACGGTAGCCTTCGTACCACCATCCATCGAGAACCGAGAAGTTAAGCACACCGTTCATTTCGGCTTTCTCACCCGAAGTACCCGATGCCTCGAGTGGACGGGTAGGGGTGTTGAGCCAGATGTCGACACCGCTGACAAGACGTTTTGCAACAATCATATTGTAGTCTTCGAGGAATATGATTTTACCAAGGAAT
>JAMPEH010000274.1 GCA_023665245.1 Muribaculaceae bacterium
TGCCTTCGGCAATCTGCCCTGGCAACAGGTGTTCACCGACCCGATACTTGCCGACCTTATCCGCCAAGCTCTTGCTGCCAATGTTGACCTTGAGAATGCCCGACTCAATGTGGAGATTGCTCATGCCAACATGCGCGGTGCCCGTCTCAGCTATCTGCCCTCGCTTGCTCTTGCTGCCCAGGGTGGTGCTTCGAGCGTGAGCAACGGTAAACTGACCAATTGGAACTATACCATTCCCTTGACCGCATCGTGGGAGGTTGACGTGTTCGGTAAAATCTTGAATTCGAAACGCGGAGCCGAAGCTGCTTACCGTCAGTCACAGGACTACTGCCAGGCGGTGAGATCACAGATTATCGGTGCTGTAGCCAACTGCTATTATGCAATTGCAGCTCTGCGCAGCCAGATTGCTCTCAGTGAGTCGACTGCCGAGATATGGAAAGAAAACGTTGAACTCATGAAGAACTATAAGCTCATCGGTCGTGCCAATGAGGCTGCTGTAGTTCAGTCAGAGGCAAACTATTATAGCGTGCTTGCTTCGCTTGCCGACCTTCGTTCATCGTTCCATGAAGCCAATAACACTCTTGCCCTGCTTCTTCGCGTACAACCGCAGGCGTTTGAGATACCCGCTTTGGGTGACTATGCCGCTCCGACAATTGCTCTGAACGGCAAGGTGGAAATGGCAATGCTTGCCGCTCGTCCCGACGTCCGTGCTGCCGAGGAATCTCTCGCATCGGCTTATTATGCTACTAATTCGGCACGAGCAGCGTTCTATCCCGGTTTGACAATCACTGCCAACTATGGATTCACCAACAGTTTCGGTTCGATGATTAAGAATCCCGGTGACTGGATTGCATCACTTGCCGGTTCACTCGTGGCTCCAATTTTCTCTCGTGGACAGAATATCGCAAGACTCCAGGCTACAAAGGCTCAGCAGAAACAGGCTCTCAACAATTTCGAAAAGACTCTGTTGAGCGCAAGTGCCGAGGTTAGCAATGCGTTGACTGTGTATGAAAACAACTCAGCAAAGTCTCAGTTCCTCAGCTCTCAGGTCGAAAGCATGCAGAAAGCAAGTGACTACACCAAGGAGCTTTTCTCGATGGGTTCAGCAACCTATCTCGAGGTTCTTACCGCCCAATCGGGTCTGCTTTCGGCTCAGATGTCGCGAATCAACTGCAATCTTGCCCAAGCTCAAGCTGTTATCAATCTCTATCAGTCGCTCGGTGGTGGCCGATAAACAAATTTATTCAATATGATCAGTGAAAAAGCCCACGTTGACCCTTCAGCCAAGATTGGCAACAACGTAACAATTCATCCGTTTGCATTCATTGATGCTGATGTCGAGATTGGCGACGGATGCGAGATAATGCCCTATGCAAGTATTATTCACGGTACTCGTATGGGTAAGAACAACCGAGTTTATCAGGGTGCCATAATCGGTGCCGACCCCCAGGATTTCAGATGGGACGGAAAGGAGTCCTACTGCTATATTGGTGACAATAATGTTATTCGCGAGCATGTAATCATCAATCGCGGTATTTCGTCGGATGGCGGAACGCGTATCGGTGATGAAACCTTTATCATGGCCGACAGCCATATCGGTCACGATTGCCAGATTAAAGGTCATTCGGTTATAGGAAATGGCGTTACTTTTGCCGGCGGCGTTACTGTCGGTGAATGCGTCATTCTCTCTTCCAACTGTATTCTTCACGAAGGCAGCAAGATTGGTGATTGGGCGTTTGTCAAGGGCGGATGCCGCATCAACGGTAATGTGCCACCATATATTATTGTGGCTCATAATCCGGTTGCATATTTTGGAGTGAATGCTCAGGTTATGAGAAAAGAAGCGAAAAAATATGGTTTCGACGAAGCTGTCATCGACGATATTGCCAAGGCTTACCGACATCTCTATCAGAGTGGCACATCGGTGTTCAATGCCGTGAAACGTATTGAAGCCGACGTTGACCCGTCGCCGGTTCGCGACAATATCCTCAAGTTTATAACTGACAACAAGATGAAAGTCGTAGCCGTACCGGTTGACCTTGAATAATAGGAAATAGTAAAAATCTCAAATATGAAAAGACTGCCTGATATTGAAATCGGGCAGTCTTTTTGTATACATATATTAAAAAAAATGGTCGGTTGTCTCACGACAACCGACTTCCTTAAACCTTTATCTTAATCTAATACTATGAAAAACACTCTGCAAATTTAATGGATTGTTTTTATTTATGCAATATCTTTACGATTTATTACTGATATAATTATTATTCTTTTTATGATGCTATTGTTGATATAATGGATAAATACTCTGATATATAGCTGGATGTTGAAAGATTGGCTATCGCAGTAGCTACATCGCATTAACATATTTTAATATCACTGTTTTTAGAATGGTGGTTCTTCTCCGGTTGAGGTGATATCGGCAGTACCACCTGAAAGCGGAGATTGGGTTCCTGTCAATTGGAAATCGTCGGCAGAGCTTTCTGTATTGAGACGTGACCCTATAGTAGCTTCGGCACCGATAGCAGAGTTCTCGGTCCAGTTCTCGAAACGGGCAAATTTGTTTCTGAATCTCATGTCGATGTCGCCTACCGAACCACTGCGGTGCTTTGCGATGATAAACTGTGCAAGTCCCCTCACGTCGCGTCCTTCGGCATCAATTCCACTCTTAAGATAATACTCGGGGCGGTGTATGAAACAAACTATATCGGCGTCCTGCTCTATAGCTCCCGACTCACGGAGGTCGGAGAGCTGCGGACGTTTTCCGTCGGTACGATTTTCAACGCTTCGGTTAAGCTGCGAGAGTGCGATTATAGGAATGTTAAGCTCTTTGGCAAGTTGTTTCAGTGACCTTGAAATCATGCTGACCTCCTGTTCGCGGCTTCCGAATTTCATTCCCGATGCGTTCATTAGCTGGAGGTAGTCAATGATAATCATTTTTATGTCGTGTTCTCTTACCAATCGGCGGGCTTTGGTCCTCAGTTCAAAGATTGACAGTGACGGGGTGTCGTCAATGTATAGCGGGGCACTGTAAAGATGTTTTATCCTTGACATAAGTTGGTCCCATTCCATGTCGGAGAGTCGTCCGCTTTTAATCTTCTCACCTTCGAGTTCACAGGTGTTGCTTATAAGACGATTGACTAACTGAAGGTTTGACATTTCGAGCGAGAAAATAGCGATAGGAGTATTATAGTTTACCGCCATGTTCTTTGCCATAGACAATACAAAAGCTGTTTTACCCATGGCAGGACGTGCTGCAATGATAATTAGATCGGAATTTTGCCATCCCGAGGTCACCTTGTCAAGCTCGTGATATCCCGATTCAAGTCCGCTTAGACCCGATGCTCGGTTGGCTGCGTTTTGGATTTGGGTTATTGCCTGAGAAATGACAGGGTCGATTTGCGTCACGTCTTTCTTTACGTTGCGTTGGGAAATCTCGAAAAGCTTTCCTTCGGCTTCCTGAAGCAGGTCATCAACGTCAATGCTCTCGTCGAAAGCGTTTGCTTCGATTGTCGAAGCAAATGATATGAGTTCGCGTGCGAGATATTTCTGAGCCACAATTCGGGCATGAAACTCTATGTTGGCGCCTGACGCTACTCTTGAAGT
Organism: Muribaculaceae bacterium; assembly: GCA_023665245.1. The sequence goes on from JAMPEH010000274.1 coordinate 3,607, forward strand.
CAATTCCGAGATATACATCGGTCCGCCTACCTCATCGATGGTCCCGAGTCCGCGAAGTTTCTCAGTGACGGTCAGCATGTCGATAGGTTGCTGCATGGCACCGAGAGCCTGTATGGCGGCATATATTTTCTGATTGGCCGGCTCGTAGAAACTCTCGGGTTTCAGAATGTCGCAGACGGTGGTGTAGGCGTCTCTCTCGAGCATCAGTGCGCCGAGGACAGCCTCCTCGAGGTCGGTGTCGCGCGGTTGGAGACGACCTCCGACAGCATATGCCGATTCGTGTTTCGGTTTTTGGCGGCGTTGGTTGCCCCCACTGTTGTTATCGTTGGTAAATTGCATCTTGAGTTGGTGATATGTGGCTCGACAATGTCAGTCGAGCATATTGGAATATATGGAGTCAATTTTTTGCGACAGCACGTCG
>JAMPEH010000275.1 GCA_023665245.1 Muribaculaceae bacterium
CGGATTGAGCAAAGATGAAACCTATGCTCAAATGAATCCTGTTTTTAAGGACTGTTGGAGAAATTGGAATTGGAAAGAGCTTGAAGACCCAATCTCTCTGTTAATCCGGGCTTGGGATTGCTTCTACAACTCATTTGACTTTGGTAGCGCAATCCACAACGCAGTTCGTTATCCTAATTCCTACACTCATCAAATAGCATCACTTACCGGCTTAATCGCTGAGTCAATGTACGGATGTGCCTATTATTTCAAGAAGAAGCAATTCTGCACCAATGCAGAACAGCATGTTGTATTGTCGCTACCGGCACATATAAGAGATGCTTATTCTGATTTATTTTCACCGCCACATAGCATTAACAATCTATGGGAAAGAAGAATTTTCTTCCCTAAGAATTGCGCCTTAACAAATGTAGACCGGCACCACTTTACTCCATATCTGTCCAAATTAAACAACCTGCTAATTTTCCTCGAGAGCCGTAAAAAAATTTTGCGAGCCTTCCACACAAGTTGGGATGACCGTTTCGGATTTTATCTTGATAACGGTTGGATATATTGTTATCGGAGTTTCTATCTTCTTGGCCGTTTCAAATTGGTAGAGAAAGAGGGCCGATACTTCATTGCTGATGTTCAGCAAACAGAAGAAATGCCTAAAGACATGAATATCGACCAATGTATCACTTGTGCACTTCATTCAGCAAGAGTGCCGGAAGCTCCATCACTCGATGATGTATTCTATTGAATATGTTATGGTTAGGAGTGTCCGTAAGGACACCGACTTATAGTAACCCCGTACACACGCGGCGACAGCCGTGGGTGTGCGGGGTTGAGTAAGCATACAAAAGGCGTGCGTAGCCCGCCGATTTACTGCTTGTTAATGTTTTACACTTTAACTTCTCATCGTAAAAAAAAGCGCCAAAAAACATTGTCAATCCAAAAAAAAGCAGTAACTTCGCGCTATCAAAGTTTACGGGCTATATTCAATAGAGCATAGCGATACAAGGCGCATAACGATACGATTTAATTGATCGCTGTCTTCCCTCCGTAAACTCAACCAAGGAGAGATGCTCGAGTGGCTTAAGAGGTACGTCTGGAAAGCGTGCCAATTCATAAGCCGAGCAGAGGAAAAATATTAGGAGAGTTGCTCGAGTGGCTGAAGAGGCTGATCTGGAAAGTCAGTATAGGTCACAAGCCTATCCCGGGTTCGAATCCCGGACTCTCCGCAAAGGATTATCAAGTAAATCAATTAGTTACAAATTGACTTCTTGATAATCCTTTCTTTTCTAAACCAGCCACAATAAAGATGAAGGTGGCTCGTTTTCCTACCAAAGAGTACCCGTCATAGACTCTTAAAAAAAAGTCCTTGTCAGACGAAACCGGGCGAACATTGGCGAAAAAAGGCGATTGTTGGCGAAAAAAAATGTTGCAAAAAATGTTGCAAAATTGTCGGAGACTCCGATTTTCGCAAAAATAGCCTAAAATCAGTGTTAAAAAAAGGTTAAAGTCTGTAAGGCTCTGATTTTAAGCCTATGGCAACTGCAAAAATTTTTCTCGACACCCGATACACAGGGAAAGTCGATGACGGAGCGGAAAAGCCGTGTTCCGTCAAGATTGCGATTAACCATCGCAGTAGGTCGTGCTTCTTATTGCTCGACATCAAGGTGCTCCCCTCTCAATGGAACAAACTGGAGCGCCGGGTAAAGAACCACCCACAGAAAGCCCTGCTCAACAAGGTTATCTCCGAACAGTATGCAATCGTGGAGAGCATACTTCTGCAACTGACCCAGTTTGGTATGGCAGACAAGATGACCTGCTCCGAACTTTGCAACGCAGTAAAGGAGCGTCTGAACCCGTTCCCCGACCAAGAGCCGAAGCCGAAGAAAAAGAAAGAGGAAAAGCGAGCCGATACTCTGGAAAACCTTTTCCTACGCTACATCGATACCCATGACCTCTCCGATGGTACGATTGAGTTGTACCAACATACCATGCGCAAGTTGGAGAAATTCCTCGGCAAGAAGTGGCATACATTCTCTGTCAAGGATGTCAACTATGCGTGGATAGAGGACTTTGAAAAGTTCCTCGCTCAGACTGCCAAGTCTGCCAACGCTCGTGGCATCACCTTGCGTGAGGTCAAGGCCGTGTGTCGCTATGCCTACAAACTGGAAATTATCAGCCGCGACCCATTCCTCAACTTCACAATTCGCACTCAGAAAACGAAGAAGCGCAACATGGATGTTGATGCGCTGCGTCGTATCATCTTTGCAGAACTGGAGCCATGGATGGAAATATACCGCGACTTCTTCGTTCTCTCGTTCATGCTTCGCGGCTTGAACACGGTGGATATGTGTTACATCACCAAGCCTGTAAACGGACGTATAGATTGGAACCGCACCAAGACCAATCAGCCGATGTCGTTCAAAATCGAACCGGAGATGCTGCCTTATATAGATAGGTGGCAAGGCTCAAAGTCGCTGCTGCTCCACTGCGAGAATGGCAGAAGTTACAAGGCATTCACCAATCAGCTCTCAAAAGGATTGCGGCAGATGGTGCGCTACATCAACTACAAGTACCGCGACAACATCACCGTTCCGCCGGTGACTCTGTATTGGGGTCGCCACACATGGGCCACCTTGGCCGCAAAACTTGACATTCCTCTCGATGTCATAGGCTGCGGACTCGGACACAGCCCCAAGAGCGTAACCGATATTTATATCGAACGCGACCCGGCAAAGGTGGACAGAGCCAACCGCAAAATCCTCGACTACGTCCTCTATGACCAAATCACAGACGGTGCCCCTCGCAAACTTCTGCCCACTCCAGTCAATCCACTTCCTCCGGCGGTTGAAGAACCGCAAGAAGAAACTGCCGAGCCTGTAAAACGCAAGCACGGCAGACCCAAGAAAGCATGGAAGTAAGTCAATCTACCACCGGGTAGAAGATGCCCTTGATCAACTGCGACATGCCGTTTTCGGTGAAGGTCGCAGTTATTTTTTCGCAGATATAGCGTTTGCCTCGGACGTAGAAGATTGCTCGGACATCGGGGATTGTGTCGGAGATGAATTTGAAAGTGGTCTTTTGCGTTGGGTCTACCGCCGGGGCAACCTGACTGTTGACAAGGCGGTCGTTGATGCGCAGTGAGAAGTGGGCATAGGTGAAGTTGCTCCAATCATCCTCGATGATGATATTTTCAGTCCATGGGTACGGCAGTTTGCCTTGGGTATTCTGCGAACCATCCCAAAAGCCGACATAGATACGGTCATAGTATTCAGCCTTTTTGTCCTTCTCCCCGGCTTTCAGAGTCTCTACGGTCTGCGACTGCAAAAACGGATATTGGCTCTCGTCCTCACTGTCAATGCCTGTGTCCTCGTCATAGCCGGAGAATGAGAGAAACATACAACGTCCGTACTTCGCCTCGGTATCGTCTATTCTGACAGGCACAAATTCTATTTCATTCTGGTCGGCATCTTCATCGTCGTTGACGATGCGGCCACCGAAAAGGTTGATTGGGCGAAGTCGGCAAGTGTATTGGAAATATACTCTCATTCTGCCGCCTACATTGCGAATGTCCGTAATCTTACGGCTAACGGTCTGAATGATGAAATAAGCATCGCAGTCTGCGGCATAGAGTATTTTATCAATGAGGCGATAATCTCGCCCTCGCCGGCCATCCCAAGTTTTGTGTATGCGGTTGGCGTCCATCAGCTCGCGCATTGAGTTGTAGCGTTCTATATTCCATTGATTACCCTTGATAAACCAGTCGCAGGAGTAATATTTCCATGTGTCGTGGTCACATTCCTTGTAAACGAGATTCTTCATCACCGAATAGTCGCACTGATCATCTTCAACCTTTACCTCGGTGGAGTGTTCCTCCACAACGTTCTCCAAATGCACCGGCTTGGTGGCATTGAGAACTTCCTTGGTAAAGTTGAAGGATATGCGTTTGGCCCGGTGGTCAATGGTAAACTCCCCGGCGAGGAATAATTCAAGTTTCTCGAAATATT
>JAMPEH010000276.1 GCA_023665245.1 Muribaculaceae bacterium
CGCTGAACATACGGTTTTCAGAAACATATTCAAACGAAGTGCCTTTCTTCAAGGCGGCAAGTTTATTGTCGACGTAGATTTGCATTATTTCTTTGATTTGGGAGATTTATTTCTCATAAGCAGGTCATATTCCTCTTTGGCTCGCTCGATGCCGTAGTCACCGGCAACCGTGACGATTGCACCGAGGGGTGCATCGAGTTTGTCGTTCAGCCGGTCAATCGTCTGCTGCAATGCAGTGTTGTCAGCAGCGGGAGTTGCTTGATTATAGGTGTTGTTCACTATGGTTGGAGCGGCAGACGGCTGCGCTGCGAGAACTGCGGGAGCGGTTATTGTCCTCGACACATCGGACATTCTTATTGAGCCGATTGTGTTGGTACGCTGCGCATAGTCCAGAGCCTCCAACAATGGGCGGGTTCGGGGATTATTGACAAGGGCTTGCGAAGCAACCCATTCCCCTTTGTGAACAACACCGGCTTCCTCATACTTACCGCCGGGAGGGGTGAAACCGCCCTCGGCATAGCCCTGCGCCTCACTCGCTTGTTGCTGCTTCTTGATGGCTGCAATCTGTATTGCACCTGCGGCAACGGCCATAGCCGCCGCAATGGGCGCGAGGATATAGCCCACAACAGGAATAGCCGCTGCCGAGCCGTAGGCAGAAAGAGCGTTCGTGGCGGTCTGCGCCACAGCCTGAATGACCTGCATGGCGAACATCTTGCGGTTCGCTTCATTCTTGGCCTTTGCTATTTCGGCCTCCTTTTGCTTTTCGAGCTTCTTGACCTTGTAGGAATTTCCCTCGGCACGGCTGATTTCAGCATCATAACGCTTGTTGATGGCGGCAGTCTGAATCTCCAACTCCGCTTGCATGAGCGAGGAAAGTTGGGAAAAGATTGAGGACATGCCGTTGGTCAGGGTGCTCATCGTGCCGGTAAGCGCCTTGCCACCGTCGGAGTTGAGCCATTCAACCGACGCGGCAATACCTTTTTCCATAGCGTTGCGGGTGTCTTCCTCGTCGAGTAGGCCGTACTTCTTTTTGAGAGCCAACTTGGCTTTCTCATACGCCTCGTCAATGCGCAACTTTTCAGCGGCATTCTGACCGGCTGCAGCAAGTTCACGCTGATACACAATGTCGAGCATTGCGAGGTCATCCTTGTATTTCTGCTGAGCCTCAGCCGGATTGTCACCAAAATAGTCCTTTTTCATGGCGGCATACTTCTGCTCCAGAGCCTGCGCCTCCTGTTGGCGACGCTGGGTCTGCTGCAACAAAAGGTCCTGGAGCTTGCGCTCAGCCGGTATCTGCTCCTTGCGGATAGCGTCGAGATTGGCAATGTGAATACGCTCCACTTCTTCGAGCTGCCGATTATAGATGTCCTCGGTGATCAGTTCCCCGGCCAACTGTTCAGCGAGCGCCGCCTTTTTCAGTTCATACAGCCGGTTCTCGGCCTCGACACGGCTCTTGTTGGCAACGGTGTAGGCGTTGACAATATTCTGCTGATGCTCAATCTCCAGTTCCTCGACACGTTGATCATAAGTCTCCTTGGAGATTTGACCATCGATGTAGAACTGTTTCAGCTCCGACATTTTGGCGTTGTACTCATTGTCAGCGGCCTCTATGCTTGCCGCCGCAAAATGTTGCTGCTGCTTCAATTGAGCCTCATTGTATTGAGCCGTTATGGAGAGCCTTTCTGTTTCAGTGAGGTCAGTATGCATCAGCTGCATCTGACAGAACTGCACGGCAATCTTGTCCATCTCTCGCGTATAGGCGATGTAGTCGCTTATGCCGGTGGCATAGTCTATACGCGCTCTTGCCTCAGCACGTTCCCGCCAGTCTTTCTCAGCGGCAAACCTGTCGGTGTTCTCGATGGTGGGCGTATCAACTGGAGGCGGAGTGTAATCACCGCCGCCACCACCATCGGAAATTTCACCGGCTTCGGGATTAGTCGAACCGCCACGGTAGGCGCGTTCGGCAGTAAGCTCACGGAGCAAGCCTTGCGCTTCGTCAGCCGACACCTCGACAAACTCAAACGTGCCGGCCACGGCATCCAAAACTTTCAGCACCGAACCGCCGGCAGTCTTGGCATCCTCGGCATACTGTATGGCAGTGTCAAGCCAATTGTCGTCAAGGATGCGCAGTGGACGATTCTTTCGAGCCGTTATGTCGATTTGATTCATTGCCTGGTCGCGCATTTCGGTAACGTCATACATACGCATTACCACCGCTCCGGGGTCATCGCGGAAGTCGGTGCCTATAAGACCTCCGGTGAGTGTGTGCAGAGCAGCAGAGCCGTTGTATTTCAACCTTGCACCTCTGCCGGTAGCACCGTCAACGGCCACTCGGCCCGACAAGCCAAGCTCATTGATGCGGTTGACAGTACCCTCGTCAATCGGTACCCCCATCTCCATAGCGGTGATGACAGCGGCCTGTATCTGAGCCGCCTCACCTACCTCGACACCATAGTCGAGCAGAGCGCGGTATAGTTCCGAGGACAGCGACTGCATTTCCTCCTTGAACGTATTCTCTACCGCCTCGCGGGCATTCTTGATGCCCCGCTCCTGGTTGGCGATGCGGATGGCATCGGCCAGACGCTTGTAGGCTTCCTCGAGGTTTGTCACTTCACCGCGTTCATTGATAAGACCTTTCAGGTAAGAGCCATACTGACTGATGAGCTTGTCCTTGGCAGACTTCAAGGCTTCCGAGCCTTCGCGTGCGCCTTTGAGCACACCGAAAAGTTTGTCAAGTTCCTCGCGCTCCTTTTTGGCGGCGCCATCAAATTCACCCATTTTGCCGATGGCTTCTGTGAATTTGCGTTTGGTCTTGTCAATCTGCCCCGACAGCTTGTCGAAGATAAGCACCACCGCAGCGATGGCGGCAACGGCCAGACCGGCCCAGTTGGCAAACGACATCGCTTTTAGAGCCTTGCTCCAACGCTGCTGCATGGTGTAGTTCACCTCCAAACCGTTGGTGAAATACTGCACCGTATTCGTCAGTCCGGCGATAATCAGTTTTATCGGCGGCAGAATACCATGCAGCGCCACCATTACCCCTTTCCACATGACCGTCCACTTGGAGGCAATCGCCGTGCGGCTGTTGTGGATGGCGAGGGCGGCATTGTAGGCAATGAGCGCTCCAGTTATGGTGAGGATGGCGGTGCGATGCTCGACAAAAAACGTCACCATTTTATTGAGCACACGCAGAAAAACTCCCGAAGAAGTATAGATATGCTTCATTATCGGATAGAGTTTTTCACCGAGTTCGATGGCCAGTTCGGAAACTCGTTTCTTGGCCTTGTCGATTGATGCTTGTGCCGTGTTGTTGAAAATGATGTATTCGTTGGTGGCTGACGATGCCTCGTTGAAGGCTCTGTCAGCCTCGCCCATCTGCCACTTGACCTCGTCGAGGTGCATGGCGAGTGTGGAGAGTACCTGAGACACACGGGCGGCATCGAGGCCCATATCCTTGAACGCAGGAGCAAGGGTCATAGTGGCATTCTCAAAGCCCACGTCCTGACCCATCTTTTGCAGTGCTTCAAGGAACATCAAGAGGCCATCTTTGGCTGAGTGCTTCAATGTCTGATTGAGCAATTCTGCATCTATGCCGAGCGTGGCGGCAAACTCATGATTCTTGTTGGCAAGGTTCATGATGACCTTTTGAATAGCCGTTGCCGACATCTCCACTTTTTGGCCGTTGGCATCAAGGACAGCGCCGAAAGCGAGGATTTGCGGAATGGTCAGACCTGCCTGTGAGCCGATACCTGCCATTCGCTGAGCAAATTCAACAAGATAAGGCTTCGATGCGGTACAGTTCTGCGAGAGGACGTTGACCGTTGAGCCGACAGCCAACATCGCCTCCTTGGTGCCTAACATTTCCTCGACTCCGAAGATGTTGGTGAGCTTGGCGATGGTTTGGGTAGCACCCGATCCTAAATCGACAAGCGCAACATTGATGATGTCGGCGGCTTCGACATAGCCCTGCACGTCCT
>JAMPEH010000277.1 GCA_023665245.1 Muribaculaceae bacterium
GGTCCCCGTCCAGCGACAGAATGTACTCGTTGGCATACCGCGCCGCCAGCGCCACGCTTGCCCCCGTCCCCGTCGCGCGGTAGTCATGGTTAAAGACAAACATGACATCCTGCCGGTATTTTTTTACCACTTCTATGACTTTCTCTGCCTGATATCCCACGACGACCCGGATATCCTTTTCCTCTTTCAGTTTTTCCAGATGGCGCACAATCAGGGGTTTTCCGTCTACCTCCACCAGCGCCTTGGTCGTCCCCAGGCCCAGCCTGTTCCCCATGCCCGCACAGCTGATCACAATCGTTCTCGAAAACAATATTTTTCTCCTTAGACAAGTTTTTCCAAAAAGCTCACCAGCCGCTCCTCCTGGCAAATCACGTGGCTTGCGCAGTCCATCACGGAAGGGGCCACGCTGCGCACGCCGCCGTACCCAATGCCCACCTCAGCCGCCTCGATCATCTCGGCGTCGTTGTTGCCATCCCCGACCGCCACAAACGGCATAACCATCTGGCTGATAACCGCGTTCTTATCGAGGATGCTGACCACGTCGGCTATATGGTCATCCCGCACCAGCGCCTTGGAGCAGTACACGTTTTTCTCCATACCGAGCCTCTGCATCAGCTCCTCGATCCAGATATCCAGGTTGCCCGTCACGATGTAGGACCTGTCTCTATTTTGCCGGATAAAATCTACCAGCTTTTCATTCAACGCAATCTCCGCAATCGTCCTGCGCACTTCGCTTACCGGTATATCCCGCAGCAGGTCAACCCTCTGCAGAAAGCTCTGCTTAAAAGGGATTTCGCCCCGCATCGTGTTTTCCGTCAGGGAACACATGCGCTCATAGATCCCGACCCTGCGCGCGACCATCGGAAGGATCTCCTGCTTTGTGACCGTGGAATCCAAATCGAACAAAAATATGAATTGCTGCATACTTACCTCTCACATTCCCTGCTGTTTTAATCTCTTTTTCAGCTCCCTGACCGTCCATTCCAGCGGGTCCCAGAAGCGGTACTTGTCCATCTCAGACGCCAGCCCGCCTTGTCTGGCCAGGCTGACAAGAACTGGAAATTCCGTGCAGCCCAGCACGACGTCCCTGCATCCGAATGCATCCAAAAAATCGAGAAATCTCCGGTACACTTCCATGCCCGGCTTGTTCTGCTTGACACTCTCGATAAAATAGCGGATTTCGCTATAACAGTCCGGCGGCGGGCTGACGCATTCCATCTCCTTTAAATACTGCGGATAGATCGAGTGCTTTAGCGCCCCCTCCGCCGCTATGATGAGCGCTTTGGAAACCTTCTCTGCGGCCAGCTGCTTTCGCAAAACCTCGATGATGTTGACCACCTTTTTCCCGGCTTCCGGCACAATCCGGCATACATCCGGCAGAAAAGCATGTGCCGTCCCGCACACCATGACGATATAGTCCGCCCCCAGACGGTCAAGTTTTCTCATGGAATCCGCAATCATCTTCACCACCGTGTCGTACTCCTCGCCATACAGAAGCGCTCTTGTGCGGCTTGGCATGGTAAAATCGTTATCCATGTAAATATGCGGGTAATCCCTTTCGCTCCCGGAAGCAAATTCCTCCAGGATGCGCTGATAGAATCCCAATGTCGCATACGCGCCAAACCCGCCGACAATCCCGATCGAATCCCGATACATACGTTACCTCTCCAGAATATAATAGTACTGCGCCGTCTCCTGCCTGTTGTTTAACGCATCCTTTGAAAAGAGGAAATCGCTCTGTACGATCTGAAATCCCCTCGCCACCAGCGTCCGCTCCAACAGGTCCTGCAGCTCTCCTCGCGTCCGGTATATGGCATTGTAGTTGTCTCGCAGCTCGTCCGAATAAAACCCCTTGAGGGTGAGCCGCTCATCGACCCCAAGCGGTTCCCGGATACAGAGAACCGCCTTTTCCTCCGCGGCCTCCGCAAGCTGTTCCATCACGGAATCCAGGTCCCTGTCGTTGATATACATGAAAATGCCGATCATCAGAATGCGGTTGTATTTCCCTTTTCCGTTTTCTTCCAGCACTTTCTTCAAATGAACCGCCGAACCGACCAGGAAGTCCCTATTGTCCCCGTCATGCCGCTGTCTCGCGAGCCTTATCAGCTCTTCGCTGAAATCAATCCCGCAGTACTCCTCTATTTCCTCCGTAATCGCATCCGCCCATCTGCCGATCCCGCAGGCGAGATCCAGCACCCTCGCCCTGCGGTCCAGCTTTAGCAGCGGCAGCAGTTTGGCCGTCTCTTCCCGGTTCCTCTCATCGACCAGCCGCGGGTTATCATCCTGATACATGGTAACCGAGTAGGGGTTACTGTCCCGGTACTTCCCCGCCCTTTTGTCAAAAAAAGTTTTTGTCTGGCCATAGTCAATATCCGTCACTTGTTTCTTAATCCGCGTGTTCTCTTTTCTCTGTCTGGCCGCCAGGGAAAACAGTTCGCCGTCTATCGACGCCTCCTCGTATTCCTGTTCCGTTATGCAGGAAAAGCAAGGCATGTCCTGTACCTTTTTTTCGAGATGCCTCCTCCGGATCTCCTGCATCTTCTTTCCGAGCCAGGCCTCTTTTACGCCGATCTCATTCAAATCTTCCACGATAAGACGGTTGTCGGACTCACTGCAGCACAGGGAGAGAAATCTCTCACAAGTCACATTGATCGAGTTCCACAAAACAGGACACGGGCTCGTGTGCCTGATCTCAAAGGCGCTGATGTTCAATCCTGACAAATCACACCGCAGCTCGCGCGCCAGCTTATTATTCTGGCCTGCATAGCCGCAGGGATAATAGAAAACTACCTCGTCGCAGTATTGTTTTGCGTATGCGTTAAAAGCTTCCAGTTCTTCGTAATTGTCCTTCGTCGCAACGCAGGAGACAAAAATCTTGAATTTGCCGTCATGCGCCTTTCGGTACGCCGCCGAAAACTCGAGCGCATGGGTCGCCTTCTCAAAATCGTCTTTTCCGTGAATCTTACAATACGCTTCCCTTGACCCGGCATTGATGGAAAATTTAATACTGTCCAAGCCCGCCTCAAACAACGCCGTCAGAACCTCATCCGTCGCCAGAGAACCGTTCGTCGTCACAAAAGAATACTCGTATCCCAATTCCTTAGAATACCTGACCAGCTCCGGAAGCTGTCGGTACAGAAGCGGTTCCCCGTTCATGTGGAAACATATTTTTTTCTTCTGTCCGAGGAATTGCGCGCATTCGTGCATGATGTTTCTGGCAAACTGATAATCCATGACCTTGATTGGCCTGATGCTCTCGGAATTAGGGCAAAAATAGCACTTATGATTACACGCGTTCGTGACTTCGAGCTGCACGAGCACATTGTCCAGACCGACCTCCACCGAACCGACTTCCTCCGACAACTTTTCTTTATATCTCTCCGATAAGTTCACTTGCTTTTCCTCCGTCTAATACTTCAGCGACGACGCGCACCAAAAATCCCAGCGCCACGGCTGCGGCCAGATCCTATGCGCCGAGAAAATCCGATATCCGGGCAGCGATGTACTCCCCTGCGCGCTGGCCCCTGATGTGGTAATAATCTAGGTTTTCACTAAAAAACTGTTCCCTGCCGTCCTTCAGGCTGTCTCTTCCAAGCCTTACATTCTCTATAAATTCAAAGATGCCCTCGATATCGTCTCCCCGGCATACATATACGTGGCTGACGGCCTTTTGCCCGAATGCGTTATAGCCCATGCTCTTATTCCGCAACAAAAGCATCGGCTTGTGCGTGTACATGTATTCCGCGATAAACGATATACTGTCATTTATAATACAGTCTGACGTCATAAAAATATCCGTGTAATCCCCGGACAAATACACGCTGGCATTGGGAAGCTTCCGCCACCGCGCAATATATTCCCCGTATTCGTCCGCGCTCATATACCCTCTGGCTATCACCTCCGCCTCGAGATGAGGATGCGGCTTGTAGACCCAGCTCGTCGTATCCGGATGC
>JAMPEH010000278.1 GCA_023665245.1 Muribaculaceae bacterium
GGGGGGGGGGGGGGGGGGGGGGGGCAGAAGGCTCCGTGAAGAGAGACCAGCCAGCGGGCCGTAAAATCGTCCTGAGGGGCATTCAGCAAAATCGGCGAAATGTAGATTTTCATGGAAGGAGTGATCGTCATAAGGCCGGAGTCGAAGGCCTTATCGTAAAATGTATTAAGGCAAATCCCATTGTCAGGACTGACGCGGTCCGCCTCGCTCCGGCACTTTGAGTACGGCTTGATGTGACTGGCGACGAGCATTTGCGGCAGCGCGCAGCCAGAAATAAAGCACCGGTCGTTGTAGGCAGACAGCACAGCCTTTTTGAAGAAGACCCGCTCCCGCGTCACACGGCGCTTGTCTGTCAGCGACGAAAGAGGTTTTGCCCCTTGCAGCGGCGAAGCGTCGAAAAGGTTCAGGCCAGTCAGGGTCTCCGCTTCAATGCTTAGCGCGCCCCAGTCATGCTTGAACTCCTCATAGATCAGGCGGTCGGCTTTGGCGACATTCTGGAGACCTGAGCGGGCTTGCGGGTCGAGATATTGAAAGTTCCGCATTCTCATAACGATCGAAGCGACCGAGTGCGGTATGATCTCGGCGACCTGCTGAATGGTTCTATTGCGTGGGTGTATCTGGTTCAGAGGCGTCACGCAATAGAGGGCGTAGGCGATCACAATATCCTCTCTGCTCCAGGCGTTCACTTTGCTTCTTCCTCCAGGCGGATCGCGGTCATAAGCAGCTCCATACGCCGCTTGACGTCCAGGTTATTGAAGATGCGCAGCAGCTCGGCTTCCTCTTTGGATCGCTCCTGGGCCACATGAATCTCGCCCGAGTTCTGACCGATTACGCCGTTGTTGGTGCCTACGCTTCCCACTTTGACGCTGTTCTCAGTCCAGCCCATGAGGTAGTCGACTGATGTGTCCAGGGCCTCGGCTAAGGCCTGCAGCTTGTCCGTGCGCAGAGTTTTGATATAGCCGGTCTCCCATTTGCGGACGGTGCTTGCGCCCACGCCGACTTTATCGCCGAGTTCCTGCAAGGTCAGTCCCAGGTCTACCCTCAAATAATGGATTCTATCTCCAGTTGTCATAAGGCTCACCCCTTTTGACGTATTATAACGCACTTTTGTCGTAAAGGGAATACCCTTTGCCTAAAGTTCAGAAAAAATTTCCAAAAGGCTATTTACAAATCCGAGAGGACACGCTATAATGGTTTTTGTCCTTTGGGACAAAATACAGTGCGCTGTCACCCACTTCTGACGGAAAGGAGGCAATCGGCCGTATGCTTGATACCAGACTGCTCCAGGCTCATATGGTTCTGAAAGGTGTGACGACTAAGACTTTTGCGGACGCGCAGAAGTGGAGTCTTCGCAAGGCCTACAGAAAGATCAAGGGTGAAACGCCCTTCACGGTCCCCGAGGTACAGGTCTGTAAGGACCTCCTCGAGCTGGACCCGCCTACGACGAACGCAATTTTTTTTGCGGCTGATTTGTCCTAAAGGACAAAAATGCGCCAAGCGCTCGCCGATTCCGCTCTTGCAAGAGAAGATGTAATGCTTGACCGACTTTGCGCAGCGGTCAAAGAGTTCTATGAAAACCCACTTAACCAACAGGCCTACCTGGCCTGGAAGAAAAACAAGGAGGCAAACCATGAAAATCACGCTCACAATGGACCTGACCCAGGAGAACCTGGACAAGCTGAGGACTCTGCTCCCTGACGCGCAGATTCCCGGCCAGACGGAGTTCGACGCTCCTCCCAAAGCTCCCGACGAACCCAAGCCTCAGCCGACGGAAGAGCCCACGCCCCCCGAGTCCGAGCAGAAGGTCACCAAGACCGACATCCGGGCTGTAGCCCTCAAGCTCTCGAAGGCTGGCAAGCAGAAAGAGCTCGCTGCCGCCTTTGCCAAGTTCGGCTGCAAGAAGCTCTCCGACTTCGACTCCCGCACGGAAGACTATCCGGCGCTTATGAAAGAGCTGGTGAGCATTGATGGCTGATCACGCTCTTCTCTCCGCAAGCGGTGCCCATCGTTGGCTTGAGTGCACGCCCAGCGCCAAACTCGAGCAGCAGTTCCCGCCCTCCACGAGCGAGTACGCCGAAGAGGGTACGGCTGCCCACGAGCTTGCCGAGCTGACTGCCCGCTACTTCCTCGGTGAAATCTCCGAGGCTGACTACGAGACCCGGCGCGACGAGCTGGCAAAAGGTCCTTACTATAACGCCGAAATGCAGGAGTGCGTCAACGACTATGCCCGGCTGGTCCTGAAAAAGACTGAGGAAGCCCGAGAGTCCTGTGAGGACGCCTTCACCGAGCTCGAGGTCAAAGTCGACTTCTCCAAGTATGTCAAGGAGGGCTTCGGCACCGGCGACTGTATCATCGTTGCGGACAAGCTGCTTGAGATCATTGACTTCAAGTACGGCAAGGGCGTCCGTGTGGAAGCCGCAGGCAATCCGCAGATGAAGCTCTACGCCCTCGGCGCGTATCTCAAGTACAACACCCTTTTCGACTTTGACACGGTTCGCATGACGATCTTCCAGCCGCGCCTTTCCGGCGTGCAAAGCTCGGACGAGCTCACGGTCAAGGAGCTTCTCACCTGGGCGGATAAAGTCGTCAAGCCTCGCGCCAGACTGGCCTATAAAGGCGAAGGTGAGTTTGCGCCGTCTGAGGAGGTCTGCAAGTTCTGCCGGGCCAAAGCCCAGTGCAAAGCCCGGACGGAAAAGAACCTGGCCCTTTTCGACGAGTCCCCGGACCCGCTGCTCATTACCCCGGCTGAGGCTGGTGAAATCCTGGCGAAGGCCGCGGATATTCAGGGCTGGCTCACTGATCTCGAGGCACTTGTGTCGTCTACGCTGCTCGCTGGCCAGCCGGTCACCGGCTGGAAGATGGTCGAGGGCCGCAGCAACCGTAAGTTCGCGGATGAGGGCAAGGTCGTCGATGCGATGAAAGCCGCAGGGTATGACGAGGCCACGCTGTTCGAGCGCAAGCTGATTACCTTGACGCAGATGGAAAAGGACTTCGGCAAGAAGGCCGTTGGCGAGGTGCTCGGCGAGCTGATCGTCAAGCCCCACGGCAAGCCTACTCTGGCGCCGGAGACTGACAAGCGGCCAGAGTATAAGCCGGAAGACCAGCTCCTTGCTGAGTTCGATAAGTAGGAGGCGCGATATGACCGAGGCTGCAAAACGCAGGGCCCGAGATCGTGCCCGACTTATCCGAGTTCAATGGCTCGTCATTCTGATCCTGTTTGTGGCCTTGCTTATTTCGCTCCTGGGCAAGCCTGGGACGGCCACAGTCGAGCCCGAGACCGAAGGTAAGCAAAGTATAAGCCAGACCGTCTCGGAGGTCATAACGGAGACCGTAGAGCCTCCTGAGCCTGCCCTGCCCCCTAAACCGCCTGAAGCGCCTGAGCTTATTGAGCTCGGCGAGTTCAAAACGACCGCCTACTGTACTTGTGTCAAGTGCTGCGGAGTGTGGAGTCAGGAGCACCCTTCCAGGGTAGGCACTGACTACGTGCAAAAGACCGCAAGCGGCACGATCCCGACTGAGGACCGTACAGTATCAGTCGATACCGAGATTATTCCTTTTGGCACCGTGCTTGTCATTGACGGCCATGAGTACATAGCCGAAGACACTGGCAGCGCGATAAAAGGCAATATCATCGACATCTATTTTAGTTCCCATGAGGCCGCCTGTGAGTACGGCGTCCAGTACAAAACAATCTACGTTAAAGGAGAATGAAATCATGTCTACTCAGATCACTACCGGTAAGGTCCGTTTTTCCTACTGCAACCTGTTCCAGCCCCGCGCCGTTCAGGAAGGCGCTCAGCCCAAGTACAGCGTGACCCTGCTGATCCCCAAGAGCGACAAGGCCACTATCCAGAAGATCAAGGCCGCGATGGACGAGGCCAAGACCAAGTATCTCGCCGGCAATAACGGCAAGAAGCTGCCGGCCAACCTCAAGAGCTCTC
>JAMPEH010000279.1 GCA_023665245.1 Muribaculaceae bacterium
TTCCAGTACGTCATGGCGGGCGAATTTGCCACCAACGGCGAGTATAAGCCGCCTGAGGGCGCGCCGGAAATGAGCGAGACCGATCCCATCATCACCATTGTCTATGCCGACACCGGCACGGGCCTGGGCAACGACGCGGACAACGGCGCGCAGAAGGGTCTCTCCTCCGCCATCGTGGAGGACGGCTCGGTGTACGTCTGGGGCAACAACGAATACGGCCAGATCGGCAACCGCATCATCGGTCAGGGCCCGCTGGATCTGTCGGTGAACAAGCTGCTGCCCACCTACGTGGACGGCTACCGCCTGGCCATCGAAAACGAGCCCGAGGGCGTGGAGAATAACCGCCTGGTGGTGGTGTTCCAGCCCGACGACACCACCGGCGTGATGACCGCCCGCTGGCGTATCCACCCCGTGATCTACTACTTCAACGTGTATAACGAGATCCCCTATGAGCGCAACCGGGATGCACACTATATCTTCACCTCCACCGACGAGAGCGTCGCCAAGGTCACTGAGGACGGGCGGCTGATCTACACCGGCGTGGGTCAGGCTACCATTATGGTCCAGGAGGGCAACCTGGGCGAGGAGGGCCTCAAGACCTTCCTGGAGGTCGAGGTGCTGCCCGCCGACGTGAACTACTTCAAGGACGTTATGGAGGTCGAGAAGGACCCCGAGACCGGCAAGGACGTCTCCGTGACCAAGCGCGTGCTGCGCGACGACATCAATCTGGTGGTGCCTGCGCTGGCTACCGGCCTTGACTTCAGCGTGGCCATGACCGCCATGGGCAGCGTGTACTCCTTCGGCGGCAACACGTACGGCCAGCTGGGTATTTCCAACCTGTCCACCACCATGCAGAACTGGTTCGCCCCCGTCCAGACCGGCGGCGGCAACATGGTGAACATGGTGTCCCTGGCAGCGGGCAATAACTTCGCCCTGGCGGTGGGCTCCAACGGCTATGTGTACGCCTGGGGCCAGAATACGCTGGGCTCCCTGGGCCAGGCTACCGACATCAGCTCCAACGCCAAGTACCACACGCCTCAGCGGGTCAAGGGCCCCGGCGGCGTGGGCTATCTGGGCGACGACTCCACCGGCAAGGTCATCAAGGTCTTTGCCCACGGCAACTCCTCCGCCGCCATCACCGAGCGGGGCGAGGTGTACGTCTGGGGCGACAGCGGCAACTACCAGCTGGGCGCGCGGCTGAACACCAGCGCCTACGCTTACCCGCACAAGGTGCCCGGTATCGACCACGCCATGGAGATCTACCTGTCCACCTACAATATGCTGGTGGTGCTGGAGGACACGTCTGTCTGGACGGCGGGCGCGAAGGCCACCCGTATCCTGGGCTGGAGCGATCTGGACCTGGCTGACCAGCCGCGGGTGTACGACGCGGACGGCACGGCGGCCTACACCATGTATCCCATGCCCATGCTGAGCCCGCTGCACACCGAGACCGCCACCAATGAGGACGGCGAGGTGCTCACCAACGAGAAGGGCGAGCCTCTGGTGAAGGCTACGGAGTATCTGGAGTCAGTGGTGTACGCCGGCTTGGGCGACACCCAGGCCATCCTGATGACCCAGGAGTACATCCAGCCCACCGAGGAGCAGCTGGCGGCCAACGAGAACCTGACGCTGGCGGACGGCGAGTTCAACAAGCACCTCTACATGATGGGTCAGGACTCCAAGGGCCTGCTGGGCACCCTGTTCTGGCCGGAGGAGCAGAAGGAGATCGACAACCTGGAGGGCGTGGGCGAGAGCCTGGTGTACGTGAACCTGCCCATGGAGTATACCTTCTTCCAGGAGGAGGAGTATAAGCGCCTGATCGCCCTGGCGGACAGCGCCAAGGAGACGGTGGATAAGTATGGCGCCCGCTTCGAGCAGAAGTGGGAGGAGGCCAACAAGATCTTCAGCGAGGTCTATGAGAAGCATTACGAGGCGCTGCAAAACCAGTACCTCCAAAATATGGTGCGGTATGAGCAGCAGATGCTCAAATATCAGGAGGATCTGAAGAAGTACATCGACGGCGAAACAAGCACGTATCCCACCAAGCCCACCGAGCCCACCCGGGCCACCTATGAGAACGTGATCACCTCCATCATGCAAAGCGTGGACAACACGATGGAATTCTCCCAGAGCTATGGCTACATCGCCTCTCACCCCGACTGGGTCAAGACGGCGGTGGAGGACGGCGCACAGAACCTGATCGACGCCTACGAGGCCCACGCCAAGACCAAGGCGGAGCTGGTGGACACTGAGAAGTCCCTGGAGGAGACCACGGCGAAGCTGGATCTGTGGAACAGCCTGCTGAAGAAGGTCAAGGGCAGCTCGGAGTATAACAAGTATCTGCCGCTGGAGAATAATCTCACCGCGGCGCAGACCAAGCTGACCACCAAGACCTCGCAGTATAACAGCGCCGCGGCGGAGCTGTCCACCAAGGAGGCCGAGCTGAAGAAGGCGGAGAACGCCAAGGCCGCGGCACAGGAGCACTATAACGATCTGAACAACACCCTGACCAGCATGAAGCAGGAGAACGAGAACAAGCCCGGCACCTGGGACGAGGAGACCCTGGCCGGCGTGGAGGCCAGCGTGCAGCTGGCGTCCGCCGAGGCGCAGAAGGCGGAGAGCGAGCGCGCCGACGCTGAGCTGGCCCGAAACAAGGCCAAGGACGTGCGTGACGACGCCAAGACCGCCATGGACGAGGCTCAGGCCGAGTATGACCGGGTGGAGGACAAGATCGAGGCGGACGGCCTCTACCGCGACTTCCACAAGCTGCTGGTGACAGCGCAGCTGGAGTCCCAGTTGGGCTGCAAGATCGTCTGGAAGACCCCGGATACGGCCAAGTGGAGCGCCACGGACAAGTATGAGACCACCACCACACCCAGTGAGTGGGCGATCTACAAGGATCTGGATCTGGACAAGATCGAGCTGACCCAGATCTCCACCATCGACGCCCATATCAAGGTGGTGGACACCACCAAGACCAACTATAATAACGCCCGCATCGCGCTGACCAGCACCCTGGCCAACGACGCCACCCACGTGGGCTTCGTTTGGGACTACCTGGAGTACCTGCAGAAGGCCTCCCGCATGGATATCACCATGTATGTGACGGAGAATGGCACGAAGCGGACCTTCACCGAGGACAATTACCTCCTGGGCAGCCTGACGCAGGTGGGCGAGGGCTACGTGCTGGGCGACCTGACCGAGGGCAACAACCGGGCTAAGGTGGCCACCATGGACTTCAAGGTCACCGAGAACAAGACCACCGACTGGAGCGACCCCGAAAACCTCCACAGCGACGACTTCCGGACGGTGTATGAGACCGCCCAGACGACCTACAACGCGTTTATGAACGCGGTGTACACCAACTACGAGCAGTATCAGAGCGGCCACGCGGAGAAGCTGGAGCCCAGAGAGATCGACATGGCCAAGGAGGGCAACCGCCTGCGCGAGATGACCTCCACCCTCAGCGAGGCGGCCAAGACCCTGTCCAAGTGGATGAGCGGCGACCTCTATGACGCGTATCTGGCCAACGTCAAGAGCGTGGACGGCATGGGCGCGGAGACCTGGCTGGAGACCACGGGTGGTCTGACCCGCAGCCTGACCAACAAGACCTTCCACAACGAGGGCATCATCAACGAGATCGTCTCGGTGTACGCCGGTTCCGCCTACACGGCCGCCATCACCGAGGAGGGCTACCTCTATATGTGGGGTACCAACGGCCAGGACAACGACAACGGCTCCATCCTGGGCAACCGGGAGACCAAGGGCGTCTCGCCCAAGCCCGGACTGGTCTACAAGAAGGACATCGGCGCGGATTACCTGAGCAACCTGGTCCGTTTGGGCAGCAACTCGGGCAACCAGTCCAGCCGCCATATGCTGGCCCATAAGGACACCGGCACCACCATGGCCTGGGGCAACAACAACAAGGGCCAGCTGG
>JAMPEH010000027.1 GCA_023665245.1 Muribaculaceae bacterium
TCATTGGCACTCATCCAGCCGTTCTGCCTTGCCGTGGCATACCCGCTCATGCGGCTCTGGTAATCTCCACGGAGCAGCCCTTCCACGTTGAACTTCACGAAGTATGTTTTCTTTTCCTCCGGCGTCAGGAGCGTCCGCTGTATGGACTGCTCCCATCTGACCACCCAGGGATCGAGCGTGTACTTCACGAACTCAAGGGACTGCTGCTCTATATTGGAAAAGCTCGACTTCTCAAGGTCGCCCACCATGTGCGGAGGTACTCTGAAAATCCGGGCTATCTCATTGATCTGGAACTTCCTCGTTTCCAAAAACTGCGCCTGTTCCGGCGAGATGGAGATGGGCGTGTATTTAAGTCCCTCCTCCAGCACGGCGATCTTGTTGCTGTTCGCCGACCCTCCGAACTGGCTCATCCACGACTCGCGCACCCTCTGAGGGTCCTTGATTGTACCTGGATGCTCCAAAACGCCACTCGGAGCCGCGCCGTTTGCAAAGAACTTGCTGCCGTACTCCTCTGTGGCAATCGCAAGCCCGATGGCGTTCTTTGCCATCGCTATCGGCGAGTATCCCACCAGCCCGTCAAAGCCGAGTCCAGGGATATGCAGCACATCGGAAGGATGAAGGATGACCGTGGAATTGTTATCCTTCGGTAGCTCCTCCTGTGACTTCTGATAGGTGTAATAAAGCTGTCCTGTCTCATCCCGGCTGACGGTCATCTTGTTCGGCATCAGCGGATACAGTGCCACGACCTCGCCTTTGCCGTTGCGGATGATCTGCGCATAAGCATTTCCCCAAAGTAAAAGATGAGTCATCAGTGTTTCCCTGAACACGAATGAACTCATCTCCGGGTTTGGCTCGTCATGGAGCAGAAGGTATAACGGATGGTCGAGTGCTTTTTCCTTGCCTCCGTCTTCCTTGTAGCGGTACATATGGAGTGGCAGTCCTGCGATTGCCTCCGACAGGATACGCACACAGGCATACACCGCCGTCATCTGCATGGCGCTCCGCTCGGTCACCACCTTGCCGGACGAGCTGCCGCCCATGTAAAAGGCATACCTCGAACCGACCGTGCTGTCGGTGGGCTTATCCCTTGACCGAAACAAACCGCTGAATATTCCCATATCTCATCACGCTCCTTCCTCATATAAACAAAATCCCACGGGAGTCATACACGCTCTCGTGAGATTCGTTGCCGCACCGGATCGCCCGGTCGAGTGCCATGATGGTCGCAATCGCACCATCGATTTTTTCTGTCGATTTTTCCTTGTCTGCCTTGATGTTCCCGGCAGGATCAGTGCGGATATAGATGTTATCCATCATCCACCGCAGGACGGGATGCCCGCCGTGAGCAATCTTCTCCTCCAAGGTCAGCTTCATCAGTTCCTTGGTCGGCGGAGACATATCCTTGAAGCCTTGTCCGAACGGCACGACCGTAAATCCCATGCCCTCAAGGTTCTGCACCATCTGCACAGCACCCCAACGGTCAAACGCAATCTCCCGGATGTTGAACCTCTCTCCGAGCCGCTCGATGAACTTCTCGATATATCCGTAGTGAACGACATTGCCCTCCGTGGTCATCAGAAGTCCCTGCCGTTCCCACAGATCGTAGGGAACATGGTCGCGCTTTACACGAAGGTCGAGCGTGTCCTCCGGCACCCAGAAGTATGGGAGGATACTGTATTTGACCTCCTCGTCCTGCGGCGGGAATACGAGAACGAACGCCGTAATATCTGTGGTGCTTGAAAGGTCAAGCCCGCCGTAGCAGATGCGACCTTCCAGATCATCCTCGGATACAGCAAATGCGCAGGCATCCCATTTATCCATTGGCATCCAGCGCACCGACTGCTTCACCCATTGATTGAGCCTTAACTGCCGGAAAGCGTTCTCCTCGCCGGGATTCTGCTGTGCTGAATCACACGCTGCTTTCACCTTGTCGATACCGACCGTGATACCGAGGGATGGATTGGCTTTCTTCCAGACCTCCGGGTCCGTCCAGTCCTCGTCCTCTGCCGCACCATAGATAACGGAATAGAATGTCGGATCGACCTTCCGTCCCGCCTGGATGTCCAGGGCTTTTTGATGCACCTCATAGCAGATGGAATTCGTATCATTCCCGGCCGTGGTGATCAGGAAGTAAAGCGGCTGCATCCTTGCATCGCCGGAGCCCTGCAACATGACGTCGAACAGCTTTCTGTTCGGCTGCGTATGCAGCTCATCAAAAATAACGCCGTGGGTATTGAAACCGTGCTTATTCGCCACATCTGCTGACAACACCTGGTAGGAACTGTTGGTGGGCAGATAAGTTATTTTTTTCTGCGACTCCAGTATCTTTACGCGCTTGGCAAGAGCCGGACAGAAGCGCACCATGTCCACAGCGACGTCAAATACGATCTTCGCCTGGTTTCGGTCTGCGGCGCAACCGTACACCTCGGCGCGCTCTTCGCCGTCTCCACAGAGGAGAAGCAAAGCCACTGCCGCCGCAAGCTCACTCTTGCCCTGTTTCTTCGGTATCTCGATGTATGCCGTGTTGAACTGACGGTAGCAGTTGGGCTTCAAGATACCGAAAAGATCACGGATGATCTGCTCCTGCCAGTCGATCAGTTCAAAGGGCTTTCCCGCCCACATGCCTTTGGTGTGGCAGAGCGATTCGATGAACATGACCGCATAATCCGCAGCCTCCTTGTCATAGTGGGAGGTCTTCGCCATAAGCTGTGTCGGTTTGTATTTCTTCAGTTTTCTCATAATGCTCACCTCCCGAATGGCATAAAAAATGACCTGCCAATGGCAAGCCGTCCATAAATCTATCTGTACGAGAGACAGAGCCTTTCGGCTCGTCCCTTTGGTTATTCGTTTTTCTGTATCTTACTGCTGCATCGCCCAGGCGATTGCGTGGCCGTCATCATCGAACTCGACCTCGCTTGCCGCATAAAGCCCGATGCTGCTTTCACAGTCGTGCTTGCCGTCCTCAAGGTATTCGTAGACCGCTCCGAAGTAGGAAGGCTTGTTCTGCCCGTTGTAGTAATACCCGGCAAGAAGCACCTTGTCTCCGAAGTTCAGTACCTTGCTCCAGCGGCATTCCAAGTCCTCTGGCGTGGTGGGGTTCGGCAGTCTGTAGGTTCTCATTGCATCGTTGATTGTCATGGTCTTTGTCCTCCGTTTGCTTTGTTTTCCCTTTCGGTATGTACATATATCACTCTGAACGGTAATAATAGCAAGTCATTTCTGTAAAAATCTGAGCTATAATCTACACAAATATCCGAAGGGGAAATTGTGTGGTTTACACCCTTAGTTCACGCTGAACCGGATGCCCATGACCTCGGTCGGCTCCTCATCGCCACAGCGGTCTTCGTGCCGAGTGATGGTGCAAAGCCCGTCCATCGTGCAACCTTCTGCGGCAAAGGCGTGGAGGTTCTCCATCACCGCTGTGGACTGGTTGGTGTAAACAAAGGTCTGAATGCCCGCCCTGCGGAGCGTGTCGATGAAGTCGTGTACTTCCTTTTCCCAAAGGAAATCGTCCATCTCGACCTCGTCCTGCTTGCGGCTGATGCTGCCTGCCCATGCGCGGTAGGCTTTGCTTGCACCCTGTGGGAAGGGGAAAGCCGCAGCCTTGTCCTCTTCGTACCAGGCTTTCAGTTCCTCGCTGTCCCAGCCGAGGGTGTCGATGATCTGCTGCTTGCGTTTCTTCCGTTCGACCCGCGCCTCTTCCCATGCGTAGCCGATGCGCTTCATCTCTTCAAAGTAGCTGTTGTTCGTGTTCATCATGGTGGTTATCCTCCGTTCGTTTTGGTATGTACATATATCACTCTGAACGGTGATAATAGCAAGCTATTTCTGTAGATTTCCAAGGCATAATCTACACAAATATCCACCGCAGGATTCGTGTATATTACTCCTGCGTGTGACGGTGGATCGTCTCGATGATCTGCTCCTGCTCCTTCTCATCCACGCCGATGGACTGGAGTGCCTGCCTTGTTCCGCAGTCCGGGCAGATGAGCGTTTTGTTGTCCGTCCTCGAAAGAGCCGGAGCGCCGTGGTAGGTCTTTCCGCACAGTGGGCAGATCGCCATCCTTATCACATTATCCTTCATAGCTGCACACCTCCCTGCATTTATCGTAAGCATCGATCAGAATGTTCTTGTCGAAGTAAAAGGTGTCGTACCCTTGCAGGCAAGTCCTCATGTAGAAATTGCTCGGAACACCGATGGGACGCTCCTCGTGCATGATGTAGGCGAACGCCGTCACCGTCCTGCGCTTTCCCGTGCGGATGCCCTTGTACTTCAGTTTGATGTCCTTCTTGTAGTAGAAGGTGGGGAATCCCTCGTAACGGTCAAGCGCCGCCTCATCCGATTCCGTCACTTCCCATATCACCACAGGAACCGTGCCGCCTTCGCATTCCTCAATCGTGAGGTAGGAGCCTGTCTTGCTTCCCTTGAAAAGCAGCTCCCAGCCCGTAAGGTTCGCCGTTCCGAGGATCGTGGCGCGTGGGCAACGCATCCGCATTTGCGGAACATTAAGGTTACTGCCGTAAGCGATGTAGTATCTCTTTGCCATAGTCGTTACCGTCCTTTCTGAAGGACTTAGGTTACTTGTCCTTCTACCACCTTAAGACCGCCGAAGCGGTCAGAAGGCAGGGCATTTAACCTAGATCCTTCAAGCGGCGGCTCTGCCATGCCTGAATGCAGTGTCCCCGGAAAGGTTGCGGGTAAGGAAGTCCCTCGCCGTCGCGAATTCCTCTCCTATGAATCCGAGGCGTAGGAGCCAGGTTCTCATTGTGTATTTCGGATTCTCGTTCTGCTGCGGTTTCGGGCTTGCCGTCCGCACGTCCTTCGCCATCTGGCTGAGTGCGAGGCAAAGCTGAATGTAACTCTTCAGCTGTCCGGCGTGGATGCCGCCCTTGCGTTTCGCTGTCGGCTCATCGAACTGGAAGAGCCGGAACTCGATGGTGCCCTTCGTGAAGGTCGCATGGTAGTTGAGCATATGGTAGCGACTGTCGTTGTAGTGCTGCGTCCTTCCGTAGCTCGCTCCCTGCGAGGTATACCAGATGTCCGCAAGCTGGCTCATGGTCTTCGGCTTCTTGCGATTGACCGCCTGCAGGAAATTCGGGTCCACCGTGCGGCAGTACCTGTCCATGCGGTAGCGGTCGAGCTTCAAAGCCTCGGCGATCAGGCTCTCATGGCTTGCCATGATGTTTGCGAGGTTGCGGAGCGTCTGCGGCGTGTGGCCATTCGCTCCGATGTGGATGTGGACTCCGCATCCCCGGCTGGCATCGCTCTTCGCACCTGCGTGTCGAAGCTGTCTGCAAAGTTCCTGCAGGGTTTCGATGTCGCTGTAGGTAAGGATCGGCGTGACCATCTCGCATTTTTCATCGTCTGGTCCGCTGATGGAAACGTCCCTCTGGAATTTCCACTCCCTGCCGTCCGCGTCCCATGCGCTCCAAGTCATGTATCCGTTTCGGCTTGCCGTGTTCTCGTATCTGCCTGTTCCGAAGAAGTCGGCGGCAATCTTCGCTGCCTTGCTCCTCTTGATGCTGTTCATCTCGACCTCGACCCCGATGGTCTGGTTCTTCATCTCGTTAATCTGTCTCTCTGTCCTTGCGTTCATGGTGTGTGCCTCCTTGAAATCCTTTGTTTTCCGAGGGTTTCGTTCCCTTCGGTGTGTCTATATATCACTCTGAAGCACACTTATATCAAGTTATTTCTCGCCATAATGTACACGAATATCCGCCCGTAAAATCGGCATGAATTGTGTAGATTATGCCTCGATTTTCCTTACAATGTCTTCTCCGTAGACCACGTTCAGCCCGCTGCCGTTGTCCCACCGCATGAGGAGGGAGCCAGTATCATCCACACCGGTGACGGTGCCTTTCGTTCCGACAGGTGGAGCCTGCACATCGTCCATCTGCACAAGCTCCACTCGGCATCCGACAGGGTACTGTTTACGGACGCTCTCCACAATCTCTTTACTCGGAAACCTCATGGTCAGCACCTCCGTTCTTGAATGCCGAGGAGCCTGTGAGGTTCTTCAGCAGGATCTTGCGCTCCACCTTGTACTCCGCGCCGATGAAACCCAGCCGCAGGAGGAAGCAGCGGAATGCGTACTTCTCGTTGTTGACTTCCTTCTCCGTGGCCGTCACGCGCTTGGCGTTCCTTGCCATCTCGCAGAGTGCGGAGACAAGGTGCATATATGCCTTTGCTGAGTCGCCGTCCATCTGCGTGAACCAGGGGAAGGATACTTTCTCGTCCCTCACCTCAATCGGAAGGCTGTCCGTACCGAGAGCCTTTTTCATGAGCGCCGCCTTGGAGTCGACGATCCTCTGCAGGTTCTCAATGGCTGCGTCCGAAAGGCTGTCCCTCGGAACCGCCACCGTAAGCCCCTCCGTTTCCGCCTGTGGCGCGTTTTCTGCGGTTTCGGATACTTCCTCGGCCTCCGAAACCCCACCGTCCTGCGGCTCACATTCAAAACCTGCGGCGGCGATGGCTTCAAGCACCTGCTCGACCTCCTCACTATCCGCACGGTCGTCAAAGAGGAGTGTTCCGTCCTTTGTGACCGTGAAGTAGTCGATTTCATAGGCCGCCGTGGGCATCCCCATGTACTTTGCTTTCGCTCCCGTGGTGTCGGCGATGACCTTGACCAGTTCCTTGCGCTGTGCGCCCGTTACGTTGTATCTGATTTCCATGTGCGAAAACCTCCTTTGTGTTTTTTGGTAGGTACATATATCACTCTGAACCCCTGAAATAGCAAGCGATTTTCGCACATTTCGGTGTAAAATAACTCACAACAAAAACTCCGGGAACTGTGCATAGTACACGATCCCCGAAAGCACAAAGCAGACATTTGGAAGTGCGACGCCGTTGCCCCACATCTTGTATTCCGCAGAGTCGGAGTGCGGCTCTTTCAGCCACTTGACAATCTGATTTCTGGTCTTCGGCTTTGAGGATGTCCCCATAACCTTCCGATGCGTTTCAAACACCTCCGTCCAGAAAGTGATGTCATCCTCGGTCGGCTCCTCCGTACCAAGCCCGTCGCACCACCAGTCGGGAAAGCCCTGCAGCCGTGCGCATTCAGTCGGCGTCAGTCTGCGGACAATGTAATACGGTTCCTCCGATACGGTCGGCGGGTCTTTGAAATCCGTTGCAACGAGCGTATCCGTCGCCGCTTCATCCGTGAAATTCGTGTGGAACGAATTCTTGCTCGAATGATATACCGGCTGCCCGACCGCCCCCGGTCCCTTCACCACCATCGTAGGCTCGACCTCTTCCTCGACCGCGATGCCGAACTGCGCGTTCTGTCCCATGTTATAGGTAGCACGGTCGATGCCGTATGCGACGGCATGCTGTTCCGTGGCGTTCAGTGTATAGCTGACGTCCTCCTCGGAATAACCGCAGCCCTGATGGGATGGTCTCGCACCGTTGCCCTCCAATGCCACGACAGCCATGCCGCCCTGGTTACAGGAGGGATTTCCGCCGTTTCCGTCAAGTGTTCGGGAGGTATCCGCCTCATAGAATCCGCTCCTCGGATTGTCAGACTTCATTGCATTGGAGTCCTTGGAACAGATGCCGTACACCTTGACTGCCAGTTCGTTGCACCTTGCCTCGCCGACATCGTGGGTGTTCAGCGTATTCGCAACATCGGATGCTTTCCACTGCTGCCCCTCCTCGGCAGAATGCGGTCGGGTACCCTTTACAAACGGCACGAATACCGTCTGGTCGTTGTTGCAGGCAAGCGTGGCGGACAGGTCATCCTGTATCAGCGCGCCCTTGCCGCCGCCCTCGCAGCCGGAGCGGATCTTCAGCGTCTTTGGTGTATCCTCGACTACGAAAGGCTGGTTGTTGCCGCCCGTTCCATAGGTCGACATGACCGTAGGAGCGATATCCAGCGGTCCCGTGTATCTGGTGTCCTGGCTGTGGTTCTCATAGACTGTAGCAGGAACCGTCCCGGCACGGAGCGTCGGAGATTTTTCTTCCTCGTAGCCGATGGAGCGGCTCTTTTCAGAGTGTTCCGTGCAGAAGCCCGCTGAACCCATAACGCAGGGAGGATGGTGTGCCTCCGCACGAAGCGTACAGGTCACGTCCTCCGTCACATCCATGCGTTCGCCGCCCTGGTCATTCAAGACCATGACTCCGTTTCTGCCCGTAGACATTCCACAGTTTTCACCGAGGGTAGCCGCCTCATCTGATATAGCGCCGTTGTATCCGTCTATGCAGATGCCTGACGCATTAGCGCTTTCTTCAGCAGCTCCGGCAGCTCCTTTCCACGAGCGGAAGCCCTGCGGAGTATACCCAGACACGCCTTCGGACTCAAATAATATTTTTCCGGCACTCCCGCCTGCAAAATCTGCGACAAGGTAGATACGTTTTCTGCGCTGGGGAACTCCCCAGTATTGAGCATCAAATACCCGCCATGCGAGACTGAAATCGTCTGCCACGATCTCTCCGGCGTTTGGCCATTTCGCAGGTCGAGCAGGATCAATCTCGTATCCTTTGACGGAACAGATTTCTTCGAGGACGGACTGGAAGTCCGCGCCCTTGTTTGAACTGAACGCGCCGGGGACGTTCTCCCAGACGATGTATCTTGGATATTTTCCATCGGTTGCACACCTCATTTCCTTTACGATTCGGACGGCTTCATAGAACAGGCTCGAACGGGAGCCGTCCAGCCCCTCGCGCTTTCCCGCCACGGACATGTCCTGGCAGGGCGAGCCGAAGGTGATGATGTCCACGGGAGCAAGCTCGCCGCCCTTCAGCGTGGACACGTCGCCGTAATGTTTCATGAAAGGCAGCCTCTTCGCGGTCACCATAACGGGAAACGGCTCGATCTCCGAACTCCACACGGGAGTGATGCCCGAAATCAAGCCGCCCAAAGGAAAACCGCCGGAGCCGTCAAACAGGCTGCCGAGTGTCATTTTATTCATCAGGTACCTCCACCTCTTTCACAAGGTCGGAGTACATCATTTTTTCTCCGTTTCTTTCCACATAAATGTCAGTGGGATCGATGCCGTTCTCCACAGCCCTGCGGAGGATGACCGATGCGTATTTCTCATCCAGTTCCATCGAACAGCACACGCGGTTCATCTGCTCACAGGCCATCATTGTGGAGCCGGAGCCGCCAAAGGTATCGATCACGATGGCATTCTCCTGCGTGGAGTTGCCAATCGGGTATCCCAGCAGGTCGAGCGGCTTCGATGTCGGATGGTTGGCGTTGCGTTTCGGTTTGGCAAAGTTCCATATGGTGGTCTGCTTCCTGTCGGAATACCACGGATGCTTGCCATTCTGCATAAAACCGTAAAGTACCGGCTCATGCTGCCACTGATAGTCCGAGCGTCCAAGCACCAGGGAATCCTTCACCCAGATACAGCATCCGGCAAGATGGAACCCCGCATCCACGAAAGCCCTGCGGAAGTTCAGCCCCTCGGTGTCGGCGTGGAACACATACGCCGCGCCGCCTTTTTCGAGGTGGTCGGCCATGCACTTGAACGCCGATAGCAGGAAGTCATAAAACTCCTCGTCTTTCATGGAGTCGTTCTGTATCGTCAGACCGCTGGAGCTTTTGAAGGAGACTCCATACGGTGGGTCCGTCAGGATCATGTTCGCCTTTTTGCCATCCATCAGGGCAGACACATCATCGGCATTCGTAGCGTCCCCGCACATCAGCCTGTGCCTGCCGACCGTCCAGATGTCGCCCCTCTCCACAAAGGAGGCTTTCTCCAAAGCCGCCGTCAGGTCAAAGTCGTCATCCTTCGCCTCGCTCTCCGTATCGTCGGCGAACAGGTCAGCCAGTTCCTTTTCATCGAAACCTGTGAGCAGGGGATCAAAGTCCATGCCCTGCAGTGCTTCGATCTCCACCCGCAGAAGTTCCTCGTCCCATCCGGCATCCATCGCCATGCGGTTGTCCGCCAGGATATATGCTTTTTTCTGTGCCTCCGTCAGATGGTCGGCAAAGACACACGGCACTTCCTTGATTCCCTCTTCCTTTGCCGCAAGGATACGGCCATGTCCGGCAATGACGCCGAAATCACGGTCAATGATGACGGGATTGATGAATCCGAACTCGCGGAGGGAAGAGCGCAGCTTTGCGATCTGTTCCGGGCTGTGGGTACGGGCGTTATTCACATACGGCACCAGTTTTGTAATCGGAACAAGCTGCATTTCAGTCGTTGTCTTCATATCGCACCAACCCCCATTCCGCAAATTTTTCAAAACCGCCAAGCCCCTCGATGTATTTACGAGCGGTTGTCACAATCTCGGTATAAGGAATACCGTCCACGGAGCCATCGCCGATGGAGCAGCTCAGCTCCACGGTCTTTCCCGTCTCCTGTGCCTTCAGCCATGCGTAAATGTTCACACTCACATCGGCTTTCGACAGATCTTTTCCGTGCAGGCCGCCGCCTGTGACGGAATCGCCCATGTCGGAGCCAAGCTTTCTGTTCGTAGCTCCTGCGTCCACATCCGTGCCGCCCGTCCAGTCACCGAGCGGATTGACCACGGCTTTCTTGTACACTTTTTTCAGTTCCTTGCTATCGGCATCGCTCTGGCAGATAGTCAGCTTTTCGCCGTCTAAGATGTACTTGCCGTCAGCGCAGTACATGCCGTAAATGTCGGCGGCAATCTTAGCCAGCTTTTTCTGTTCATCCGTCACAGGCACGCCTTTGAAGATGCCGTTGTCGCCACAGCGGAATCCCTCGGACTGGTTCTTGGAGAGATGTCCGTCCTGCGGAACCTCCTGGACGCTGATCTTCACATCCCCTGCGATACGGCGGACAATGTCCGTGATCTCGCCTTTCGGGATATGCACGGAAGTTTCTGCGATAATGTGGCACATGCCATGACCGAGCAGAACTTCCACGGCGATCTTCGGATTATCTTCTTTTCTGTATGCGGCATCCACGATTGCCCCGGCAATGCGGTCGGCAAGCTTATCGGGATGCGCGGGATTCACTTTTTCAAACATATCTTTATCCTTTCCTTGCTCTGAGCAGCCGTTCCATCAGGTCATCCTGCGGGGACACATCCCCGTAGTCGGTGCTGCAGTTTTCCTTCACGATCTGGAATATCTCATTCCAGAGACGCACTGCCTGGTTCATGTAGTTGATGCCGATGTTGATGAACGGCGATGGTATCGGTTTTTGAGTCGTCGGGTGCTTGGAGAGAAAACCCATGCGGTTCGTCATCTCTTCACACTGTATCCATCGGGCGCTGCACATGGCGTACCGCTCCAAAAGCTGTGGGGACACCTTGGCGGCGCATCCGACCTTCTGCAGCCATTCCCATGTTTCCTTGTAGATTTCCTCTGCCTGCAGCTGGCTTCCGTCGCGCTGCTCGGCAGACAGGAAATCGTGTGGCTTCGGCATATCGACACCTTCGACTTCGGGAATATCAAGCACTTCCAGCTTGCGCCCGCCCGGATTGCCGTTTTCGGCTTTATCCTTGACAGCGGATTTCTTTCTTCCCGCACCGGGTCTCGCACCGCCTCGCCCGCCGATGTTGTTGGATTTTGTCGGCATTTTCACACCCCCTTCCGCACAAAAATAAAGCAGCCGGGACCGGCCGCCTTTAATTACCCTTTTGATTTCGCCTTTTTCGCACACGAAGCCCCGCGCCGTTGCCCGGAGGGGCCTCTCACAGAGATTTGACCCGCCCCTGGGTCTACCGCCGTATCTGTCTGTCACCCATCTCAAGATGGATCTTCGTGTGACAGGACTGACAAAGACTCATGAGGTTGCTCCTGTCGTGCGTTCCTCCTTGGGAGATCGGCAGGATGTGATGCACCTCCTCAACAGGAGTCATCTTTCCTTCGGCAAAGCATCGCTCACAGAACGGATGCTCCCTGACATATCTGTCTCGGATGCGCTTCCATGCGCGTCCGTACTTCTTGTTCACATCAGGACTGCGTTCGTACTGGTTGTACTGTTTCTCCGCAAGTGCTTTGTGTTCCTCGCAGTATTGACCGCCGGGGACGGCAAGCCCCGGACAGTTCCCGTAAGCACAGCCCCGTCTCGGCATTCTCGGCATCCGCCTCACCTCGCTTTCCGGGCATAAAGAAAGCCCCACAGGATTTCTCCCATGAGGCTCCGCCCACTATTTTACGATATCAGTATAACACGCCATTATGGATAAATCGTCTCAGAAAGTGGACAAGGGTTTAAGGCTTGCCGAACAGCAGGACGGTCAGCTTGTCGATGGCACGGTTTTTCCTGCGGTAAGCGGATGCCCTCTCAATGTGGAAATACTCCGCAATATCATCCACCACGCTGCTGCCGTACTCATTGTCCTCGCTGTAGAAGGTGTCCAGGACATAGCGGTCATCCTCCGACAGCTGCTCCCACGCGGGAACGAACCAGTCCATATATTCCACCGCCTGCCTGTAACGCTCCTTCAGCACATCGATCTCCTCGATGCCGTTGATGATCCTGTCCTCGGCGGCATGGAGATTCCTCGTGTGCGGCATCCCGTCATAGCGGACGCCTCCGACACTCGCCATCTTGTCGTATGCCGCCTTGATCTCATCATCCGTGTTCTCGATGATGAACTTCATGCTGCCGAAATCCTTAAGCGCCGCGACAGCTCCGGCTCTTTTGTCCAGATACTTCCAAACTACATTCATGGTGTCTACCTCCGAATAAGAAATTGATGTTTCCCTCGGATTGGCCATGATTGTCTCCATAGGTTGTCATAGATGCCGTCACAGCTTAAGGTCAGCTTTAACGGCTTCGATCAACGCAGATTGTGTGCTGTCCTTTTCGGACAACGCTTTCATGATCCGTCCGTCAATCGTGTCCTCGGCGATGATGTGCTGCACCACCACCGTTCCCACCGTCTGTCCCTGCCGCCATAGCCTTGCGTTCGTCTGCTGATACAGCTCAAGGCTCCAGGTAAGCCCAAACCAGACGATGGTGCTGCCACCGCTCTGCAGGTTCAGCCCGTGTCCTGCCGACGCCGGATGGATGAGTGCCACAGGCAGCTCTCCGGCATTCCATCTGCGGATACTGGTGTCGGTGTCCAGCTTTGCGAAATCCACCTTCAGTTCTGTAAGCCTCGCCGTGATCCGCTCCAGGTCGTGCCTGTACCAGTAGGCAACAAGCAGCGGTTTTCCGTTCGCCGATTCGATGATGTCCTCCAAAGCGTCCAGCTTGCGGTCATGGATTTTAACTACCGACTCATCATCGGAATAGACCGCACCGTTCGCCATCTGGGAGAGTTTCCCTGACAGGGCGGCGGCATTGGCGGCCGTTACTTCGCCCTCCGGCAGCTGAAGGATCAGTTCCGCTTTCATATCCTCGTACCGTTTCCGCTCATCCTCCGACAGATACACCGTATGCCTGATGCTTACCAGTTCCGGCATCTTCAGATGGTCGGTGGACTTCATGGAAATCGTGATGTCGGATATTTTGCCGTATATCTCATTCTCGGCGAAGGGAAGAGGCTTGTAGCTGTATACGATGAGACCGTTCATCTTATCCGGCTTGAAATACGCCGATCTGTACTGCCCGATGAACCGTCCAAGCCGCTGCCCCATATCCAGGAGGCGGAACTCAGCCCATAAGTCCATCAACCCGTTGGCGGTCGGCGTTCCCGTAAGTCCCACAATGCGTTTCACCCTCGGCCTGACTTTCATAAGGCTGCGGAACCGTTTCGCCTGGTGGTTCTTGAAGGATGAAAGCTCATCGATCACCACCATATCGAAGTCGAAAGGAATGCCGCTCTTTTCAATCAGCCACTGCACGTTCTCACGGTTGATGATGTAGATATCCGCCTGCCTGTTTAAGGCTTCCAGCCGTTCTTTCTCCGTTCCGACTGCCACGGAGTACCGCAGGTCATTCAGATGCTCCCATTTCTCGATCTCCGCTGACCAGGTAAACCTTGCTACCCGGAGGGGAGCCACCACAAGCACCTTATGCACCTCGAAGCTGTCAAACAGAAGGTCATTTAAGGCCGTCAGCGTGATGCTCGTCTTGCCAAGTCCCATATCCAAAAGGACTGCGGCAATGGGATGGCTCTCGATGTAGCCCGTGGCATATTTCTGATATTCATGTGGCTCGTATATCATCGATGATCCCTCCAATCTGCTCCTCGCCGTCAAGGACATACACCTTGAAGCCCATCTGCCGCAGGAGCCGGTGTCTTGAAAGCTGCAGCGGCCTCGGTTTTTCTCCCGGTGCTTTCACCTCGACAAATCCGATGCGTCCGCCCGGCATCAGCACCATGCGGTCGGGCATCCCGTCAAATCCGGGCGAGGTAAGTTTTGGTGCGATACCTCCTGCGGCTTTTACGGCTTTCACAAGTTTCTGTTCAATCTGTCTCTCCCGCATACTCCCTCCATAACTCCTCGAATGCCTCCACCGCTCCGCTGCAAGCGCCAAGCCGTCCCAGGTACCTTGCGATAATGTCGTGTTCCGCCAGGATAGGGAACTCAAAGTCGTGAAGCATGTCCCTGACAAAATCGCCGCATGGAGTGGTGTCCGTCTCGAACTTCTTCGCCCAATGGAAGAACGGGCTGGGATTGTCGTTGATGTCCCGTGTCAGCACGATGCGGTATCTCCAGTTCAGATCCTTCGGATTCACGGGCTGGTATCCGGCAAGCAGCATGGCGTCCTTGAACTCGTTGTTCGTGAGATAAATGTGCGTATCGTGTTCCAGCATGTGCTTGATGCCGTAGCTCGTGTGTCCGTGGAGTATCTTTTTCCCGGTACGGATATTCTTCCTGATCCAACCATCCACAGCCGTTATCACCTCATCGGCACGGTCTGTGATAAGCGCCTCATCAATAAATCCGTTCTCATTCGTATAAGGTCTTCCGTTTCTGATCATTTTCCGCTTTCTCCTTTCAGAAGTTGTCCCGTCCAGCACTTGTCCGCAAGACCTGTCCACAGTAAAAACCCTTGCTGTGTCTACGTTTTCGGTGTTCCTGCGGACAACTGGACGCCATTTTCCCTTACGTGCGAAACGTGCGCATTCGCCTGTGTGCAGGACGGGATTGCTATTATTAAAATCAATGTTTTTGTCTTTTATAGATTTTTCTGTCCAGTTGTCCACGGAGATGCTGAAAAGCCTTGTGCTGACTGCATTTTCTGACCGTGGACAACGCCCGGACAGGCAATGGACAGATTAGGTTGTCCTCGTATATACACGCTGTCGCCCATAGATGGGGAGCATCTGCCGCGCCCCGCTTTTCTCCCAGCCCTCGATCCGCACCATGATGGCGGAGATGGCATAGGAATCGGAAGGACGCATCTCCTCCTTGCTCTTGCCGAAGCATTCGCACCAGATCTCAATGTTGCTCACGGTCTGGCGCTTCACGGTTCCCTCCGTCCTTGTCGGATCGTCGATGTCGCGGATATACTCCTTGCGCCTGTAATAATCCATGCTGTCCCAATTGTCGGGGAGAAGCATTTCGAGATAATTCCGCACGATTCCCTCACGGTCATCCTGCTCCATCGCCTCGCACTGTTCCTGCTTGGCATAAGCCTCAAGGTCGGCGTCGAGATACAGCTTTTCTCCCGCCTTGGCAATCTCGGCGACCTCCGCCCATATCTGCTGCACGACCTCGGCGGTCATGTCCCAGGGCTTGAATTTTCCCTGCCCGGTGACCTTCACGTTCCAGAACCTGCGGTTTCCGGTGATGTCACGAAGATAGCCGTTCTCACTGTTGGTGGTTCCGAAGAACACGCACTGCCTCGGATGCGGCGTCACCCTCCGCCCGAAACTGGCGCGGTACTTGTCGTCCTGACGGGATATAAAGGCTTTCACCTTATCGATGTCCGCCTTTTTCATGCCCGCCAGTTCGCCGATCTCCAGAATCCAGTATCCCTGCAGCTTTTCAGCGGCGGTCTTATCGTTCATGTCCGAAAGCGCCAGACTGTCGGAGAACCACTCGCCGCCAAGGCAGGCGATCAAGGTACTCTTGCCGATGCCCTGCGCACCGTTTAAGACAATCATGGTGTCAAACTTGATGCCGGGATAATGCACCCGCATATATGCCGCACAGAGTGACTTCCTTGTGACTGCCCTGACATAGCGGTTGTCCTCCGCACCAAGGTAATCGATCAGCACGGTCTCCGCCCGCTTTACACCGTCCCACGGCGGCAACGACTCGAACATCTCCCGGATAGGATGGTAGGAACGGTCGTCCGTCACCTTGGTTACAGCGATGCGGTAGTTGCGTTCCGAGAAAGAGCCGTAATGGGAATCCACGAAGCTGATAAGCTGCGCATCATCCGCGTCGCGCCAGAACCTTGCCGGGTGCTTCCACGGCACCTCGCCCTTGATCTCCATGCCGTCCGCCAGCTGATTGAACACTATGCCCTTGAGGTTGGGATCGTTCTCCATGATCAGGGTGATATTGTGGAGGGAATTTTTAAGCAGCGTGGAGCGAGGCTCGTATTCCAGCTTTTTCTTCCAGGAGTCGTCCTCATCCGAAACATCAAAATCCGTTTCCGCCTCCCGCTGCTTTGTCTCAAGGATCAGTATTTTGACCTTCTCATCCTTGCTGGCGAACTCCGCCATAAAACGGAACGACTTCTTCTCGTCCTCATCGCCGAACAGGTGGATGCGGACGATGTCGAACGCACTGCACAGCTTCAGATATGCCGGGTCCTTGGCGTGGTGGCTGTATACGAACTTGCCGCCCTCCTTGATCTCCACACCCGGCTGGCTGCTTGATTCCTTATAGCGGTAACGGCCGCCGTCCGCTGAAAGTTCATAGACCTCGGACAGGAACGCATCGATGGCAAGGTTCACCGGAAAATAGGCGTTGTTGAACATCCCCACGATGCCATCCTTCTCCAGAGGATCAGCCTGCTTCTTGTCGCTGATGCCCTTTGCCTCGCTTTCCCTTGATGAGGTAGGGAGCCTTGCCGGGTCCGTCCACTCAGGGTGTGCCGACAGGATATCATCCGGATCAAGCCAGTCTCCGTCCGTCACGAGATACAGATATTCCCCATTGGACGGCGTACTCGGCCAGTACATCATCTGGTTCGGGAGATAGGAGCATTCGTCAAACATATCAATGCCAAGATCCTGCGCCACGTATCTTGAGATTGCGACATATTCCTCCGCCGTCACATCCCTTGTCAGCGGGATCAGCACACGCGTCCTCGGTGCATCCGGCACATGGCCATGCGTGGAATACAGGCAGGAGCGGTATTTCATTCGGTTCTCGTAATCATCTACAAAGGCGGCGGTCACCCTGTCGCCGTCCAGGTTGATCATGGAACGGCTCGCCACGTTCCGCAAAAGCCGCCTGCCACCCGTCAGGGCTCCGCACATGAATCCGCCGTGGTCTTTTGCCAGCTCGCGGTCTTTTGAATTCATCTTTGCATATTCCTCCACCGACTCCGGCGTCCGGATGGTGGTCTTCAGCCTCTCGCACAGGTCATCGAAAGTCGTGGTCTTGTTCGACCATTTCTTCGCATGGCTGCTGTGGCCGTAGGCAATCGGTAAATCACGCATGCTGCACCTCCTCCAGTTTGTAGTCCTTGGCGCTGTAAGCGGCAGGATTGTTTCGTTCCTTGCCCTTGCGGTAAGGTGATATCCACACCCGCTTGCCGGACTTGTAATTTCTCCAATGCCCGATGACGCCCCAGCAGGGACAGGTCATCTCCTTGTGGGCTTTCGTGTAATCGGTAAACTCGTCTTGGGACACACGCAGAACCTTGATTGCCCTGACCGTGCGCCTGCGTCCCTTGCCCTTGCGTTTTTTCTTGGTAGGCTGTGGAGCAATGACCGTCTGTTTCGTCGTTTCCACAAAGACCTCCGGCCACTCATAGAGCGCCTTTTGGATCAGCATGTATTCCAGCTTGGAATAGCGGAAATATTCGATAAGATAGTCATCTGCCAGAAGGTCATACTCCCTTGTCCAAACAGGACGCTGAAACGTACCTGTCTCAACCATGCCTTCTTCGTACTCTGATTTAAAAACTCCCATCGTTACGACTGCGTCCGCCACCTTGCTGTCTCCGAAGAAGAAATACATGTCAATCACAGGCGTCATCGTCATGGTTGTGCGGTCGCCATGCTGCACCCAGGTATCCTTGATGACCGTCTTTTTGAAGAGGATGTCGTTATATCCTGCGACTCCCTGTTCATTCGTCCCCGTCATATGCAGGATGAACTCCTCCAGAGCAGGAGAAAGGACCAGGTCGGAACCGCCGTATTTCATGGTCTCGATCTGCGGAAGCATATCGCTGCATTCCCACTCAGTCATGTTCACCACATCAAACAGATTGCGGTTTATGGGACGGCTCCACTGTGCGCACCACTCCTCCACATGGGAATAGTCTTCAATAAGCCCCTGCGGGTCTTTGGTTATGAGAAATTTATCCAATACCATCTATATGTTCCTCCTCCAGTTCCTCCGAGAAACGGCGGATCTTTTTTCTCATCCGTTCCGCCTTGTCGATCTCCTCACGCATCCCGGCAGTGATCCTGTTGCCGAACACCCACACCTCGTCGCATTTACCGAGAAGCACGCCGCCCATGAAAAGCGCAAGGCTGCGTTCGCTCTCCTCGGACATGAACTGCGGGAAGAGCAGGTGGGGAGCAATCGGGATCGCCCGTTTCACCACGGCAAAGCGGCTGTAGTTTCTCGCCCTGCAGGTGTTCTTTTCCGCGTCCCCGGCATAAGGGGAGCAGATATACACGAGGGGACGGTAGTTTGCCGCTTTCCTTGCGGTGCGTTCCTCCTGTTCGATCTTCACAAGCGCCTCATAAGTGGTGGGATCGTAATATCCCTCGCTGTTGTACTTCAGTTCATCCATTCGTCGTCTACCTCCAATTTGCAATAAAGCCTGTAGTTGCTGTCCGCCCGCTTATAGAGCGACCGCCTCTCCGTCACGCTGTATGTGACGAACCTGCTGCCATACTCCCAATCCGGCGGCACGCCGGAAAAGCCGTCTCCCGTCTCCATCTGCGCCTGCAAAAAAGCCCGGAGAAGATACAGGTAACGGCCGAGAGCAGCCCTGTCATCCCCGGTGCAGTAACGCTTTATCAGCGGGAACAGTTTCCTGGCGTTTTTCTGGATGCATGGGAAATACATAGGAACATTGATCGTCATGTGTCCGTTCTCATAGCGAATCTCCAATACATCCATCTAACAGTCCTCCTTCCGTGATTTGTAAGAAGCCCTTTGCCCCTTCAAGTCACAGTCAAAGAAAAAAGGCGGGATTTTAACCCCGCCCAAAAAAACTATCAGTCTTTTTTATAAAAATCGGTCTCGTACCCGTCTGCACGGAGCAGCAACCCCTCCGCCCAGGGCGGCGTCCGTCCCATCTGTTCGCATACGGCGTCAAGCAACATCCGCTTATCCGCCTCGATGATCAGTTCGTCATGCACATGGGCAACGATGCTGCAGCAGCGCAGCGTTTTCATGGCATACATGAGGATGTCCCTTGAGATCGCCTGCACGATGTTCTCCACGAACTTGGGACCATAGCTTTCCAGCCGCTCCCATTTCTTCGTACCGCCCACACCCATGTAGGTCACGCAGTCGCCGCCGAACTGGTTCTCTCCGATTCTTGGTTTCACATAGGCAAGCTGTCTGCCGGAAGGGAGCGTGATAAACAGCATCCCACTCTTCCAGGAGAATCGGATGTTCTTTACCCTTGTGGGAGCACACTCCCTAACAGCCTTCATGACCGCACGGTCGACATCCCACCAGAACTCCACAATCTTCGGATTCGCCGACCGCCATGCGTCCACCAGCGGTTTCAGTTCGTCCTCCTGCATACCCGCCTCAAGAGCACCCATCGCTTTCAGCGCGCCAACAGAACCGCCGTAACCGCAGGACAATTCGCACTGCTTGCCCTTCTGACGCAGTTCGCCATTCTCGCCGTGCTTGACCACCCGGCAATGGAACATCCTCTCCGCCGTGGCGCAGTAGATGTCCCCACCCTCGGCAAAGGTCTGCATCCGCCACTGTTCTCCGGCAAGCCAGGACAGCACCCTTGCCTCGATAGCGGAGAAGTCCGACACGATGAATTTATAGCCGGGCTTTGGCACGAAAGCCGTGCGGATCAGTTCCGACAGCACCTCCGGCACATTTTCATACAGCATTTCCAGGGCGTCATAGTCGCCGCATTTCACGAGGGATCGTGCTTCCGCAAGGTCGGGGATATGATTCTGGGGAAAGTTCTGCAATTGCACGATGCGTCCGGCGAACCTCCCCGTCCTGTTGGCTCCGTAAAACTGGAACATTCCCTGCGTCCTTCCGTCAGCGCATACGGCGTTCTGCATCGCCTGGTATTTCTTTACCGAGGACTTGGCAAGCTGCTGCCGGAGCGTCAGCACCTCCGCCAGTTTCGGAGGAGCGGTCTTCAGCATGGCGGCCACTTCTTTCTTTCCGAGGGAGTCCACCTCCAGACCGTTGTCCGCAAGCCACTGTTTCATCTGCACCACGGAGTTGGGATTCTCAAGGTCGGTCAGTTCCTGCATGGCCTCGGCAAGTTCACCCTTTGAGCGTTCATCGAAGGCGATGGCATTCGTAACCACATCCATGTCCACCATGATGCCCCTGTCGTTGATCTCCTGATCGATATGGAACTCATCCCACACGAAATTCGGCACAGGATAGTTTGCAAGCCGCTTTTGTATCGCCATCTCCGTTTCCACATCGCGCTTGTTGTATCTCTTGAACATATCCCACTTTTCGGGATCATGGGCGGGAAGATTCCTCGTCCTGCCTCCGTTCGTTTTTGTCGGCTTGCAGGGAACGCAGAAGTAGCGGATCAGATCCTTGCCTTCCTTCAGCTTTTGTTCCTCAAGACCGAGGACAGCGCCGACCGACTCAAGGGAAAGAGGAAGCCCCATGTATGCCGACCAGATCATGGAGCAGCGCCAGCTTTCGGGATTCAGATACCTTGCCATCTCCGTTGACAGTTCGTGGTGATCATGGAACGGATCAAGGCTCACACCCCGGTCGGACAGATAACGGGAGAGGCATACCCGCTCGAACTGGCTGTTGAACGCCCACTTGATAACGGAGTCATCCGTCAGAGCATCCAGGACATCCTGCGGTATCTCCTCGCCGCAAGCAAGGTCGACCACCTCAACGGGACCGCCGTCCACGGAATAGCCGAACAGCAATATTTCAAAATCGGAAGCCTCGGCATATTTATAGACGCCGCATTTCTGCAGGTCGTTGCTGCTGAAGGTCTCCAGATCGATACTCATAGATTTCATACGCACCATCCTTTTCAAAAGGGCGGCAAAGGAAACCTCTGCCGCCCCGTCCGCATCACTCGTCGTTTTTCCTATTTCGTCTGTTCCTGTAGTACCTGCGCATCTGTTCACGCTTCTCACGGAACGCCTCGTGTACGCTGACGAATACCAGCGCGGCGACCTCCGCAAGCAGCAGGATCACGAGCGCGGAACACAGGAAATTGAACACTTCATTAACCATCTTCGTTTACCTCGCTATGTGGCAGACGACGGTTACCCGCCGCCCGCCGAATCCGGGATCAGTCGAGGAAGTCCTCGTCATCGTCAGCGAAATCATCCTCCGCACGGGTCTTACCGCCGAGAGGCTCGCCGTCACGCATCTTCTGGAGATTGTTCAGACCGCAGGCGATACCCTTGTTGCCGTTGGAGTTGAACGCATAGAAATTGATGCTGGCGCGGCCGTAAACGCCGGAATACACCTCGGAGTGGTCGAGGATCGGCTGTCTGTCCGCATCCACGATGCCGGGAGCCGTTCCGGAGTTGGCGTTCACGAAGTAGGCATTGGCATACGCCTCGTCGTCGGGACGTTCCAGATCGCCGTCACGCAGGGGAGTCTTCAGAACCGAGAGCGCGGGGACGGTCTTGCCGTTGCCCTTGAGCTTGGATTCGCCCTCCTCGTAGGCCGCCTGGATAGCCGCCTTGATCTTCTCGACGGTCTTGGTATCGGACTTCGGGATGATGAGGCTCACGCTGAACTTCGGCGCACCGCCGTTGATGCTCTTCGCCTCCCAGACATTCGCATAGCTCCATCTGGTGTTGGGACCGGTGATAACCTTGGTGGGATTTACAAAATTCTTTGACATGGTATTGTCCTCCTTAATCTTCTTTGAAATCTTCTGCTGCCGTATTCATTACCGGACGCTTGTCCGTGATCGGCACTAATGTGGGTTTGCCCTGCGGCTTATAGGTAAGGGAGCCGAGCAGCTCCTCAAACTTCCCTTTGCCGAGGAGTTTCGTCATCGCCGTGATGCCCAGAACCTTGTGTTCGTAGGGATCGTATCCGGCGTCCTGCACCGTCTGCGCGACGGCATCATCGTTTGTGTACTTCCTGTTGGAACGGCCCTCGACCACCTTCCAGTCCTGCCACTTCTTTCCCTGCAGAGCCGCCTGGAGAGCAAATTCCTTGACGTCGCCTGCCCAGGAAACCAGCTCGTCCGCCCTTGCGAGGATCGCCTCGATCTCGGCATCCTCCAGGTTGGCCGGCGGCTCGAAGTCGTAGCGGGCAAGCTCCAGGTTGTGTTCCGCCCGTTTCCTGCAGGTAGCTTTCACCTTGCAGAACTGGCAGTGTTCCCCGGCGCAGTATTCGCCCTCGCCCTTTGCGGCAAGCTGCGCTGTCGGTGCAAGCACCTCTTTTGCCCAGGTGAGCAGTTCATCCTTGGAGATGGTGTATGTGCTGACGTTCTCGCGCCTTGGCTGGAAGATGGTCATGGATACCGTATCGATATCGTAGATACCGTCAAACAGCGCCAGCGC
>JAMPEH010000280.1 GCA_023665245.1 Muribaculaceae bacterium
TGTTTCCCAATCAGCTTCTTCTGAGTCGGTCGAAACGGATATGATGTCGAGCCGGTTCTCGTATTTGTTGTTGAGTTCCCGCAGATGTGGGATTGCCGCACGACAGGGACCGCACCACGACGCCCAAAAGTCAATCAGCGTATATTTCCCTTTTCCTACAAAGTCATTCAATCGGGATTTCTTTCCCTGAAGCTCATCAACTTCAAAATCGATGAACTGTGATTGACGTTTAACTTTATGGGCTTTCACAGCTGCGTCCGATACCCGCTTTACCAACGTCTTGTCGGGGCATGCCTCTGTATGTCCTACAAGAGAATCAATCTCCTGTCCGGTGAATGAAAACGGTGTTGATAGCAGATTTTCCAATTGCAGGAGAGAAATCGTGTAGGCAGGATGATTGCGAATGAATTCGGTTTTGGCAGCGGTGTTGTCGGCGATTGCCTTTGCAAAGGATTCGCCACGTTGCCTGCGTGTCGTCTCGTCGGCAGTTTTTGCACCGGGAGCCCATTGTAAATTGTAATGGGCTTCCCGTTCGGCATATTCATATGGATAGATGAAATCCTTGAACTCATTATATTCTTTCTGCACTCTTCCACCGTCAATCGTAATTCCGCGCGATTTGGCAAGTCCGGCAGTACCTACCGACATCGACGGTGGTACCGATGATATTGATTCGGCAGAAACAGTGATGTCGCTATTGTCTACGATGAGTTCAAATCCGGCATCGCCGCGTCCGGGTCGTTCGATAGTGATGCGGCACACCTCAGGAGCGGCTATGGTGCCTTTCAGCTCAAATGTGCCATCCTTAGCTATGGTCTCTGCCAGAATGCGGCTTCTGCCGCCCTCGCGGTTGTAGATTTTCACCGCCGCACCGTCGGCTATTCCCGGAAACGAGCCGCTGACGGTGAATGAGGGTACGACGTCGGCTATCGATGTAACCGCGGCAAACAGGGCTGTGATGCTTGTAATTAAAAAACGGTTCATATTGGTTTTTTACAACTTTGGTAGCTCGAGGAGCATTTTGCGGGTTGCTGCGGCTGACGGACGTGAGGTCTTGTAGGTGATTATCTTACCGTCGGGACCGTAGAGTAGAAAGTGAGGAATGGCTCTTACATTGAGCTTCTCTCCGAGTGCGCTGTCGGCGTCGAGTAATTGGTTACCATGCATGTTAAGCTCTTTCATGCGATCGAGCCATGCCTGTTTGTTTGTGTCTATGGAGATGGAAACAAATTCCACGTCGTCGCGACCTAATGTTTTTTCAAGTTCCTGAAGATAGGGCACTTCTGCACGGCAGGGACCGCACCACGAAGCCCACATGTCCACGTAGACGTATTTCCCGAGGAATTTGGAGAAAGGAACTGTGTTGCCTTCGGGATCGGTCAATATAACGTCTTCGGGGAACGGAGTACCGGGGAGGGTGGCAAGATGTGACTTGTAGTCGTCGAGCATGCGCGACGGCAGGTCGTAGCGGGCAATCATGTCTTCAAGTCTCTGTCGTCCGCCTTCATAGTTGTTGGCATAGTCATATTTGTCAACGAAGTTGGAGGCGATATTGATTTTTACCCTGTCGCGGATTTCGGGAGTCTCATATTTGTTGAATAATTCGGCGAGCTTCTCTTCGGGGGTAGAGCCCTTGAGTGTTTTCATTACGGTGTAGGGCGTTGTTTTGAACCACATAGCCTCGGGACAATCGAGTACGGAAGCTGGGTCGGGGAGAAGTGACAATACGCTGAAATCGAGTTTTTTACCGGTGCGCTGCGCCTGGTACTCTATGTTCTGGGCGGTGTTGTAGGCGTTTGTTGCACCCCAAAGACGCATAAATTCAGCCTGTTTGTCGTTAAGCTTATAGGCTTTTGCAATGGAGTCGGCACATGATATGTAGCGATTGAGGTTGGCTTTAAGGCTTTCAGAGTTGTCGGTGTCCTCAGTGCTGA
Source organism: Muribaculaceae bacterium (assembly GCA_023665245.1). Next base: position 1,935 of record JAMPEH010000280.1, read on the forward strand.
GTTGACCTGTCGTGTTCCGGTAGGCGGTGAGTGCCCGATTGACGTTGTCGGTCAGGTCGTTGATACTCTCCATTTTAGGTGATGTCAATGCAAAGGAGCAGGTGTCACCTTCGAGATACATGGGGAATGTCACTTGGTTTACTTTGTCGTTCATGACAAAGATGTAGAATCCTGAGGGACTTTTTTTGATGTCGGCGCGGTGGATGTTTCCGTCACGACCGAGTAGCTTGGCTTTGACCGATTGCGACGGTGATGCGAAGATTACCACATTTTTGTAGGCTTCGTTCTTGGGGGCAGTTACCGTGACGTTGATTGTCTGCGCTGCGGCAGTGAACGATGCCGCCGAGATAATTAGGGTTGATAGTGCGATAATTGGTTTCATATTGATAGGTGTTTGTTTATTTATCATTTGTTGGTTATCTCCTCCAGAATCCGGGTGAGAAAAGTACAATAACGGTGAAAATTTCAAGACGTCCGGTCAGCATAAGCAATGACAGAATCCATTTTCCGGCAGCCGGTATTATATCGTAGTTGCCGCCGTAGCCGGTGACTCCTGCTCCGAGACCGGTGTTGCTGACACATGAGAATGCGTCAAAAAGAGCGTCAATAAATGGAATGTCTAACATCGTCAACACAATGGCACCTATGATTATAACTCCGCTGTAGATCCCGAGAAAGGCTGTTACTTTGTTGACTGTCTCAGGAGAGATGACCCTTCCACTTATGCTTACTGATTTTATTGAGTTCGGGTGAATGATGCGGTAGACTTCATTGCTCATGTTTTTGGTAAAGTAGATGAAGCGGTCTATTTTCGCACCTCCACTCGTAGAACCTGCGCATGCACCGAAATACATCATTACGAATACGAGCATTAGCGGGAATGCTCCCCACGTCTCAAATCCGGGTATCATGTAGCCGGTCGAAGAGAACGTTGACACAACCTGAAATAGCGGGTCGATTATCAGAGTCTCGAATGAGGTGCCTATTCCTTTGATTGCGAGTGTTGTCACAAAGGCGACAAAAATTGCCAGAATGGCATAGATATAGACGCGAAACGGCTCGTTGTGCCATATCTCGCTAAGTCGACCTGAGGCTGCTTTGTATATCATGGCGAAGTTTATGCCGCCGATGAACATGAATATCGTGACTATGACTTTCACGTAGATTGAATTCCACTCCGATATACTGTTGTTCTTGCTTGAGAAGCCGCCGGTTGACATTGTGCTGAGTGCATGGCATATGCTGTCGAAGAAATCCATCGGACCAATCCACAGCAGCAGAAGCAGCAGAACGGTCAACAGAGTGTAGATTCCCCACAACCGTTTTGCGGTTTGGCTGACGCGAGGCTTTAATTTGTCGTGGGTTATTCCGGTTACTTCGGCGTTGAACATCTGCATTCCTCCTGCCGAATTGAGCATTGGCAGCATTGCAAGGGTGAAGAGTATGATTCCCATACCTCCAATCCATTGCATCAGCGAGCGCCATATGTGCATGGCGTGGGAGAGGTTGTCGACCTGTTCCAACACCGACGCACCGGTGGTTGTGAATCCCGACATTGCCTCGAAGTAGGCTTCCGATACATTTAGCGCCGGTGAACCGAATATGAAGGGCAACATGCCGAAAACGGAAAATACTACCCATATGAGGGCGGTAAGCATGAATCCTTCACGTTTGCCCATGTCGCGGTGAGGTGGCGATATGGCAAATACCATGAGAAGCCCCGACAGCAAGGTTATACCGGTGGTAATACCGAAAATCGTCACGTCATTTTCGTGGTAGAATAATGCTACAAGGGTAGGTATCAGCATAAATCCTGCTTCGAAAAACAGAAGTATGCCGATTACGCGGAATAGCATCCTGACGTTGATTTTTGATATTTTAGCCAATGACAGTGCCGCCATTACCAGTTGAATTTATGGGTTGAGGACGATGAGTTGCCACATGCATCGGTTACTGTCATCTTCACGGTATGGGTCTT
>JAMPEH010000281.1 GCA_023665245.1 Muribaculaceae bacterium
GCAATGAATGCGAACAGAATGTTGGGTATCACGCAGGGATCCCTTTCTAAGTCAGCAGAGAAGCTTTCTTCAGGTTACAAAGTAAACAGGGCAGCAGACGACGCGGCAGGTCTTTCAATTTCTGAGAAGATGAGAAAACAGATCCGCGGACTGTCACAGGCTTCACTGAACGCAGAGGACGGTATCAGCGCAGTGCAGACAGCAGAAGGCGCATTGACAGAAGTTCATGACATGTTACAGAGGATGAACGAACTGGCAGTGAAGGCAGCGAACGGCACAAATGCACTCTCTGACCGTCAGACGATCCAGGATGAGGTGACACAGCTCCTCACAGAGATTGATCGTGTATCAGAGACAACTAAATTCAACGAGACATATCTGTTGAAGGGTGATAAGGATACCAAGACTGTCACAGTAAATGCACAGGATGCAGGTATCGAGGGTACACTGACACAGAACACCACAAGGGCTACATTCAAAATGGATGCATTAAATGTCGGTGATAAGATTAAAATTGGTGGAACAGAGTACACAATTGCTACAAATAATGCAACTGCATTTGAGGGTTCTATTACTGCTGCTTCGGCAGGTGAGCTTGTTACGGTTGATGGCGTGCAGTATACGGTATTAGAGAATACAGATACGGCTTCCGAGAACGCAGATAAGAATATCTTGACAAAAGATAAGATTAAGGCTTTGTTTAAGGAAGGAAGTACCGCTGTCTATAAGGGAAGAGAATTCAACTTTATGGTAGACGCTGGTGGTGATGACATAGATGACAAGAAGCCGCAGGTAATCACGGCGGAGAAGGCGTATGAGAAGATCGCACAGGAGTTGAGACTTGCAAGCAGCATCGGTGCAACGAAAGAATCTGCTGCAAACGATACGAATAAAGATGGTACTGGCAGCACTGCAGTAGCAGATCTTTATGATGCAACAACCGAGGCAGGAAAAGTTATTTATGGTCTTAAGAAGGGCACGGTAGAAAGAAAAGAAGGTTTAACCTTTGCTCTCCACGTAGGCGCAGACGCAGACATGACCAACAAGATCTCTGTTCAGATTGACGCTCTTGACACGGCAGGGCTTGGCATCCAGGGTTTGAACGTAAAGGACAGCACAGGTGCGGCAGCTACATACGCAATTGACGCAATCAATGACGCAATCGCACATGTATCCTCACAGCGCTCATTACTCGGTGCAGTACAGAACAGACTGGAGCACACGATCAACAACCTGGATAACGTAGTGGAGAACACGACATCGGCAGAGAGCCAGATCCGTGACACAGACATGGCGACAGAGATGGTGAAATATTCCAACGCGAACATCCTCTCACAGGCAGGACAGTCAATGCTTGCACAGGGCAACCAGGCAAATCAGGGCGTACTCAGTCTCTTAGGTTAATCAGGGCAGCCGTCAGCCGCATAGAGGAATCAAGGTGAGATTACGGCCTCTAAGGTTAATCAGTAGTATGATACACAGGGGCGCATAGAATCGGGTAAAAAGCGGGCAGCGTCAGCTGCCCGGTGCCCCATAATAAAGTCTCTTAAGATAAAACACAAACCAGTTATTTAGGAAAAATGAGGATGGTGAAAAAATTTAGATAAACTAACAAACTGAGAATTCGACAATTTGGGACAACATGGAAAAATTTCCATGGAAAAATTCCCCCGGAAGACACTTCCGTTTTCCGGCACGGCATGGATGCCGGATCAATCTTCACAAGGTGCACCTGCTACCACAGGTACTCCCAACACCTTATGATACCGGTTGATTTCGTCCTGAATCGTATATAAAATATTTGCGTTAATATGCTTGAAATTGGTACTTACCATTTCACATATATAGAAAACTGTCGTGTGTGCTGCACGGCAGTTTTCTTTTTCCTGTATTAGGAATGGCAGGAAAGATTTGTACAGACAGCTACGCGGGAACCATACAAATTTATTCAGACTGGCAGCCGATCCCATATTCCGCCATCAACTGTCCCTGATAATTTCTGTCCGACACCGCGCGTCGCAAGTCCTCCAGCCGTCCCTGTTCTAACAAGAGGGAAGTAAGCTGATTGAGTTCCCTTGCCATTTCCTCACGTCCGCGTTCTTCGCCAATGGCAATCCCGCGTTCTTCGCCAATGGCAATTCCGCGTTCTTCGCCAATGGCAATCCCCCTGTTTTCTGCCCTGTCTAAAACCTCACACATTCTGAGTCCCTCCTTTTTCTGTTCTTTCTGTAACAGCTCCAAAACCTCATAATACCTGTCATCACCCGTGAGTGCCTGCAGTAACTTTAGAAATTCATCCATATGCCTGATTACCTGCGCGCTTGGAACATAGTCCACATTTTTGCGTTTATTGACAAAATACTCGGCAATGATGCGGAAATCACTGTGGAAGTTATCGAGCTTATCGTCCAGAAAGGCAACTTCCACAACATTGATCCTATAATCGCTTACAAAAGGCTTCAGCCGTTCCTGGATATCCATGCATTCGTGTAAAGTCCGGGGTTCATTCCAGTGTTCCGTACCAAAATATAACACGATTGTGATTACGGGGTAATTTGGTTTGTCTTTCTCCTGCTTGGTGAGCTGTCCGCGGTAGGAAGCCCCGTCGTAACCGATGATCCGCATCGGCATGTATGGTTCGGCAACAGTTTCGTGTTCCAGCCCGTACAGCGCAAAACATATTTTGTAAGGAATCCATCGTTTTGATAAATCCCGCTCCTGTTCATGGATCCTGTTGTTGAATTTGTACTGGCTTTTGTCCTTGACATTCTCAAGCTCCTGCTCGGAAACAACCTGTTCTCCGTCAAACAGGACACCGTTAATGATGTCTGCAAATACATCATTGAAATCTGCCAATATTTTTTCTGTAATGTCTTTTGTGCCCATTCATAGCTCCTTTTATAAGTATAGTAACACATTTCGCACCGTATTGCTATAGGATAATTAATATAAGAATATGTGTTCTAAATCAATAATACCAAACGTATGCACGAATGTCAACACAAATATGAATATTTGTTCGATGCATAACAGTGTAGATGACAGTGTAAATACATGCAGCTTCAAAAAAGTTTTTTGTGGCATATTAATGAAAGCGGAGGACACTCTCGTTTTCCGGCACGGCGGTTTTCTTTTGTCCCTGATAATTCCTGTCCGATACCGCACGCAGCAAGTCCTCCAGCCGCCCTTGTAAAGGATATGCCTCCTTGTCAATGCTGTTAATTTGGATTATAATGGAAAAGCAGGAAATTCTCAAGGAAGTAGAAGGAGATTATCAGAACCGGAAAAGGAAGAAAGGATAATATATGATAAAGACAGCGGTAATCGGAGTGGGAAATATGGGGAGCAAATATGCTTCCATTATACAGGACGGCATGATTCAGGGAATGGAATTGAGCGCCATCACAAGGGTGCGTGGCGCATACAGGGAGATGCTTCTTCCGTCCATTGAGGCGGGCATTCCCGTGTATGAGACCGCGGACGGGCTTTTTACGGCAGTGGAAAACAGAGAACTGCAGATAGATGCCGTTGTGATTGCAACGCCGCACTATGCGCATGAAGAGTTGGCAGTCAGGGCGTTTCGGAACGGGCTGCATGTGCTGTGCGATAAGCCTTCCGGTGTGTACAGCAGGCAGGCGAGGATCATGGAAAACGAAGCCGTTAAGTCGGGCAGGGTATTTGGCATGGTGTTTAACCAGAGGACACTTCCGCTCCATATACAGCTGCATGAGCTGGTAAACAGCGGAAAATATGGTGCCCTAAAAAGGGTAAACTGGGTTGTCACGGACTGGTACAGACCGGAACAGTATTATACTTCAAGTTCTTGGCATGCGACATGGGATAAGGATGGAGGCGGTATTTTATTGAACCAGTGTCCGCACAATCTGGATCTTTTGCAGTGGA
>JAMPEH010000282.1 GCA_023665245.1 Muribaculaceae bacterium
ACGGGCGGGTCCTTGACCATCCATATGAGTGAATACCGCGCCTGGGCAAAGGTGGGACCGCTGGGCCAGGCCCTGACCGCCCACAACACCCAGACCACCACGCCAGCGGGGGACTTCGTTCTCTATTCTGGCGACCAGATCGTGCTCTTCTACGGCTCCAACTCCTGGAGCTACACCCGCCTGGGACGGCTAGACGACCCCAGCGGTCTGAAAGAGGCCCTGGGCGACGGCGATGTGGACATCACCTTCCAGCTGGCACAAGGGGAGTAAAGCGCCCAGCTCAACGCCCTGGATCGGGGCGAGAAGCACGACTGGTATTGACAAAGGACAAAAGCCGCCGGAGACCTGTGGGTCTCCGGCGGTTTTTTCGCGGAGAATGGCCGGGACGGGGCGGGCAAGCCCCTTGACTTTTCTGGGAAATCAGGTAAAATAAAATTGGATGTTTATGGGGATTTCGATTCTCATTTTTAGCCTTCCCAAAAAGAAATACCAGGAAAGGAAATACCCGCTATGTTCACCACACATAAAACCCGTATGCTAGCCCTGATTTTAGCGCTGACCTTGGCGCTGGCGCTGCTGTCCGGCTGTGCGCCTCAAGCGGCGGAGGAGGTGGAGCCATCCGCTCCTGACCACGACCCTGCCGCGTTGACCTGGGTAACTTGGGGCGGCTACGATCGGTTTTGGGATCTGCTTCGTGAGACAGACCCGGATATTGAGATCGAGTTTGTGGGCTATGATGGGGCCAACTATACCGGATACAGTTGGGCCCAGATGCGAGCGGACGATATTCCCGATCTGTTCAGCACCTCTCAGATCCTGGACGAGGAGCTGGCCAAGGAGCGCCTGGTGGACCTGTCCGGTTACGACTTTATCAATGAGCTGTCCACCTCTGTGCTGGACCAGGTGTCTATCGACGGCGGTATTTACCTCCTGCCTGTCAGCAACGCCATGTACGGCATCATCTATAACAAAACGCTGATGGAGGAGATGGGCTGGGAGCTGCCCACCAATTTCGCCGAGCTGGAGGCCCTGTGCGCGGACATACGTGCCGAGGGACTGACCCCCGGCTATGTGGGCACTCAGCTCACCGGAAACACCTTCTCCTCCGTTCTCAATCTGGCCAAGACCGACTGGTTCACCACCCCCGAAGGGGTGGTTTGGGAGCGGGACTTCCTGGCAGGAAACGCCACTGCCGCCGGCAGGTGGGAGGATACCATGGCCTATGTCCAGAAATATTTGGACATCGGAATGTACACCGCCGACCCAGACGACATCTCAAATACGGATATTATTGAGGACTATCTTGCCGGGCGAAAGGCCGTGTTTTTCACCATGGCCGCCCTTGTGGAAAGCCCGTATCTCTCCAATGGCGATGAGCTGGGAATGATGCCCTACATTGGGGAGGACGGCACCAAAAACATCTATATGTATAACCCCACCAGTTACATCGGTATCAGCAAGCGGCTGACAGAGCCCGGAAACGAGGAGAAGCTGGAAAAGGCCATTCGCGTGCTTGCCCGGCTTTACTCGACCGAAGGGCAGGCCGCCTTTGTCACCGAGGACACTCCCTGCGTCATGAACGTGCTCAACAGCACTGTTCTGCCGGAGGATTCTATGATCTATGACGTCCAGCAGGCTATGAACGAGGGACGGGCCATCCGCATGACCTATGCGGGATGGGAAAATGTCTTGCCCGATATGGGGCAGGCCTATAAGGAGTGGTTCCGAGGGGAGAACGGTATGGATGCCGCCAGCGTCATCACCCGAATGGACGAGCTGCAAAGCGCCTATCTGGACAACCAGGACACGGTCTATTTCTGCCAGAGCACGGCGGATTTCACCTTAGAGGAAACCGCCCAGCTTGTAGGCAAGGCCCTGGGCAGTGCCGCGGGAACGGACGCCGCTATGGTTGCCTATGGTACAGCGTATAAGGAAGGCGGCGTCAAGCTGCGTTCCGGCGTTACCGGCAAGCTCTACGAGGGTGGGATCAACTCCGAGGTGGCCAACAACATTGCCCCCGGCTACAACGGCGAGTACGCCATTTTGACCATGACCGGCAAGCAGGCCAAGGAGCTGGCGCAAGCGGGCTTCGACCTGGCCGGAGACGGCGAGCCCTATGCCTATGTCCTGGTGACTCGGGGTGGCGCTGAGCTGGCCGACGACCAAACCTACCAGGTGGCCTTCCCCATGTATTGCTACACCGAAGAGGTGGGGCAGGCTTACGACGCCCAGGTGGAGAAGGGCTCACTGCGAACCTTCTTGCGGGACTGGCTGACCGCGCAGAATACCGTCTCTCCGGACGGAAACCTCTGGGAATGAGAGGGGTTGAAGAGCATGAGAAAGAAATGGTTGGGCCTTGTACTGGCGGCGTCCATGCTGGCCGCTTTGCTGTCTGGCTGTGACGCGTCCGGCGGCCAGCCGCCCCAGCCCGAGCGGGAAAAGGTCACTATCGCCCTTTGGAGCGACCAGCTCACCGAACATTACACCGGCTATCTGCAGGAGACCTTCCCGGAGGTGGACTTCACCTTTTATGTGGCCACCAACTCCACGGACTTTTACCGCTTTAAGGAGGAGCACGGCGACCTGCCCGACATCCTTACGGTCCGGCGCTTCGCCCTGCGGGATGTGGCGGCGTGGAAGGACGCCTTGCTGGATTTGAGCGACACCGGGCTGGTCGACTCCTTTTCCCAGACCTATCTTCGCAGCTACACCTATGATGACGGGACGGTCAACTGGCTGCCCACCTGCGCGGAGGTGGACGGCATCGCGGTCAACAAGGCGCTGCTGGAGGACAACGGCTTGGCGCTCCCCACGAACTATCAGGAGTTTGTAGACCTCTGCGCCGCACTGAGGGAAAAGGGCATTCGGCCCTTCCGCTCCAATTTTGACGCCGACTACACCTGCATGGAGCTGCTGCAGGGCTTGTCGGTGGCTCAGCTCTCCTCCCAGGCGGGCCGGGAGTGGCGGCGGCAGTATGAAGCAGGCCAGACCAACCAACTCAGCGAGGAGGTCTGGCTGCCTGCCTTTGAGCGGCTGGAGGAGTTTATCGACTACGCCCAGATCGGCTCCGACCAGCTCTCGGGCAGTATGAACCAAATTTACGACCTTTACCGGGACGGGGACGCGGCCATGATCCGGGGCACCCCCAGCGAGATCCGCCAGTACGCGCAGGCGGACGACACGGCGTTTCTCCCCTTCTTTGGGGCGACAGCGGCGGACAACTGGTATCTCACCTATCCGGCCTTCCAGGTGGCGGCCAAGGCGGTGGAGGACGAGGCCCGCAAGGAGCTGATCCTGGACATCATGGCGGCCATGCTGAACGAAGAGGGGCTGCGGAACATTGCCGGAGAGCAGGACGTGATCCCTTACAACAGGACGGTGGGTCTGACCCTCTCTCCCTTGCTGGAGAATATGCGGCCCTATATATATTCAAACCGGCTCTATATCCGCTTGGCCTCGTCGGATATGTTCGAGCTGTCCCGGGTGGTGGTCCAGGGGATGCTCGACGGGACCTATCCCACCGCCCAGAGCGCCTTTGACGCCTTCAACGGCCTCATGGCTCAGGACAAACCCGAGCCCCAGCGGGACATCCATGTCGCCGTTGGGTATTCCTACGCCTTCGATGCCGAGACGGGCAACCAGGCCGCCTCGGCGGTGATGAACTCCCTGCGGGAAGAGGTGGGGACGGACCTTTTGCTGGGCCCTGCCACCGCCGTGGCGGGCAACATCCTGGACGGGGATTACAGTATCGACGAGCTTCGCTTCCTCACCATGGGGGAGACCCCGGCCATCGCCGTGTGCCAGATGACCGGGGAGCAGATCGAGCAGTATCTGAGCTATGTCCTCAACGCCTCCGGCAAGCGGGGCTCGGTGGTCAACGACTCCACGCTCTATGTTTCCAGC
>JAMPEH010000283.1 GCA_023665245.1 Muribaculaceae bacterium
GGTGCTCCTTCCTTGTGCGCTTTTTTACTTCTGGATCAGGTCGATGAAGCGGTCGAGCATGACGGCAACCTCAGCGCGGCTGACCTCAGCGCTGGGATCAAGGGTGTTGGCACCCTTGCCCTGCAGGATGCCGTTCTCAACAGCCCAAGCCATGCCGTCCACGGCCCAGGTGCCGGTCTTGGCGCCGTCGGCGAAGGACTTCAGGCTGTCCGCCTTGGCAGCGGTGTCCATGCCAATCAGCTTGGCGTAGCGGGCCAGCATCACAGCCAGCTGCTCACGGGTGATGATGTTCTCGGGGGCGAACACGTCCTCGGAAATACCGGTCACCACGTTGGCCTTAGCGGCCCAGGCAACGCCCTCGGTATAGTACTTGCCCTGGGCGACGTCCTTGAAGGTGGCGCTGTAGTTGGTCTTGCCCTGAGACAGGCGGTGCAGGACGGTAGCCAGCGCGCCGCGGGTCATGGGGGTGACGGGATCGTACTTGTCGTCGCCGATGCCCTTCACAAGGCCCAGCGCGGCCACGTTGTTGACCGCTTCCTCCGCCCAGGGCGCGGCTTCCACCACGTCCACGAAGGTGGTCTCAGCAACGGGCTTCTCGGCGGGCAGCTCGATCTTGGCCAGCTCCTCGCCCTCAGCGTCGGTAACCACGATGGTCTTCTCGCCCTCGGGGGTGGTGACGGCCTCGGACTTGGTGCCGTCGGGCTGCTCCACGGTGGCGGTGACGGTGCCGTCGGGCTTGGTCTCCACCACTGCCACGGTGCCGTCCACCTTCTCGGTGGTCTCGGTCACGGTGCCGTCGGGCGCGGTGACGGTGGTCACCTTGTCCTCGGCGGGCGTGGTGTCGGTGGGATCGGTAGGATCGGTGGTCTCCGCGGGATCGGGGGTCTCGGTCTTGTCAGCGGGGGTGCTGGGGCGGGTGGCGGGCTTGGTGCTCACCTTCACGCTCACCGCGTCGCTGTTCACGGGGATGGTACCCACGCCCTCCGCCGTGATCTCCACGGAGCAGAAGTAATAGGTGGTGCCGGCGGCGCTGGTGTCGGCGGTCAGGGTCGCCTCGGTGGCGTCCTCGATCAGCTCGGCGTCGCTGCCGTCAGCCTCGCTGCCCTTGTACCACTTGTAGGTGGTGCCCTCGGCCAGCTCGGGGTCGCCGGTGGCGGTCAGGGTGACCTCAACGCCCACATAGACGCTGGCGTCGCTGGCGGTGACGGTCAGAGCCTGGTTGACCTCCTTCTGGTCAGCCTTGGCGGACTTGTTGAAGGCGTAGTCAACGGCCTGGACCTCCAGCTTGCTGGCGTCGAAGTTGGCGATCTCGGGGATGGCCACGGTGGCGGTCTTGGCGTTGCACTTCACAACGTCGCCCACCTGCTTGCCGTCGTAGAGGAACATCACAGCCTGCACGGCGGTCTCGTCGGTGACGGTCGCCTCCATGGAAGCGGTGTTCACCACCACCACAGGCGCCTTGGTGTCCACCTTCACGGGCATGGTGACGGTGTCCTTCTTGGTGTCCTCGGCCAGGAGCACGTTCTTCACCTGGGTCAGGTACTCCTCACCCATGCCGGTCATGACATGGTTCTCCTTGTCCCAAGTGGAATTGGGAGTCAGGTTCTTGTTGAGGAACTCATACTCCTTGATGGCAATGACGTTGAAGTAGTACTGGCCGTCCGCGACCTTCTCGCCGCTGTTGTTGGTGCCGTCCCACTTCATGTTGCGCTTGAAGGTCTGGCCGTAGGTGGCGGCGATCTGGGCAATGTCGCCCAGGCCGGTCATGCTGTTGCCCAGGTTGGTCTCAAAGTACTCAAACTCGGGGCCAATGGTCTTGACAACGTTCTTATCGGCGTCGGTAATGACCACCATCAGGGCCTTGGCGTTCTGCAGGAGGGCCAGGTTGGCGTAAACAAAGTCGTTGTAGCCGTCGCCGTTGGGCGAAATGGCGGAGAAATCGCCGCTAAAGTCGCCCGCCGTCCGCTGAGTGGACAGATAGGAGCGCACCTGGTTGATCTTGTTGCCGGGAGAATAGCCGGGCCAGGCAGTGCCGGTGTACTGGTTGGCGCCCAGCACCACCTCGGCGGTCTTGGGGGCCTCGTCCGCGGCAGCCTTGCCGCTCTCGTCGGTCTTGTCGCTCTCGGGGACGGTGTTCTGGCTGCTCAGGGTGGTGATGTAGTACATGGGGTACTCGGGATCGCTGGTGCTCAGCTTGCTCACGTCGTCATAAGCAGTAGCCATATCGAAGATGGGAGCCTTGCTCCAGTCGCCACGGAAGCCCAGGAAGGGGATGCTCAGGTCCACCTGGCCCATGGTCACGCCGTCCAGGAACACGAAGCCCTCCAGGAACATACCGTTGAAGAAGGTCTTGTCGTACGCGGCCATGGTCTTCTCGTTCAGCTTCACGTGGACCACCACGGCCAGGTTGCGCGCGTTGGCGGGCACGGTGATCTTGGTGGTGCCGGAGCTGCTGGCGTACTTGTTGACGTTGGTGGTGGAGCTGGTCTCCGTGCCGCCAACGGACTTCACCGTCAGCACCGCGTCCTCAATGGGGTCGATGTCGCTGCCGTAGGTGTTCACGTTGGCGATCTGCGTCCCATAATTCTTGTTGGTGCTGGTGGTGGCGTCGGTCTGGAGGGCGGCGCTCACGTTAAAGACCTTGGCCTTGCTGTCATCATAGTTGTTGACATAGAAGGTGATGTCAAACTCGTTCTCCGTCACCTCGCCCAGCTCGATCTTGGTGCGGGGAGCCTCGCCGGTCATAGTGTCCACAGTCTTGTTGTTATGGAGCACCACCAGGTCGCTGATGGCCGCGCCGATGTTGGCCATGCCCGCGCCCTGACGGCGGGGGGAGAAGTACAGGTTCTGGCGGGTGGTATCGGTGGAGGAGGTCATGGGCTGATAGGCGGTAGCGGTGCTGGCCACCAGCTGGTTCACCAGGTCGGTGTACGCCTGGGTGCCCTTGGTCACGCCGAAGGTGGACAGGTTATCGTCCACATACTGCTGCACCAGGATGAAGCAGCCCTCCATGTTGGGGGAGGCCATAGACGTGCCGCTCTTGATGGACAGCGCGGTGTCAGAGGAAGCGCCAGCGGCCAAGATCTGTCCGCCGGGGGTCATGATGTCCGGCTTCAGCTTCAGGGAGCCGGTCACGCCCCAGGAGGTGAAGGAGGAGGGGCCATTGTCGGCGTAGGACCGCTCGACGGGGGAGCCCACCGTCCGCTTGCTGGTGAAGGAGACCTTCACGGTGCCCGCCTTGAGAGCGGTCTGGAGGGCGGTGTAAACGCTGGACTTAATTTTACCAAAGGTAGGGACAGACATATTTGTGGTGATCTGCACCGCAGACAGAGCGGACTCAGAGTCCGCGCTGTTGACCAGGATCGCGCCCACAGCGCCCGCGGCCTTGACGTTGGTGCTCTGGTCGGCAAGGGTAATGCCGCCGGTGGCGCTCTGCTGGATCAGGGCGATCTTGCCGTTCAGCAGCGTGTCCTCCACGTTCAGGGCGTCGTCAGTCTTCTTGTCGTACTTCTCAGGCACCTCGACCGTGGCATCAGCGGTCTTGAGGAGCTCCGCCTTGCTGCCCAGGCCACAGTCCACGATCTCGTAGCTGCTGGTCAACGTGGTGCCCATGTCCCAACCGTTGTTGTCCCGCAGCGTGATGTCCGCCAGGGCCTCGATGGCCGCGTCATCGCCGCCGGTGAACTTAGCGGTGGTATCAAAAACATAGTTGTTGTAGGCATAGCCGGTACCCTGGGCGGAGGCCACCGTGAAGGGGGCCAGGAAGCTGCCGGAGAAGCCGGACATGGAGTTGTTGGGCAGGACCACCGGGGTGCTGCCGATCAGGGAGCCGGTGTGGGTGTCCCGGGCGTCGTTGCCGGAGGACACGGCGATGTTGATGCCGGCGGCGGCGGCCCGGTT
>JAMPEH010000284.1 GCA_023665245.1 Muribaculaceae bacterium
ATCCAAAGGGGCCCCCGCAAAATGGAACATTTTGTGGGGAACGCCCCGATTTGGATCTGCCCTGGGAGAAGTGCGACATGGTGGAGGCCATCAAAGCCGCGCTGTAACTACATATCCCCGCCAAGAGAGCCGCCGCGTCAAAGACGCGGCGGCTCTCTTCCCCGGCCCGCTTTTCCCATCTTCTCAAAATATTAACAATCTTCTTAGACATTTTTTATTGCAATATCTGCCACGCTATACTATACTAAACAAGGTTTTATTTTGTAGATTCCGCGCCCCTGCGCGATGGAGGTTTCATACATGACGAACTTGCGGACCAAGCTCCAGGACTTCTCTCAAAAGTATATCTTTCTCTTCCTGGCCGTCTACATCATCTGCCAGCCCCTTCTCGACGTGCTCACCGGCCTGGGGGCCCAGGCCGGCCATTCTGTCACCGCGGGGGTGGTGGTGCGCTCGCTGTTCATGGTGCTGGCCTTTTTGTACGCCGTATTCGTCAGCGATTTCCCGGGAAAAAAGCGGTGGATGATGTTCACCGGGGCGCTGTGCGCCTACCTGGTGCTGTTCATGGGCTATATGTTCTCCCTGGGCGGGCTGTCCCTGTGCATCAGCAACATCCGGGAGATGGTCAAGACCTTCTTCGTCCCCTTTGTGCTGGTGTTCCTCTGGGCGGTGTACAAGCAGTATAACTGCCTGGCAGGCTGGCGGGTCATCGCCCTGGCGGGGGCGCTGTACGCCAGCGTCATCCCCATCGCCGTGCTCACCCGCACCAGCTTCATCTCCTACGGCAATTCCGGCGAGGGCTACCGGGGCTGGTTCTACGCCGCCAACGAGGTGGGCTGCATCATCGCCCTCACCGCCCCGTTCACCATCGCCTGGTGCCTGGAGGTGCTGCCCACCGTCACCAGGCAGACCTGGTGGAAGGGCGCGCTGTGCGTCTGGTCCCTCGTCGGCATCGCCGTCACCGCCAACTTCCTGGGCACCAAGATCGTGTTTGGCGCAGTGGCACTGTACTGCGTGGCCGCCTTCATCTGGCAGGTGGTCATGCTGGTGCGGGAGCCCGGCCGGGTGCGGAAGATCCAGGCCATCGCCATGGGCGGGATGCTGCTGCTCACTCTGGGCATCTTCTTCCTCAACTCTCCCCTGCTCAGCTATCTGGTGCACATCTATATCCCGCTGATCGACAACGAGCCGGACATCACCCTGGCCTCCTGGGGCGAGGAGATCCAGGCCGCCGCCAAAGGCTCCTGGCTGCACACCCTGCTCAACAGCAACGAGACCCTGGAGCGGATCGACCAGATCCTCAGCCGCCGGCTGCTCAGCTCCGCTCCCGCCGTCCAGGTGTATACCGAGGGCGGCGTGCTGACCAAGCTGCTGGGCATCGGCTACGCCAAGGCCCCCTCCTACAGCCGGGAGATGTACTTCATGGTGGAGATGGACCCCCTGGCCCTGCTCATCCGCCACGGCGTGGTGGGCTTCCTGCTGTACTATATCCCCTACCTGGGCTTCCTGGGCTGGTCCGTGGTCCAGTTCTTCAAGCGGCCCGCCCTGCGGCTGTCCAGCCTGAGCTGCTGCACCGCGCTGTACTGCACCCTGGTTGGCTTCGGCATCTCCACCATCGCGGGGCACGCTCTGGTGTCCCCGGCGGTGGCCACCTTCATCCTGGTGGTGGGGCTGGCTCTGTACCACGAGTACCGCTTACAGGATCACGCACCCCAGGACAACGAAGTGATTTAAAACGCGCAGAGCGGGCGGCTTTTGCCGCCCGCTCTTTTTTATGATTTCAAGGCTCCCGCCAGGCACAGCGCCTCAGCGCCCAGCCGAAGGCCAGGCAGACCAAAACGCCGCACACACCGATGACGGCGAACAGCATCGCCGCGCCTGCGCCTCGGCCCGCGCCGAACAGGGAGATCAGCAGACCGTCCCCCGGCTGAGCGGCCATCAGCGGCTCAAACACCCAGTCCGTCAGCGCACCCCCCAGCAGGAGACCCACCGGGATGGTGAAGAACTGCAGGGTGTTCCGGCAGGCGTACACCCTCCCCTGCATCTCAAGGGGGATGCTGGTGCGGAAGATCACATCCAGGTTGGCGTTCATCAGCGGGATGGCCAGCCAGCCCAGCACCGCCCCCACGCACCACACCGGCACCGTCCGCCCAAAGGCCAGGATGAAGTTCTCCGTGCTCATGGACAACAGCAGAGTCAGGCAGATGACCCGCA
Source organism: Muribaculaceae bacterium (assembly GCA_023665245.1). The sequence continues at coordinate 2,215 of JAMPEH010000284.1, forward strand.
CCCGGTTTCTGGGAGCCGGGAGGAGCGTGACCAGTACGCTCCCCGCCAGGGTGGCCAGTCCCGCGCAGGCGTTCACCATGCCCAGCGCCCCCTCGCTGCCCGTCTTGGACAGCACCATGGCGGGCAGGACGGCGTCATAGGTGGAGGCCACCAGGTTGATGGCGGCCAGGAACAGGATGAGCGTCAGGATCAGCGGGTTCCGCCTCAGCCAGCCCAGTCCCTCTCCCGCCGAGGCCAGGAGCGTCTCCCGGGAGCGCTCCTCCGCCCCGTTCTCCGGGATGTCGATGAGCAGCCACAGGGTGAGAAAGGCGGCGCCAAAGGTAATGAGGTCCGCCGCAATCACCCAGCCGATGCCCGCGAAAGCAAACAGCGCCGTGGCCAGCACCGGGGTCAGGATAGAGTTCAGCGACTGGGAGAAGGACCGCAGGCCGCTGGTCTTTTGGTACAGCTCCCTGGGGACCAGCAGGGTGGCGGCCACCTCGGCCGCAGGCTGCTGGACGGTGTTCATCAGGCCGTTCAGGGCGTTCAGGAGATACAGGTGCCAGGGGCGCATAGCGTCCGTGACGATGAGCGCCAGCACTGCCACCGTGCTGGCCGCCGCCAGCAGGTCGCACACCAGCATGGTGCGCTTTTTGCTCCATCGGTCGCTGAGCGCCCCGGCGAATACGCTCATCAGCACGTAGGGCGCGTAGGTACACACGGACAGCAGCGCCGTCTGGAGCGCCGAGCCGGTGCGCAGGTACAGCCACAACACCAGGGCGTAGCCGGTCATGCCGCTGCCCAGGGCGGACAAGGTCTGGGTGCTCCACAGCAGGAGATATGGCTTGAGCTGAATGTATTTTCTGTTCATTTGACTTTGCTCCTTTTGATTATTTGATCAAAGCGCAAAGTCCGAGGACTGGGGTCATCCTCCACGCAGCGTCCTCAAACTTCGCGTGGAGCGCCGGCAATGCAGAGTCTCATTTTCCCATCCCTTTCCGGATCGATTTGCCTCACGGCAGAGTCAGTATAGCATACCTTCGGACAAAACGCAACCGCGGCAGAGCTCCTCTGCCGCGGCTGTTTTTACGCAAGGCCCAGCAGGCGGGCCGCTGTGGATACGATCAGGCACAGCCCCAGGCCCAGCGCCGTAGGCAGGGCAATGGCCAGCAGGGTCCACTTCACGCTGCCCGTCTCCTTGTAGACGGTCAGGCAGGTGGTGGAGCAGGGCCAGTGGAACAGGGAGAACAGCATGACGCAAACCGCCGTCAGCCAGGTCCAGCCCTGCTGACCCAGCAGCTGGCCCAGAGCGGCCAGGTCGTCGAACTCCACCAGGCTTCCGGTGGCGAGATAGGCCATGAGCATCACCGGCAGCACGATCTCGTTGGCGGGCCAGCCCAGGAGGAAGGCCATGAGGATCACCCCGTCCAGCCCGAACAACCGGGCGAAGGGATCCAGAAACCCGGTGCAGTGGGCCAGCAGGGTGGCGTCCCCTACGGTGACATTGCCCATCAGCCAGATGACGGCCCCGGCGGGCGCGGCCACCGCTACCGCCCGGCCCAACACGAACAGGGTGCGGTCCAGCATGGAGCGGAGGATGACCTCCCCCACCCGGGGCTTGCGGAAGGGAGGCAGCTCCAGGGCAAAGGAGGAGGGCATCCCCTTGAGCACCGTGGCGGACAGCAGCCGGGAGCAGGCCAGC
>JAMPEH010000285.1 GCA_023665245.1 Muribaculaceae bacterium
CCGCTCACCGGTCCGCAGCTCCAGGAGATCCTGCTCAACCAGGGCACCGATGTGGATGAGGACGGCAACACTCTGGGTCTGGGCAGCATTGATTCCGGTACGCTCACTACCATGGTCCGGGGCGATGTGTTCTACTACCGCGCTACCGCCATGGGCAAGGGCTTCAACATCTACGCCTCCGTGCTGCCCGAGGAGCTGGCCGCCAGCGTGAGAGCGCTGGATGCCGCCGGTGAGGAGGTCAGCCTGGCCGATCTGGCCGCCCTGGCGGAAAGCCCGACGACCTATGCCGCCACCACGAGCCAGCCCAGCTACTCTCAGGAGAACACCTATATTGAGGTGTACGACGAGGCGGGCAACCGTTACACCCTGAGCCGTCGCTCTGCTTCTTACCTGTACTTCGAGTTTGACGAGGGCAAGGACACCAAGACCCTGCGCTTCCGCGTGATCCACTATGCTGAGAGCGGTTACGAGCTGGTCAACGAGTACTACCTGACCGTCTACCATACCGATGAGCCCATTCTGGTGGACCTGCAGCTGGCAAAGGCGAAGATGGAGGGGACCTTCGAGACCCTGAAGCGGGAGTACGAGGGCCGCGTCTACAAGCGTCAGCCCGGATACGCCGTGTACGCCAAGGCCGAGTACTTTGACCTGGAACCCCAGTTTAACGACTGGCGGGACGGCGTCATTGAGATGACCGCCTACTACAAGAAGCTGATCCCCTACACTTACACCAATGAGGACGGCGAGGAGATCACCATTCAGCCTGACGAGGAAGGCTACGTTGTCACCTACGAGAAGAACGCGGACGGGACCGACAAGGAATACAGCTATAAGATGCAGGGCATGGACGCTACAGGCAAGCTGCCCGGCGAGGCTGGTTATGTTCCCACCTACGGCGGCCACCTGGAGTTCACCGGCTACTTCCCGCAGGAGACCCTGCCTGACAAGAACGGCAATGACACACCCTCCGGCGTTGACTTCTACGGCGACGGCACCACCTGTCTGCCGTGGGATCTGCCCGGCTTCCGGGTGGAGGTCACTCTGACCTACCACTTCCCGAACGATCCGAGTGTGCCCGAAGCCATGCGCGAGAAGAGAGTCGGCACCTACACAGTGAACATGACCCGTGTGAACGTGCCCATCCTGTTCACTACCCTGGACAACCTGGTGGCCTTCCAGCCCCAGCCTGTGGAGGAGAACAAGCTGCCGCTGATCCAGACCGGCGCCATCATGACCGGCCCGGACTATAACGACATCCTGTATGTGACCGACGAGGATGGCAACTTCGTGCTGGATGAGGATGGCAACAAGCAGCTCCTGCCCGCCGGTAAGCGGGAGGACGGCACTCCCTGTGACCCGTACTTCGAGCCTGAGCATCCGTATTACGTGCTGACGCTGGATCATCGGATCAGCGAATTCTGGCTCCAGGCTCAGTTCCGGGATACCCAGAGCGTGGTCATCACCAGCGCCAATGTGACCGACAAGTTCCCCGAGAGCTACTATCTGGGCGACAACTTCCGGATCACCATGGGTGACGATCCTGTCCTGGTCAGCTTTACCGGTAAGGGGACCTTTGGTAACCTGGGTCTGGACTACTACGCCGACGAGGACTTCAAGACCCTGCTCAATGTCACGGTCACCGAGGGCCTGAACGAGTCTACGTACCAGATCTGGGTGGTACGGGACGCCAGAAGCGAGAGCGACAGCCAGCTGGATCTGAACGTCTTCCAGGGCATCAACGAGGCCGAGGCCGCCGAGCTGAAGGCAGCCAACCAGGGGACCCTGGTCTGGGCCGATCAGCACCTTTCCGGCAAACGACCTGACCTGACCGATAAGAAGGATAAGGTCACGCCCAAGGATTACGCCGGACGCTGGGGCAGCCTCTATCTGGATGAGGAGAACGGGACCGTTACGCTCCATACCAATGATGTCTTCCTCCAGCCCAGCAGTGATCCGGAGCCTCTCATGGGCTTTGCGCGCGGCACCAAGCTGTATACCGCGACCATGCCCATGTCCGCCAAGTACATTGCCATCGATCTGGGAGCCGCACTGCAGGACAGCGGCAACGTCACCGTGATGTACAACAACACCAGCTACGCGCCCAACTCCGCCATGCCCACTACGGTCATCGTACCGTTGATGCCCGGCGATCAGGCCAGCTACATCTTTGTGACTGTCCATGCCGCGGACACCAAGTGGGGCGAGGCTGAGTACACGGATACGGCGACCACCTATGTGATCCGGATCGACAGGATCAACACCCTGGCGCTGGACAACATGTGGGTCACCGATACCACCACCGGCAGCAACGTGCCCGAGCATTACGAGCAGATGTGGCTGATACCCGTGGGTGAGATGGACGGCCGCGTGCCCTATGACGAGCTGCAGGATTGGTACAAGGATTCCTCCACCGTTCCCGCTATCACCAAGCCGGGCGACGTGGTGGACGTGAACGCCAAGTCCAACGATCCGAAAGACCACACCATCTATGACTCGGTGCTGGAGCATCAGGTCTCCTACTACGGCGTCATGGTGGAGGTCCTCCAGACTGAGATCGTCCTCAATGCCATTGCGCCAGAGACCAAGGCGGACGGCACCAACGACAGCTACTATGTCACCATCACCAAGTACGGCGTGAAAGAGGACGACCCGGATTACCAGATCGCGGACAGCCGGACCCACCTGGACGGCGACCATACCGGCAGCGACGACGGCACCATCTTCGGCGCGACTTTCCGGCTGGATCCCTCCAAGGACGGCGACGAGGTCTTCCAGTTCACCGTGGTGGATCGGAACACCGGCGCCGAGGGTGTGTACTACCTGACCGTTTACCGGGATCATGGTCCCACCAAGATCCTCCAGACCTGGATCAAGGGTCATGTGCTTACCTCCGATCAGTATGGAGTGAACGGACCCAACCATGAGGCCACCTATACGATCTACCGCAAGAACAACGCGTGGAAGTTCAAGATCGTGGATGATATTGCGGCGGCCCTTGGTCTGGATGATACCAACAGCACCTATGCCGAGCGTTGGCAGAGGCTGCTGACCGAGACCGACGACAGCGGGAGACCGATGCTGACTCCGGTCTACAGCGGAACCACCGATCCCACCACCGGCGCCTTTGAGGTGGAGTTCAGCGCCACCGGCAACATCCATCAGGATGGCACCTACATGCTGGTGATCCAGCGGGACGGCTATCTGGATTATGTGGTCGATAACATCCTGGTGTACGATACCTGGGCTCCGGCGGAGTACAACTTTGGTCAGCTCATCATGCGGGCCGGCGATCTGAACAGCGACGGCGTCATTGATGACAAGGATCAGGAGGTGTACGACGAATACTCCACCGCAGTCAACGGTATCTACCGTGAGCTGGTGGGCTGGGTGATCCAGAGCAAGCTGGCGCATACCGGCTTCGACGACAGGAACATGGCTGTGGGCGATGTTCTGAGCTTGGATGAGCTGAAGAGTATTCAGTTCACTTATGAAGGAGATCCGCTGGACAGCTACTACTTTGATGATCCGATATTCTACCTCAGCAAAGATCCCGACGTTATGGAGGCCGGTCAATTGACTGACGTACTCACCAGCGATCACACCATGGCTGCCGGCAGCGTGCCGAATGAGATCTCGTATGTATACGCGATGTTCCAGTATTGGGATGAAAAGCTGATGTATGAGGTGGAGAACATCGATGACGCGATCATCCGGGTGGTCTATCGGGTGGCTGCTATCCAGATGGGCGGCAGCGGTGAGCCTCCCGTTGAGGAGCCGGATGTCCACCATAGCATGATGGCTGATTCGGAGTTCCTGGGCTATGAGACGCCTGTAGCCGACGAGACGCCTGTGGCCGATGAGACGCCCGTGGTCGACGAGACGCCTGTGGCC
>JAMPEH010000286.1 GCA_023665245.1 Muribaculaceae bacterium
GCAAATTTGGCAAATTCGGCAGGTTGCAGCCTCATTGGTCCAAGCACGAGCCACGATCGTGAACCCTTGATGTCGGGGGCTATGAATATGGTTACCAATAACAACAGTAACATGCCGAAATACACCGGATAGGCGTAGGTCTCGTAGATTCGCCGGTCGACAAGAAGCAGGAAGAATCCGAGAAGAAACGACAGTGCTATCCACCTCAGCTGCTTGCCCGAGAATTCGTCGAAGGAGAAGATGCTGGCATGGTCAAAATCGTAGCTTGCAGCATAGATGCTCACCGCCCCTGCCAGGACAAGAATGGCATAAAGCAGGACTGTGAGCCGGTCGATGCCGCGGAAAAGCGACGGATTGTCATTAGTGTTTCTTAACTCCACTGTAGATAATAGTATTGGATTCCAACATTCTTTGTTCGATATACTTCCTCTCTGGGGCAATGGACCCCTTGAGGTATTTCTCCATGACAAGTGAGCCTATGGGTACTCCGAACGTAGCCCCGAAGCCTGCGTTCTCAACATAGGCACACACGGCTATCTTGGGTTCATGATAAGGAGCGAAACCCATGAAAGCCGAATGGTCTTTGCCATGGGGATTCTGTGCAGTACCGGTCTTGCCACACACCTCAACGTCGGGCAGTGCTGCAAGCCGGCAGGTGCCTCCGGTCACAGCCATGCGCATTCCCTCGGCGACATCTTCGTAGTGTTTCCTGTCGATTGTGGGATATCGCCTCTGCAGCAGTTCCCCGGGCATGACGGTGTCTTCTATCTCTTTGACGACGTGAGGAGTGATGAACCAACCGCGGTTGGCAATGGTGGCGCACAGGTTGGCTATCTGGAGCGGCGTGGCGAGAATTTCTCCCTGACCGATTGATACGGATATAACGGTGTTGGCGCTCCAGTGACCTTCGCCGTAGTATTTGTCATAGAATTTCGCATTGGGGATGAACCCTCGTTTCTCCTGAGGCAGGTCTACGCCAAGCGGATAGCCGTAGCCCATGGATACGAGGTGTTTTTTCCACACTTCAAACGCGTTGGCCGACGACCCGTATTTCGACCGCTTGTCGACCATAGACTTGAATCCCCAGCAGAAATAGGCGTTGCACGATGTCTGCAGCGCCGGTTTCAGATTAATCGGTGATGCGTGACCGTGGCACCCCACTTTAAGTCCGCCGGATATGAAGCCGTGGTAGCATGGAAACATTGTCTGCAATGTCACTATATTTTCTTCGAGGAGTATCAGTGCCTGAGTGGGTTTGAATGTTGAGCCAGGAGGGTATGCGGCCTGTAAGGCGCGGTCGAACAACGGTTTGTAGGGGTTTTTCAGCAGTGAGAAATAGTTCTCGCCGCGTTGTCTTCCTATAAGCATGTTAGGGTCGTAGGTAGGCGATGAGACCATTGCGAGAATCTCGCCTGTCGAGGGCTCGATTGCCACCACGGCTCCAATCTTGTTGACCATGAGGCTTTCGGCATATTGCTGAAGGTCAATGTCGATACTCAGCTTCAAGTTGCGCCCCGACACCGGAGCCACGTCTCTCGAGCCGTTGTCGTATCGTCCTTGAATACGCCCGTTGGCGTCGCGTATGAGAATTTCGACGCCCTTGAATCCACGCAGATATTCGTCGTAGCTCTTCTCCACTCCGAGGTCGCCGCAATAGTCGCCGCGCTGATAGTAGGGGTCCCTGTCGATGTCGGTCTGCGACACCTCCCTTATGTTGCCAAGCACATTGGCGGCAGCCGGTCGGCTGTATTGTCGCAGTATGCGTTTCTGAATGAAGAATCCCGGGAAGCGATAGAGCTTCTCTTGGAGCCGACCATAGTCCTGGGCCGAGAGGTGGGAGATCAGTTTCTGCGGCGTATAGGAAGAGTAGCCTGCAGCACTCCGCATGTCGGCAAAACGCTTGCGCAGCTGCTGGGGAGTGACATTGATTGCATGGCAGAAATCGAGAGTGTCAAACTCCTGTACGTCGCGTGGAATAAGCATCACGTCGTAGGCGGGCTGATTGTAGACAATCAGTTCTCCGTTGCGGTCATACATGAGTCCGCGCGAGGGATATATCGTCTTGTTGAGGAATGCGTTGTTGTCGGCGTAGGTCTTGTATTTGCTGTCGCCAAGTTGCAGGTTATAGAGCCTTACAAGGAATATCAGGGCAACGACAACTATAAATCCTCCGATTATGTATTTTCTTTTTTCGAGTTTATAGTCTTTTCTCACGTTGTCTTATGATTTCAATGGCGAGGATGAATACGAATGTAAGTGCCGCACTGCCGATTATCGACATCAGCAGCCGGGTGATGTTGAAGAATGTCATCGACTCAATGATGAAGAACAGCATTGAGTAGAGCAGCGACATGCTCACGAGATATTTCATGTAGACAGCCGGACCGAGAGAGCGCATCGAAGGTTCCGGGTCGGTCAGATCTTGCACGCGAGGAAAATAGAGGCGCAGCACGGGCAGTCGCAACACGGAGAAAAAGGTGCAAGCCAATGCGTTTATATCGTTGGTGTCGGAAAATATGTCGACAGCGGTTCCCAACAGAAATGCTATGGTCATGACCCAGTTGATGTTGAGATTGACCGGTAGCCTTATGATGCCGTAGATGAATACAAACGGCACAGCCACACCGAGCAACACCAAGTGGTTGAACACAACTACCTGGGTGAGGACAAGCACTATGAACAGAAATGCAAATTTCAGCAGGGTCTTGGTCATCTCAGTTGGCTATTTTTGATTTTGATACTATCGGGTCTTTCTCTATCTCGGAAATCTCACCGATGTTCTTGTTGGCAATCACTCTGACTGTTGACAGCTGAGAGAAGTCGGTAAGAAGATTTATGCGCAGGGTGAAGAAGTTGTCGTCGACACCGCGGTCGGCGCTGACAACTGTCCCCACGGGGATTCCTTCAGGAAATACATCGGAGTAGCCGGTGGTGATAATTGTGTCGCCGGGATGATAGACCGTGTGCTTCGGCAGCTCCTCAAGTATGGCTTGCTCAGGGGAATGTCCGTCCCATACCAACGAGCCGAACACGTCGCTACCCTTAAGTTTGCACGACAATCTGAAATTGGGGTTGAGCAACGAGATGACTCTGGCATAGTGGTCGCTGACCAAGTTGACCACCCCCACAACTCCGTTTTGGTCCACTACCCCCATTTCGGGCTTTATGCCGTTAATTGCTCCCTTGTTGATTGTCAGGTAATTATAGGGACGAGCGATACTGTTGTTTATAACTGTGGCAATTATAAAGCTATATGGCATCAATGGTTCCACAACCGTCATGGAGTCGGCGTAAACTTGTTCCTCAAGGTTGTTTACCGTGCGGCGGAGCGATATAACCTCGCGTTCGAGGTCGGCATTGCGTCGCTGCAGGTCTTCGTTGATGTCGTGGAGGTTGAAGTAGGAGGTGACGGAATTGGTCGTATTATAAACTCCTGCCGCCAAAGCTCCTGCCGACGTCATGTAGACATGGTGCTGATAGGGGTTGTTGCGGAAAAGCATGACACACGAGACGATGACGTAGAAAGCAAACACAAACCACGATACATATTTTACTAAAAAGTGAAGTATGTTTCTCATCGTCGGTGAGATGATTAATCCGTGACGGGGTTTATCTTATCAGGAACGAGAAATTATGGAGATTCTTTAATGCTACTCCGGTTCCCTTTGCTACGGCAAGCAGGGGGTCCTCGGCTATATGGAACTGTATGCCAATCTTGTCGGTTAGTCGCTTGTCGAGTCCGCGAAGCAATGCTCCTCCTCCGGCAAGCCATATGCCGTTGCGTACGATGTCGGCATAGAGTTCGGGAGGCGTCTGCTCCAATGCACCAAGCACGGCGGCTTCTATTTTGGAGATTGACTTCTCGATACAGTGGGATATT
>JAMPEH010000287.1 GCA_023665245.1 Muribaculaceae bacterium
CGTACTCACCCAAAGCAACATTCTGTTGGATTCGGGAAGCGCCAAACTCGTAAATTTCATAGCGCATAACAATCCGCAAATTTCAAACGAAGAGCTTATAAACGCGTTCGACAACGTAATGGAGCGGGAAGCAGTTATAGAAAAATATTTAAGCGTCATAGAAAATTCGGATATCGACGGAGCCGTAACCTTCGACATCCCCAATCCGTTTAAAATCCGCAGTCGGAACGGCAATGCGCGGCTGAATATTTTAACGCAAAACGACAGGCGGCGTTTAATTGAGTTATCCGCAAATTATTCAAACCGAATACACGAATCTTTAAATAACTGCGACGACGTATTATACACAATCGTCAACGGAGAATGGAGCCTCAACGAAATCGATTTGTTCTTTAATCTTCTCGCGTATACTCCGAAAAACATTGCAATAGGCGGTTTATCTTCCTCCGACGATACGACTTTCAATAAAAATATCGATACGCTTGCACGGGCGCGTCTGAATTACGGGCATATTCATTTTTTAGGTTGCGGCGGATTGAAAAAAGTTTCGATTTTACGAAACACCGTTTTTAATGACGCCCGCACGTCCGTAGACTGCTCCACTCCGATTAACCGCTCAATCGACGGTAACGTGAGCGGCACTTCTCAATCCTGCTACTATACCTATCAGACACAGGAGTTAATCAGGATAAAGCCCGAAACGAGAGAACGCATATTGCAATTACACTCTTTAGCCGAAAACCCTTTATTCGGTTCTGATGAAATGAGGGATATAATAGATACGGTTTTGAAGCATCAGAACCGTCAGTCCGGCGAAGAAACTTACGATGCAAGGGCAAAGCTCCTCATTCACAACTCTGACGTCTATAAAAGGTTTGCAGACGGTTAACGAAAAAAGAATGGATCAATTTCCATTCTTTTTTGATTTTTCCGCCGTATCGAATACCGACGTTTGCGTTTCGCCGACTTCCGTTTCGATTCTTTTTTTTATTTCATTTTCATAGCTTTGGTCTAACTCGAAGCCGATTCCTTTTCTGCCTGATTTCAAAGCCGCCACCATCGTCGTGCCGCTTCCGAGAAACGGATCCAAAACGGTATCTCCGTCATCGGAAGACATTTTAACTATCCTTTCAATCATTTCCAGCGGATAAACCGTGGGGTGAGATAAGCCGAGCTTGCTCTTCGTCATATTGTTAACACGGTTAAAATACCAGACGTCGGTCGGATTTCTCCCCGCTCCGCCTTCGAGCCTCTTGTCGTTCTGAGTAATATACGGTATTCTTACGGCGTCGAGATTAAAGACGTAATTTTTTAAATCTTTTACGCCCCATATTATATTTTCATATCTGCCGGAAAGCCTTTGCGAACAATTTTGCATATTGTTAAACGTCCAGGTGATTATATTCCTGATATAAAATCCGACTTCCTTCATTATTTCATAGCCTATATAAGGCAGAGGCAAAATTTCCTTCTCTTCACCAAAAGGAATCGGCGATAAATTTAAAAAGAAACTGCCGTCGGGAGTTAAAATTCTATAAATATCTTCAGTAACTTCAAGTATCAGCTCTTTCCACTCGTTAAGCGGAATTTTATCCTTATATTTGCCGTACGGTTTTCCGAGATTATAAGGCGGAGACGTAACCGCCAATTTAACGCTGCCGCTCGGAACGGTTTTTAAAAGCTTGCGCGAATCGCCGAAGTCAACGTATATATTTTCTGTTTTAATCATCGCTATCCACCTTTTCAACGTTTTTCAGGCGTCGGTCAGCCATTTCAATATATTCTGGCACGATTTCGTATCCGACGTACCGTCTACCCAATTTCTTGGCGACAACGGCGGTCGTTCCGCTTCCCATAAAAGGATCCAACACGATATCGTTTTTATCCGTTCCTGCAAGTATTATCCGCTCAACTAATTTTTCGGGGTACTGCGAAGGGTGCCCCGTTCTTTCCAAAAAGTTTCCCGAGACCATAGGAATTTTCCAAACGTCGCTCGGATTTTTCAACTGCGATTTATACCTGTCAGGTCTGTAATTTACCGCAGGAATAGAAACGTCGGCAAGATTAAAGGTATAATTATCTTTATCTTTGGTAAACCAGAAAATAAATTCATACCTCGGGGAAAACCTCTTATTCGTTGAGCCGCCCCAATCGAAGTTCCAGATCAACAAATTTTTGAGGGTGAATTCTTTGAAATATTCCTGTATCCAGAAAGGCGTTATAATTTCCCCGTCAACGTAACGGTTTTTTATATTGATCCAAACAGAACCGTCCTTTTTCAGGACGCGCTTGCACTCGTTGAAAACGGAACGCAACATTTCTCTGTATTCCGCTTCCTGCATATTGTCGGAATACTTAATACCCTTACTTGCAACGACTTTACCGTTTTGTGTTTTATTTCCGTACTTTATATCTATATTGTAAGGCGGCGACGTTACAATCAAATCAACGCTTTCATCGGGGATTTCAGCCATTGACTCGCTCGATTTAAGATAAATAACGTTAGTCTGCATTTATGTTTCCTGTTTCCGATTTAGTATCATTATTGTACAATATAAAAACCGACGGGTCAAGTATTTTTATACTTTTATAATAATATTTTTGATTATAACATAAAAAAAAGCTTTTCTCAATCACTTTTATAATAAAAATCGCTTTTGCCAAAATTGCAGATCTTTCCGTGATATGCACGGAGAAAGACGGTCTGAATTTAAGTCGGGCGCGGAGCCGTTTTTATATTCGCTTTGTTATATGCACATAATAAACGTATGCAGTATAAAAAGGTTTACGTCGGAATGGTACTGTTTACCGATACGGACGGGAATTCGAAACCCGTTGAACTCGAGTGGGTGAACGGCGCGCGCTTCCCGATAGCGAAAGTAATTGATAAGCGTTTTGCGCCGCCGACGCACGTCGGCAGTTCCCCGACAACGCGCTATACCGTGCTTATACAAGGTCGCGAAAAGGTTTTGTATTACGAAAAGTTTTCGAATAAATGGTTTGTAGAAAAACAGTTATAAATCAAATACAGTCACGAAAACAGACACAGCAACTACTGTGTCTGTTTTCGTGCGGTGAACTTGCGAGGCGGAAAGTTTAACCATAAAAACTTTAATATGCTATTAAATAGTCACTATCGTATAAATAATTACGCCTAAAACAACGGCAAATACTACAACACGGGAAATAACATAAGGTATTATAATTTTACGTGCTTGTAACCGCTTGTATTTTGGCTTTGACATTAAAGCAAATGCCAAATAGCCTATTAAGCCACACATACTGATAATTTTAAAATAAGATATTTTCAAAAAGTATGACAATAAAGTGAAAAGAACAGTAAGCCCCAGAAACGCAATAGCGATACAGTACATATTCCGTGCATTTTTTTTGTCAAGCAACTTTTTATTTTCTATATCGGCGTCTGAAATAAGCTCGTCAATACTAATGTTAAAAAGATTGGATATTGCCTTTAAGCTGTCAATACTCGGATAGCCGTTATCGGTTTCCCATTTTGAAATTGCCGTGCGTGTGACAAAAATCATATCCGCCAACTGCTCTTGCGTTAAATCGTTTTCATTTCTTAATTTTTTAAGTTTTTGACCAAAAGTCATAATGCGCCTCCTGATTGCAATTTAATTATATTGCAAACGAACTCAAAAGTCACGACACTATTCTTCACATTACATATTTTTTGCAAGCGAACCATTTTAAACATAATTGAATTATGACAAAATAGAGTTATAATCAACCTTAAAATATGTAAAAACTAAATTTGGCACTGTGGCGGGTGCTTCAATAAAAGATTTAAACGGAGTACGAAAATCGTACTCCGTTAAAAATGGTGAAAAGGCTTAAAGATTATTTTTTCATAT
>JAMPEH010000288.1 GCA_023665245.1 Muribaculaceae bacterium
CCACAACAAGAATTTCCGCTTTACCATCACCACCAACGGCGTTCTGCTGGACGACGAGAACATCGACTACATCAACCGCGAAATGAGCAACGCCGTGCTGTCCCTGGACGGGCGGCAGGAGGTCAACGACTTTATGCGCCCCACGGTCAACGGCAAGGGGAGCTACGAGGTGATCCTGCCCAAGTTTCAAAAGCTGGTGGCAGGGCGGGGGACCAAGGATCACTATATCCGCGGGACCTTCACCCGCCACAACCTGGACTTTGCCGCCGACGTGATGCACTTTGCGAGCCTGGGGTTCAAAAACGTTTCGGTGGAGCCGGTGGTGTCTGAGCCTTCGTGTGATTGGGCCCTCCGGGAGGAGGATGTGCCCGCCATCGAGGCCGAGTACGAAAAGCTGGCGGCCCAGCTGCGCGACCACCCGGAGGTCAATTTCTTTCACTTCAACGTAGACCTTTCTCAGGGCCCCTGCGTCATCAAGCGGCTTCGCGGGTGCGGAGCGGGGTGCGAATATGTGGCCATCACCCCCGACGGGGACATCTATCCCTGCCATCAATTTGTAGGGAATGACGAATTTTTGCTGGGCAACCTCTACACCGGGAAATTCGACCGAAATATCTCCCAAAAATTTGCCAAATTGAACATCTATACCAGGGAGGCCTGCAAAAGCTGTTGGGCACGTTTTTATTGCAGTGGAGGGTGTAGCGCGTCCAATTTGGCCGTAAATGGTAACATTCAGACCCCACATAGGGTGGGATGCCTTCTGGAGCAAAAGCGGCTGGAATGTGCCATTGCGCTCAAGGCCATACGGGCGGACATGACAAATTGAGATACCACGTTTTGAAATAACTGGCAGGCACATTTCAAAACGCAATAAAGTGCCGCCGCTCGCAATATCTTGGGTAGGGCAGGGGAGCGGCATACTATATCTTGTATGCAGGGGCGCGTCCGGCCGGACGCGTCCCTGTTTTTCGGGACGGCGTTGACATAACGCAGTTGACATAAGGTATTGACATAATCACCAAAAATGAAAAAACGCCGGGAAAAGACTTGAAAACAGCCGAAGTTGGCGGTATAGTATACATAACGTAAGAGGAGGCGGACGTGTGGAACGAACACTTGGATTTGTAGGCGCCGGTAATATGGCCGGCGCTATTTTATCCGGTATTTTGGCGAAAGCGCTGGTCCCGGCGGAGCACCTCTGGATGTTCGACCGCGCGCCGGAGAAGCTGGAGCCTTGGCGGGAAAAGGGTGTTCAGATTGCCCAGAGCAACGCGCAGCTCGCCCAGAGGTGCGATGTGGTGCTCCTGGCGGTAAAGCCCCAGAGCTTTGACGAGGTTTTGCAGGAGCTCTCCCCCCACACTGCCGGAAGGTGTGTCTTGTCCATCGCCGCCGGCATCTCGACCTCTTACCTCAAAGATTGGCTCCCGGAGGCGATGGTGGTGCGGGTCATGCCCAACACCCCGCTCCAGGTGGGGCGCGGCGCAACGGCGGTAGCCCAGGCGCCCGATGTGCCAGACGAGCTCTTTGGGTGGCTGTGCTCGCTCTTTGCCGCGGCGGGCGAGGTCGCGGTTATCCCGGAGGCGCAGATGGACGACATCATTGCCGTCAGCGGCTCCAGCCCCGCCTTCTTCTTCCGTATGGCCGCCGCTATGGTGGCCGAGGCAGAGCGCGCGGGCATCGACCCCGCGCTGGCCCTGCGGATGGCGGCGCGGACGATGGAGGGCTCGGCCACGATGCTGCTGGAGAGCGGAAAAACCGCCAAGGAGCTGGAGACTATGGTCTGTTCTCCCGGCGGCACGACCCTGGCCGCGCTGAGCGCCTTTGACGAGTTCCGCTTTGAGGAAATGTACCGCGAGGCCGCACGCCGGTGCGCGGAGCGCTCCAGAGAGCTGGGGAGGTAGCCTTCTATTTGGACGGCTTGTCTCATAGGATGCTATGAGGTGAAGTCGCGTGACAAAAGAGAAGGGGATCGGCTCCTACCGGGCCATCGTGGTCTGTGGCGGCGCTTTTCTTGCGGGTGCGCTGGGAGGCGGAGCGCTGGCGGCGCTCATGGGCACGGAGGACCAAGCGGCCTTTTCCGACTTTTTCCTGGGCTACCGGAGCGCCCTCTCCGGCGGACTGGGGCTTCCGAGCTTGGGCGCACTGCTTTGGAGCGGCGTAAAGTGGCCTGTGCTGGCGTTTTTCCTGGGCTTTACCGCCCTCGGCATCATCATGCTGCCCTTCCTGTTCGCCCTTCGGGGCTTTCTCCTCTCCTACTGCATCGCCGGCCTAGTGCGGGCGATGGAGGGGCAGGGCGCACTTTTGGCGCTGGCGCTCTTTGGCTTTGAGGCCGTCTTTGCCTTACCGATCCTCTTTGTGCTGGGCATACAGAGCTGGGATGCGGCCAGGGCCTTGAAGGGACACCTATTCTACACGCCCAAGCTCAAGTCTCCCTATGTGGACGGCTACTGGCTCCGGTGCCTGCTGTGCGCGATCCTTCTGGTTTTTGGGACGCTGGCGGAAAACGCCGCGCTGCCCTCCCTACTCAAGGCCGTGGCGGGCTAGATATTACAAAGAAAGCTGGTGAAACGCAGATGAACGAGTTGGCTCTTTATGAGACATATCTCCGGGAGGAGAAGAAGGCGTCCAACAATACGGTCAGCTCCTATCTGCGGGACGTGAACCAGCTCAAGACCTGGGCAGACGGGGAGGGGCTGTCCCTTACCCGCGCCAAGAGCGCCGATCTGGAGCGCTATATCCGCCACCTGACCAGCCTGGGCAAGTCGGGTGCGACGGTGACGCGGAGCATCGCGTCGCTGAAATCCTTCTACGGCTTTTTACAGCGGGAGGGGAAGGTGCGCCTCAACTGCGCCCGATCCCTTGCGCCGGTCAAGGTAGAGCGCAAGCTGCCCCAGATCCTGACGGGGCAGGAGGTGGAGCTGTTTTTGGAGCAGCCCCAGAACGTGGATGCCAAGGGCTGCCGGGACAAGGCCATGATGGAGCTGCTGTACGCCACCGGCATCCGGGTCACCGAGCTGATCGAGCTGAACCTGGAAAACGTCAATCTCTCCGCTGAATTTATCCGCTGTGTCGGCCGGGACAAGGAGCGCATCATCCCCCTGTATCCCGCCGCAGTGCGGGCGCTGTCCGACTACATCAAGAACGTCCGCCCCCAGATGGTGGAGTCCCCGGAGGAACGGGCGCTTTTCGTCAATATGTCCGGGGAACGGATGAGCCGCCAGGGCTTTTGGAAGCTGGTCAAGCACTATCAGGAGCTGGCGGGTATCAAAAAGGACGTCACCCCCCACACATTGCGCCATTCCTTCGCCGCCCATCTGCTGGAAAACGGCGCCGACCTCCACTCCATCCAGGAGATGCTGGGCCATTCGGATATTTCCAGCACCCAGATCTACGCCCAAGTGGTAGGGCAGAAGCTAAAGGACGTTTATGTGAAGGCCCATCCGCGAGCGTAGGTTTTTCTTGACAACGGGGAAGAAACTCCGTATAATAGAAAAGCCGCATCCGGGTGTAGCGCAGTTGGTAGCGCGCATGGTTCGGGACCATGAGGCCGTGGGTTCAAATCCCGCCACTCGGACCAAGCCCCAAACCGCATAAGACCAGGAAAATCCCCAAACCCACCATTTTAAGCGGGTTTGGGGATTGGTATGCCCGACAGGATTCGAACCTGCGACCTTTGGAGTCGGAGTCCAACGCGCTATCCAACTGCGCCACTGGCACATATTAAAATAATGCTTCCCGGCCATCCGGGAATTTAGTAGTCAACAGAACGGAGTTTTTTCCTCTCTGTCCTCTCAGCGCCCTGTTTGCAAGGCTTTGCACCTTATCATTGCCCGCTATCCTGCCAACGCTGTAATTCCCACTCACCT
>JAMPEH010000289.1 GCA_023665245.1 Muribaculaceae bacterium
ACAATCTATGCTGTCTTTAAAAAAGAAAAACCTCAGTGGACATAAAACACCCCGCAGTACTTCTCTTCGAACACACATTCGTACTCCGTCAGCCCCGGGTTCCCCGCAAAAAGCCTCCCGATCTGCTCCTGAGCGTCGGCGCCCTCCGCCAGGTACACCACCAGGGAATCCGCCGTCTGCAGCCTGGAATCGACAATCATCTCCTCCCCCTGCGCGGCGGCAAAGCAGACTGCCGGGTAGGCAAAAAGCTCGTCCGCCACATCCCAGACGCACCACTCCGCCCCCGGCTGGTACAGATAGACCGCCGGGACGCCCTCCGCCGCCCGCGCCCCGGCGTAGGCGGTCTGCTCCGCATCCTCCGGGTAGAGGAACACCACGTCTTCCTGCCAGTGCCCTGCCAGGACAACCGCAAGGCAGATCAGGACAGCGGCCGCCCCAGCCTGCTTTCCGTGCCACCCCAGCCAGGCGGACGCCGCACACGCCCGCCGCCACAGCGCTCTGACCGCCGCAAAGACCAGCAGGACAATGATGCCGTAGACCGGAAGCTGATAGCGGTTGGAGGTCTCGCCCAGGAGCAGCGCCGTCTTGGAGACGGTCAGAAAATAGCCGCCCGCCGCGAAAAGAAGCATCCAATACGCGGCACCGGGCCCTTCGGAATCCTCCCCGGCTCCCCGCCTTTTTGCCTGGTACGCCGCCGCTCCCAGCAGAATCACCGCCAGCAGGAGCACCGGCAGTGTATGCCCGAACACATAGCGATTCAGCAAGTCCCAGAAAAAGGCGACTCGCTCGAGCGTGTTGGACAGATCAAAGAAATTCGCCGTCGCCTGCGCACCCCGCTGCCCGCGGAACATCTGCCCCAGGCAGGACGGGTAGGTCAGGTAAGCGAGTAGGAGGGCGATTCCCTGGCTTATGCCGTAGCGGATACAGTTCCCCAGCTTCCGGTCACGCCACAGAAGCCACGCCCCGAAGGCAACCGCCAGATAGAAGAGAAAGATCGCATAGTAATACTGCGTCAAAAATCCCAAGTAAGTCACCGCCGTCATGGGCAGCAAAAACGAGGCGAAGGGGAGCTTTTGCCCGCGCTTCTCATCGGTCTCTGGCCCAGGAGCAGCGCCCGGCGCTCCGGGGAAGGCTTCCCCGCCGTCCCCCGCCGCCACGCGGACATGCAGCACCGCGCACAGCAGCACGAACGTCGTCAGCAGCTCGTACATCCGGATGAACACCACGCCGCTCATGGCGGCGGGACTCAGCCCGAAAAACAGCGACACGAGAAGCGCCGTTCCCCCGTCGCGCCCGCTGACCAAATATGACAGGTATGTCAGTAACAGGACATTGATCCCGTGGAAAAAGAGATTGACCGACAGGCCGATCCACTTGGAAAACACCCCCGGCACCAAAGACGCCACGGTGTGGAACACCCAGTAATACACCGGCGGGTGAACGTCCCAGGACTGCACCAGCTTGACCAGCCCGTACTGGAACCGCTCGCCCGGCAGAACCACAAACTCGTTCCGGTAGGTCTCCCGGTCCATCCACCGCCCGTCCTCCACATAGAAGCCGTTGGTGCGCGCCGTGGCATAGTAGGTGTAGTATTCATCCTCGTGAAATCCCTGTTTCTGCGCACAGAAATAGAAGGCGGCCGCCATCTGCACCGCCCAGAGCAATAGAATGACTATGAAAAATCGTTTTCTTTCGGCCATGCCGCCGCTTCTCATCCGTCGTCCCATTCCGCCTACGCGCCCCGCCTTCCCATCTTCCACGCGTGCACCCTTCTGACCGTCCTCGGCGCCGCGGTCAAAAGCAGCAGATACGCCTTATGTTTCCCCGTCAGATATGGATTGCGCACCGTGTCAAGCACATGCCTGCGCAGATATTTTTTTACGCCGAGATAAAACGCATTCTCCCCCGTCATCTGCGGAATCGGCACGTGCAGCAGATAGTCCAGGCGCTGGTACAAGTTGAAGCGCAGCGCGTGCGCGTGCAGCTCGGGATACTTCTCATCCACGAGCGCCTGTATCCTGTCGGCGTTATCCACAATGTCCAAAAAAACCCGCGAAAAACTGTCCTGCGTCCTCCTGCGCGTCGTGCTCTCCTTACGGCATACCACATGATAACACTGCTCCGGCAAAATCACAACGCCGTCGATCTCCTCAAGCATCTCCACGAGCAGGCGAAAGTCCTCGTTGAGCTCCCCTTCCGGAAAGTTGTGCCGCGCAAACAGCCCCCGTTTAACCAGCTTCGTGCAGAACGAGCAGTCGCCCCGGTGCAGCAAAAGCTCCCTGATAAAATCCCGCGCCCCGCAGAACACCTCGCTGCCTGGCGGCACACAGACGTCCGGCAGGCGGTTCCCCGCCTCGTCCACCTCGTCGCGCGAGATCTGCACCATCGCCGCGCCGCTTCTCCGGGCGGCGGACATCATCAGGCTGTACATGTCCGGCTCGATGTAGTCGTCGCTGTCCACAAACCCGAGATACTCGCCCGATGCCAGGCGGATGCCCAGGTTTCTCGCCGAGGATGCGCCGCCGTTCTTTTTATGGTATTCGCGGATGCGCCCGTCCCCTGCGGCGAGCCGCTCGCACAGCTTGTCCGTCCCGTCCGTGGAGCCGTCGTCGATGAGCAGGATCTCCAGATTCGAATACGTCTGCGCGCGGATAGACTCCACACATTTTTCCAAACAATCGATCGAATTGTACACCGGAACGATCACGCTGATCTTCTCGCCCATACGCTGCCCTCTCTAATACGCCTCGTCCATCATCGCCTCATACATCCTGCCGGGCCGCACCGGCCTCGCCACGCTCAGCGGCCCTCTCGCCGCGGGCACGATCTCGCCCCGCATAAGCCCCCTCGCAAACCGCAAAAGCTCTCCCGCCGCATGATCCGCATTCCACTCGCCGCGGATGGTCTCGTAGGCCGCGCGCCCCATCCCGTTTCGCTCCTCCCAATGGTCGAAGAGGTCTAACACCAGCTCCTCCATCTTCTCGTAGCGATTGTCCGGGTAGACGAGCCCGTTTGTGCCGTGCCGAATCAGATAGGGCGCGGCGCCCACCTGGGCGTTGACCACCTCCACGCACCCGCTGTTCATTCCCTCGTTCACCACGGCGCCCCAGCCCTCCAGATGGCTGCTCGTAAAGAGGTGGATATGGCATTTTTCCATCACATCCCGCACCCGCTCCGGCTTCGTGTATCCGTAAAACCGAAAATAATCATCCATTTTTTCGTCTTCCACCGCCTGCCGGATTTTTGGCTCCAGCTCCCCGTCGCCCAGCATGTGCACGCAGAACGCATACCCCCCGGCGCGCAGCCTTTTGGCGAGGCGCACCACGTACTCCGGATGCTTGAGGGGAATGAAGCGCCCCGCCCACACGAGATGCAGCACACCGTCCCTGGGCTTCATGCGGTCGAACTCCTCCGCGCCGTAGGTGCGCAGCGCCGTGAAATATCCCCACCGGAACAGCTTGCCGGGATACGCTCCGATCAGATGAAAATCCGACGCCGCATAGGCCCCGGCGCACAGCATACACACATTCTGGCCGCGGTACTTGATATGCTCGTGGTACTTCGCCGCGAGCCCGCGCGGGGAAATCGCTTTCCACTGTCCTTCCCGGTAGAGCCGTTCGCTCACGCGCAGCGTCGTCTTTCCGGAGGCGAGCCGCGACGACGCCAGGTCCTCCCGCCCGGTCCAGCCGAACAGCACCACGTCGCTCTCGGCAATTCTTTTCAGGCACTCGTACTCCGACTCATACAGGCACTTCACATAGGGCAGGCTGTGCACGTCCACGCCCCAGCCCATGGCAACCCGCTCCTCCTCCATCGGCATGGTCTGGATGAAGACATAATCCTTCCCCAGCTCCCTGTAGAGCG
>JAMPEH010000028.1 GCA_023665245.1 Muribaculaceae bacterium
AGATGAAGATAAGGTTACATTCGCAGGCGCAAAGATTTTCCTGCAAGCCGGGCTGTGGCATATAGTCGGCATACACTCCGTAAGTTTCCTTGTCGCGGAGCGTGAAACCGCCAACCTTATCCCAGCCTTTGTCACCGACAATGGGGAGTTTGCGCTCTACTTTGGGGTAAAGTGCGGGCCATTTGTCGATATGTCGCAGCAGTCTGAACGCCATAATAAAAAGCAGAGCCAAAAGCGGAAAGAACCACAATCAAGTGGCGCAAACGGCTCTCGGCTCTAAATGATATGCAAAGATACAAATAATTATCAAGTAATACTAATGAATCTATTGTATAAAAAGCTTTTATTTACTACATTTGTGCTATGAAAGAATTAAAGCGACAACTCATGGAAATGGCTCGTGAAAAGGGCATCTGTGTTGACGGTTATGCTCAAATGCGAACCGACAACGTGGAAGAGCTTGTTGGCTATTACATACAGAATCCCGACTGGTGTTTGGAGCGTGATTATCCAACCCTTGATTTCTTGAGGGAAAATTTCTCCGATATTGAAGACAAAGGGATATATATAGACAAAACTTTCCACGGAGAGATTCTCAACGACAGGCAAGCCTATATATTCCATAATTGCAAAGGGACAATAAAAGTGGGATTGAATGTCGAGATGGCTATCATCCCGATGCTTTACGTGGCTAATAACTGCCGTTTGCGGATTATCGGAATAGGGGAGTGCAAGCCGAACCGATATGTCAAGCGCGCCGAAGTTCCAGTCTACGTTTTCGGTGAGAACGATTTATCCGCAAAGGATAACCTATATGTCAAATTCAACCATTACTACTGCTCGTTGATATGAAAAGACCCTTATTGCAGATAGGCGACGGAGATGCAATGGACGTACAAAGTGTTTTCGGATTCATTTACGCCGATGCCGACGAGCGTACCGCCCCCGATGAAAAAGAAGATGCCGTCAGCAACTATGCCGAACAACCCGGTGAGAATCGTGACGGCAGGGTTGTGGACGCTCCGTTTGATTACACGGTTATTTTTGTCGTGGAAGCACCTAATAAGGACTTGACCAATGCCAACGCTAAGATAAGCGACTTCAACAATCGGATAAGGGGACGCATAGATGACACGGATATTAAAAGAAAAAAAGAAATCACATTCTATAACTATCTTAACCGTGTAAAGATAGTTGGCTATCCCGATGTAATCGCAAAACCGACAAAAGTGTGGCACTCTGACGTGTATGGGGAACTGGACTATGCGAAAATAGAATTGAAAATCCGTGTCACAGATCCTTCTAAGTGTGATTTCAACCTAAGTACAGATAACTTGTAGAGCCGAGAGCCAAACACTATGACTACAAGTGATTAAGGATATACAGGAACTGAATTTCCCCGAATACGCCACGCTTTCGTCAGCGACGTGTTCTCTCCCCGACATGGGTGAGAAATCAATCACATCAACTGTGAGGATTGACGGACGGATTGCGCCCGATTTCTCGTTTGACTGGGAAGTAGTGTTCAAAGGCGAGAAATACATCATGCCGTTGCGCACACCGCAGGGGAGCAAGGACAACGAGACGATGTTGTCAAGCAACGACCTGACATTCCAGCATTGGGCTATATATCAGCTGAAACGCCGGTTTTTCTTCAATATCGTCAATCTTGAAGCGGGTACGACCGTCCCCGATGAATACGATTATCCCATCACTCTCAATCTGGGGGACTTCTGCATACTTTTCGGCAAGGTTCTCGACTATTATTTTGGCGGCAAGATAACAATTGACCTCAATCCCGAATGGGAATACGCCACCGAGCCGCAGACCGTCACCATATCGCATTCTAAGATATGGAATGTCCTTGTTGAATCGTTCTATGATGTTTACGGAGTGCGCTGGCAGATTGCACCACGTCTTGATAACGACAATGAAACCAAGGACGGCGAGAGATATGTTATAAAGGTAGGTTATCCGACAACGGAGGTTGACCACATCTTTGAATACGGTTTTGAGGGAGGTCTGCTCAAAGTCGAGCGTCAAGTCCAAAGCGAGAATATCAGCAACATGATAATCGGGCGTGGAGGGGAGAAGAATCTACCCTACCGCTATTTCAAGCAGCACGATGAAGACAATGCCTCGTTTTCGCCCGACCCCGACTGGGTTCCCGAACTCAAAGACCGATATTTCGCCAATCTGCACGGAGCGACGTTCCGTTCTTATATACAAGGGTGGAACCATAGGCATTACAAGCGTACGTCCATCACATCCGCTTCGCAAGCATACTCCCCATGGGCTTGGATGAGAGGTTATACCGACCTTGTTTTCCATCCTGTAGAGTATGTCGCAGACGAGTTTACAACGGAAGATAGCGGTTATGGGGTAAAAATCGATTCTTCCATCGCCAAGTATGGGGAGATTGAGGACGGACTCGACAATAACGATGATATTTACCCCACCATCCAAGGGGTAATAATCCCACCCTACGGACGTATAGACCAAGTGGTCGATGTCGAGCCGATAACGTCTGACGAAATCAAGGAATCGGCGGAGTCAGATGCCGTAAAACTTGATGCCAGTTCTTGCAAGGGTACTGTGGCAAGGGTGATTCCCGCTTCTTATGAGACTTGGTGGGTGCAAGGCAATGGCACGTTCAGAGTTTCAGAAGGCAAGATTGCAAATTTGGTTGTCAGTCTTGAAGTGTTAGCTGTGAATGAAAACGGTGTGCGGTTAAATGTCGCCGACAACGCCGAGATTGAAGCCGGGTCTGAGATAGTCAGGGTGTTCAACATGGTCACCGGGGAGGAACACTCCGCATCGGCTATCCCCGAGGGCGAATGGGGGTATCAGGTTTCCTGCCGTGTTCACAACATGACCACGGACAAGATTCTGAATATCACAGTTGGCTCTAATGATGTCCACATCGTGGAATCCACTCCATCCGACAAGTGGGGTGACACGTGGGATATATGGGTTAAGAATATTTGGCAGACTGAAAAACTCGCAGACGAGACCGACACCGAATATGCCGAAAGGGTGTGGAAACCCATTCTTGGAGACCGTGAGGGCGGCGAAGCCAAGGTGGTCTTTTCAAGTGGATGGTTGTCTACATCTGAGGACTACGAGTTCATCATAGCGAAAACGCCTGTATTCGACACAACCAAATCCATTGGGGGTGTTCAGAGCCATTGGAGGATAACACTTGGCAAGAGCGATGCTGATTTGGAATCGCTCGGGTTATATGTGCCATCCACGAAAAGACAAGCCAACGCCGGTGACTATTTCTTCTTTATAGGCATTGATATGCCACATCTATATGTGGTCGAAGCTGAGAAACGTCTTGACGATTGGAAAAAGGATGAGCTTGCCAAGATAAAGGACATCAAGCCTACGTGGGTAGTGACTCTTGACAAGGTGAGAATCCACAATTATGGCAACCCCGGTGCGATAATCGACTCTCTCCATCCGGGTGACACATTCACCCTGCG
This sequence comes from Muribaculaceae bacterium, assembly GCA_023665245.1. The sequence goes on from JAMPEH010000028.1 coordinate 3,489, forward strand.
TGACGAACGGTTTATACCCGGGTCGCACCAAGAAAAACTGTACTTAACGTCGATAACATATACATACACTGAGCCGACCGATAAAGAAGCGAACTTGTTACCCGATGTCGAAGTGGTGCTATCCGATGATTACACGGTATCGGCTAACCCGGTGTCGCTTCTTCAAGGTGAGGTGTCGGCATTGCAAAAGCAGATAGGGTCAATCTCCAACATAGAGCAGGTGGTAAGGGCAGTGTCCGATAAACTTTACTTGCGCAAGGACGGATTCTCCGACCGTTCATATTCGCCCACTGAATTTGCGTCGCTTTTGACATCCGCAGGATTCAGAAGCGGGATTGCAGGTGGTCAAGGATGGGGATTCTTCAAGGACGAGAACGGCAATTGGGTGTTGGAAACCGACCGTATCAACGTGCGGCAGGATATGACCGTCAACAATCTTATTATCAACCAAATCGAGGGTCGTGGCGGCATGATTGTAGAGAGTGCCGCAAGAATGGAAATCACCGAAGTGGTCAAGTCGCAGGACGGATACGTGTGTTATTTCGACCAAAAGGAGGGCACGATAGCGAATCTGTTCCATCTTGGAGACGTGGCATGGTGCAACAGGTTCACCCCCGACAATAACGACTTGAAGTTCTACAAGCGCAGGGTTATGGGTGTGACTGAAAATAGTGTCACACTGTCCGATGTGTATAAAAACGGAGACGGCATACCCTCGCAAGGGGATGTGATAGTCCATTACGGAAGCTATACGGACAAGACACGGCAATATGTCAAAGTACGTGACGTTATCGGGGGCGGCTACGAACGTTATATCGAGGGCTTGGATTCCGTTGACGCCGACGGCGTGGAATACTACTATGTCGGACGGCAGGACGGACAAGGCCCGAGGTGGTTTATCGGAGACCATGACGGAGAGTATGCCGAATACAAGGATAAAAAGCTCACTTTGAGATGTGCGCTTTCAATAGAATCCACCATAGACGGCAAAACCCTTATCAATTTCATCAAGGAGAACGGAGGACTCAACGATGACGTCAAGGATTTTGTCAGCTCCGCATTGCAGGGCATACAAGACCAGATAGACGGAGTTATCGAGACGTGGTTCTACAATGGCGAACCCACTTTGTCTAACTATCCGGCTGTCGAATGGATTACCGATTCCGATAAAGAGAAACATCTCTCCGACCTTTATTTCGACAATAAAACAGGGCTCGCTTACCGGTTTTCCAAAGATGTCAACGGAAATTATTTCTGGAACGACAAAGTGGATTCGGCCACCGCCAAAGCCCTTGCGGATGCGGCGAGGGCACAGGACACAGCCGATGGCAAACGCAGAGTGTTCACATCCCAACCATTACCGCCATACGACCCCGGGGATTTATGGGCTAACGCCACATATCCGTTTGACGGTTCTCTTTTTAAAGATGATTTGCTTAGGTGTTTCACGCCTAAAGTCAAAGGGGAAACATTCTCAATCTCGGACTGGGATTTGGCTACAAAGTATACCGATGACACTAAGGCAGAAGAGGCTATCGCTCGGATTGAGAAGCTGGATTACATAAAAGATGCTTTAAAGGATTTTACAACTATTAATGGCGGTTTGGTTTTAAGTTCTTTAATAAGTCTTGGCGTAAACAATGCGGATTTCACCACGCAGGCCACGTGGAGCGGCATAAGCGGACTGTATAAACCCGATAAAACCGGCGGGGGGATTGCGGCGTGGTACGGCGGAGACATGCTCGATAAAGCGGATTATTACAACTGGGATGAATCCTTGCAAAGATGGGTTATCAAGCCTAACACTTCTGTGGCTGGACTCCGTATAGCCCAAGGTCTGGACCGCATGGACGGAACGGGCTACCGTGCCGGGGGAAGCATCTGGTGGGACGCGAGCGGCAATATCCACGCTGACCCGTTGTCGTTCTTTGTGGGCGAGGAATCCGTGGGTAACGTGCTGGGGCTTTTCAAGTTCCATCCTACTAACAACACGGCGTTCGCACAGACCACCGCCGTCACGCCGCAGAGGGTGTTCACGAAACTTCGTATAGGTTCGGATGATGGAACAAAAAGTGTCACTCTCTCCTATGATGCGGCCAACAATGCTTTGAAGATTGACGGCAATGCCTACACGACCGGGGATTTGGCAGCGTTGGGTACGGGGTCCCTAAGCATCGGGGGTGGTACGCAGGGCGGCGGTTCAGCTTACGACCGATTGGATGCGTGGGGCGATTACTCTTCCGATAAGTCGGGATATGTCCTTTCGGCTGCACTGGGCTATGGGCTGAAAACGGAGATTGACTCACTTAAAAGTGGCGCGCCTCTCAGTTTGTCAGTTACTGGAAATGGCAATGCCATAACAGACATTTCTAAATCAGGCAATACAATAACCGCCACCAAAGGTACGACATTCCTCACCCAGCAGTCTCTCGCTAACCTCGTCACACTCGACACGACACAGGTTATATCTGGAGGAAAGCAAACAACATCTTATATATCCTTGGTTGGGTCTAATAAACTTGCTAATGGCATAAATCGTTTTTCATCTGGCGTTCTTTCATTTAGAGAAACGTCGTATGATGATAATTTTGGCATCTGGGCTGATTTTTCAGGGTCAGGCTCTTCGCAGAATCTATACATTGGAGGTGGTGGCTCAGGGGCAAATATTGAGTATACCCAAGCCGGAGACAACTTTACTCCTTATCTTACCATTAATCATACTACAGGTAATTTAAAGGTCAAAGGCTCAATAAGCCGTGAAGGCGGCACTTCCTCGCAGTTCCTGAAAGCCGACGGAAGCGTGGATGGGAATGCGTACTTTCTACGATACAACACAAGCAACGACAACATCGACATTGATTGGGGGCAGAGCGTCAAAACTTTCGACCCGGTACCAAGTGGCACACCACCAGAACGGTGCGCTAACATCACGTTACTATCTCTTGGAAACGATTTTGACAGGAAAAAGATGTTGGCATTTCCATATAATAATGATAACATCTATTACCGCAGACGTGTTAACGGAGTTTTCAAAGATTGGGTTATGCTGCTCCACAGCGGCAACTACTCCACATACGCCCTCCCACGTTCGGGCGGCACGATGACCGGGGCGTTGAACTTCGCAAACAGCACAGCCAACATCATGGGCGATGACGTGCAGATTGGGGATTGCAACGTGGCTGGTCAGATTGGCATACAGGGCATAAACGGAGCTTCGGGCATCGCTTTCCTCAAACAGAACGACACGTGGGGAAGCTCGGCTACACGCTGGTCTATGACGTGGGACGGCACGAACATGGCAGCATCCTCGACCGCTCTGTTCAAAAACCTCAATGCTCAACTTCTGAATGGATATTATTCAAGTGACTTAATCCTTCTAAATAAGGCGGCAAAGCAACACGCTTTGCAATGGGGGTATGCCACTCAGCAACAATCGACATCCGCTTGGACCACTAATTATTTGCTCTTAGCCGATATTTCAGTCTGGGCTGACCAATCGACCACGACGGAGAAGTACGCTGGTTTTGTAGGCAGGATATGGACTTACAGACAATATGGTTCAGCAGAACAAATGGTGGGTGATGTTATCGCAAAGGCGGCGAAATGGGGAAGTGGAAACGATAGGAATTATACTTTAAATACAAATAGCACAAATTTTGTGCCTTGCATTATAACATACAACAATGCCACTTGGCTTGCGATAAGGATGAGCGCAAGCCACAATGGGAATGTAAGACTCCAAGGGTTGATGTTTGGGCTAAATGCATCGCCCATGACTTCGGTAGAATCGCTGAACGGCAATGTGGTGGAACTTTACACAGCTCCAATCGGATTTTTTAATTCACAAAGCACAAACAAACTCTATACCCCACGTTCGCTTTGGGGGCAATCGTTCGACGGAAGCGCAAACGTCAGCGGCAACATGACTGGCGTGGGGAGCATATCGGCAAGCGGAGAGTTTAAGACATCATCCGCAAACGCTTTCAGGGCCGTTTCTGGTACGTATGGATTCTTTATCAGAAATGACGGAGACAATACTTATTTCTTGCTTACGGATAGTGGTAACGCAAGTGGCAATTGGAACAGTCTGCGACCGCTCTACATCAACAACGCCACTGGCAATGTCAATATCGCAGGCGGTGCTATCGTAGCAGGTCATGGCAGCAACGTAGGTATAGGAAAAGGGGCTTCATCATACAAGCTCGATGTCAACGGCTCGCAGTACATCAACGGCTCATTGACTTTGGCTGCCAACAACACGATTTGCGGGGGTGGCGGCAACCTCTACATCGGCAATTCGGGCAACAACGCCTACGTCTACATACAGGAGGATATGCAATCGAGCAATAGCGGCGCATGGAGCATCAGCACGTCAGGTGCCGCATCGTTTTCTTCACTTTCAACCGGGTCGCTCAGTCTTACCGGTAATCTTTCAGTGGGTGGCACTACCACATTTAGCGGAGCTGTGACCGTCAACTCCACCCTCGATGCGACCGGGTTAATCGGGGCCGCAAACGGCATATCGGTTCAGAACGGAGCTTGGATTTGGGGAGGACTCTACGCCTACAATGGCGCATCCGTGTCAGGCAACCTGACGGTTAGCAGCTATACAAACACAAACACGCTGGATGTCATTAACGGTATGACCGTGGGACTTGGAATTACCGCAGGGTCAAATATCAAAACGTCTGCCGACATGGAGTGCAGGGATATTTATGTGTCAAATGACTTATTCACGACACACTCTATGTGTTGTTACACATCGAATGGCGGTTTGTTTATCACACCCGGCACATCGTACTATTACGCACGTCTTTATGCCGCGACCTCGCCGTCAGGACTTAATTCTTCCGCTATTTGGCTTGATATTAACAATAACCGCTCCACTACATTTTATCAGTCTATAATATCCAATGGGGACGTTACCGCCCTCTCGGATATGCGAAGGAAAAATGTGATAAGAAGCTTTACCCTTGGATTGAGGGATATTGCGTCAGCGCCGCTCTTCATCCACACATGGAAAGACGGAAGGATAGAGGGTGAATTTGTCGGCACTTCGGCTCAGTATTGGCAAAGGGTACTTCCGCAAGCGGTGAGGGGTGATGATGAACTGTCGATGGCTTACGGCAAAGCGGCTATGGCCGCGGCTATCTCGTTGGCACGGAATCTGACAGATACCGATGACGAAGTGTCACGGTTAAAGCAGTCTGTATCGGAATTACAAGCCCGAATCATCATGCTTGAAGCCCTCGTAAATAACTAAATTCTGAAAATCAAAAAAAATTAGTATTAACTTTATAAACTCAAAGAAAATGGCAACATCAAAGACCAACGCTACAGCAAACGTAAGTTATGAAGCCCTTAACTCGGCTAACGTGCGCATCTCCAACAAGGGGGATGAAAACCGCTCCCTTGACATCACGGCCAACGTCAACATCCAAAACAGTTCTGTCAGCGGCATCGATTCGGGGACTGTCACCAAGGACGGCAATCAGGTAGCGGCGTTTAGCCGATATGGGAATAACAACCTTTCGGTGAATTTCTATTGCGCCGAGGAGAAGCAGGTGGAAGTCCTCGCGGCAATCAATGAATTCATAACTTCGGCTACGGAGCTTGTTGCAAACCAACCGATGAACACATATATCAACCAGTAATCCATAAATTCAAAAATCAAAGATTATGAAGAAAACTATCACAGTGATTATGGCGGTGGCCGCCTATGCCACACTGAAAGAAGCCAAACTAACCCAGATGGAAGATGCCGAGAAGTTCGATACCATTCTCGCAATGCGTTCCCTTAAAAAAGTGGCTGCGGATTACGAGGACTTCGCAAAGGACGCTCAGGAGAAATTGAAGCCTGAGAATTTCAGCGACCTTCAGGACAGAGCGCAGCGTTTTGAGCAGCTCACCGACGAGGAGAAGCTTCAAGTCAACCGTGAACTCCAAGCCTACAATGCCAAGGTGGAGGAGTGCGTCAATCCCGAACGTGAGAAAATGACTGAGGTGGAATTTCAACCCCTCTCAAAGGATGCTTTCACTCGCCTTATGAAGTCTAACGACTTTACCGCGTCCACTGCCCTCACACTCTACGATGTCCTTTGCGGTTAACCTCTAACCCCCCATAAGTTATGAGCCATTCAAACGGAGTAATAACACGTCCTGTAAGCCTGCCGAATGACGTATACCCGGTTTTGGGTATATCGTCAAGCGGCGGCTGCTCTCTCACCTACGCTTGCCAAAACGCCCATGGGAAGATTAACAAGTGGTCTTTAAAGAAGCCGGTTGACAGCGAGTCCCTTTTCCCTGTGTCGGGTGGCGTTGCTGAGTGGTGGAAAGGGACAAGTAAGGATTGCAACCTTAACTGGTCATTCGATAGCTCGGGATACAGACCAACAGTAACATTCCGTTCCCCTAACAAAAACATATTGGGTATGTTTGATGGTTACAATCACAATGCCGTATGCGGATTAGCTTTTAAAAATGGCTCAATTTCTCATAATTTATTGTCTGAAACATCTATGACTGTCCCATTGGAAGATTCAGCAAGTTCGGTTACGATATATGATGTGAAAGACTGTGCTTTATTTACGGGATTGAAGCCAGGCATAAGGATAGACGCAACAGGCGACAATATTCCGATTAGTATGAATTTCGCTGGCTCATGGTCTGGCAGAAGCATGAGTTTCACGCTTGCGGCTTCTTCGCTTGAATTGCTGGGAGTGGGCGATTTTGTAGCCGAATTCGTATTAATGAATACCTCCAATCTGATTGTGTATTATCCGTTCCCATCATCCACAAATCAGAAGTGTACGATTTCGCTTATTGCCGAAACAGGTATCACTTACGCATGGTCAAGTCCTTACAATATCTATGACCCGGTCAAGAAAGGCTATTACCCGGTCGCTAACTACGGACGCTTTTCTAATCCGGGGCTTGTGATAGATTCAACGTCAAGCATTTGGGGCTTCGTGATGAGTAGTGCGTATTTGACACAAACAGCCAATAGTCCTATTGAAGCAGCATCAAGTGAGAACATGTATATTGTTTTTGAATGGGATGAATACACAAACACTGGGAATAAACGCTATCGTGTGAAGTGCCGTTTGCAAACATTCGCCAATAATACGTTCTCCGACTTCTCAATCAGAAAAGGAGGTGGCAGAACAGGAAATTTCGGCATTGACTATCGTTATCTGCCAAAATTTACCAATACCACGCAATGTCAGTTCTATCTCACATATCGCAAATTTGTAGGAGGGCAAGAGCGATACTATCGAATAGGCGATAGATATTGGCTCAAATTAAAATGCCCCATCGGACAAGGTACGACACAGGAAATGTAACAAACAACCATTAAGAACACAGATAAACACATGAACAGTTTAGAGATAATATTGAGCTTAATAGGGGGGCTGGGCGGGCTTGAATTCATAAAGTGGCTTTTCAACCGCAAGGCTAATTCACGCCTTGCCATTGCGGAAGCCGAGTCGGCCGAGTTCCATACTCTTCAGGAGACGGTGAACTTCCTTCAGGGGCAGTTACAGGAGAAGGAGGAGCGGTTCGCAAAGCAGACGGAACGCCTACGCTCAACACATGACGAGCTTTACCGCTGCAAGGATGCGGAGTATGCCGCCAAACTGGAGTTGGCTCACCTAAGGTGCGATGACAAGGAATGCCCGTTCAGGCAACCGCCGAACGCCCATACCAAGCCCCGGAAGGGATTGACCAAGGAGCAGTACCACGACCAAAAACTTCTAAAGGATTGATAACATTATGGCAAATATAGACATATTACTTCCGTGGATTCTCTCTTTCGAGGGAGGGTTCTCAAACCATCCCAACGACCGTGGGGGTGCGACAAACAAGGGTGTGACAATTTCAACGTGGCGTAAAGTGGGCTACGACAAGGACGGTGACGGCGACATTGACGTGGACGATTTGCGGCTGCTCACCGACAAGGATGTGCGTGACCGTGTGCTCAAACCACACTACTGGGACAAGTGGAAAGCCGATTTAATCACCTCCCAGTCGGTGGCTAACATCTGTGTGGACTGGGTGTGGGGAAGCGGCAAACCGGGTATCACAGGGGTGCAAAGGCTGTTAGGTGTCACCGCCGACGGCATTGTGGGCCCGAAAACCCTGCAAGCCCTGAACGCCCGTGACCCAAGGCAATTGTTCGACGCAATAAAGCGCGCACGCCGAGAGTTCATAGCCGACATAATCCGCAAAAGCCCATCGCAGAGGGTGTTCGAGTCGGGTTGGCTCAGGCGTTTAGAAGCAATAGGCTTCGGGGAACTGACCTACAACACCGTCCCGGTGAAAACGGTTAAGTTCACTGACCGATGAGATGGGTGTTGGCATTGTGTGCGGCGTTGGCATTGTCGGGCTGCACACGCACGGTCTACACCCCCATCGAGACGGTGAGGACTGAGAGGGAGGAGACGGTGAGGTGGCGCACCGACACGGTGATTGACCGTGACACGGTGAGCATCCTCCAACGTGGCGATACCGTTTTGTTGGAGTCAACAAAATGGCGGTGGCGGGTAAAGGAAATTTACGACACCGTGATTATCGAACGCACCGACTCCGTGGCAGTCCCATACCCGGTGGAGAAGAAGCTCACCCGATGGCAGCAGACCAAAATGGACTACGGCGGCATCGCCTTGGGAGCTACAATAATCGCCCTCTGCGTCGCCGTGGCATGGCTGGCGAAGAAGTTCAGGAGGTAGGGGGAAATGGATATTGATAAGTATTTTAGATAGCATATTAATTAGCAATACTTTCGGATAAAATACTTATATTTGCATCCGAGAGCCGAGAGCCGATTGCAACGAAGCAGTCGGCTCTTGCTATTTATCGGTATGAAAAATTCAATCCCCGAAATACTTTGGCCATGCGATTCAGTGGCTATTCAGATATTGGTCTGCCGCGTCAACGCATTTTGCTATGGCGTAGCAAAACAACGCAGCGAGACATCCCGACAAAATTGCTATAAATGCTATGAGGCTACCGTATTCACTTCCGCAAATAAAAGCAATTATGAATGAAGCTATAATATTGACAATACCGACAACTCGCAATGCCGTAGCCAATGCGCATGGGCTATGCCGAAACCCTACGGACGGAAAGGGTTGCGGTACGGCAGAAGTATTTTGTGGTACGGGAATGTCAGTTTCGGGATTGAAAGACATTGTTTTCGTGAGTGTTGCACGATTCTTTGAGCGACTACGAATGACGTTCACGAAGATAAATCCTACTATGACAAGCAGGACAAGAGGGATGAATAAAGCACTCATAACGGTAATTTTTAACTGCAAAGTTAGTGACTTTAATTCAAAAAAGCGTGACAAGAACTTATGTTTAACAGCATAATAAAGTAATATGGCAGATAAATTAGTATTTCCGATAGGGTTTGACTTGGAGGCAGGTCTTAAACAAGCTCAAACCGACATAACAAGAGTGGTGAGGCGATTGGACGATGCGGTGAAAAACCAAAATGTCAGAGTGCCTGTTGGGTTTGACGAAGCTATGGCCAAGAGATTGCGTGACGAAGCAAAGGATATAGAGCGAGTGCTTGCCAATATCAAGAACAATTATGGCAACGGTCAGCTCAAAGGCTTGTCTATCGGCTTCATAAACACGCAAAAAGAGTTGGACGCTATTAAACGACTTCAAGCGCAACTTCAATCAATGCGAGAGCAGCGCACTTCGCTTGTTAACGCAGGGGCGATGGAAGCGGAGTTGAAGAAAATGGACTCTGCCATTAAGCAGACGGAGCAGCGGCTCAAAGAACTTAATCACGCATTTAGTCGGGATAACTCGTTTAACATAGCCATATCCCAACAGATTATCAAACTAAAGAATCTCTCCGAAGAATTGGCGGGGATAGACCGAATGTATGCCAGACTGCAAGCGTCGGCAGGGGCGGCAGGGCAATCTGCAAACTCTTTTGCCGCAAATGGAATGCTTGTTCGCCGCAGGGAGATAATGGAGGAAATAGCGAGGGTGACTAAAACCGCCACCGAAGCCCAAAAAGAGTTGTTCGGCATAAAGGGTATCGGCAATGGTGCAGCCCAAGGCATTTTCGGCTATGGAGGCGAGCAAGGATTGTCAGCCATAACGGAGCAGATAACCCGATATGAGCAACTAAAAAAGGAGTTGCAAGATGTGGAGGGCCAGTATGAGCGTTTGAAAGCGATGCAAGCGCAGGGAATGGGCGACCAAAGTGAGAAAATCAACCAGACACTTCAACGCCGCATCGCCATACAGAAAGAACTTGGCGAAATAACGCAGACTGCGGCTGATGCTCAAAAAAAGTTGGAGGAAAACGCCAAAAAAACCGCTGCGGCATTTCAGAGAGGACGTTCTGCGATTGACAACTTCAACCGCACTATGAAGCTACCCGAAAACCGCATAATGAATATCCAAGCTAAAATCACTGCGCTCAATCAAGCGTTGAAGCGCGTTGGCATTGGCTCAACGGAGTTCAATAAGATTGTGGCAGAGTTAAATCGGTTAGGACAGAAACTTGATGAGGCGAAAGCGAAGCAACAAGCGTTAACATCCGAGCAAGAGAAAGGGAGCAAGAAAGTTTCGGGTGCGTTCCGTGAGCAGCATAGCTATCTTAATATACTGATTCAAAGACTTGCCGTGTATTCTTCGCTTGGAGCTGTGATGGGATTCTTGACGAAAGTCAGAGAAGTTACCGCTCAGTTTGAGCTTCAACGTATTTCGTTAGGCGCGATTATCAACGACCAAGTTCGGGCAAATTCGTTGTTTAACGAGATTAAGCAGTTCGCTCTGCAATCGCCAATCAAGATACTTGATTTGACGAAATACACCAAACAGCTTGCCGCCTTTAGATTTGAAACGGACACTTTATTTGATTCTACCAAAAGGCTTGCAGATATTTCTGTTGGCTTGTCAGTGCCGATGGATAGGTTAATCATAGCACTCGGCCATGTCAAGGCGGCTACACATCTTACAGGTATCACCCTTCGTCAATTCTCTATGGCCGGCATACCGATGTTGGAATTGTTGGCACAACAATATTCAGATCTTGAAGGACGTGCGGTGTCTGTTGCTGATGTGCAAAAGAGAGTGCATGACAAGATGGTATCTTTTGAGGATGTTAATCAAGTCTTTACCGACTTAACCTCAAAGGGAGGTATGTTCTACAATATGCAGATTAAGCAGGGTAACACCCTATATGGCTTATGGGCTAAATTGGGTGATGCCGCGTCGGTAATGTACGAGCAGATAGGAAATACGCCTTTCGTAAATGCCGGAATGAAAGATGCTATCAATATGCTTACCGTGATGATGCGTAATTGGAAAGATGTCGCTCGTATCGTTGCGGAAGCAGGTATTGCATTTGGCATATACAGACTTGCCGTAATAGCTTCTACAAAAGCAACCGCACTGGCAACTGTCTGGAACAAGAAAGACATTCTCCTGCGCCAAATGCACTTAAAGACAGTAATGGCGCAGAGTTGGAGTGTCCGAAACTTTAATAAAGTATTACTCACAAGTGGTGTAAGCGCACAAAAAGCCTCTACCGCAACGTGGGTATTCTCTCGTGCTTTGAATGGGCTTAGGGCAGCTATTGCCACAACGGGAATCGGATTGCTTATTGTCGGTATAAGCCTATTGATTGATAGGCTTATATTCGGAAAGTCTGCGGCTGATGAGCTTGCGGAGTCTTTGGATAGGATTAAACTTGAAAGTTCACAAGAGCAAGCAAAATCCGTAGCCAACTTTGAGCGACTTGCCAATGTAGCCGTATCTTCGACTTCCTCTTATAAGCAACAACAAGAAGCATTGGAGGAGTTGAAACGCACATATAAAGGCATTATAGCCGAAGAAAATCTCACCATTGAGAATCTAAAAGCGATGAACGGACATTACGAACAACTCACTGCGAGTGTCCGTGAATACATCAATCAGCAAATGAAGCAAAAGCAGATTGATGAGATAACCAACACTTATGCCTACGATATTCTCAAAATTCAGCGTAAGGTTCGTGATGAACTGAAAAACAAATACTCCGATGAGCAGTTGATGGAATTTTGGGATAGATATGCTCAAAATGTAAAGGACAAAACCAAATCCGCAGGAAAGTCCGTTGCAGAAATGATAAACATGACGGTTTCTGAAATGGGCGCATCAATGCAATTCGCTCACGATTTAGGTTCCGCATGGACTTTGTGGGCTTATGACCATGCCGACGTATCAAGAATGACCTATCTTATGAAAGACCAAGAGCGTCAGATTGAAGCGTTAGGCAACGTGTATGACTCTGCATCTATGGCATTAGGTAAATTTGCCGACAAATATAATGATGCGGTTAATTCAATCAAGGAGAATGGTGTATCATTGAACGGCAATATCCTCAACGAAAAAGACAACCCACTTTTATTTAACCAGCAAGAAGCGAATCTTGAAGTCAAGGACGCAATGATTCCGACTATCAAGGAAGCGTTCAAAGAAGCGGGCATGGCTTTTGATGAGGGTTGGGTAAGCCTCATTGACAACATTGACGAAAATGCACCACACCTAATATCTTCCATTGACTTTGAGCCAATGATTGAAAAGGCGAAAAGTGAAACAAAAAGATTGCAGGATGAACTGCAAGCACAACTTGAAATCCTGATAGCCCAACGTGAGGCTTATATGAAGCAGATTCAAGCCGAGGAGGGCAAAGGAAAAGGCAAAAATGATGAAGCAATAGCAAATGCAAAAGCACAGTATGACGATCTTGGAGAGAGTATAGCGGTTCTTGAAGAAAAAGCAAAGAATATAAACACCGTACTGCCTTTGCTTGAAAATTTGCGGGGGAAGTTTGAAAATCTCGCTCCGTCTGATTCTGTGGTTAAACTGATGCGTCAACGCTTTGACCAAATTGTTGACTACACCAAGAGCTACGCCAAGAATATGCGAAGATTCCGTATGGATGCGGATGAGAGCATGGAAGCATATCGTAAACGTCTGACAGATGAGGTTGAGCTGATAAAGAAAAATATCAAAGCGTGGTCTGCGGCAATGATACTTGCTCGCTTATTCCGCAACAAGACAGAGGAGCAGAATCTTCAGAATCTAATTGATGAGGCCAAGTTGCAGTTGGCAGACTTGGAGAAGATTCTTGGGGATATGCCGGTGTTTGATAAGTCCAAAGGCGGCAAGAAGTCCGACCCGCGCCTACAAAACCTCAAAGAGGAAATCTCGCTCGTGCAGAAGCTCTATCAAGAGTACAAGCAGTTAGAGAAACAAGAGGGCGCGAGCAAGGCCGCTTCGGACATGGAGCGCATGGCGAAAGCCTCCATTGACGCGCTCTCAAAGAAGTATGGCATATCTCTACCCAAGACCGCAAATGACGTTGCTTCCGCTCTTGAAATACTCTACGGCAAGATGGCGCAACTGCCTAAAAAAGTATTCCCGGCTCTTGACAAAGACCTCAAAGAGTTGCGTTGGACTATCGAAAAAGTAGACATTGACGAATCGCAAAAACAAATTGAGAAGCAGCTCAAAGACCTTGCCGACCGCATATCCCGCACCAAGACCGCCAAGGAGTTCTACGAGAAGATACTGGAGCAGACGGGGGATGTGGAGTTGGCGGCGAAACTGTCTTTGAGTCTTTACGGAGAAAACGGCGAGGACTTGAAAAAACAAGTCGCCTTACAGATAAACGACTTGATGCAGAGCGGAGAGGGAGGCATAGAGATTGGGCTTGATGTCATAAACTCCGACTTTGAAATCAACTACAAGAATCTCCGCAAACTCATAGAGGAAACGTACAAGGCAAAGAAAATAGGCGATGATGCCTACAAGAGCCTTATAGCCATTGCCGACAACGGAGAAAAGGACGTGAGCAAGATGATAGACGGTTGGCTTAAAGCGACCGAAAAGGCAAAAGGCTATTCCGACAAGATGCTTGACCTTGCGAGAACGACCAATGAGGCAATCGCCAAGATTGAGGCGCAACGCAAGGCTGGGAACATCACGGACGATTTTGCCAAGTCGCAGACTGACGGCCTTCGGAAGAAGCAAGCCGAAGAAGAATCCAAACTCATGTACGAGGCGTTCAAGGACTCACCGATGTATGTGCAGATGTTTGACGATTTGGATAACGCGTCAACACGGATGCTTACGAATATGAAGTCGCGCATAGAGTCGCTTAAATCCAATTGGAAAGACCTCAACCCAACACAACTCAAAGAATTGCAGAGCCGACTGAACGAGATAGACGCGCAGTTGGCGAAGCGGAATCCGTTCAGGGGGCTTACGGACGGCATAAAGGCTTACCGCAAGCTGATGAAGGAGGGCGATGCGCGGAGTAACAAAAGCGAAAAAGATGCTAGCCAAGACCTTATCGACACTGCCAAGGCGGCTGACGATGCACGCAAGGAATATGAAGAAATACTTCATAAGGACGGAGCGACCAAAGAGGAGATAGCCGAAGCAAAGGCCAAACTCGATGCGGCGATGGCCAACGAGGAAGCCGCGCAGAAAGCGGTTGAGAATTGGAAGAAGGTGAAAGACCAAATCGGACTTTCGGCAAATGAGCTGTTCCAAATGCTGAACTGGGCTGGGGATATTGCGCAGGGGATTGCAGATATATCGGAAGCCATGGGAGCTGACGAGGAGGATGTGCAGTATTGGAACGATGTTGCAGACGCATTAGGCGAGATAAGCGGCGGCATACAAGATATTGTGCAAGCCGCAATGAGCGGAAATGTTGTTGGTATTATATCCTCAACGCTTACGGCCATTCCGAAAATGTTTGTAGGATTTACAAATCTTTTCTCAGCAGGGAAAGTCAAGCGAGCCAACAAGGAGATAAAGCGTCAGCAGGAGTTACTTGACCAACTGGAATACACTTACGGACGGCTTGAAAAGGCGATGGAGAAAGCCTTTGGCGGTGACTATATAAATAACTTCAAGGCGCAGAAAAAGAACCTGGAGGCGCAGGTCGCAGCCTACGAGAAGCAGCTTGCAGCGGAGAACAGCAAGGGTAAGAAGACAGACAAGGCGAAAGTCAAGGAGTATGAGGAGGTAATCCGCGACACCAAGGACGCATTGGCAGAGCTGGAGGGTGAGGTGGCGCAGCAGATGCTCGGCACCGACCTAACCTCCGCTGCCCGCGACTTCGCACAGGCATGGCTCGACGCTTACAAGGAGTTCGGCAACACGGCTGACGCTATGAGCGACAAGTTCAAGGAGATGATTGAGAACATGGTCGTGGAGGGTGCGTTGGCGAAAGTCATGGAGCGAGCCTTGCAGCCTATGTTCGACATGATTGACAACATGGGCGAGCAAGATTTCTACTCCGAGTCATTCTGGAAGCAGGTCGTAGCCAAGGCCGAGCAGGGCGCAAAGGATGCGGACTACGGAGCGCAGACGATGATGAAGTTCTTGGAACAAGCCGGCATATCTATGCGCGACCTTGGGGGCGACCTCACGGGCATAAGCCGCGATATAGCATCAGCAAGCGAGGAGTCAATCAACGGGCTTGCTGCCGGGATAAATACACAGAATTTCTACATCTCGCAGATACACGCGGATGTAGCGCAGATAAAGGCCTTGATGGGCGGCGATGTGAGCGTGTCAAATGTTACGACTGACTACACTCCGCTTATTCAGCAATCATTGGAGAATCAAGGGCAGATGATACGCTACCAGGTCGAGACGCTGGCCGAGTGTAAAAAGATTGCTTCGCAGTGTGTTGACCAGACTGACTATATGCGTAAGGTTATCTTTACCGAGGGTGGTAAGCAAAAAATAAGGGTTGGGTGTTAAAATTATTAGCAATACTTGATAATATATTGCCTAATTAATTTATTTATTGTATATTTGCGACATGAAAGATGTTATCTATTGTCCGTTCTGTAAGGAAAAAGGCAAACGCACCGTGATAGGCAAGCATGAGGATGTTATAGCCCGGCAAGGCTATATTGAACTTTGGTGCAGATGGTGTCGCAAGCCAATTCATATAGAACTTAAAGATATTAGTCTTGACAGATAAATAAACTCATATTAGAAGAGCCTAGAGCCGATAAGCGATTAAGTTCGTTTACCGGCTCTCTTTTTTATAACCGATACAGACACTATATGAAACAAAAAATCAAGGAAGCGTTGCAACAGGGGTATAAGCAACTGGGGCTGAACGAAGAGGCTTTTGAAAGGGTAGCCGCTTTCGGAGAAACTTTCATCAAGGAGGAGTCGCAGATAGCAACCTTTGTGCAGGGGGCAGAAGCGATACTCAAAGCAGAGCAGAGCGCAGCCGACAAGGTACGCACCGAACTCAACGCCAAAATCAAAGGCTTGGAGGGGGAGAAGTCCGCGTTGGAAGCGAAGCTCAACGGCAACCAACCCAATCCCCCGGAGCCGCCTAAGCTCGAACAGCCTCAGGACATGGCAAAGATTATCGCAGACGCGGTAGCCGCAGCCATCAAGCCTATCAGCGACGAGCTTGCCGGGTTCAAGGCAGAGCAAGGAGCCAAAGCCGCCCTCGCCAACGCCGAGGCCACATTCAAGAGCAACGACTATGTGAAGAAGTATGGCGATGAAGCCACCGACGCATGGGAACGAGCCACCGAAATGTACGAAGCGACAGGCAAGAGCTGGACTGCGGAAGAATTGCAGACCAAGGCAATGGGCTACTTCAACAAGGCCGTGGCGAAGAAAGGCGTTGACACCGCCAAGCCGTTTGAGAGCGACGGTGGAGGTGGCAATCCCGACGAAGCCAACAAAGCCTTTGCTGATGAAATCCGCAAGGCTCTCGGTAAGGATAAGGAATGATTGTCGGAAATCAACCCAAGTTATTAACACCCAAAATCCCGAAAGCAAATGGCACAGAATTATGGCAATTCAGTCGGCATTAAGGAGTACGACAGCGTAGGGGTCAAGACCATCAACGCATGGCATCGCATCACAAGCAAAGTGCCTGTGGGCGCAGTGCTTGCAGTGAGCGAAGCCTATCCGGCAGGGTCTGTCGTTCCGCTTGGAACTCCTGTCTCCACCACCGAAATTGGTGGAGCCGCCACCGTAGGAGCGTCAGCCGACCTGTCGCTTCCTTACAGCGGACTGCTTGAACACAACACCGTAATGGGTACGCAATGCTGCACCCTCTCAATCGTGAACGGCGGCGAGCTGCTTATTGACCGCATCGATGCAGAAATTTCAGACGCACAGAAAACCGCTCTGAAAGGCAGCATCAAGTTTTACTCACAAATCAAGGACTAACGTATGAATATCGAAGAATTTATAGCAGGAATTGACATCGCGTCAACACTCGACATCAATTCATCTTCGCGTCTCCAGACTTTCTACGACACCGCCTTGAAAGGATATGAGACCGAAAACCTCGAAACCGAAGGCTTCACCAACGCCTCCGTAAAACTGAACTCCGAGGTGGAATTTGCCGAAGCGAAGAAGTATCTCCGTGGAATGGCAACCTACACCGACAACGACTCCGAGCCTATCGCTCGTGGCCGTGAGGCAGAACTGACCAAGTGGACGCAGAACATCCCCACGATGCGATATGCCGTCAAACTTGGCAAGGACGATTACAAAATGCGTCTGCTCGCTGCGCAGGACGCTGTATTCTCAGCTGTGCTTGAGGACAGCAAGACAGGAGCACGTCAGGCTCTTCGCAACTACCTCATTCAGTCAACCACCGAAGACCTCCGCGCTTTCCCCGAAAGCACCGTTGCTTCGCTCAACTATCAGTGCGGTCAGATGCTCTCCAAGCGTGAACTGAACATCACACGCGAGAACAACCCCGACGGCATCGTTGGCGTGAAGTTTGAGAGCAAGGTGCCGACCGACAACATCACCAAAGAGAAGTGGTACACTGTCAAGGCAGACGGCTCGATTGATTACGTCACCACGGTCAATCCCGTAATGACAATCAAGAAGAAAATCCGCGAGCTTCGCATCGACCAGTACAACGGCTACTCCAATGTGCGCGTCGAGATGAACTACCGCACTTTCTTCCGTATGCTTGAACACCCTGCCGTGCTTGAAATGATTGGCAATCCCAGCAAGGAAATCGTCATTCTCGCCGCAGGATTGAGCAAGGCTGCCGCTTCGGCCGCCAAGACACAGGAGATTGGCCGCAACCAACTCCTTGAATGGAGCGACCAGGCAGCCGTGGCATGGTTCAAGGCAGCCGTAGGGGCAGACGAAGTGAAACTCCACACATCGGTTGTGGGCGTTGACAAGCTCGACGGCACTACCAAGAAATACAAGACCAAGAAACTCAACGTGTTTGAGGAGGGTGTTGTGCTTCTCCGTCCGACAGGCAACATCGGCATCATACAACCCGTGCAGGTAATCCGACCCGACAAGGAGTATGTCTATGCCAACTTCATGAACGGTTGGGGTATCATCGAATACTTCTATGATGGCCGTCACAAGACACAGGAATGGATTTCCGAGGTATCATTCCTCGCCGTTCCTACTTGTCCGCGTGACCTCCACTATTTCGAGGTAGAGGAGGTTGCGGCAGCAGCTTCGGGAACTTCAACCAAAGGAGAGTAACCAACGCTAAAACGGAGAGAGTATGACGGTAGAGGATTATTTGAGTGCAGAGATACCCGGCTATCCCTTTAAGCATAACGTATTGGAGAAAGCCGCATTTTCTCCATACAAAGCAAAGCCTGTCAGGTTGAGAGCATTGTCGCTGAATGATGTAATCGAGGATTATATTGACGATGAAGAATTTGACAAGTCATTGACTTATGCACTCTCTACCCTCTATTACTCCGCTGCGGGGGCGTTCAGCGGCGGCAGTCGCTCCGAG
>JAMPEH010000290.1 GCA_023665245.1 Muribaculaceae bacterium
TTTTCGCCCGCTACATAGAGCATTTTCTTTTCTTAAAACTTATTTTATAGAGTTATACCTACCTTGTTTGCAAAGTCGGATTTTCTCCCGATAATTATCGACTGTTTTTCTGTTGTAATTTGATTGACTCTATTGTATAAAAATGCCCTCTCGTTATCCATATATAACAAGGAGGGCATTAAAACCATATCGTGCTGGTGCTTCTCAAAAATCATCATTCTTAGTAAAATCTTAGTAAAACAATCCTTCATGGTTCAAATCATACCGTAAAATCAGCATTTCCGGCCTTTCTTAACATTACTGCCGTGGCAGATGAATAATATTTTAATCATATCTTTTATATCCCTTCATAAGCCTACAAGCCTTGATTTTTCAGGCTTTTTGGCACTTTTTTCATTTTTGGTTTTTACTCTTAGTCTGCGTAATCCATTATAAATCTACGCAGATTTACGGGCAAATGGTGTAGTAATTGAATATCAAAATCATTGGTATAGTCCTTGTATGTCCCAAGGCATCAATATCCATTTCCCGTTGTTTCTCCACGGAAGACCAACCTGTTCGGTATTACTTTCATAAAAACAGCCTAACGTTAGGACCGCTTCCTTTTTATAATTATCAATATTCCACCAAACTTTGACTACTACTTTTGATAACGCACATGCACGTTCTTCAATTTCAATTATTTCAAAAGTATCCAACATCTTTTTTTCAAAAAATCTTCGACACTCACCTGCTCTTTTTTTATCTGAAATATTTGAAGAAAACATCTTTCGCATGTACATTGATAATTTTCCATAGTTTCTCTCTTTCCAAGCAAGCAACATTTCAACGACCACTACAATATATGGATATTTACTATAATCCTCTGCCATTCCATTAACAAGAATATCCTTTCCGATAACCACCGTTTTCCTTTCCCATTCTGAAATTTCCTTTTTAATTTGTCGGTTTTCTTTCATGCGCGCAAAAAATTCAAATCGCGAGCATGTATAATTCCATTACGGTATGGAACTTTAATCATCTCTATATTAGTTTTTGTACGTTTCTGATTAAAATATTTTTCAAATTTGATAATCCATCACTACACCCAACTAAACAATCCCATGCATCAACCTCCGTTCCCTCTGCAAAAAAGCCTATACTTTTTGTATAATCGTTAACTGCACCATCTACTATAATCAACCCCAGTAGAACACTTGCATGATAACGTCCTGCGAAATGGTCTTCAAAAAACGTTGTATTAGATCATATCTCACAGTAAAAGCTTCTGAACTATTTGCTATCCAATAAGTAATTTTGCTAACTTCTGACTTATAATAGTTAATCAAAATTTGTTCTGCAGCTTCTAATTCATTCTGTTCAAATACTGAATTTACATCTTCCATGAGCAAAAACTCATACTATCGTATGCACACCAGCCAAGTGGAGAAAATCTATCATTAAAATTTCTTGTTTGAACAATCATATTTTCCATCTGTTTTTCCATATCTTTCAATTGTTTTCTTTGTTCCGGTTTAAGAAATATTGAAATAATTTTCATCGCTTTTATATCATCTTTTAATTTATTTAATGAAACAAGGTTAGAGTTCACTATTTTTTCACCGCCTTAAAAATTTACTTCATCATCTATTTCCATTTTTATAAGACTATCCGCCAACTGCTCAACCACATCACACGCATCTTCAAATGCAATATCTATCGCATATTCAAAATCTCTTTGATAATTTTCCCACTGTTTCTGCATGATCTCACTGTTCCTGACTGTGTCCAAAATTTTACGATAATCTTTAACCACTACTATCGAACCACGTTTCTGTGCTGTTACGTTCAATGCCGCCTTTAATGCATTGAATTCTATGTTTGAATATTGCAGCTTAGCCAATATGTATATATCGTAATAATCTCTCGGTCTTGTATTCTGGTCACCTCTGGATATCACCGTTTCCAATTTTTCCGCCATTATTGTTTCTAAGTTGTAAGCAAGCACCGAAATACTTCTGTCTTCCAAAAGAAGTTTGAACTGATATTCGATTTCTTTTGGAGTTATCTTATCCCCTATGGTTATATCCAGCTTCAAAGGGACTGCCATTGGTGGATAATTTGCAGATAATGAAACTCGATAGCCGTTATATTCATCTCCCTCACGAATTTCACCAATACTACGAAAACTAAACGTCACATCGTCATTTAATTCTATTTTACAGATTTCTTCAAACATTTCCCGAACAGTCTGCTCATTTAAAGGTAAACCTTTTATTGTCGCATCCATATCCATAGTTGCTCTAGTGTCAAGACCAACCATTGCTGCAATCAAAAAACCGCCCTTCAGAATAAAATTTTTCCGATATGTTGAAACGGATATTCGTTCCAACAATCTTTCTAACATAAAATTCTGCATTACAAGCTGTGCTGATATGTGTTTTTCTTTTGCAATATTTTTAATGATCGCCTTTAGCTGCATTGCATTCTTCATAACAGCACCTCCAGATACGATCTGAGTTTTGCTTCAACCTTTAATATTTTTGCATACTCTGACAAGATAGGAATATTTTTATTAGTTCCTGTTGCATAATGCTTAAACGCTTCCGTCACTACCTGAATATCTACACGGTTGCGAGGTCTTAATAAATCGCAAAGAGTCCGCTCCACATTATAAGCTTTTACGATATTTCCTCCCGGGGTAGATACCTCTGATATTCCCAAATCATATAATTCTTTTTTACACTGTATACATCGGATATTCTCTTCTTTTGGCTTTGTCATATTATAATTCATCGGAAAAGTCATATGATACTTATTTGGAGTTCTATCTGTTAAATCCCATAGAAACAATGCTGTTTCATGAGAATAAATTCCTCTTTTAAATCGATTCTGCAAATTGAAAATTTCATCATCCCAGAATTGTGGCAAAATATATACACCTCTGGCAGATTTCTCAATCGCACCTTTGTCAACAAGATATTTGATATTCCCACGAGAAAAACCTGCTGCAACCACCATTGCAGTAGTAACTGTTCCATTATTCTTTTTTGCCATTTTAATAATTTCTTCAGTTACTCCCACAATAATCCCCTACTTTCTATTGACTTTCGTGCTTATCATTATACGATTACAAAGCATAAAAGTCAATATGTATGCATCTTCTTAGAATACTCGGAACCAACCTCAGGAATTCCAGAAATATTCACTACTTCTGATAACAGATGAGTTGTAATAAATCCCGTTCCAAACTTTCCACTTCTTCTCTCACTACCATCATTACGATCCTTAGAAGATGCCTGATTTATAAGCGACAATATATTATCCAGTGAAAAGGCTTTACCATTGTGTCTGAAAAACACCTTTCTTTGTCCTTTATCAAAATCAATACTTATTTTTACTTTTCCACTAGAATTGCAGACATCTTTTGCATTTTGGCACAACTCCCATCCCCATCGTTTGGCACTATTCTCATTATTACTTTAACGCTGTTTCTATAAAAGCTGTACAATACGATTTGCAACGCCAATTCTTAACGAATTATTGTCTGCCTCTTTTATACTCATGTTAAACTTCTGCTTATCCATCTGTATACTCCCTTTCTTGTATAATTTCCATCATCTTCGCTGGCGTAACAATAAAATCTCTAATCGGATAATATTTCTGATTTCCTGTCACTAAATACGCATCATCATTCCGCTTTTCCATAGCCACTTCATAGAAAATCAAAACTTCCACACCAAACTCTTTAACCGCCGTTAGCACCATCTGTATAGACGATTCCTTAAAATGAAATTTTTCTCTATGCAGCACCTCATCATACTCAGCCAAAATCTCATTGTGATACAAAGGCACAATCCTGCCATCAA
>JAMPEH010000291.1 GCA_023665245.1 Muribaculaceae bacterium
ATCGAGCTGAGGAAGCGGCAGGCGGTTCTCGGGCGAAGCCATCTGCTTTATGGCGCATATGGTCTGAGCTATTGGGGCAGGCTCACATATTCCGCTCGCTTCGATTACTATATAGTCAAATTTACGGGTCTTCACTATATCCATCAGCTGCTTTATAAGGTCGGTCTTCAGTGTACAGCATATACATCCGTTCTGCAGCGCCACAAGGTCACCTGAATCGTCTTGTCCAACGATTCCACCCTTTTGTATAAGAGATGCATCAATATTCACCTCGCCTATGTCGTTGACTATAACGGCAAACTTAATGCCGCGTCGGTTGCTGAGTAGGTGGTTGAGCAATGTCGTTTTACCGCTACCAAGATATCCGGTAAGCAGCAATACCGGTGTTGTTGTCTGTGTCATTTTTTTCTCTTACTATCGTTATTATTCAAGAATATATAGTGCGCGAGACGGGAATGTCATTTCTTCTGAAATGGTAACCGTCTCACCGGTAAGCACGTCGTGCAATTTTGTGCCGTAAGGCAATATCTCAAGGGTGCGCTCCATAGTGGCAGTGACCGGAGTGTCGTTACCGTTCATCATCACGACAACACGTTTGTCGCCGAGACGACGTTCATAGACATAAATTCCGTTTTCAGGCATGAAATGTTTCAACTTACCGTAGGCTATCACGTCGTTGCCCTTGCGATAGTTGAGCAAACGAGTCATAAAGTCGTGGGCTTCGCGTTGCATAGGCGTGCGGTCCTCATCCTTGAAGAGGTTGATTGAGTCGCCCGGGAACCCGCCGGGCATATCGAGTCTTATATAGCCATCGCCACGCTCCTTGGAACCGTTCATAAGCAGCTCGGTACCATAATAAATTTGAGGTATTCCACGCGAGGTAAGCAGAAATGCCTGAGCCTGTTTCCACCAGCCGAGATTCTCGGGCAATTCGAGCAGAAAGCGGTCGGTGTCGTGATTGTCGAGAAATGTCAATATTTTCGACGGGTCGGGAAAGAGGTAGTCGAGAGCCAGATGATCGTATATTTCATTGAGACCCGACAAGCGGTCGGTCTGACCCGAAAATGCGTCACGGGCTTTTATCATCAACACGAAGTCCATGACAGTAGGCAGCTCGGAGTTGCCCCTGCGATTGACGGCGGAATTTTTCTGCCAGAAAGCCTCACCACCTTCAGTGCCATACCAACATTCGCCAACGATATTAAAATAGGGATACTCACGCTCCACCTCTCGCAGCCATGAAGCCATCGCATCAAAATCGGCATAGGGGTGGGTATCCATTCTTATACCGTCAATACCCGACGATTCTATCCACCATATTGAATTCTGAATCAAATACTTCATGAGGTGAGGATTACGCTGGTTAAGATCGGGCATCGACTCCACGAACCATCCGTCGACCGTGCGTTTAAAATCATAGTCGCTGACGTAAGGGTCGTGGATTGTCGACAATCGATAATTGGTCTGTACATATCCGTCGGGAAAATTAAACCAGTCGTGGGAGGGACGATCGGTGAACCACCTGTGGGATGACCCGCAGTGATTGAAAATCATGTCCATGACAACCTTCAGTCCGCGTCCGTGAGCCTCATCCACAAACATGCTCCACTCCTCATTAGAGCCAAACCTCGGGTCGATGTTATAATAGTCGGTGGTCGCATATCCATGGTATGAACCTCCGGGCATGTCGTTGGTAAGCACCGGATTGACCCATATGGCAGTAACGCCAAGCGAATCAATATAATCGAGATGCTGCCGCATGCCGGCGATATCGCCTCCATGACGGGCGTCGGAACGTCGCCGGTTAACTGTCGACTTGTTTTTCAGTTTCGAGAGTCCGGTCACCGCCGAATCGCTTCCGCGCGAGAACCGGTCGGGCATTATAAGATACAGCACGTCGGATGAGTCAAATCCTTTGCGGTCCGACGACCCCGGTCGGCGTTGACGCAGTTCGTAGCCTACATCTCTGTGCTTGTCGCCCGATGTGAATCTCAGCTTTACCGTGCCCGGGGCTGCATCCTTGTCAACCACGAGATAGAGGAACAGATAATTATCACTGTCGAGTCTTACGCTCTCGGCGAGTTTCACTCCGGGATAGTCAACTGTCACCTTTGCTTCGGCAATACCATTGCCCGTTACCATAAGTTGCAAGGTGTCATTAGCCATTCCCGCCCACCAAAACGGCGGTTCAATCCTTATATCGCCCAATGCACCCGACGCTGAAAAAAGACTCAACAACGACATAAGCATCAAAAATAAACGTAATCTCAACATAACTTTTCACTATTCACTTTTTAAAATATGCGAGAATACCCGCATAGCCGATATCCCCGCATGTATATTTTTCTCGCTACTCTCAGGCGTAGAGCGCTTTCATGATTGTATTAATATTGTCATCAACAAGATTCAATGCCGTAGACAACATCACGCCTATCATCGTCTCGTTAATCGAGCGGTCGTCGACGCTCGCAGAGCAACGCACGGCAAGTTCGCCGTCTTCCGGGTCGCAATATAACGTACCGAAAAGAATATCGAAATTTATTTTATTGAGAACCGGGAGAATCTTCTCTACCTGCTTCACGGGAATCACGTGGCTCGGATAGACAAACACACAGAACCACTCCCTCTCCTCGTTATATAATATCCTCACTTTCACGCGGTCGTTCTCAAGAGTAAATCCCATTGAGAACACGGTTTTCTCCTCGTCAAATTCGTAGCGATATTCATGGCTGTCGAGAAAAGCCTTGATTGTAGAGGCTATCAATCCTAATCCTGACATATTTCTATTTGATTATTATTATCGTGGTTGTATTATTGTTATTTATCAGTAGTTTTTCACTATCATATATTCACCCGAAGGACCTGCTCCCACGTAATAGCGACGCAGCCCGTATCCACGATCGGCAGCGGGTCCGGAAATCGGATTACCATAGTTGGAGAATACATCGTACTCACTGTGACACTTGGGACAGCGCGCAATCAGCTCTTTCTCGTCTACTGCTATACGCACATCGGCTCTTATCTCTACCGGACATGACAAATCATAGGCTACCGGCGCACCGTAGACATCACAGCAGAGAAGCACTCCTCCGAATCCGGTTTCGGTCAGCGCGGTAAACGGGAAAATGGCAGGTTGACGCAGGCTCTTTATGTAGCTTTTGGAAGTGGCTGCTCCCGGAGGTCCATAGATATCCCAGTCAGAAACAGTATTGAAAACGATTCTCACAGGTGCAGGAGGGATTCGGTCGTCATCGAGGTGGTGACACGACGACATCAGCAGCATTGCAATTGCCAACAGACCGTATTTAATCACCCCTGCGCACATCGCCGTCAACTGTTGAGATTGGCAATCAGCTCACCAAACTTATCGGCAGCCTTCTGCATATAAGGACCAACCATAGGCTTCAGCATCATGGGGATTTCCACGTCGATACAGGTCTCCACCTCGGTTGTATGCTCATCGGTTCCGTTGAACGACACAGTCATGTCGAGAGGTACCGGCGCACCCTCGGCGGTAAACACCACCTTCGACGGCTCAACTCTTTCCTTGACTTTGAAAGCAATCTCGCCCACCTGTGGAGTAACAATTATAAGTCGGTCGTTTTCAAATCTCAACTCACCCAACTGAGCTTTTACATCGTCGGGGAGCGAGTCAACACGCTGCTGAAGCATCTGCATTGTGCTGAATCGGTCAAACAACTCACGAGCGCCTCGGTTAATGCTAACCTTCTTGCTTGTATATTTAGCCATTTCAGTTATTATCGGTTGAAGGAGTCCAATTGGCAGGGTCTTTACGCCATTCTTTAAGAGTCTCGATATCTTCCTGACGGAT
>JAMPEH010000292.1 GCA_023665245.1 Muribaculaceae bacterium
GACGGCAAGACATTCGTGAAGATTGGAGGCTCGTCAGCCACCGGCAACTGCTACAACGTCACCAACGAGCAGCCGCTGGAGAATGGCGATTACTACAATCTTGAATCCGCTATCCTCACTACCCTCAATGCAGGTGTGGCCTCAACGGGTATGCAGATAACATTCGCTATCGCTCCCGGCTCATGGAAGACATATCAGTATGTAGGAGTCAACATCACCGATACCAACTTCAAGAACACCGCCAACTGGATAGACTCCGCCGGAATGACCGCCGGCACCGAGCCTATCATCAACGTCAACGACCTTTGCGGAGACAAGGAATACACCCTCGACACCGCACTGCAAGCACTCATTGACAAAGAGGGTGCCACCGGCATAGACTACCGCAAGACCGGTCTTGTCCTAACCTATCTCCGCGACCGTGATTCAGGCAAATGGGAGACCAAGCAATATCATGGCACGATTACCGACATGGTGCCCAAGAACAGTGGACTTTGGCACGACTTCGGCGGCGGTGGTTCTGATGTTGAGGCTACCGACAAGATCGTTCCCTCGACCGACCCCGATGCTGACAAGGCGGTGAAATCCTCTGCCGTCTATGACGCATTGCAGAAAACGCCCATTGTCGATTATGAAGAGGTGCCCGACCCCGACAATGTCGTATGGCAGGGTGTCAACGCACAAGGTAACGCGGTGGGTTCGCCAATCAAGATACCCAAAGGCACCGGCCAGGGTCAGCAGAGCGGCACAATCCTCACAATCTATCCGGAGAGCCAAGCCGTATGGGGAGCGTTCGGAGAAAAGATAGTGCTACGCGCCGCCATCAAGAGCGTGTCGTATGACGGAGACGCGGAAGTCCTCGGAACAATCCGCACAATCCGCATCCTCGACGCTCTGACACGCATAGAACTGTGGAGCAACACCGTCAACGCATCTTCCTCAACCTCTGCCAACGACCTCAAATTTGAATATCCCTTTACCGACTTCATCACCGAAGCCGCCGCTAAGGACTTCTACATTGAGGCAACCGATGCCGACGGCAACCGCAAGGAGAAACTGATCACCGTTACCGCCGTGGACGTAACCTGCTCCGTAATCGCCAAACTCGGCTACTCATCAGCAACCGCTCTGGCAGTCGGAGGTGCAATGATGAGTCTGCCGATGTATAAGTTTGAAAACAATGTAAGCACCAAGCAAGGCATCCTCGTAACAACTGAAATCCTCTACAACGGAGAGTGGAAAGTCCTCGGCACGGCCAATGTCACGGACTCATACAGCCACAACATCAGCATAGACCCCAACAACCTATTCGGAGGGGGTGAGAAGATGGCACACGGCTCATATCCTATCCGCATAAGCGGTAAAGACGTAGCCAGCGGAGTAGTCGGCAACACCGTCTATTCTGCCGTTATGTGCATAGATCCGAAGAGCAGCATCCCGGTTGTATCTCTGCAATATGATGACCGTAACAACGGCAAGGTAAGGCTTTACGACAGCGTCAAGTTGGAGATAGCCGCCTACACCCCCAACAAGATTGAGACCCCGGTTGAAGTTGTGTTGGACGGCAATGTTGTTCTTGCCACCAACTGTCCGAGCGGACAATCCGTGACCGTCAGCAAACAGATACAGGGGTATTCTTCGGACGGCTCTAAATCCTTTGGCGTGTACGCTCAAAGCGGTACTGTCAAGAGCCACACCGTAACTCTCACAGTTGAGGGTTCGGCTATTGATGCGCAAGTGAAAGATGGTGCGCTCTATGACTTTGATTTCTCCACAAGGAGCAACAACGAGACCGACCACAGCATTGTAAGCAAAGGTTATCAGATGACATTGGAGGGGTGTAACTACAACTCCAACGGCTTTGTTACCCGGTTGGGTGAGACCGTCTGTCGTATTGCCGAGAATGTCAGCGGTGAGATACACCATGCTCCGTTCTCATCTTCGGCGATAGAGACATCCGGCGCCGCCATTCAGATGGCATTCTCCACCAACAGCATCAAGGACAAGAACGCCAAACTCTGCGAGTGCTATGACCCCAAAGCCGGAGTAGGATTCTACATCACCGGCAATGAGATTGTATTGGCATCCCTCAACGGAGAGCCGAAGCGTCAGACAGTCCGATTCAAGTGTGAGGAGAAAGTGACCGTGGCCGTGGTGGTTGAGCCCGGCACAAAATACGTCACCGGCAAAGAGGACGGCAAGAACTATTCATTTGTCAAACTCTATGTGAACGGTGAGGAAGCCGCCGCCCTCGGCTACGTTCCCGGAAGCAACTCCATCCGTCAGAACAGGACAATCACGTTCAACTCCGAGAACGGAGACTTCAACCTCAACTACTTCATAGCCTACAACAGCTATATGAGTTGGCTTGAGGCGTTCAACAACTACCTCTGCCGATTGAGCGATGTCAACGCCATGATAGAGGAGTTTGACCGTGAGAACGTTCTTGACCCCGGCACAAAGCGACCCTCGATGGCTATGATGGCGGCACACGGCATCCCTTACTATGTCATTGTTGCCGACCAGACCACGTTCAACAACTTTGACTATGCCCTCAACGGCGGCACAAGCACCGGTGACGTGTTCTCATGTAACCTCTACTACTACAATCCACAGCATCCCGAATGCAACTTCAAGGCGATAAATGTGTATTGGCGTAGGCAGGGTACGACCTCGGCACAGCGACCTATCAAGAATGACCGATTCAATTTCAACAAGAAGTTCAAGACCGGCCCGCTCGCCGGACTCAAGGCAACCGTCACGCTGCTCAATCCCGACGATTCAACCGAACTCGGACGCAAGGCTATCAAGGCGGCAAAACACAACAAAGTGTTCTGCTCAGAGACCGGGCATTTTATAGATGTCGCTACAGTCAAGGTTGACTACTCCGACTCATCAATGGCCAACGACTGCGGCGTTTGCGACATGATGAACGCCACATTCCGCGCCCTCGGCTCATCTTACATGACCCCGGCACAGAGATCGTTTGACGGCACACAAGACCTCGGAGGAGGTGACGTTCTGACAGGCATTCAGATGGACCACTCCACCAAGAACCATCCGATTGCCGTGTTCCGTGCAACCACCGACACCCTTCAGGATGCTTGGTTCCACGCTCGCGGCAATTGGAAAGAGGACAAAGGCGAGCAGGTAGCCCTCGGATTCAAGGACACTCCCGGATATAACCTCGGCTGTCTGAATTACGGAGATTTTGTTGAGTATTTCGGCACCAAAGGCGAGACGCTGGCCCAGGCAGAGGCTCGTTTCAAGAAAGATACCGAAGTCAACACAAGCAAGGTCTATCTCATTTCACAGTATTGCGGACGTGACTATGCGATCTACCGCCACAAGAGCGGAGCGTGGACACGTTCCACCGGCTCAATGCGTCAGGTGAACGGCAAATGGATTGTGACGGGCGATGTCCTCAACCCTGTAAGCGGCTACGAGCTTCTGCAATATGCCGGAATGGACTGGTGGCAGGGAGTGGAAACCGTTGAGGATATGATGGCGCCCTCAACGCAGATTTCATCGTGGGTTCAGAAACTCGGACTCGGACGTTCCGAATACCCGGCATGGACGTTCTACTTCGAGTGCATGATTGACGATGATCAACTCCAAGAGGATTTGGCACTTGGCAAGAAAGTACCCTACGACCTGTTCAATATGCTCCGATTCTTCAACTCTTGCGACTACTCAAAGGTTACGGGATGGGAGAAGATATGGCGCGAGAACGCCTACAAGTACATGTCAATGGAGAGCGGTATGGCATATACCGCCTTTACCGACTTCCTCGCCGCCGTGGACCAGAGAGCCAAGAATATGCAGC
>JAMPEH010000293.1 GCA_023665245.1 Muribaculaceae bacterium
TCGGCATCTTCATGTATGGCAAGAAACCCAACATCAAGGACCTCATCCGCTGGGCAACTTACAAGTAACGACTTTCGCAAGCTCAAGTTGAGTTTAAGGATTAATTTATCAGCAATTTGAAAAATCGAGTCGCTGACTCATCAGACATTGATGGCCAGCGACTTAATTGTATGATTAGGGAATTTGTTGCAGAATTGTTGCAGAAAAATTTCAGCTTGTTTCACAATTGTATTTAATATTTAACAGCGTGTAACTCATTAATTACAATAATATTACAATTTTGTTTTTGGCTTTGACACTTTTGTTGCAAAAAAATACGAAACATTTCAAAAACATGTCGCGTTATACAAACAAACGACAACAATTATTAATTCTATTATCAATCTATAAAAGTCTAATTTGCAATAGCAGATTTCTCTCAAAAACTTAAATATTATGGCATCGATCAATTCTTTCCGCAGCGAACTCGTCAACCTTCAGTCGAACCTTCTCAGCTTCGCATACCAGCTCACTTCAGACCGTGAAGCAGCCGCCGACCTTCTTCAGGAGACAACCTTGAAGGCTCTTGACAACGAAGAGAAGTTCACATCCGATGCCAACTTCAAAGGATGGGTATTTACAATCATGCGTAATATCTTCATCAACAACTACCGTCGCAACGTACGTCAGGCCACTGTGGTTGACACTTCTGAAGATCTATATCAAATCAATTCCTATCAGGAGTCTGCGCTTGAATCTCCTGAAGACACCATAGCTGTAAAGGATATCAACAATATTCTTCGCAAATTTGATGCTGATTTCCGCATACCTTTCAATATGCACGTCGCAGGCTATAAATATAGTGAAATCGCCGAGCACCTCCATCTTCCGGTTGGAACAGTAAAAAGCAGAATCTTCTTCACTCGCAAGCGACTTCGCGAAGCTCTCGCTTAAGTCTCAGCCTTGATATTGCACGCAATATCTTTCTTAGAATCGAAGTGTCAAAAATACGACTTTCACAGGCTCAAGTAAAAATTTACTTGAGCCTGTGAAAGTTTATGTAAGAATTTGTTATATAATAAAGCGACCATCTTTTGCGGAATGGTTCCATCCTAACTCCTACAGCTAACCAATGATTACCACGGATGCTTTTCAGAAAATAATTTTTCCTGATTCTTCAAACATCCAAG
This sequence comes from Muribaculaceae bacterium, assembly GCA_023665245.1. The sequence continues at coordinate 1,170 of JAMPEH010000293.1, forward strand.
ATCTGTTATTAATAAACTTGTACAACAAAATTTCAAAAAATGGATAAGAAAATATTACTCGAAATGGGATTAGTAGCCTTGATGGCTGCTTGCGCCTCAAAACCATCAACCGAATACACCATTCAAGGCACTACAGACCTGAAGGATGGTGAGATGCTATACCTTTCATACTCAGTCTCCACTGATTCTGTATTTACCGACAGTGTCGCTGTAGATAATGGAAAGTTTCTATTCACAGGCACAATCGACCATCCTTACGCAGCAAGGATCTTCACAGGCAAGCAAAATGATGGAGGGAAGTCAAGAAGATTCATGATCGAACCGTCCATTATATCAGTCTCTCTGACTGGTGATGATTATGGCAAAGCACCCGTGAATGGATCAGAATTGACTTTGCAGTTCGACTCGGTATATAACTATGTCGCCGAGTCTGAAGACAAAATGATGGCGCTTCAAGAAGAAGCTCAAAAAATTCAAGATACCGACACCTTGAAAATGAAGGAACTGGAGGATAAATATGCGGCTATCTACGATGACCAGGAAGCCTTTCAATTGAATTTTGCCAAAACCCATCCCACTTCATTCGTTGCCCCCATTGTACTACGAGGTATTATCTATAATCGCTCACTATCAGAACTTAAAGAAATCTACGGCATCTGGTCGCCCGAAGTGCAAGCATCTGCACCTATGATTGCTGATTTCATAGCTGCCATGGAGAATGTTCAGCCCGGCAAACAAGCCATTGAAATTGCAGGCAAGGATCAGAATGAGGCTGATGTGAAATTATCTGACCTTAAAGGTAAAGTGGTGCTCCTTGACTTCTGGGCCACTTGGTGTCGCCCATGCCGTGCGTCACTTCCTCATGTGAAGGAGGTTTATGAAAAATACAACGACAAGGGACTTGAAGTGCTTTGCGTTTCTCTCGACCGCGATGAAGACGCCTGGAAAGATTTTATCGCCAAAAGCGGACAGGGCATGGAGAAATACCATCATGTGTATGAACGCGGTTGCGGTTGGGACAGTAAAGACGCCGCCAACTATGCAGTGAAGAGCATTCCCGCCAAATTCCTGATCGATCGCGACGGCAAGATAATCGGTAAATACGATTCTGAAGAGGAACTGGATGCGAAACTTGCAGAAATTTTCACAAAATGAAAAAGATTGTAGTTTTAGACGGATATGCGGCAAATCCAGCCGATTTGTCGTGGGATGAATTAAAGAAGCAGGGTGAGGTGACGGTCTATGACCGTACTCATCCCGACCAACTTATGGAGAGAGCCATTGATGCCGACATCGTGCTCACCAATAAGGTGGTAATCGATGCCGATATGATGAAAGCTTTGCCAAACCTGAAATATATAGGTGTCCTGGCCACAGGTTACAATGTGGTGGATGTGACAGCTGCTCATAATCTTGGCATTACTGTTACCAATATCCCGGCTTATAGCACTGATTCAGTCGCTCAGATGGCGTTTGCGCATATCTTGAATATCACTCAACGTGTAGGTCATTATTCTGAAGACAATAGCAAAGGCCGATGGTCGGAAAATGCTGACTTCTGCTATTGGGACACGCCTCTGATGGAACTTTCCGGTAAGACCATCGGGATCATTGGTCTAGGAAATACAGGTAGCGCCACTGCCAAGATTGCCCTTACATTTGGCATGAAGGTGAAAGCTTTCACAAGCAAGGAGCAGTCTTCTCTACCTGCAGGTATCGAGAAGGCTTCTCTTGATGATATCTTCTCCACATCCGAAATTGTAAGCCTGCATTGTCCTCTTACCGATAACACTAAAAATTTGGTGGATTCCGAAAGATTGAGGCAGATGAAGAAATCGGCCATCTTGATCAATACCGGTAGAGGACCTCTTGTGGATGAGGAAGCTCTTGCTGAAGCATTGAATTCCGACGTAATTTATGCTGCCGGACTTGATGTGCTTTCTTCTGAACCTCCCAAATCTGACAATCCTCTTCTAAAGGCACGAAATTGCTTCATAACTCCTCATATAGCATGGGCCACTAAGGAGGCGCGAATCCGTCTTATGGAAATTGCCGTCGACAATGTTGCTGCTTTCATTGACGGTCACCCTCAAAACACTGTCTAAATAGTTATTCATGAGAATTGTCAGAATCATATTCCTGCTGATTGTTGCATTGTTTTCGCAATGTAATATGGCATTTGGCGTTACTATCGACTGCGACTCTTTGGCACAGCGCTTAATCTATCAAGTGTGGGCTTATCCCCAGGAAAAGATTTATATGATCACCGACAGGGATGCATACGTTTCTGGCGACACCGTCAGATTCAGGGCTTTTCTCGTGAATGCCTCTTCTCATCAGCAATCTAAAAATGGTAGCCAGTTCATATATGTGGAGTTGACAACCCCCTTTGGTGAGACCATAAAAAGAATCAAGGTAAAGCAAAACGACGGTGCTTTTGCCGGCATCATTCCAATTGATGAGGAAACACCGGAAGGCGCAGATACCCTTACTGCATACACACAGTTTATGCAAAATCCGGGAAGTGATTTTTTCTTCCAAAAATCACTTCCAATTCTGAGCAACCTTTCTCAAAAATATACTTTGACTGCTGATTTTGAAGACTTGAAAATGACAATGACTCTTAAAGACAAGTTCTCAAAGAAACCTGTGAGAG
>JAMPEH010000294.1 GCA_023665245.1 Muribaculaceae bacterium
GGCCGCGCCAGCCAGGCCCGCCAGCTCCGGGACATCAAGGGCAATATGTATGTCTTTGCCTCCAAGACCGACTCCTACCACGGCGGCGCCAACTGGGCCAATCCCTATCCCACCGATGAGGCCGCCGACCTCCAGGAGCTCATCGACGTCTGTAAGGCCAGCAAGGTCAACTACGTCTGGAGCCTCCATATCGGCAAGGCCAACGTCCTGGGCAGCACCTCCTCCGCCCTCTCCGAGGCCGACTACATCACCGCCCGCGATAAGGTCCTGGCCAAGTTCCAGTCCCTCTACGACTTGGGCGTGCGCGGCTTCCAGCTCTTGAACGACGACTATAGCTCCGGCACCAACGCCGAGTGCGTCCGCCTCCTCAACGACACCAACGCCTGGCTCAAGACCAAGGGGGACTGTATGCCCCTCATCTACTGCTGCAAGGGCTATAACAAGGCCTGGTCGGGCAACAACGGTGCCGAGCTCACCGAGCTCAACAGCCTGGGCCTGGAGAGCGACATCTATCTCTACTGGACGGGGGACGACGTGAACTCCCCCATCACCCAGTCCAGCATCGACTGGCCCCGTGAGCGCGCCGAGCACCAGGTGGTCACCTGGCTCAACTACCCCTGCTCGGAGCACTGCGGCGGCCGCGGCCTCTTCCTGGGCGACATCAGCCACTACGTCTCCACTGCCGACGGCCTCACCGGCCAGACCGGCCTTCTCTCCAACGGTATGTCCTCCCCGGAGGCCAACAAGGTCGCCCACTTCCAGCTCCTCTCCTGGTGCTGGAACCGGGACAACTATACCGACTACCTAGAGGACCTCTGGGAGGACTGCTTCAAGTACCTCCAGCCGGAGGTCTATGCGTCCTACCTCACCATTGCCCGCAACGTCTCCAACTGCCCCAACTCCGGGCGTATCCCCCAGGGCTTCCCCGAATCCGAGTACCTGGCCGACACCCTCGCCTCGGTCCAGTCCGCCCTCCTGAGCGGCCAGCCCCTCTCCGAGATCGCCGGGGCCCAGGACCTCCTCGACGAGTTCGATAACATCCTCGCCGCCGTGGCCGACGTGCGCGCCAACTGCGCCAACGCCGAGCTGGTCCGGGAGCTGGGGCCCTGGCTCAAGTCCCTGGAGAGCGTGGTCACCGCCGCCATCAAGGGTATGCACGCCGCCGACGCGGTGGCAGACCAGGACGTGAGCGGCGCCTGGAACCTCTTCTCCGAGGGCGCCGTGGCCCTGGGCCAGTGGGACGTGAACTCCTCCTCCAACCCCAACGTCAGCCAGGCCAATAAGGTCAAGTCGGGCAGCCGTCGGCTCCAGCCCTTTGCCAACGCCGTCCTGGACTACGTCAAGGAGGCCATGGCCCAGGCCTTCAACCCCGGCGGTCTCGTCACCGCTGAGATCGCCCCCATCGTCCGCATGGCCGGCACTGTCCGCGCCAACGACGCCAACGCCCAGAAAATGTTTGACGGCGACAGCGCCACCTGCGCCAACTACGAGTCCGGCTGTGTCCAGCAGCTGGGCGACTACTACGGCCTGGACCTGGGCAAGGTCAAGCTGGTCTCCGCCGTGGACATCCTCCAGGGCAACTCCGATACCGACCACGACTACTTCCACAACGGCGCCCTGGAGTACTCCGCCGACGGCAAGACCTGGCAGACCTTGGTCTCCAACGTCAACTCCCGCCATATCCACGTGGACGAGCTCTCTGTGGCCGCCCGCTATGTCCGCCTGCGCCTGACCAAGGTCGGCTACGGCAGTAAAAATGACTACTGGACCCACATCCGGGAGTTCACCGTCACCACCGCCGACGGCGACCTGCTCTATACCAACGTCCCCGACCTCACCCTCCGGCCCGTGCTGGACGGCGGGGTCTATACCCTCTCTATTGGCAGCCTTGCCCTCGCCGCCGGGAAGTATGTGGGCATCCGCTTCCCGGCGCTCACCGCCGTCCAGTCGGTCTCCGCCGCCGGCCTTCCCGCCGGCGTCACCCTGGAGTATTCCGTCAACGGCCAGAGCTGGACCGCCCTCACCGGCTCGCTCAGCCAAACCGCCCTCATGGGCTACCTGCGCCTGCGCGCCGATGCCGCCGTCACCCTCTCCGGCGTCACCCTCTCCGCCGCCCTCCCTGCGGTGACCGAGCTCTCCTATGTTAACAGCAATATCGGCGTCCACTCCGGCTCCTGGGACAACGTGGTGGACGGCGACCGCTCCACCCAGGTCTATACCAACACCCGCCAGGCCTACGGCCAGTACGCCATCTTCGACCTGGGCTCCACCCAGGGCGTCCACGACGTCACCGTCTGGATCCCCGAAAGCGGCGACGACATCCCCCACAACCTGGACATTTTCGTGGGCAATACCACCGACCCCGACGGCTCCTGGACCCTGGTGGCCGAGCTCCGGGACAACCACTACGACATGGACGTGCCCTACCGCTACTTCACCTGCGACGGTGAGGGCGTGGTAGGCCGCTACCTCAAGCTGGCCGTGGCCGATGTGGAGGCCGCCAACTGGATCAAGATCAACGAGCTGGAGGTCAACACCACCGTGGACCACAGCTTCGTCCCCACCGCCGTCTCCTCCACCTCCGGCGAGGCCGCCAACGCCTCCGACGGCGACCTTCTGACCTTCCTGGACCCCGCCGCCAACACCGACGGCTCCTGGACCAAGCTCCTCCAGGACCCCACCGCCTTCACCGGCGTCACCGTCCTCCGTGGCGGCTCCTCCGGCGCCACCGCCAGGGTGGAGGTCCAGAAGGACGGCGCCTGGCAGGACCTCGGCGCCCTCACCCAGAGCGCCACCGTCCTCCAGCTCTCCGCCGTCGGGGCCATCACCGGCCTGCGTGTCACCTGGACCGCCTCCGACGTCCCCACCATCGCCGAGGTCGTCCTGGCCGGTGAGTCCGCCCCCGCCGGGGCCGTCCCCACCCTCTATCCCAACATCTACGAGCAGCCCGCCGACGCCGTCTCTCCCGTCACCGTCATGGCGGGCACCGCCCTTTCCGACCTGCCCCTCCCGGAGACGGTCAGCGTCACCACCAGCGGGACGGACGGGAGTGGCGCGGCCATCACCGCCGATGCCCCCATCACCTGGACCTGTGAGGATTACGACGCCGCCACCGCCGGGACCTATACCTTTACCGGCGTCCTGGGCTCCGACACCCTCACCAACCCCGGCTGCTTCACCCTCACCGCCACCGTCACCGTCCGTGCCGCCGAGGGTGGCACCACCGCCTCCGGCAGTCTCCTGCCCGAAAGCCCCACCGACAACGCCAACGTCTGGGCCTCCGGCATGGAGGTCACCACCCAGAACCCCGCCAAGGCCATAGACGGCAGCACCGGCACCCTCTGGAGCGGCAACAAGATGAAGGACAAGGACGGCTCCACCCTCTACGATACCCTGGAAAACGCCGTCTCCTGGCTCACCGTCGACCTGGGTGAGAACGTGGAGAGCATCTCCCAGATCGTCATGCAGTATAACGCCAACGTCTGGCCCACCGATTACTACATCCAGGCCGGCGGCAGCTCCATCTCCTACGATGGCTACACCACCCCCGGCGACGCCACCACCTATTCCACCGACGACACCACCAACAGGCACACCAAGAACGGCGAAGGCTGGGTCGACCTCTACCGCGGCACCAGGACCGCCGTCAGCGACTCTAACCCCACCTTCACCGTCAACAGCACGGACTTTACTACCGCCCTTCCCAGCGGCACGCGCTATCTGCGCCTCTACTTCACCGGTATCAACTCCTACGCCCGCGCCGGGACCGGCATCGGCCTGAAGGAGCTGGCCGTCACCGGCACCCGCGCGGTGCCTCCCG
>JAMPEH010000295.1 GCA_023665245.1 Muribaculaceae bacterium
GCATAAGCCAGCAGATTTACAGTCTGCCCCATTTGGCCACTCTGGTATTCGCCCGTTGCACTTGCAAAGATAGTTATAGTTCTTTGACTTTGCAAACAAAATCGTGCATTTTTATAGCGGCTTCGGCTGCTTCCGAACCTTTGTTGCCGAGCTTTCCGCCGGCGCGGTCGAGGGCATCCTGCTCGTTGTCGACGGTGAGTACTCCGAAAATTACCGGTATGTCACAGTCGGCATTGAGTGAGGTTACGCCTTGTGTAACGCTTTGACATACATAGTCGAAGTGGGGTGTACCGCCGCGGATGACGCATCCGAACACTATGATTGCATCGTAGAGCGACGACTCTATGAGTTGTGAGGCGGCAAAGGTCAGTTCCACGGCACCCGGAACATGGTAGACGTCGACATCTTCTTCCGGGAATTTCTCACGGCGGAACACATCGAGGGCTCCTTGAGTGAGTGCGCCGGTGATATGTCCGTTCCACTCGGCGGCGACTATCGCCACTCTCATATTTTCCACTTTTGGCAGATTGCCTTGAGGTGCGGCATTTTTTATTGCTGTTGACATGTCAGTTCAAAAATTTTAGTGCAATGACTTCGCTAATCATTCCGACGTCGGAGGCGGGTGAGATTTTGGCAGAGTCGATTGTTCCGTTTATGTTAAATAAAAGTATGTTACCGTCGGGAGCGATGTTGCAGTATCGGTCCACGTAGAAGTCTATGTGGTCGTTGAATGCTTTCTGAGGGTCACTCTTGCCGAAGATATATTCGATGTCGCAGGTACGGGTTATGACGCTGCCGGCTATCTCGAGATTCTCGAAAATCATGGGCATCACTTTGGTGATGCGGCTTATGCGCGTAGGGTCAAATCCGGGAAAGTAAATTATGTCGGCTTTGCGTTCGGCGGCGTGTGAAAGGAGCTGCAACAGCCGGTTGCGGCATCGTGGATTGATTGCGATGAATCCTCCGAACAGCACCGTGTCACCGGGGTTGATCTCGGGCCACACGATGTCGAAACCTTCGCTGTCGGTCTCGCATCGGGTGTAGCGCATGGTGGTGCGCTTCCCGTCGGTGAAAATCAGTGTGGCAGGTGTGGCGCAATTCACCGCGCGATCCACGCTGTGGGTGTCGACTCCGCAACTGTTGAGCCGGTCGATGATTATGTCGCCCACGATGTCGTTGCCCACCTCTGATGCCAACGCCACATCGAATTGGCGTCGGGCGAGTTCACATGCCGTATTGAGCAGCGTACCGCCGGGAGTGGCACCTGTCGGGTTCAATCGGTCGAAGGTTATCTGATAGTCGGCGTCGGCTATTACTATTATTCGGTTGCTCATAGTTTAATTCTTGTCGTCCTCGCCTCGGGAAACTACACCGAGATAGCCTCCGTGATGACGTTTGGCATAGTCGGCACGGGTAAACCGAGTCTTGTTCATTACGTTCACAACCAACACGTCGCCTATGACGGTCATCATTGTGGTGGAGGTGGTGGGCGTGAGACCGAGCGGACACACTTCGGGTGCGCCTCCTGTGGCAAGCACTATGTCGGCCTCGCGCGCGAGGCGGCTGTCGGGGTCGCCGGTAATGACTATTATTGGCAGGTCGTTGTAGAGATTGCGTGCCAGAGCTATCAGCTCCACGATTTCGCGGGTCTTTCCGGAATTGGAGATGAGCAGCAGGATGTCGTCGGGTTGAATCACTCCGAGGTCGCCATGTTGCGCTTCAGAGGGGTGCAGGTTGACTGCGGGGGTACCGGTAGAGCAGAATGTGGTTGCAATGTTCATTGCTATTTGTCCGGCTTTGCCCATTCCGGAGGTGACGAGTTTGCCATGGCGGTTGTGGACCCGTTCGACAATAGCATCGACAGCACGGTCATACTGATCGCTGACGGGGATATTTCTTATGGCTTCACTCTCGGCGGCGAGAATCTGCCGCATCGATTCTTGAACGGTCATTTTTTTAGAGGAGATAACAGATGTTGATTATTTTTATCCTATTTCTTCAAAAGCAAAAGGTAGCAGAGTCTTGACTGACGGAAGAATATAAATTCCTTTCATCCCCACGAGCAATACCTGTACGTCGCTGCCGGCGAGCGTCTCGTATTCAAGCAATGCCTGGCGACATGCTCCACAGGGCGATATTGGCTCTCTAAGCCAGTCGCCCGAAGTGCCGCGGGCTGCAACGGCAATGGCGATGAAGCGAGCATCGGGAAATTGAGAATGGGCATAATAGGCGGCAGTGCGTTCGGCACATGTTCCTGAAGGGAAAGCCGCATTCTCCTGATTGCTACCGGTGACAGTTTCCCCATTGTCGAGAGCAATGGCGGCTCCGACGCTGAAACGGCTATACGGTGCATAGCTGCGATAGGTGGCAGCCTTGGCTTTGTCGACGAGTTGCTTCTGCAACTCCGTGAGGTCATCGTAGTCGGCAATCTTGCAGGGTAATTTTATTTCGTTGTCAATCATTTTCCGGTGATTATGATTTTGATGTCGTTAAGTTTGTTGAGCGCCTCGACGGGGGTGAGATTATTGATGTCGAGGTCGAGTATCTCGTCGCGAATCTGGGTAAGCACGGGGTCGTCGAGCTGGAAGAACGAGAGCTGCACTCCAGCCTCGGCAGAGCTTTGTGGCGTCGACCCGGTGGAAGTAATCTTTGTTCCGGCGTTGCTGTTGGCTTTCTCGAGTTGGAGAAGTACGCTGTTGGCACGCTCCACAATAGAGCGAGGCATTCCGGCCAACTGTGCCACGTGGATTCCGAAACTGTGTTCACTGCCTCCGCGTTTCAGTTTGCGTAGGAACACGACTTTGCCGTCAATCTCCTTCACAGCCACGTTGTAGTTGACGATGCGGCTGAAGCTGTTCTCCATTTCGTTAAGCTCGTGATAGTGGGTGGCAAATAGCGTCTTGGGGTGCATGGTACCAAAGTCGTGGATATACTCTACGATAGCCCGGGCGATTGATATTCCGTCGTAGGTCGACGTGCCTCTTCCGAGTTCATCGAACAGGATGAGCGAACGTTGACTCATGTTATTGAGAATCGAAGCCGCCTCGTTCATCTCGACCATGAATGTAGACTCACCGAGCGACAGGTTATCGCTGGCTCCCACACGGGTGAAAATTTTGTCGACCACACCGATGCGCGCGCTCTCGGCAGCCACGAAACAGCCTATCTGCGCCATAAGCACGTTGAGGGCGGTAGAACGCAGCAACGCTGACTTACCCGACATGTTTGGTCCGGTAATCATCATTATCTGGGTCGACTCGTTGTCAAGCCTTATGGAGTTGGTGATATACGGTGTGCCCGGTGGCAGTTCTTTCTCAATGACGGGGTGACGCGCTTCCTTGATGTCGATTACGAGCGAGTCGTCGACTACAGGACGGTTATAGCGGTTCTCGAGTGCGGTGCGTGTAAATGAGAGTATCACGTCGAGACGAGCCAACAATTTGGCGTCGAGCTGTATGGCAGGCATGAAGTTGGCAACCTCAGCCATCAGCTCGTTGTAGAGTGTCGATTCTATTGAAGCTATACGCTCTTGTGCGCCGAGTATTTTTTCTTCATATTCTTTAAGTTCGGGGGTTATGTAGCGCTCGGCGTTGACAAGTGTCTGCTTTCTTATCCATTCCTGCGGCACCTTGTCGCGATGAGTATTGGTCACCTCTATGTAGTAACCGAACACATTGTTATATCCTATTTTCAGCGACGAAATTCCGGTAGCGGCGATTTCGCGCTGTTGCACTTTCATAAGATAGTCCTTCCCCTTGAAAGCGATTTCGCGCAGCTCGTCGAGTTCGGCATTATAGCCCTGACGAATCACATCG
>JAMPEH010000296.1 GCA_023665245.1 Muribaculaceae bacterium
TACGACCCGCTCTTGTAATAGCGACCGTAATGGTTTCGGCAAGGAAATTCACATCTACTATGTTGAACGTAATCTCATACTCTCCGTCGTCGTAAGAGAACTCGGAAAGGAAGTATTTTCTTACTTCGTTCTCTTGATTTACTTTTGCACTTGTTTCTTTCATTTTGGATTTACCTCCGAATATTTATTGCCTTTCGGCAAAAACAAACGAGGCACAGGAAAAATACAATGAATGAATACGTTAAAATACAGCTATTCCATAAGTCAACGATCAGCAACAAAATATTGTGTCAAAGTAAAAAGTCAAGTCCATTACGAACCTGACTATTGACAACTAAAAGTTTTCCGCAATATTTTTTGCCGTTGACTTATGGTTTTTATCTGTGCCAAACCACAAAGCCGAAAGGCAATATATTCGGAGAAGCGTGAGAGTATATGATGAAATAACATATAGCATGGAGTTTTGAAATGGGATGTCGATTATTTGTACTTTTTTCAGCATAGTGCTATAATTTACTTGCGTTTTATATCTAAATGGGTTATAATAACAGTGCCTAAGAGTCGGGTTGCAATTGCAGTAAATCCTGAGGAGGAGAACTTGTCTTTTGCTTTCTTTTAGGCAAAAGTATTTTTTACTAATGTTAAATATGAATATAAAGGTATTTCACGGAACAGATTATAATCTTGCATTGCAAATTCAAGATTCGGAATTTGTAGTAAAAAAGAGTGACAGCCATTGGCTCGGCAATGGTATATATTTTTATGTGGATGAAGCGTTGGCAAAATGGTGGACGACCAATCCAACAGAAAAGTTTGGCTCCTCTATAAAAGATCCAGCAATTATACGTTCGACAATCTCAATAGATAATAGTCGTATTTTAGATTTGCGAAAAAGGGATGATTATGAGCGTTTTATTCGATGGGAAGATGAATTTAATAGGTTACTTATTGAAAATCGAAATGATGACTTAGACTGGCATATTTATAGATGTGCATTATTCGATAGTATTTTTAACTATAAAGATATTGATATGATTATTGGTTGCTTTGATGCGAATGAACAACCATACATAAGTGAAGCAATGTTTTGTTTATTAAAAAAATTGCATTTAGCTTATCCGGAGGTTCAAGTATGCATTAAACCTAGTAGTCAAAAATATATAAAAATCATAGAAATCAATCGAGCTCGTAGCGGAGCATGTGGGAGCATAAATGGCTAAGGCGTTTGATATTCATTGTCTAATAGATAATGGAATAAAAGTAAACGAAAGGCCGGATCCTCAAAGAGAATCGGTCAATTTAGTTTTTGCGGATGGGGAAATCCATAAGTTGAAAAAAAATGCTATTCGAAATATGATGGCATCAGCTTTTATTTGGGACGATGAAGACCGTGTACATCATGTTGAGCCTTTGTTTGTAAAGGGTGAGGAATCACGTGGTAACCCGTTATTAGCTCAAGGTAGAATAACTTATATGAAAGAGATCAATGATGATCTAGATAGAATTATCGCACAATATAGTGAGTAGATTATGACAATAAAAGAAAAGATGGAAAATATTTATTCAGTTTATCTTAACAAAATCAATCCGATGATTGTTGAATATGAAGTGTTAGAGAATAATTTCCCTATCAGTGTTTTTAATGAAATTAGGGCAATTTTTATTCATTTAGCAAAAGCAACATTCTCAGAGGCTAAAGAAAAGAGAAAAGAAATTGATAAAGCGGAACGACACATAGAAAGATTGTTGCGTGATTGTTATAAATACAATTGTGTTGCTTTAGAAAAAAAATATTGTGAATACGTAAAACGTATGGATTTAATGGACGTGGATATAACGCCATACATTATAATGCATGAAGATGCAATAAAATATCTATTTGATGCGCGAGTTTTGGAGGGTGCTGTTCATTTCGAGGAAAGAGAAAAAGAGATATATAATAATTATTCTAAAGCTTATACTATTTATAAACAATTAAATATTAAATTGTTGGAGATTATAGAAAAACACAAATCATAGTAATAGCGTACAACTTTTTATGGTGAAAAATTGTATTGATTTGGGTTAAAATATAATTGTAATTAAACACAAATATTAAGTGCATTTTATTACGATTATCCTCAATGAGCAAATATTTAATAAAATAATAACTAAATTTATACACAATATATTCGGAGAAAAGAGAAAATGCCTTGACATCAGCGACAATGTATGAGATAATTGCGTATGACAAACTAATACAAAATTATGTGAGGGCATATGCAAGAACAAAGTTTATTACAGGTAAGAGTGGATAACAATCTCAAACGCGATGCTACCGAAATATTGGAAAAGTTGGGAATAGATATTCCGACGGCAGTGAGAGCGTTGCTTTGTCGTATAGTGCTGGACGGCGGTTTGCCTTTCGATATTAAGTTGCCGCAAGGTAAAGTACATAAAGAACATAAGATTGAGTATATCCCTGCAACGCCGGCAAAGTATATTTCGTACAAAGAATACTATGATTTAGTTTGTAAAGTACCAATCGGTATGATAACACGCGATGAAGATATACGTGCATATCTTGCAAAGAAGTATGGCGTGAATAGAGTAGAATTCAGCGGCGACAGCATTATAATGGGCAATATAGAGAAAATACCGTTATGGCGTGTAGTGTCCACTCGCGGATTCCTTTGTGATACATTGTTCTATTCCAAAGACTTACAGAAAATAAAGTTAGAACAAGAAGGACTAACCGTGGTTTCTTGTGGTGCTAATGGTCGGTCGTTAGCAGTAAGGGATTACAAATCACGCTTATTTGATTTTGATTCGCAAATTAGTAATTGAAATATCGCTATAGTTTGTTTCTATAATTAAATTTATTAAGGACTTGCTTTTTACGTTGAGTTGTTACTTCGGTATAAATTTGAGTTGTAGCGACACTTGCGTGACCGAGTATCTCTTGAACTGAACGAAGATCAGCGCCGTTAGCGAGTAGGTTAGTAGCAAATGTGTGCCGTAAATAGTGCGGTGTTGAGTGTGTGGCGATTTTCGCTTTCTTTAAGTATTTCTTGTAAATGTATTCGATTCCATGAATGCTGATAGGATTGCCGTAACGGTTGACGAAAAGATTATTTCCAGATACTTTCTTACGCTCTTTGATTAACGCTATAATACGATTCCAAGTAATAGGCGACGATATGTAAATAAGACGTTGTTTACGTCCTTTGCCGTGTATGAGTAAAGTCCGTTCTGAAATGATAATATCGTTCAGTGTAATAGCCGCTACCTCACCGATACGCATACCGGTGCTTATTAGCAAGTCCATAAGAGCGGCATCGCGAGTGTATTCGAACTTTGCGAAAGGGGTCAAAGTCTCATAGTCTACTGAATCGAAGTAATCAAGTATTTGGGAAACATCTTTGATTGCTATTGTTTTAGGTAATTTGTGTTCTTGCTTGAAGCGGAATTTTAGTTTTGTAAAAGGGGAGTTGTTTATGATTTCTGTATCTACCAAGTAAGAGTAGAAACATTTTAGAGTGATAATTTTGCGTCGAATGGAAGTGTCTTTGAGTCTAAGCTGAGAACTTAAATATGCAATAAACGAACAAATATCCGGATGCAGAATATTGTGTTCATACTCAAAGTATTGTTTTAAGTCGCTTGTATAAGCTGAGAGAGTTTTATCCGAAAGATTTTTAGTAGCGGATATATGATTGATAAATTTAGACAAATAGTTCATAATTCCTCCAAGAAGTTTTATTTTTCTATTGCAAAGTATATCATTTTATGCTATAATCTATCTTACAATAACTTCTAATTATT
>JAMPEH010000297.1 GCA_023665245.1 Muribaculaceae bacterium
ATATCCGCGCAGCACAGTGCTTATGCGTAAATGTGAAAAACGAATCCTTACAGGATTCTTTTATATAGATTTGTAATTCTATTATAGCAATTTTTGTTCCGAGTGCAACTACTTTTATGAGGAAGAAGATGTAGATTAGTAACCGCTTAGCCTTATAACATTTCATGTTAAAATACGAATTATTTAATTTGAGGACTTTATCTTTCCACGGTTGCCTGCCTCATAAAAAGAACGTATAATAAATGCAGACAATTCATGCCGGACAATCCGGTGCACTTCAGGAAAGGAAACTACATATCATGCAGGATTTTATAAAAATATCGAAATACGCCGGGATGCGCAACGATCTGGCGCAGGCGGGCGGTGGCAACACTTCCGTCAAGTTAGACGACCACATTATGCTGGTCAAGAGTTCGGGGTATCAACTGGCAGATGTGGACGAGCAGAACGGCTATTCAAAAGTAAATTATCGTAAAATAGTTGATTATTTTACGGAACATATTGCAAAGCAGCAGATGGACGCTGCAATGTCTCAAAAAGCAGAGGCGCAGGCGCAGCAGGAAATGGATGGAAAAATCATGTCAGCTTTCAATATGCCGGAAAGCGTCTCAGCAGAAGCCTCTTTATCGGAATCGGAAAATATTCCGCCGGAAAACACTTTCACCGAGGAAATCGGCAAGGAATTGCTGCGGGAGGCGCAGATTGAGGGAGGGCGAGCTTCGATCGAGACTTTTCTTCACGCTGTCACCGGGAAATACACACTGCACTCGCATCCGACGCTGGTCAACATTCTGGCCGCCAGGGAGGGCGGCATGGAGATTTTGCGCACGCTTTTTCCGAAGGCGGTGTTTGTTCCGTACAGGAAGCCGGGCGCGGCGCTGGCGGAAACGTACTATAAGATGTATCAAAAACAGCGCGAGCAGGGGGCGGACGGAGGGATCGTCTTTCTCGCCAATCACGGGCTGGTGGTCAGCGGGGACGATGGGGATTCGGTGATCGCTCGGACGGAGGCGGTACTCGACAAGATTGCCGGATATCTGGGGATTGACGATGGCGCTTACCGCGCGGCGACCGCGCTCTATCAGGCGATACAGCAGATCGACGCGCTGGCGGGAGATATCGTCTATCTGTCCGAGAATCGGTATTTGTCGAGGGAATATGCGGGCGCGGCGCTCGTGGAGCAGGGTTTGTGGGAGCATGGATTCTGTCCCGACTGCGTGGTTTATGCAAACAAGAAACTGCTGCGTCTCGCCAGGGATTATGATAAGCGGGACATTCTGGATTTTATGGAGCACTATGGCACGCCGACGCTGATTTACTGCGAAGGATATTTCTATATTGTGGCGGAGAGTGTCAGAAAAGCGCAGGAGATCGAAAATGTGATGAGCTTCGCGGCGCGAGTCCAGTACGAAAACAGCGGCAGCAAAATGAGCTGCTTAAGCGACGCACAGGAGAATGAACTCCTCAACTGGGATGCTGAGAAGTACCGCAGGAAGATGACGTAACAGTGAATCAGGAAAACATCCCATGAAATTTTTTTCATGGGATGTTTAATCATATTTTTAAAAAGCACTCACTCATAATTTCCGTTCACGTCCATGTACGAAACGCTTTCCACCTCGCCCCAGTCGTCGTATTCATAGCGGTATCCCGCGTATCCGGAGCTGTCCGCGACGTATTCCCCGTCCGCCCCATAGTAGGTATACTCTGTTCGCTGCCACAGGTCGTTATAAGTATATTTGATAACCGCATATCCGATATCCTTGCGAATGGTCAGATTATGTTCCGTGTCGTAATACCGCTCCTCGACGCAGATTCCGTCTTTGTAGCTCTGCTCTTTGCAGAAGTACTCGCTTCCGACCAGCATGACCGGATTTTCGTCCGCGTCAAAATAGGAGGTCCTGATGCACTGGCTCAAGGCGTTGTAGTCGAAGTGCAGATGCGCGCATCCGTACTTTTCATTCACGAGCGGTTTGTCGTCCGTTCCCAGATACCAGGTGTCGGTGTGATTGCCTTTGCTGTCGTAGGCGTACCGCCAGCCCGCGATCCCGAAGTCGCTGTTGACCACAGTCTTTTCGCCGGTGGTGTCATAATACACAGTGGACAAAGTATTGCCGGATGCATCATACTCGTATCTGCAGACGGCGTATTCCCCATCGAGATAACTGACAAGATTGTCATTTTCATCATAGTAGCTGGTTTCGATGCAGTTGCCGTTCTCATAGACTTTTTTATAATAAGCATAGCCTCCGTTGCTCGTCCTGACAGGCTGTTTGCCCGCATCGAAATAGCGCCTCGCGATGCACTTTCCGTCGAGGTAGCTGCTCTGATAAATGGTAAATTGACCATCCTTCGCAACTGCATCATTTCCACTGTCGTCCAGGTATGCCACGGTGACCTCGTTTCCCATCTCATCGTAAAGAGAGTGGATGTGCGCAAATCCCTTATCGTCCCGCACCAGGAAATCGCCGTCCGAGCCGATATACCAGGTATCCGTCTTCTTTCCCTTTTCATCGTAATCATATAGAAAACCCGCGCAGTTCTGGTCGGAAATAATCCAATCTCCGTCCGTTCCGAGGTACTTGACAGCTGTACACTGCCCGTACTCGTCGTACTCCCACTCGGTCCGCGCGAAGTTTCTGTCTTCCCGCAGGACGTAATCACCGTTGTGCTCATAGCGGGCCGCCGTGCACTGGCCGCCCTCGTATTCGTTGGTAAAGGAGGAGTAGCCTCTGCCCTTCCAGACCGCTGCCTCGAGGCGATAGCTTCTTTCTATGTCATAGGCGTCGTACACGTTGAAGTAATCTTCGCCCTCCAGGTGTCCAAAGGAATCGAACCGTTTGCGCAGATAGGAAATGCCGTTGTCGCTTCGGATCATAGGTTTGCCGTCGGCGTCTATATAGAGAAGTTCGGTCTGTCTGCCTCTCTCGTCGTATCCATATTCGATACCGGCGCAATGGTTTGTCTTGTGTACGACAGGATGTTCGCCCCAGGAATCAAAATATTGTTCCCGAATGCGCTGTCCGAGCGAATTGTACTCGTACTTTTCCACGGCGCAGGCGGTGTCCGTTCTGGCCGTCAGCTGTCCGTACGTGTCATAGTAGCGGATTTCCAGCCGGTTTCCAGCCGCGTCGTAATCGTATTCACAGGAGGCGTAGCCTTCTTCAAAATGAAGGACGGGTTCGTCCGCGGCGTCAAAAATACTCCGTTTCGTCTGGCGTCCGTACTCGTCGTACCGGTACTGCACATGCGCATATCCGAGATCCCGGCAGAACATGGGTTTGCCGTCAGTCCCAAGACACCACGTATCCGTGTGGTTACCCATTTCATCGTACGCGTAGCGAAGACCGGCACAATTGTACTCACCGCTGAGAATCAACTGCCCGTGGGCGTCATAGTAGAGGCATAGGACACAGCGCCCTGCCGGATCGTACTCCCTCTTCTCCACCGCGTAGCCCGTGTCGCTCCGGATGGTCAGCTCATGTTTTGTGTCATAATATCTTTTCTCGCAGACATTGCCGTTTTCCAGGCTGTATTCCATAAAAGCGTAGCCGTATTCCTGCTGCGGCGTGGGCTGGCCATCCATGTCGTAGTATACTTCGCCGGTAAAAGTGCCGACATTGTCATACTTTTTCTTTAGCACGGCAGCCCCGCTGTCTCTGCGGGACATTTTTTCTGTTCCGTCTATGCCGATATAATAAACTTCGGTCTCGTTTCCGCGATCGTCATAGCGGTAATCGAATCCGACACAGTGGTATTTTGTACTAATTACAAACGTTTTTTCGTCTACATTATAATA
>JAMPEH010000298.1 GCA_023665245.1 Muribaculaceae bacterium
TGGCGGTGGCCTCCGGGAAAGGATATTTGCCGTGCATGTCCTTCACGAAATATTTACGGAAGGGGATGAAGAAGAGTATGCCGAGTATACCACCGAGCAAACTGCTCATGAAGATCTGGTAGAACTCCACAGTGATCTCGGGATATTTTGCCTGCAGGATGAAGAGAGCCGGAAGAGTGAAAATGGCACCCGCCACAATCACGCCCGAGCATGCTCCGATCGACTGGATTATCACGTTCTGGCCCAAGGCACTCTTCTTGCCAAGGGCGTTGGAGAGACCCACTGCGATGATGGCGATGGGGATGGCGGCTTCAAACACCTGACCCACCTTCAGTCCGAGGTAGGCGGCGGCAGCCGAGAAGATGACGGCCATCAGCAGACCCATTCCCACTGAATATGGGGTGGCCTCCGACTGGTCGTGGGCCGGGTGCATCACCGGAGCATATTGCTCGTCGGCGGCAAGTTCGCGGAAGGCATTTTCCGGAAGTCCCGTGCCTGTGCTCAAGTTTTCTTCTGTTTCTTTCATGTTATTGTTGTTTATTTTTTTATGTCAAAATGTCAAAATGACAAAATGTCAAAATGCAGAATGCAAACTATTGTGCATTGTGCATTGTGCATTGATTACAGTTGTCGCTTCACGCTCTCTTCGTGGATTGCACTCATGATGCGGCCGATGAATTCCTTCGGGAGACCGAGTTTCTCGCCGGTTTCGGTGCGCTCTTTCATGATCTTGTCGTGTCGGCCGAGTTGCACCACCATCATATTGTGCTCCTTCTTGTATTCGCCGATTTTCTTCGATACCTCCATTCTCTTTGCAAGCAGGTCGAGCAGTTCGCTGTCGATATGGTCGATGTCGGTACGGAGGGCATCAAGTTCCGGAGTGCCGGTCGGTTTTTCCCTGACGGTCAGTTCTTTCATCAACTCAGTCAGTTCCGAAGGCAGAAGTTGTTGCTTGGCATCGCTGAGTGCGCATGAAGGATTGATGTGGCTTTCTATCATCAGGCCGTCGAAACCCATGTCGAGGGCATGTCGGCTGAGAGGAGCCACAAGGTCGTGGGCCCCGGTGATGTGGCTTGGGTCGCAGATCACCGGTATGTCAGGAAATCTGCGGGCAAACTCAAAGGGCAATGCCCACATCGGCTGGTTGCGGTAGAGGTGTTTGCCATAGGTGCTGAACCCTCTGTGGATAACTCCGATGCGGCGTATTCCGGCATTGTAGATGCGGGTGACGGCACCTATCCAGAGGTCAAGGTCAGGATTCACCGGATTCTTGATGAGCACCGGAATGTCAGCGTTGAGTTCTTTCAGAGTGTCAGCAATCTCCTGCATGGCAAAGGGACTTGCCGATGTTCTGGCACCAATCCATATTATGTCGAGGCCCGCAGCGATTGCGCTAATCACGTGGCTTTTGCTGGCCACCTCTGTGCCCACCATCATACCGGTCTCTTCCTTCACTTTCTTCATCCATGGCAGCCCGGCCAGACCTACACCCTCGAAGCAACCGGGCATGGTGCGTGGTTTCCATATTCCGGCACGAAATATCTTCACCCCTCCTGCTGCCAGTTGGCGGGCGGTTTCGAGCACCTGTGTCTCACTTTCGGCGCTGCAGGGGCCGGCGATTATTATCGGTTCCTTCATCATCGACTCGTCGTCGAATAGCGGTTTTATATCTTTCATTTTGTAGCACTTTTATAGGTTCCTAAAATGCGGAAATCGCTGGTGAGGGGAGCGACTGCCGCGATAGCCTGTTGGCATCTATCTTTGTCGTCGAATGTGAGGTCGGCGTAAAAACGGTATTCCCATTCATGTCCCACCACCGGCATTGACTGAAGCATCGAAAGGTTGATGTCGTAGAATGTGAGGATGGTCAGCACCTTCGAGAGGGCTCCCTTTTCGTGGGGCACTGTGAAGGCCACTGAAATCTTGTCGGCGTCATCCGGTTGTGGACAGCCTTTCGGACCTATTATAAGAAAGCGGGTGAAGTTTCTGTTGTCATCCTCAATGCCCTCGGCAAGAACGTCAAGTCCATAGATTTTTGCGGCGTAGGCCGGCGCAATAGCAGCGACGCCATCCATCTTTTCTTCGGCTATCATTCTTGCACAACCGGCAGTGTCGAAATCCTCCACTTTTTTCAAGTTGGGATAGTGGGAGAGGTAATCCTTGCATTGCAGAAGGGCCATATAGTGCGATCTCACCTCATGAAGGTCGGCAATCTTACTTCCCGGCAATGCGCAAAGCGAGTGGGAGACACGCAACTTGCATTCTCCGATCACAGTGCGACCGCTTTTGCGTATGTATTCGAAATTCTGGAGCAAGGCACCGGCTATGGTGTTTTCAATCGCCACAGCCGCCAGCATGTCAGGCTCTTGGGAAAGAGCGGCAAACATGTCTTCAAACGAATCGAAGGAGATTGTCTCCAGTGAATCATCCTCAAACCAAAGGTGGGCCGCCACATCGTGGAAACAACCTTTTACGCCTTGAATCCCTACCTTATATTTTGTCATCATTGTTACCATTAAACTGCAAAGTTAGCAAAATTTTTGCAAATTTCGCTAACTTTTCAGATTTTTGTGACAAGAAATGTATTTTTATATGGCATTTCGGAGTTTGCGGTTGGTGATGGCGCAGACGCAGGAGTCGGACCAGACATTCTCAGCGGTCTCCACCATGTCGATGATGGTGTAGATAGGCAGAATGATGCCCATAAGGCTGATGTCGGCACCGATGCCAGACATAAGCGAGAGGGTGAGGAAATAGCAACCCATCGGGACTCCGGCATTGCCGATTGCGGAAATAACGGAAATCAACACCCACACCAGCATAGTGGCTACAGTGAGCGGCATACCATTGTTTTGCATGATGAAAAGTGAAGTGCCGAGGATAAAGGCCGCGCAACCATTCATGTTGACAGTGGTGCAAAGCGGTAGCACAAAACGCGACACCTTCGGATTCACTCCTATACGGTTTTCAGCACTCTCCATTGTCACCGGCAGGGTAGCGGCACTGCTCTTCGTGAAGAATGCCATCATTACAGCCGGAAACATCCCGCTGAAAGTCTTGACAGGATTCAATCGGGCTGAGAGAAGAAAAAGCGGAAGCACCACAAACATCTGCAGCAGGTTGCCGGCTATGATCACAATCACATATTTACCGATGGAGTCTGCCATGACACCGACTCCGGCTTGGGCCACAAGTTGCGCGGCAAATGCCACAATGCCAAGGGGTAATATAAATATCAACCAACGGATGAGGGTAAAAAGAATGGTCTGTATTCCAGACAAACCCTCCACGATAATCTCTTTCGAGCGAGACTCCGGCATTTGCGAGATGGCTATGCCCACCGCAAAACAGAGCAGCAGCAATGCAAGCACATTCCCCTCAAGAAGCGGACGCACTATATTGTCGGGAATCACCGACATCAGATGGTCGGTATAAGAAGCTGTAGTGTTTAAGGAAGCTGTGGCTTCTTCTGCATGGACAAGGCTTTGCGGCACGTTGCCAGGTTTTATGAACAGGTAGAGGGCAAGTGCCACAAGGGAGGCCGACAGGGTGGTGAGAAGGGTATAGGTGACAGTGGTTCGGAACATCCGTTTCAACTGTTTGCCACCCCCGAGGGATGCCAATGTGGTGATTACGGCCAATACTATCGTGGGTACAGCCAGCAGTCGGAAGAGTCTGGTGTAGATGGTGGCAATCACGTTCATCACGGTATCCACCGCCGGAATATGCAGGAATCCTATGCCGATTCCGACCGCCAACGCACCGAGCCAAATATAAATCTGAGCCTTTTTCA
>JAMPEH010000299.1 GCA_023665245.1 Muribaculaceae bacterium
AATGGATGCCGCTGCAGGATTATCTCGCCTCGAAGGAAGCGATCGACAGCGAAGGGAGCAGCATACCGGAACCGAAAACAGAGTAATAAGGAGCGATATGCCTTCTGTCGGGGGAGGCCGCCATAGGAGGATGACAGAAAATGAAAACACCGGCGGAACTGGAAGCGGCGGTGCGCGCTTTCCAAAACGGGAATCAGGAGCAATTCGACAGCGTCTATCGGCTGTCCCACCGCTATTTATATGTCTGCATCTCGCATCTGGTCAGGGACGAGGATACGGCGAAGGATATGCTGCAGGAGACGTATCTGGAGATTGTGAAAAGCATCCGCCAGCTGCAGGATCCGGCGGACTTCCTGGGCTGGGCGTCGGTGATCGCCAGAAGAAGATGCTACGCCGCTTTTCAGAAAGAGGAGCGGACCGTGCTGTCCGGAGAAGAGGGACGGGAGCTGCTCGAGCGCGTCGCGGACGACGACGCCTTTGTGCCGGAGTCGATTCTGCAGGATCTGGAGAAGAGACGGCTGCTCCGGGAGATCATCGACGGCCTGAGCGACATGCAGCGGCTGTGTGTGATCGCATACTATTACAGTGAGAAGAAGCAGGAGGAGATCGCCGAGGAGCTTGGCATTCCGGTGAATACGGTCAAGTCCCACCTAAACCGTGCCAAAGCGAAGATCAAGGCGGAGGTTCTGGCGCTGGAGAGGGAGAAGGATACGAGGCTCTACACGCTGGCGCCGTTTCTGCTTCTCTTCTTCGCGGAGGAAGCCGAGGCGTGCGAAGCCCTTCCCATGCCGGAGAAACTGGTCGATGCCGCGACCACGGAGGCGGATGGCGGTTCTCTGCGCCAGGGCTGGCTGGCGCGGCCTGGCGTAAAGACGAAGATCCTGATCGGTCTGCTGGCAGCCGTCGGCGTGTCGTCGGTGATCGGCGTGTTTATGTCCCGCTCCGGGGCGGACGAGCAGACAGGACCGGAGGGGCAGGCACAGATTCAGCCGGAGGAGCAGGCACAGATTCAGCTGGAGGAAGAGGAGAAAACCGGCGGCGGGGAAGAGCAGGCAGAGAACGCCGCGGCGGCAGCGGGCACGGAAGCAGAATCGGAAGCGGAAGAGGAGGAGACGGAGAGTCCTCTGGAGCTGGCGATTTCCGGCAAGTACGATCAGCTGCGCCAGGGAAGCGACGGCATCATCGTCGTGAACAGCGGCGGAAAATGGGGACTTGTCACTTACGACAACGAAATCCTCGTGCCGTTCGAGTACGATTACGCCTGCATGGCGCCCAACGATGACGGGCAGACCTTTTTCGGAAACGAGGGAGACTACAAGGTTTTCGACAGGGAAGGGAATGCCATTTTCCAGACGGAACGTCCGATCAAGGCGGTCAGCGAGGGTGTTGTGCTCTGGGTGCAGACGGATATGAGTTATGATTTCGGTTATGTGAGGCTGGACGGCGAGACGCTCTATGAGTCCATTGGCGAAAACATGGACGGAGAGTCGGGAGCGGTCGGCTTTAACGAGGGCTATGCCTTTTCCAGCGACGGCGTTGAAGGGGGCGAATACCGGATTGCGGCGGACGGCAGTGTTCTGGATGTTTTCAGGCAGCGGGAAGCGCTGCAGCGCTCCGGGACTTTGGAGGGACAGGCGGATTCTGCTGCGGTCGAGGTGAATGGGACCAGCACGAGTATCCATTTCGCCTATCCGATCGGCGCGTGCTGCGAAGGGTGCTATGTGGACAGAGGGATTGCGTATTTTGAGGATACCGCCGACTTGTACTACGTATATGACGCGGAGGGAGCGGAGGAGTATCCGGTGCGCATCGGAGCGGTCGCCGAATATGCCGGTTATCCGTATGCCCCGGACAACTGGGACTTGGACTGGCAGATTGCCGGATTCTACCACAACGGAAACTACTGCTACAACAGCGGGACGAAGATGGCGGTCGCCGTGTCCTACAGAGGGGAGACGAAGGCGTACCTGATCGACGCGGCGAAGCTGGAACAGAGAGAGGAAGGCGGAGGAACGCAGATTCTCCTGACAGACGAGTCGGTTTTGGCGGAAGGGGAATCTATCGGAATTGCCGACACGGCGTGCTGGCTGCTCCAGAAGGATGGCCAAAAGGGCTATATCGACCAGGATGGAAATGTGATGCGGATGTTTGACGACGCAGCCCCGTTTTACGGCAGCAGGGCGATGGCTGTCGAGGACGGATACGCCTTTTTTATCGATGAAAAGATGAATCCCGGCGAGTGGAAGATTCCGGCGTGGTCCGTGAGGGGCTGCGGGGAAGTGTTCGCCGTGGAGACGCAGGAAGGGGAGAAGTGTTTTGTCGCAGAGTGAGGAAGCGGAAAAAGCGTTTTTGGTAGGGGTCAATCGAAACAACGGGGAGGACTATCTGCTCTCCCTGGAGGAGCTTGGGGCGTTGGCGCGCGCCTGCGACATGGAAGTGGCCGGTGTGGCCCAGCAGACTCTTCCGGAGGTGCACAAGGCATTTTACATCGGCACGGGCAAGGTAGATGAGGTGCGTGAGCTTGCCACAGAATGTGACGCGGATGTCATAATTTTCGACAATTCCCTGTCGCCCATGCAGCTGCGCAACCTGCAGGAGCGGCTGGAAAAGCCGGTCATGGACAGAAGCTCGCTGATTCTCGACATCTTTGCAAAGAGGGCGAGGTCGCGGGAGGCGAAGCTTCAGGTGGAGGTGGCGAGGCTGCAGTATATGCTGCCGAGGCTGGTGGGACTGCACGCGGCGCTCAGCCGTCAGGGCGGCGGCAGCGGCGCGCTGAGCAACAGAGGCGCCGGGGAGAAGAAGCTGGAGCTGGACAGGCGGGTGTTGGAGCGCCGCCTGACGGAGCTGCGCAGGGAACTAAAAGAGGTAGGCGCGGAGCGCATGACCCAGCGCAAAAGCCGGGCGGGTTCCGGTATGCCGCGGGTCGCGCTGGTTGGCTACACCAACGCGGGGAAATCCACGCTGATGAACGCCATGCTGGAACGGTACGGCAGCGACGAGATCGATGTGGAGGAGAAAAAGGTGGTGGAGCAGGACATGCTTTTTGCCACGCTGGACACCACCGTGCGCAAGATTGAGCCGGAGAACCATCACGCCTTTCTGCTGTCGGACACGGTGGGCTTCATCCACAAACTGCCCCACCATCTCGTGGATGCTTTCCGCTCCACGCTGGAGGAGGCGCGGGAGGCGGATGTCCTGATTCAGGTGGTGGACTACAGCGATCCCCATTACAGAGAGCAGATCGCGGTGACGAACAGCACGCTGAAGGAGCTGGGCGCCGACGGCGTTCCCATGCTCTACGCCTACAACAAGGCGGATCGCGTCTCCCCGGACGCCATACCGGGATTGGCGGGGATGACGCAGGAGCAGGCGCGGGCGCATCTGCCCGTCGTGACGCCGGGCGGCGTGTACCTGTCGGCGAAGGAGGGAAGCGGCATGGAGGAGCTGATCTGCCTGATCGAGGAGGAGCTGTCCGGCGGTTACCGGGAGTGCACGATGATGATTCCCTACACGGACGGCAGGGCGGTGTCCTACCTCAACGAGCACGCGGTGGTGTTCGAGACTGAGTACCTGGAGGCGGGCGTGCGGATGCGGCTGAACTGCCGGAGGGAAGACTACGGGTATTACGCGGAGTATGTGGTTTCGGAGGAGTAGGAAGGTTTTGCTGCGCGTGCCCTGACAAAAACCGGCCGCCGTCTTGCGCGGTTTGGACATATCCGATATAATAAAATGCAGTGCAAGTTTGGAAGACCACACGGTGATGTGGGAAGGAGACTGGAAAACGCTTCGG
>JAMPEH010000029.1 GCA_023665245.1 Muribaculaceae bacterium
CGCGATAATGCTTGCAATTTACACGGGCAACGCGGGCGGCGCTTGGGATAACGCTAAGAAGTATATCGAAAGCGGCGGTATCGAGGGCGCGAAGAAGGGCGAAGAGGGCTATGACGCGGCTCACGACGCGGCGGTTGTCGGCGACACCGTAGGCGACCCGTTAAAGGATACGGTAGGACCGTCTTTGGATATTCTTATCAAGATTATGTCTACGATATCGCTCGTTATGGTTGTGCTGTTCAGCAAATACAACCTGTTCGGCGAGGTGTTCCATTTGTTATAATAAATTCGGGTTTGTAAAGCCCGCGCGGCAAAATTGCCGCGCGGGCTTTTGCTTTTCTACGCTTACGCGAGCGAATGCAGAATTAAGAATTAAGAATTAAGAATGTAGAATGGCGGTAAATTTTAAAATAATTTGCGAGCTCATTAAGGTATGTCATTTCGCCCCGCCCGCCGTAAGGCGGCACGATGTACCGACAAGCCGAGGCGCACGGTTACCGTCATTGCGAGGCGCGCTTGCACGCCGCGGCAATCCAGAATTACGGAGTTAGCGGGTGTTCGCCTTAAATTGCGTTGTATCAAGGTTCAGATTATTTTGCGCGAGAAAGGGCGCGCAAAAAGATTCTTCGACTGCGCACGGCGAAAACCTGCGCGTTTCAACATTTTATCGCTCTGCCGTGCTACGCTCAGAATGACAGTGGTGGGAGGTGACCGCTTTCCGTTATTGCCTGTCGCGCAAGCAATAAAAGGACTTGGGTGCAGGGACCCCTACTGTTTTGCTATGATAAAGTTCGTTTACCGCGCAAGCAATAAAAGGACTTGGGTGCGGTGGCTCACCGCTGTTTTGCTGTGATAAAGTTCGTTTACCGCGCAAGCAATTAAAGGATTTGGCTGCAACGACACCCTGCTTTTTATCTAATATTCACAAAGTTGTTTTGACTTTTGCCGTTTGGCATAATATAATAAAAGTATCGCAATATCTTTTTTGCGCCTTATGTGCGCGCGGGAACAATTTATGAAGAAGAAAATTATAGCAACCGCTTTGGCAATATCAACCCTTTCGCTCGGCGTTTTGGCGGGCTGTTTTAACACTACGCCCTCTGTCACCTCAATTGAAAAATCGCACACAATAGGTCTTGTGGACTACTACACCATAACCTATTCCGACGGCACCACCTCGCAGTTCACCGTGACCAACGGCAGAAACGGCACCGACGGCGAGGACGCGCAGGACGTAACGGCGGAGGACGTTTACGAAACGTATAAAACCATGTACCCCGAAGAGGAGCTCACCTTTAAGGAGTTCTGCGAAAAATATCTCACCGTGAATACCGACGGCAACGACAGCATTGCGGCGCTCAACTCGTGCCTACTTTCGTGCGCGAAGGTGTACACGGTTTTCCACGAAAAGAAGTACAGCGACTACGGCAGGTATTTAGGCGTAGTCGAAACGGCGTACTGCGGCTCGTCCGTAATCTATAAAACCGACGAACAGTATACCTATTTTCTAACCAACTACCACGTAATTTACGACGAGAACGCGGCGGCGGGCTATGATAACTTTACCGAAAAGACCTGGGTGTATATGTACGGCAGCGAATATGCGCCCGTGCAGGACAAAAACACCTATCAGTATTCCATATACGAGGCGGACACCTACGCAATCGCCTGCGACTATATAGGCGGGTCGATAGCCTACGACGTGGCGGTTTTGCGGGCAAGCACAGACGACGTTAAAAGGGTAAACCCGCAGTTCAAGCCCGTCGAGATAAGCTACGATTACGCGGTGGGAGAAAGCACCTACGCGGTCGGCAACCCCGACGACGGCGGCATAAGCGTAACCGAGGGCATCGTCAGCGTCGACAGCGACAATATCACCCTTGCAATCGACGGCACGTCCCGCAGTTACCGCTCTATACGAACGGACACCGCGCTCACTCACGGCTCTTCGGGGGGCGGACTTTTCAATATGAAGGGCGAGCTTATCGGCTTGAACAACGCGGGCGACGAGGACATTACGAGTATGAATTTCGCCATTCCCGCGTCGGTCTTAACGGCGGTCGCCGACGGCGTACTGTACTACAACGCCGCCGACAGCACGGTAAAAACCACCTTTGTCACCCGTTTGGGGGTCACCGTTTCGTACAAAAACTCGCGCTTCGTGCTTGACCCCGCGACGGGCAAGGGGGATATTTTCGAGGAGACGACGGTCGTCGAAACGTCAGCGAACAGCTTGTCCGCGCTCGCAGGGTTGCAGGCGGGCGATATTATAACCTCGCTCACCCTCAACGGCAGGACGACTGAAATTACAAGACAGTTCAAAATGACCGACGTGCTTTTAAACACGAGGGAGGGCGACACTCTCATAATAGGCTATACGCGCGGCGGCACGGCGGGGCAGTCCGCTCCTTTAACGGTGCGCGCGGGCGATTTATTTGACGTCGATAAAACCGATAGTTAAGGCATATGTGCGGGGCAATCTGCAAATTTTAAGTAAATAACCGCCGCAAAAAGCCGCTTTAAGCAATTATATATGCGGTCGGCTTGCGTTTTTGCGGCGGCTGTGTTAAAATTGATTCGAGCATTTTTTAAAGGAGGGTTTTTATGGACGATAACAGAAAGACGCTCTATTCGGGCGTTCAACCGACCAACAATCTTACAATCGGCAACTATATAGGAACTCTCCGCTCGTGGCGCGGCTTGCAGGAAGATTACGACTGCATTTTCGCGGCGGCAAATATGCACGCGATTACCGTCAGGCAGAACCCCGCCGAACTCAGGCAAAAGACGCTTGCGCTTATTGCTCTGTTTCTGGCGTGCGGGGTCGACCCTCAAAAGAGCATTGTCTACGTACAATCGCACGTGCCCGCCCATGCCGAGCTGTGCTGGGCGCTCAACACGTTCACCTACGTCGGCGAAATGGAGCGCATGACGCAGTTCAAGGATAAATCGGCGCGGCATGCGGATAATATCAATATGGGGCTTATGGACTACCCCGTTTTAATGGCGGCGGATATCCTTTTATATCAGACCGATCTCGTGCCCGTGGGGCTCGACCAGCGTCAGCACCTCGAAATTTCGCGCGATATCGCACAGCGTTTCAACAACGTTTACACGCCCACATTCAAGGTCCCCGAGGGGCTGTACCCCAAAATGGGCGCAAAGATTTGCGACTTGTGCGACCCGACGAAGAAGATGAGCAAGTCTGCGGAAAACCCCAACGGTGCGGTGTTCTTATCCGACGACAGGGATGCGGTTATGCGCAAATTCAGACGCGCCGTGACCGACAGCGACAACACGGTTAAGTACGACCCCGAAAATAAGGCGGGGGTGAGCAACCTTTTAACCGTTTACTGCGCGTTTACCGATAAGAGCGTAGAGGAAGCGGAGAGGGAGTTTTCGGGCAAGGGCTACGGCGATTTTAAACTTGCCGTGGGCGAGGTCGTAGCCGATAAGCTTGCGCCTCTGCAAGCGGAGCACCAAAGACTGCTTGCCGATAAAGATTACCTCGAAAAGGTTATGGCGGACGGCGCGGACAGAGCGTATAAAATCGCCCGCAAAACCCTTTCGAAGGTTTACAAAAAGATAGGATTTTATCAAATCTGATATTAATGCGGAATTATGACTTCGTAATTCTGGATTGCCGCGGTTGCTACGCAACCTCGCAATGACGATATGCCGCAACCCAAGGCTTACCCCTTTTAAGGGGGAAGCTCCCGCTTGCGGGTGATGGGGGTTAAATTCCTAATTCCGCATTCATAATTCCGAATTAACTTAAAATGTTTGGCTACATCAACCCCGACAGTCCCTATCTGTTTAAAAAGGACGAAATTTTATATAAGGCGACCTACTGCGGTATGTGCAAGTCGATAGGCAAGGGGTGCGGCAATTTTGCAAAATCCGCACTCACCTACGATATTGCGTTTATGTCCGCGCTGCTGCACAACATGGCGAACCTCGATATGATAATCGAAAAGCGCCGCTGCGCGCTCCACTGGATAAGGCGCCGCCCCATGGCTTTGCCCGACGATATCTCGGTGCTTTTGGGCTGCGTCAACACCGCGCTCGCCTACTACAAACTGCTCGACGACAGAGCCGACGGCGATAAAAAGGGCGTGCTTGCCCATCTCTATAAGCGCGGGTTTAAAAGGGCGTTAAAGCGTCACCCCGCGGTCGGGGATATCATAAAGCGCAGTATGACGGCTCAGCGCGAGATTGAAGAGGCGGGCTGTAAAATAATAGACGCCGCGTGCGAGCCGACCGCGAATATGTTAAAAGAGCTGTCGCGCTACTGCCTTAAAGAATACGCCACCGAACACACTGACGCGCTTTTTTACGATATCGGCAAGTGGGTATATCTTGCCGACGCGCTCGACGATTACGACAAGGACGTGAAAAAGGGGCGGTATAACGTTTTGTACAACTCGTTCGGCGAACGCGAAAAGGCGGCGGCGGTCGAAAAAAACGGCGAAGAGATAAACTTTTTGTTCAACTCGCTGTTTGCGGATATGCGCACGCACCTTGCGCAGATAAAGTTTTACTTCAATCACGACTTAACCGACAATATAATATTACGGGGTATTCCGCTTAAAACCCGAAAACTTGTCTTTGGCAAGTGCGGAGAAGGTAAAAAGAAAGAAAATGAACAAACAGAATCTTGAACTTTTGGGGCTTTCCGAGGGAGCAACCTTAGAACAGGTCGAAGAAGCTTATAAGACAATGCGCGCCCAACTTTTGGAAGACAGATTTTTGGACGGCGAGGCGGGCAACGAGGCGGCGAAAAAGCTGACTAAAATTCAGGTCGCCTACGACGAACTGTTGTCCGAGTTTGCGGGCTTCGGCAAGGGCGAAAGCGCGGCTGCGGACGGCGATGGTTCTTCCTGCGGCACGGCGTATTCGCGCGTGGAAGAGCTCATAAAAAGCGGCGATTTAAGCGAGGCACAGCGCGTACTCGACACGTTTAACGAGCGCGGCGCGCAGTGGCACTACCTGCAATCGGTGGTCTTTTACCGCAAAAACTGGATAAACGAGAGCAAAAAACAGCTCGAAATCGCAATGCGCTTAGACGGCGAAAACCGCAAGTACAAGGAAGCGTATGAAAAGCTCAACGAAAAGATTGCCTACGACGCTAACAGCCAGGGCGCGGCAAGCGGCGGAGAGCAGAGCGCGTACCGCGGTCAGGATATGAACAACGCCTATTCCGACAACCAGATGGGCGGGAGTTTCTGCGCCTCGTGCGTGGAGTGCTGTGCGCTGAACGCGTGTATTAACTGCCTGTGCAACGGCTGTTGCCATTAAAAAAACTCTCGGTTTTCTCGCAAGGCGAATGCGAGAAAACGCTACGAATTTAAGGGCGTTGCCCTCGCGGCTGCAATCTTAGGGGCACTCATATTATAAAATTGCAGCCGCACACCCAGTGAGCCGAAAGTTTTCGCAAATTGGGGCGCGCTGCGCAAAAGCGCGGTTTTGCTTGCTACGTATATTATTTTAAGAAGTTCACGAAAATCTTTTGCGGACACAGCTCGGTGCAATGACAGACCGACTGCGTTCCCGCCCCTATGTCATTATGAGGAATAAACGGCATAGCGGACTATGATTGAAATGCGTGGGTTATTAGCCGTTTATGACGTGATAATCTTTTTGCCCGTGCTTTTCTATTACGGGCAAAATATTTTCACCGCAGCAAAACGCTTGAGAAGGCGTGCCGTGTTCCCGCAAACTCCGTAATTCTGGATTGCTACGGTGGTTGCGCCTATTGCGCTTCGCTCCGTGCGACCGCTACGCGGGCGGGCGCAATGACGAAGTGGTTTTTTAGATTACACCAACATTCTGCATTCCACATTTTGCATTATACATTCTGCATTTGGTAAAAGCTTATGCCTAAAAATAACCGTTTTAACTCATTTGAAATAGCTCTCTCGGGCGTGTCGTGCGGTATTGCGGTATTGTTTTTGTCGCTGGGCATTTTAAGCGGCTGGTTGCTCGCCACGGGCTACTTTGTCGGCGTGCTTGCAATGACGGTGCCGCTGTCGAAAGACTTCTTTAAAGGCGGTTTCGGCGCATACGCGGGCACGTGCATACTGACGCTCATTATGGGCGCGGCGGCTAAATTCTGGGATTTGGTGCCCTTTATAATGTTCTTCGGCTTGCACCCGCTCGTAAACGCCGTCATAAACAAAAAAATCACCAAAATCTGGGCGAAGATTGTCGCGGTAATTTTAAAGGCGCTGTGGTTTGACTGCGCTTTAATTGTCGGCTACTATCTCGTGTTCAACGGGCTTGTCGGCGGCAGTATGCTCCCGCAGGGCGTGTACGATATCATAAATAAATATATCTTTCTGTTTATTTTCACCGTGGGAACGCTTATCGGCGTTGTGTACGATTTTTTGGTTTCCCGCTGTCAGCTCGCGGTCAACGCGCTCGTGGCAAGGATAAAAAAGTGATATGGATGACGAACTTTATACTAAGGTACATACGCTTATAGCCGAGGGCAATTTGGACGACGCGCAGCAGGTGCTCGACGGTATAGAGGATAAGGACGCGCGGTGGCACTATTTAAGCAGTCGCATATATCTTGCGAAAAACTGGACTAACGAAAGCCGCAAGCAGCTTGAAGTCGCAATCGAGCTTGACCCCGAAAACGAGGAGTATAAAGAAGAACTTGAAGCCCTGAAAAAGCGGGTCGAGGAAGCGCAGAGAAAGTTCGAAAAAGGGAATAAAAAGAAGCATTTGGGCAAGGGATTTATAAACGATTGCATGCCCGAGTGCGGCGAGGCTTTCGGTTTGTGCTGTGGCGAGCTCTGCTGCCAGCTATGTTGTACGGCAATCTGCGAAGGTTGCGGCGGGTAAATAATATAAAATAATAAACGTCTGCGGCTCACCGGTTATATAATCACGTGGGTCAGAACTATCGCAGTCAACGCGCTCGTGGCAAGGATAAAAATGGTTTAAGGTAATTTATGGAAGAACGTATTTACGTTTGCGTTCAAACGCTTATCGAAGTCGGCGATACGGAAGCCGCACAACAGATGTTAGACGATATTGAAGAAAAGGACGCGCGTTGGCACTATTTAAGCAGTCGCGTATATCTTGCGAAAAACTGGACGAACGAGAGCCGCAAGCAGCTTGAAATCGCAATCGAGCTCGACCCCGAAAATGAAAAGTATAAGGAAGAGCTGCAAGAAATGAAAAACGTTGCAGAAAACGAGAGCGGTGAAGAAAAATCCGAAATGGGCAAGAGGAAATTCCGCGACAACTGTTGTGAATGCTGTTCAGTTTGCTGTCAGATATGTGGGGACGGTTGTCCTGGGTGTTAAAACTAAAATGGAAAAGAATAACGAATACATAGGCGAAGTCCTCTCTCTCGGAAGCGAGGGGGAGGGCATTATTAAAATAGTGGAAGAAACGGCGTTCGTGCCCTTTTGCCTTGTCGGCGAAAGGGTGTCTTTTAAGGCGCTCAAAGTTTCGGGCAAAATTGCGTACGGCAAACTTACCGAAGTGCACACGCTCTCGCCCGAAAGGGTCACGCCCGTCTGCCCGAATTTCGAAAGGTGCGGCGGCTGTCAGTTGCAACACCTGTCGTATTCCGCACAGCTTGCATTTAAAAGGGAGTTGGTGCAAAACTGCCTTAAAAAGATTGGCGGGCTGGACGTTGAGGTCGCGCCGACGGTGGCAAGCGAAAAGGAATACGGCTATCGCAACAAGCTCGCTCTTCCCGTTGGGACGGACGGGGACGGCAACACGGTTACGGGCTTTTACGCCGTGCGCTCGCACCGCATCGTGCCCATAAATTTCTGCCCGTTGCAAGCCGAGTGGTCGGGCGCGCTCATTTCCGCACTCACCGCATTTATGAGCGAAAGCGGGTTAAAGGGTTACGACGAGAGTACGCACAAGGGGGATATTCGCCACCTTGTCGCGCGGGAAGCGGACGGGAATTTTATAATAACGCTTGTCGCAACGGCGCGTATAGACGCCGCGGGCTTTGCCGAAAAGCTTGCGGAAAAGTTCAAAAATTTCACGCTCTGGTTGAATGTAAACAACTCGACGGGCAACGCGGTTTTCGGCAAAGAGTGGCACATATGCCGCGGCGAAGGCTATTTTTCGGGCGAGGATTGCGGCATTAAATACAGAGCGGGCGCGCAGACCTTTTTGCAGGTCAATGACGGCGTGCGCAAGCTCTTGTATGCGGCTGTTGCGGAGGCGGCGGGCGACAGTGGTGCGGTCGCGATAGATTTGTACAGCGGCGGAGGCATGCTCACCGCAATGCTTGCAAAGGCGTGCGCGGCGGCGTACGGCATCGAGATTGTGCCCGAGGCGGTTGCGTGCGCGGACGAGCTTAAAGCGCTGAACGGCTTGGGCGATAAAATGTTCAATCTGTGCGGCGCGGTCGAGGACAGGATAGACGAGGCTCTGTCGAGGACGGCGGGGTATAAGCGGACAATCGTGTGCGACCCGCCGAGAAAGGGAATGGAACGTTCGGTGGTGCGGGCGGTTTTAAAGAGCGGCGCGGACAGGGTAGTTTTGGTGTCGTGCAATCCCGCGACGCTCGCGCGCGATTTGGGGCTTTTGTGTGGCTCGCTCATTGAGGTTGACGGGCAAATCGTCAAAAACCCTTCATACGCCGCGGGCGCAATGAAAGGTTTTTACCAAATAGAGCACGTCACCCCCTACGACATGTTCCCCCAAACCAAACATATCGAAACGTTGGTCGTGCTTTCCCACAAAAAACCCGACGGGCATATCGAAGTTACGGTTGATTTAGAGAACGGAAAACTGAAAAAAGACGATATAATTAAACGTGCCGAAAGCAAGAAACCGAAAGAAAAGCCTACGTACAAAATGATACAAAAGTGGGTGGAAGAAAACTACGGTTTCAAAGTCCACACGGCTTACATAGCCGAGGTTAAGCGTGATTTAGGCTTGCCTATGTATGACGCGCCTAACGCCGTAGAAGAACTTAAACGTCCGCGAGCACATCCTACGCCGAGAATGGTGGAGGTAATTAAAGAAACTTTAAAACATTTTGAGATAGTTTAAGTTTTGCACAAGGTAATATCCTTAGGGAATTAGTAAAATATAGACAAATAGCGAATTCGTTTAATAGTCGCCACATAGCGACTATTTTTATTAAGCTGATTAGTTATCGAAAAACGCTTGACGAATTGTCGCAAAAACTGTATAATATTTGCGACAGTAGGTGCAAAGATGCTTCGTGACGATATATTAGATAGAATTGAATACGAAGAGTTGAAAGTGTTTTCGGCGGCGGACTTTATTGATCTTGCGCCGTCCGGTGCGGTGCGCAAGGCTCTTGAAAGAATGGAAGACGATGGGACAATACGTCGTCTTATACAGGGTTTTTACGATAAGCCGAAATTCAATAATCGGTTTCTGGCGTTTGAAGCTCCAAATATCGATGATTTGGCTTGGGGTATTGCTAACCGCTACGGTTGGCATATTTGCCCGAGCGGAAATTATGCCTTGAACATACTCGGGCTCAGCACTCAAATTCCGTCGCAGTATGTTTATATAAGCGACGGTCCGTATCGGTTTTATGAGGTTATGGGCATCAGGTTGACGTTTAAACATTCTGCCAACAGAGAGGTATCTGATTTTTCGCCCATTACCTCGATTGTAATTCAGGCGCTTAAAGCAATAGGACAGGAAAACCTCACATGGGAAGATATCGAGCATTTAAGGCGTCGGCTTTCGTCCGAAAATAAGGACGTAATACTACAAGAAGGCAGGCGGACAAGTTTTTGGATATATAAAGCAATAAGAGATATATGCGAGGTGTAAAAATGTATAAGTTCGCTAAGATGGCTAATGAAGATAGAGACTTTGTCTTTAATAATGTTGCAATTAAGAAAGGTATCCATAAGGCTCTTGTGGAAAAAGATTTTTGGGTATGCTTGGTTCTTGATTATCTTTTTACTACGTCAAAGTTTAAGAACAATATTACATTTAAGGGCGGTACGAGCTTATCTAAGGGTTTTAATATTATAGATAGGTTTTCCGAGGACATAGATATTATCCTCGATTGGGGCTTACTTGGCGTTAAAGGTGGTGAACCGCTTGCCGATAGAAGCAATACAAAGCAGGACCAGTATAATAAAGAACTGAATGAAAAAGCAAAGACATTTATAAAAAGCGAACTTTTGCCCGATATAAAAAGCGGACTATCCGATATTCTCGGCTATGATGTAGATATTCGTGTGGATGAAAAAGACGGACAAGTGCTCAATTTCTACTATCCCAAAATGTACGCAGTTGGAGCGTTACTTCAATTTATCAGACTTGAAATAGGTCCGCTTGCAGCTTGGAATCCGTCATTAGCTGTAGAAATAATGTCGTATATAGCCGAAGAAATGCCTAATATTTTTGAACAAAAGAGTACGCAGGTGCTTACAGTGTCGCCCGAAAGAACATTTTGGGAAAAGGCAACGATTTTGCATAGAGAAGCCAATAGACCTATTGAAAAATCAATGCCTTTAAGATATTCCCGCCACTATTATGACTTGTATCGCTTTACCGAAACCGAATATGTAAAAAGGGCGTTAGGGAATAGAGAATTGTTGGGGGAAGTGATAACATTTAAAAAGAAATTTTATAGGGATAGTTGGGCAGATTACGACGCTTGCCTTAACGGCAATTTTAAACTTATTCCGTCCGATTTGCGAATCCCTGAGCTTAAGAAAGACTATATCTCAATGCGTGAAATGCTTTTTGGGGAAGTACCCGTTTTTGACAATATTATTTGTGTATTGCGAAAATTAGAACAAGAGATTAATGTGTGATTAAAATTTTCTCTTTGTAGGCAATAAAGCAAGGCAATGTAAATATCCTTGGGGATTAAATTAAGTATTAGCAAATAGCAAGTTTGATGAAATCGACTGCCTTTAGGTGGTCGATTTTTTATGATTCGAGGTGTTTCGTCTTGGTGAACTTGATAACACTCGCGTCGAGCCGTAGGATTGTATTTTGGAGGATTTGGCGAAATACATATTCGATTCTAAGCCTTACCTGATTAATGAATAGAGACGTGTTGTGGGATAAAACTATTGTGAGCTGTTGTAATAGCAAAAAACTTGTCGAAGTATATATTTAACGTTTGCTTTTTGAAGAAGAATTTGATATAATTGACTATGTATAGGTGGCTACGATGAAAGAAATCATTTCAGTAGAAAATTTTAAAATTCAATATCCAATGCTTTGGCGTAAGATTGATATCTTATGCCATGGTTTGCGTTGTGACAATGAAGGTTTATTGGATTTTTACTATAGACAGCAAAATCCGCATGATACAAAAAGAACTGGGAATGCTGGTTTACAGATAAAAATAGATTCGAAAATAAATGATGTTGGGAGATTGGCTCTTAATGTTGCCGTTTATAAAGATTTTTGTAAGGCTTCTCCGTATTATTTATGCAAAGACGAAAAAAATCAATTGTGTGTGATTGATGAAAGGGATAATACTCTTATATCAGTTGTATGTCCGGAGACC
Source organism: Muribaculaceae bacterium (assembly GCA_023665245.1). The sequence continues at coordinate 11,504 of JAMPEH010000029.1, forward strand.
CATCCTACATGGTATGACAAAAAGCTATTTAATAAGAATTCCAACAAGGTAATAGGTGATCTGATATTGTTGGAGGGGGACTCCACCGCAATAGCGTCTATTACAAGAGGGTGCCTTTATTTTAATAAGACTGCTCCATGCAAGTTTTGCGCTATAGGTGCAGATAGTGTTTCTCAAGAGGAAATAGTAAGCCGTCGTATTGAGTTGTTGTCTGCCCTTGAAATAGTGGCTAATGATAAAGAAATTACGAATTTTCACTTAACAGGTGGAAATACTTTTAACCCGGATAGAGGGGCTCTTGATTTTATTCCATATATACGAGCTATATTAAAATCACGTCCTGATGCTACAATAGCAGTTGAAATTTCTCCGCCAGAACTTTCGTGTCAAGAGACTGTTTTTAGACAACTAAAATTGGAAGGCGTGCATTCAATAACAATGAATATGGAGTTTTGGGATGACGCTTCTCGCTTGGAACTAATGCCATTAAAAGGTGCGATTCCTAAAGAAGAGTATATGTCGGCATACAGATCTGCATTGCAAATATTTGGCAAGAACAAAGTAACCTGTGGGTTTATTATTGGACTTGAAAAACTGCAAGCTTCTAAAGCCGGGATTGACACTATAACAAGTGAAAATATTATAGCGGAAGTTTATCCTTTTAAGCCCAATACAGGCAGCATATTACAAAATAATACTATATCCTCAACGGATGATATGATTGAGATTTCTTTGTACGCAAATATGCGTATGAAAGAAAACGGAATCAGTCCTTATTTGTGTAGTGGCTGTGTAAAGTGCGGTGCTTGTGGGTTAACTCAACAACTTATAAATATTTAAATAAATTTGGAGGTTCAATATGTACAAAGAAATGAAAGGCAAAGTTGCAGTTGTCACTGGAGGCACCAGTGGTCTTGGTCTCGGGATTTCAGAGGCTTTCCTGAGAGAAGGCGTTTCTGTGATTGCCCTGTATAAGCAAGATGAAAAAAAAGCAAAGAATGCTGAGAGTCAACTTGCTGGACTTGGTAATTATAAAACTGCCAAGGTCGATGTTTCAAATGAGGCACAGGTAAACGCATTCTTTTCAAAGCTTACTCAGGTGGATTATTTAGTTAATTGCGCCGGAGTTAGTCACGAAGATGAAATCGTGAAGCTATCCATGTCTCAAGTTAGAGATGTGTTTGAAACACAAATAATCGGCAAGATTATTATGTGTAAAGGAGCATTTGAACTGTTGCGTAAATCTCAATCTCCCAAAGTTGTAAATATCGCATCGAGATTTGCCACAAAGCCGCTTAAGGGCGCTATTCCTCTTACGGCATCAGAAGCTGGAATTGTTATGTTTACAAAAAACCTTGCGTTGGAATGGGCTGAATATGGGATAAAAGTAAATTGTGTAAGCCCGTCACTTACAGTAAATACTGGCTCATATTATGAATTTTATACAGATGATGACGCAGTTGAAGCCGGTAAAAGTAATCCGTCCGGCAGACTCGGCAGACCTGTTGACACTGCAAATGCTGTTCTGTTTTTATGCAGTTCTGCGGCGGATTATATTACTGGTGAAAACCTAAATGTAAATGGCGGCATTTTGCTCATATAATTCTTAATGTGATATAGGAAGAGTTACTATGGGAGATGAAGATAAAAATGTCGCTACCGGAAGCGAATCGGAAAATTTTTCCTGGAAGCGTTTTTGGACACTGCTATCCAAGCCATTAAAGGCATTATTTTCAATTTTTGGTCTCGTGACGGGTGCGGGGCTTATAGGCCTTGGCACAACGCTTACGGGTGTAATGACAACACTGGGTAATGAAAACCAAAATTATGAACTATGGGTAAAGTATCTTGTTGTTTTCGTTATGATTGTTTTAGTTTGTTTCTTCGTGCTGACCATTTTAATGGCTATCGGCTTCATAAGGATCAAATTTGTCGGAGATGATACATCAAAAGTGGTTGAAAGTAGCATTTCAAAGTATAATACTTCCTTTGATAAAAATGATGAAAAATTTAGTAATAATTTAGATAAGCTTGGTGAATATATTACACAGTTTTCATTAGCTAAGTTCATATTGGATAAACCAGGTATAGCTAAACTTGAAAAAGAAACGACAGGCGACAAAATTATTGTTATGTCATCAAAGTTTGGTTTGGATACAGGGGACTTGAAAGATATAATTTTGAACAATTTAAAAAAAGGAATAACATATGTATATTTAATTCCTGAACAAAATTCTATAGAATTCGAAATGGATCAGTTTTACCGAATGGTGAAAAATTGGTGGGAGGCATTTAAATCATCTTTTTCAAGGGACAAGAAAAAATCCTTTATGAGTGATAACTATCAAGCTCTTTTGGAATCAGCAGAATCTGGGAACAAGGATAATGTTTTAACAGAGTTACATAAATACTTTTGTGAGCATATTCGCTATGTTATCATCGCAAAGGAATATGGGATTGTCACTATTGTGATGTATCAGAAAAAAGAAGGATTCAACCAATGGAACACAATAATTATGTTGCCGATAAGCAGTAAAGATGATTACTATGCTTTTCAGATACCAGATGCCGAAGGGGCTGAGAAAAAGGAGTTGGAAGAAAAGATTCAAACCTTGAGCTTAACTTCTACAAAGATTAGTTTTGATATATGATACAGGAGAAAAATAAATGTTAGAATATCGTCCTTGGTCAAATAACGTATTAAACAGTGTGTTAAGTGCACAGAAACAAGGTCTAATACCTACCCTGGATATTGAGCTAACTGCGAAATGTTCAGGAGCATGTTGTATATATTGCGATTCTAAACCTGATGTTTGTGCGGCTGGTCAAGCAGGAGAGATTGATTTTCCTGTAATGAAAAAAATGTTGCTTGATGCAATTTCTCGTGGATTGAAATGGGTTTATACCTGTGGTCTTGGAGAGCCGTTGGAAGATGTAAAATACTGGGATATGATACATTTGCTAAAAGCCCATGGTGTAGGACTTTCAATGTTTTCTAACGGCGTTTTTATACGAGATAGGTATATTGCAAAAGAGTTAAAAAAGCATAATGTTAATATTATCTTAAAAATGGATACTTTTAACGAACAGAATTTCGACACTATTTTAGGAAGAAAAGGTACAGCTCAAAAAGTTTATGCAGCTCGTGATTTACTTCTTGAAGTCGGCTACGGGTCAAATGACGGAAAATATACTGATTTGGCTTTCTCAATAGTACCGACAAGTCTTTCAATTGATAGCATCCCTGAGGTGGTGAATTTTGCCAAATCAAATGGAATTTTTGCATCAATAGGCGAGTTAGAACAAGCTGGTGAAGTTATTAACAATAATTTAACCGAAACGCTTGGTATAAGGCGTGAACAAGTAATTAGATTAAAGCAAGTTGCAGATGCATATATTGGCGGTAATTATATGCGCCCTATTTGCCCTTGTATTTTGACAGGATTACATATTGATAATTTGGGTAACTGTGTAGTAGATGAAGACACAGGCTTAAACTGTAAATGGTTCTTATTAAAAGATCCTCGAACTATTAAATTAGGCAATATTCGAGAGGAAAGTGTTTTTGAGCTATATGATAAAGCTAATGCATATCGTCAGAAATGTATTACTGAAAAACTTGACTTAATTAAATCATCTTGCGCTGTTTCATATATTTTCGGTGGATGCGGTGGAAATCCTAAAGATATAATTGAACTTTATTTAAAAGAATATACTATGCTATGAAAAAAACGATTATTGCCATAATTTTATTCATCATATTTATTGTATTGCTTTGTGTTACATATTTTACACTTAGTATTGATGCGTATATCAGTGAAACAGTGTTTTTTGAAGTAATAACAGCTGTAACGGCTATTTTTGGCGTAATAAGCATATTGGTTCAAAGTCAAGAAAATCATGATTTGCGTGAATCGCAATTTATTGTCAATCTTAATAAAGACTATATCAGCAATGGAGAATACCAGTTTTTATTAGATTCCCTTGAAAAAGTTAAGGCGGGAGAGAGTTTTTCAGCGGACAAATTTGATTTGATTTCAAATTATTTTGATTTCTTTGAGCCTATATATTTACTTATAAGGAAAAAAGTCATTGACATTGAAACAATTGATGATTTGTTTGCTTTTAGATTTTTTTCGGTAGCAAATAATAAAGAAGTGCAACGGCAAGTAATATGTCCGTATATTGCTTTTTATAAAAATATTATAGCTTTGCATTATTTGTGGAAAGATTATCGAACAAAACATCATAAAAGCATTCCTTTTTCAGAAACTGATTTGCAATTGATAGATGGATATGGTGATTTGTGTGACCATTCTGTTAAGAAATGTGAACGAAAATCTGAAAATAATGCTATTGTTGTTAGAGATGCAACAATTGATGATTTTGTTGCGATAGACAATCTATACCAGATTTTGCTTCCTGAAATTAAAACTGATGTTGACACATATAAGAGTTCATTGCAAAAGATTAATAATGAACCGTTTAACAAACTTCTTGTTGCAACGCTACATGAAAAAGTAATTGGAACAGTTCAATGCACTATTTGTAACTCGGCGGCATTTCAAGGCAGACCTCACATGGTCATTGATTATTTCATTGTCAATGCTAAATTCCGCAGAACAGGTGTTGGGACTGTATTGTTCAATGAAGTTTTGAATTATGCGAAGTTGCATAATGTAAAATCAATAGTTTTAGTTTCATCTAAGATGCGAAAACCAGCACATAAATTTTACAAAAAATTAAAGTTTAATGATAAAGTAAAAGGTTTTAGATTGGATTTGCTATGAAAAAATCGGTTGCAATTATCGGTGCTGGACTTGCTGGTTGTGAAGCGGCACTATGGCTTTTGGAGAATGGTTTTAAAGTAACTATTTACGATGCTAAACCAAATAAATTAGCGGCATATAAGCTGAACACTTTTGCGGAATTAGTGTGCAACAACTCATTGGGCGGTAAATCAAAAACGACTCCCTTGGGGTTGTTACTCTGTGAGCTAAATTTGTGTGGAAGCAAATTGATTAAGGTTGCTCATGATTGCCAAGTTTTAGATCCCACTTTTATAGCCGTGGACAAAGAAGCTTTTTCAAAGAAAGTAACAGAGGCACTAATTAAAAATGGTGTAAAAATAGTATCTGAATTGGTAGATAAATTACCCGAAGCGGAAAATCTTATAATTGCCACTGGACCTTTAACAAGTGAAAAATTAATTGAAGATATATCGTTGAGATATGGAATTAAGGCATATCATTTTTCAGATGCAAGCAGTTCAATTGTCGATATTACTTCCATTGATTTGAATGATAAACAAATACATAAGATTTCAGATGATTTATATGTTGTAGAGATTCCGGAGAATATATTTAAGAATTTTCATACATCTTTGTTAGGCAGTAAAAATAGTTTGAGTTGTGTAGATAGCGATATATGTTTTGATAAGTGTCAAACCATAGAGAACTTGGCAAAGCAAGGTATTGAAACACTTATACAAACAAGATTTCATTATGAAACATATTCTTCGCCGTGCTTGCTTCTTAGAAGAGAGAATGCAATGCGTAATGGTTTTATTATGGTTGGTTGCATGACTACATTAAGGCATCAACAGCAAAAGGAAATATATTCTATCTTACCTGGTTTTAGCAATTGCAATATTATAAAATATGGTAGAATTCATCGTAATACCTTTTTTAACTCCCCACAATTTTTAAATAATTTTTATCAAATACAAAATACAAATACATTTGTTGTTGGACAGATTTCAGGAGTCGATGGTTATGCGCCAGCAATATCAAGTGGTATGGTGGCAGCATTGAGAATTATTTGTGGCGATGCATTCAAACCGTTTTCAAAAAAAACTATGATAGGAGGATTAGCGAATTATGTGTCTAATCCGCATGTAGTGGATTTTCAGCCTATGTGTGCATCGTTCTCTTTGCTTGATGAAACTCATGATGATACAACACTTTCCAATTTGAAGAAATATATAGAATCATTAAATTTACAATAAGTTAACTTTATAGATAATATTGCAAAAAGAGTAGCGTCGGCTACTCTTTTTGCAAATAATAAATAAAGCATCAATAATAGAGTAAGGCGGATGACTGTGTCCGTTTTGGGACATGTCGGCTTGATTTTTGACTTTAAATCGTGTATAATATTTTACATGAACAAAGGCTATCGAATAATCTCCGTCGAGGCGGCGGATATATACAAACACGAACAAGAGAATTGCGTCGAAGTCGGGTATAAACTACCCGAAATGAAAAGCGACGCCTATTTTGGGTTATTCAAGAACAATTTAGATTATTCGTTGGATAGCATAGAGCTTGAAAAGGCATACTCAAGGATTTGCCGTAAAAAGTTCTCTTTCGTGGACGAACATAACAATAGCTATACTCTTGCCGTTATAAACGTAAAATTCAATTATACATATAAGTTAGACGGCAATAAGCCCATAAACGTAAAAACATTGCGAGAATATTTCTATTCTAACGGTTTTAACGTAAACGATATTCACTATGTCAGATATAAGCGTAGCGCCGGCAGTTCCCGCGAAGGCACTTGCCTATTCATAGATAAGCGGCTGTATAAGTACATGACAAAATGGAGCGAATGCGGATTAAAAGCGCAATCCGATCTTGCTTCGTGGGAATCGTATAGAGCCTTGTCGCTTTCTTCCATTAAAGGCACGATAGATATTCCGCTCGACGGAATACTATTTGTGCCGGATTATAAAAGCACGTTTTTGGACGAAGTCGTTTCCGTTGAAATGCAGGACGGAAAGCTAAAAGCAAAACAGAAGCAAACGCAAATAACTAACGATATTTAGGACGGAGAAAGTCTTTTAGACGAGAGTTTATTCTGCGGTGAATATACGGACAAGCATATGCTATTACTTCGCAACAAGTTTTTCAAATCTTGCGTTTTTAAGACGAAGCTGCAAAAGTGGATTCAAGACAAAAATATCACGATTGCAGACTTAAAGGCGCGCGGCTTTGTTACGCTTGCGACGGATATAAGTCAAATCGTAATGGTGACAACGCCCAATAGTTTGAAATATCTCAAATTCACAAACGGATTTACCGAGAACAATATTCGCAAGTGGGCAGATAATGTCAATTTCACTTTCGGCGTGGTTAAATGGGATAAACGAACAAGATATTTCGGTGGTAGATTGGTACAGAGTAGCTATCAATTATTGAATACTTTGGGACTCAGTGAAAACCAAGCGAAACAACTGTTACAACCGAGCATAGACTATATATCTCTTATCCGCAAAGATGTAGACTTTATGCACTATCATTTCACAAACGCATTTGCGCGAGAAAAGAGCGGAGATACGGAAGAACGCCCCGATGGACTTGCCGAACGTGCCGACGTTATTTTTACTCTGATGCATAAGTGTCCGCATTTCGACGAAACGGAATTATATGCTAACTTCCGCAACGACGTAGTCAAAGGCTTAAAAGAAAGATTAAAGCGCGGACATATTCTATTGAACGGCACAAATGCTACGCTTTTTGGCAACGGTCCCGAACTATTGAAATATATCGCCGGAGGAGAGGTTGTTTCCGAATTAAAACAAGGACAAATTCGGTGTGGTCGGTTTCCACACGGTGCAAAACTGCTCTGCGCTCGCTCTCCGCACATAACTATGGGCAATCTCTACCTTGTGGAAAACAATCTCGATTGTAGCATTTGGAATTATTTTGACTTGGGCGAAAACATAGTCTGCGTGAATGCCATAAATGAGAACATACAACAACGGCTGAACGGATGCGACTATGATTCGGATACAATGCTCGTAACCGACGACGCGCTCTTAATAGAAGCGGCGAAAAAGTATAAAGACTTATTCAAAGTTCCCGTATGCAGTATAGCGGCTACGAATGTGGCAAACAACACGCTATCCGTCCTCGACCACAATACAAGCGAAAATAAGATCGGCGAAATCGTCAATCTATCGCAAAAGCTGAACAGCCTTATTTGGGATAAAATACATAACGGCGCAAGCTCGGCAGATATACTTTCTATCTATGAAGATGTTTGTAAGCTCGCTGTTCTTTCTGGGTTGGAAATAGATAAAGCGAAACGCTCTTTTGAAAATGTAAACATCGGAAAAGAACTTAACGCGCTTCGCAAGAAGTATGACAAACCATCGCCTAAGTTCTTTGCCGAAATCGATGAAAACGCGAAGGGCAAGCAGTATGATTTTTATAATACGGCTATGGACTACATATACAAACTTATAAGCAAAGTAAAATTCCGTAGCGGTAGAGAGCAATTCAATTTGTATCTTCCTATTTCTTTAGCTTTGAATTATAACATAGCTTCAGGCAATGCGACGGAATACAGACACAAGGACAAAATCGTTGAGATCATCGACGAGTATAAAGCAAGGATTAACCGACTGTATATGGCGCTTCGCACCGCGACCGAAAAGGAACGTGACGTCATCTACGACAGAATATCCGACATGAAAGCCGAGCGCGACAAAAAAGTTTCAAAGTGGCTGACTAATGAAAACGTACTCGTCTTAGTCTTACGTCATTACGAAAAGAATAGCGCGTCGGATTGGCGCATTTATGCGGCGCTCATAAATCACCCCATATTTTTAGAACTTATTAACGACACCTATGATAGATTTATTATAAAGGTGATGGAAGATCCCGACGGCGAGTATTCTCTATACGGTCAAAAATTTGCAAAAAAGTTCTGAAAAATGAGAATGAACTATTTTGAATGTGGTAGGATTTGCGGCAACAACAATCCCAATCCCCCTGAAATAGCCCGATTTTAGCTCAAAAACAGGGATTTTATTGGGAAAAACAGCGGCAATTTTAGACAACTGAAAAATCCTCTAATCGGCGTAGTAGGACGCGCTTGGACAAAGTGCGAAATGCGGCTCGACTGTGGACAACGGTCGGGCTTTTTCTATTGCTTGGACAAAGCAATTAAAAATAATTTGAAAGGAGGAACAAAAGCAAAACACAAAAATAAAAGGCGCAGCCGAAGCCTTAAAAAGTCGGCTTGACTGTATCGAACGAGAAATGCAACAAATTAGTTTCGCAGCAGAATGCGCTAATAGAGGAACTGACGCAGCAAGTGAGCAGCGTAAAATGGAACGTCGTCGGCTTAGAGAAAGACTTAAGCGAGAGCAACGAGAAAATGCTGAAAGACTTGCAGCGCAGCAACAGCAATCTTCTGGACAATCTGAAAACGACGATTCATCGGATAACGGAAGTAGCGACGCAGATACAAGCCGAAATAAGTATAGCTACGGCAAGGGCGACTGACGAAGCGAGTGCGCTATTCAATAAGAGGATAAACGAAGCGGCTGACAAAGCTATAACTAAAATAGACGAGCAAGCGGACGAAATCTCAAAGAAGGTCAAAGCCGCAAGTAAGGAAATAGACCAAGCAAAAGACGATATTCACTTCGAGCGCGGCTTCCGTAAATTCTTCTTTTGGGCTACGCCGGTAATTCTCTTTGCGCAGACGATTATAACTGCAATCGCGCTGTTTGCGTGAAAGAACGATAGTAGCAAATAAATAATCGTATTAACATTCATTAAAACGCTTGACAAGCAACGGTGGGATGAGTATAATCGTATTAACATTTTAATTGGAGGTGTTGGTATGATTTCAGACAAAGAGTTATTGGCGAAAGCCGAAACGGACGAAGGCTTGACTGTGGACGAGATTAAAAGGTACAGGCAGCTTGTAAAGCCGCAGAAGCATGTTTACGGCAAGTATGGTACGCTTAAAAAGTTATACTTGCAAGACAAGGGCATAGATTGGACAATAGCAAATCTTACCGAATATCTGCACGGCGTAGATAAACAAGCAGAGGATATGTACAATGTTCTTTATGAAAAACTTTCTCAAAATCCGCTGTACAAACGGACTGGGGATTTTATGGAAGATTATAAAAGACTGACCGCATTACAACACGCTATCGAAGAAGAAATGCTTCACGAACTTATCTACACGGAGGAAGCAGTATGAAAACGCCTAAATCGGAAATAGACAAGCGTTATGAAGAAAAACACAAGGACGAGCGCAAGACGGCACACGCCGTTTGGGGTACGTCTATGAACCGCGAGGACTTTGAGGAACTGAACAAGTTCCTCAAAGACAATCGCATAACAAAAGTCCAGCTCATCTATACGGGTTGGGCAACATTAAAAGAACAATACAAAAAGACTTAAAATTTTATCGAATAAGGAGGAAACGCGCTGGAAAGAGAACATAGTATTCAAAGCTATAAGGACGCGGAATAATTCCGAGTTTACGTCCGAATA
>JAMPEH010000002.1 GCA_023665245.1 Muribaculaceae bacterium
ACCGCTGTTATCCAGGGGCCGGATTTGGGCCGCGGGCAAAAGATTTCATATCTGATTATTGGTCAGGATTTAGCCCAGATTCGCGAAAAATATGGTGCGGATGCCGCCCAGACGATTATATCAACCACAGCGGCAAAAATCGTACTGCGCCAAAATGACCCGGAAACAGCCGACAGATTTTCCAAGATGATGGGGTACAAGATGAAAGTCAAAACCGTCAAGGGTGCAGACGGCAAAGAAAAAGAAGAAACCGGCGAAGAATTATTATACACACCGATGGATATTATGAGACTTGGCAAGGATAAAGAACTGATTATATATCAGGGATGGTACCACCGACCGATAGAGGCAGAACTAAAAATGGCATGGCAGGATTCGCGCCTGAAATCATATATGGACATGGGTGAAAGTTCGCCATTGCCAGAATTCTTGATACCATATCACCATGCCGCGATGGGATACGGTGGTGTACCACGCGTATACAACCCCAAAACGCGCGAGATTAAAGTCTTGGAACCAATTAACGTTTAAAACACACCCGTTTGGGTGTTTTTTTAGTGAACAATTGTTTGCATTACACATCAACAAACGTGTATCACACCCTATTCTTTTGGATTGCCACACTACTCACATGTCGTCATACCGGCACTGAATTTGAAAAACAATTGATAATTGTTTTTCAAAGAACCGGTATCCACTGTGTGGCCTTTATACTCCTGGCGCTGGAACATTACAGAACACAATGGCCCCCGTTCTTTAACGGGATGACGACACGAGAGAAGTAGTCGGCTAATATCATAATCTGGGTACCATTCTTATAATTATCCCGTCACACCGTCGAAGGACGGTGTCTACTGTGTTCCTCGGATTTCCTAGTACTAGGAAAATTCAGAACCCAATGGATGCCGTCGTAGGCCGGCATACTGCAGTGCCATGAGGCCTTGTGCGGGTGCCTGTGCACAATATTACTTTTTATACTGGCAAGTGCTGCTGATTTTGAATGTACCAGATACATCGTAATATGTGCCCGATGCAACATAACAACTGGTAATCACGGTCGCGCCGGCCGCACTGGTTCCACGTTTCAATGTTGTTTTTGCGGATGTTGTATAAACATCTGACCATGTTGGGCATTGTGTACATCCCGATGTGCCGTTTGTAGAACTGCCATAATATCCCGCGGCGCAACGATATTGGATTGACGCAACGCAATCTGCGTTATAGACGGTTCGCTTTTGATATCCGGTGCGGTATTCCGCCCAATCGGTGTCGTTTGGACAATTTTTATCTTTTACACATGTGTGATATAGATACGGGGCTTTGTTAATATCTTCATCTGGTTCATACCAGCAGAAATCATTATATGTAAATCTAGTTGCGTCAGCGTCAATATATTGCAGTGAATATCCCGACGGACATGATGCACATGATTGAACGTAATAACATTTGCCATCTGTTTCGTGCCACATAAAACTTTCGTATTGATTCATTGTGGCGCAATTGTGCGTCATAAAGGATGCCGTCATGTCCGTACAATTGGAATACACGCCTTTCAGCTGCATATAATCACCCCAGTCATCGCAATATGCAATTGCATTGCCATGCACACTGAAAATCGTCAATATGGTGATAGGTATAATAAATTTTGTTTTCATTGTTTTGGTCTCCTGCGTTTTCGTAATGAAAAAACCACCCAAAATAGAGTGGTCAGGAGGTTCGAAACAATCACAAGAATTGTGTGCTTATTGTGCGCGTGATGCGCATTATTCACAGCCCTCCTGACCCCATGTGGGACAGGAGTTTATTTTTCGTCGCAATATTAAAAACGGCGCAAACGCGCCTATAAATTATATTCCGACGCTTGTGAACGGGTTTCGACACCCCATCAATGGAAATCCCATTGACACCGATATTATATAACGCAGCGTTATTAAATACAAGTTTTATAAATGTATGGCATAAATCCAATTAAGTGCGAAAAGAATCAATGAATACCTAGCCACCCCCAGTCACACTGCGTGCGACAGCCCCCGCCAATGGCGGTGGCAATTAATCGTAACAACAATTATTGTAAAAAACTTAGAACATTATCTCTATTGTCATTGCGAGCCCGTCAGGGCGTGGCAATCCAGCGAGTTATCAAATTATGCAATTTTAATAGCCCCACTCCTGCCTACGCAGGAGTGACAATTGTTCCCTTGTTTCGTCACCCCGACGAAGGTCGGGGACTATTGAGTTCCTCGATTCTCCTAGTGCTAGGACATTACTGAACACAGTGGATACCGGCCGCCGCCGGGGTGACGATATTTTTTACATCTATTGTTAATTGTTATCTGTTCATTGAAAAATGCCCCAATGGGGCATTTTTATAACACTTTGCCTGTTTTGGCGTCAAACTTTTCACGGCCCACACTAATAACACCGTCACTATATTTTGGTGCCACCTGTTTATCAACAGATATGCGCCAATATACCGCGCCGTCATTGTCGCGAATGGCGTATAAATTGCCATCGGTTGACACAACGTATGACACGTTATTTGCCACCAAGAACGGCAACCCGACACTGATATTCGCGCACCATTTTTTTGCGCCATCGATATTATTTATTTTGCAATATGCATCCCCTAAGCCCCCGGCATAAACATACGTGTCACCAACGACAATCGGCGCCGTGATATCAACAACCGATGCACCACCGGTCAGGTTGCTGGGGCGGTAAATATCCGACATCCATGCGATTACGCGGGTGCTTGGATTAACCTTGACCAATTCACCAGTGGTCAGGCCTGCATACACATATTTACCGTGGCAGACGGGGTGCTGGTCACTTTTGACAGAATTCGGGGTGGCAAAACCACTGAAAATCTTTCTGTCACCATGCCAGATAACGTTTGACGCATCCTGGCGATATGGACAATCTGTGACATCTGAATTTATGAAATTTTCAGGTGCATCCGGCACCGGCGTATTTAGCACCGAAACATCATTTGTTGCAAATATAGCAGAACGCGTACCCGGCAAAATCGGGTCATGTTTGGCACATGCCGCCAATGCCAATAATGCAATCACAGATGTCAAAATTTTACGCATATCATCCCCCCGTCAAAATTAACGCAATGTCTGGGCTGCGGTCAAAATAGACGCCGGTGCATTTTTATCACTGATAATCTTGTCCAGCCATTTGTTCGCATTACCACGGTCGCCGGCGGCCAAATATTTCTGGGCGACAGTCAGGCGCGATGTGTAATAGAACGGTGATGATTTTGTATTCAATGGCGCCAGATATTTTTCCACCGCCGCGGCATCCATATCATCGCCAGTCAGTGCGATAACATGCAAACGTGCTAAATCACGGAAATCACGCGTTTTACCGTTATCTGCCAAATATTTCAGGTTTTCAATATTGTTATTTAACATATAAGACTGAAACAGTGCCAAATCTGCCGTGGCGCCCGATGTGTTTTTACCAATTGACGCCAGTGCATTTGCATTGACAGATGAAATCGCAGTTTCGTAATTAATTGCGGCAGCAACTTTTCTGGTATGCCATGCGTTAACACCAATTTGAACGCCAGCCACGACAATGATAATTCCCGCCACAGCACCAATGATATAGTTCTGATATTTTTTCAAGAAACGCATTGTCTTTTCGTTGTTGACGTCTTCCCAAACCTCGCGATAAAGTGCGTCTTCGGCATAGTCTTCGCGTGTTTTCTTGGGCTGTTTTATTTTCTTTCTGTTTTCCAAAATTGATGCCATTGGAACAATCTCCTGCTGTTAAAGGTATCTTGATAATTCTTAATTTATTGCTATACTATAAAAGTTATGAAAAAGCAAATCAAGAACGCTTTGCCGGTATCCACATCATCCCCCAGCATTATTGCCGCCCGCGGGATGAGTGATGACGCAGGCTTGGCGCAATATATCCAGACAATTCAAAAATTCCCGGTGTTAAGTGCCGAACAAGAATACGAATACGCGACCCAATGGGTTCAAAATCAGGACAATGTCGCGGCAGAAAAATTAGTGGCCAGCCACCTGCGCCTGGTGGTGTCGGTTGCGTACGACTTTAAAAACTATGGTGTGCCGGTCGCAGAATTGATTGCCAGCGGTAATATGGGCCTGATGCAGGCACTGCAAAAATTTGACCCAGAACGTGGATTTCGATTCTCGACATATGCAATGTTCTGGATAAAGGCTGAAATTTACGAAACTATTTTAAACAATTGGTCTATCGTTAAAATCGGGACATCGGCAAATCAAAAACGCGTGTTCTTTAATCTGGCGCGTGCGAAACGTGCCCTGGGGATAATGGATAATAATATGACCGATGATCAGACACGCGCAGTGGCAGAATACTTAAGTGTGCCAGAAAACGATGTAAAACGCATGTCAACACGTGTGGCGGCACGCGATGTATCATTAAACGCGCCGGCACGCGGGGATGAAGATGCCGCGACAGATGTTCTGTCCAATATGGCAGATGACAAAGTAAACATCGAAGAATCTATTGAACGATTGGAATTTCAGCGCCGCGGTTATGAATTACTGAAAAAGCATCTGGCGGCGATGCCAGAACGCGACCGCGAAATACTGCGGGCACGTCGTCTGACAGAACCTGCATTGACGTTAGAGGCACTGTCACAAAAATACGGCATATCACGCGAACGCGTGCGCCAAATTGAAGAACGCGCATACACCAAACTGCGCGATGCCATTTTAAAAGAAACGCAAGGATAGGTATTCAATATGCAATTAAAATATACATCTGTTGTGGCACTGGCGGTAATGCTGTGTGGTGCGGCGGCAAACGCGGCCATCGAATATAAAACAGGCCCGGTTGGATTTAAATTATCGGGATACGCCAATGGCGGATTGATAGAACCCGACTTTGACGAACCAAAATGGCTGGGCGATTGGGCCGTACGTGGCCAAATGAACTATGCCCTGACAGACGGCCAGACACTGGGGCTGGTATATGCCATGGATCAGGCCGCACTGGATGAAAATCATTTTGCACATGAAATGTTTGGTCTGTATGAAAATCGCGCATATGGCCGCATAGAGGTTGGTATGACACACAGCGTGGCACGAAAATTAAGTGTCGGGTTGCCTGATGTTGGCGGACTGCGTGTAAATGAAACACCACTGTTTTATAAAAAGATTCGCCCAGATGGTGCCGTTATTGCCGACACCGCAATAATCAGTGGACACGAAGGATTACGCGCCAATATCGTGTCTGTGCCTGTAAATGGTGCGCAATATGGCCTGTCGGTTGCGGGTTTGGCGGATGAATATGACTATGCATTTGATATGGGGCTGAAAATACGCCAGCCACACGGCAAATTAAAGACCGCATATTCGTTTGGCGCATCATTTATGGACAATCCAAAAAACTATCGCCCAGAATCATACGCGCCGCGTGTAAATGCCGATTGGCGGGCGCAAGGATCAATGGGAATGAACCTGCAATACAACAGTTGGATTTGGGGTATGTCACTGCGTGCGATATATGACAAAAACCCGGTGGGCGTCGTATCAGACGGTGTGTCGTTTGGCACGGGGGTCAGTTATGATTTATTGCGATACAGTCTGTCATTGACATATATTTTATCAGATACCGGCATTTGGGACAGTGATGTCAAAGACTATGCCGACCATACGGTAATCGGTTCTTTTCGATATAAATACAGTGAAAATGTCGATGGATGGATATCACTGGGGCTGACCAGTGATACACCATTTGTATCCGCCGGCGTCGGGTTATCGTTCTAAAAAATGCCCCAAATGGGGCATTTTTCAAATAACAATTAACAAAGAACAGATAACAAATAATGAATTAATCCTAGATTTTAGATATTTATTTGTTATAATCTGCATGCGTTGATGAATTATCAGCGTGAGGTGTGAATACCTCTCATAGAAAAAATCTCCAACCCGGGTTGGAGGGTTGTGATATATTTAAATAAACAATACTATTCTCTATGATAGTATTCAACCTCCAACCACTTTAGATTTATCTTGGTGGTTTTGTTTTTGTTTGGAGATTGGAGCCCCCAGACAAAATAAGGAAAAGACCTATGTCAAGCAACGACACCGCCCAAATGGGCGGTGTTTTTATTTCAATCCCATCTTGTCACGCATTTCGCATAAAACAGGCGTTGCAATACCTATTTTCTGGGCGCGTGCAATCAATCCATGCAGGGCAAATATCCCCTCTACCGTGCCGGCTGGTTCCTCGCCCTGGGCCAATGCCATGCCGCCAGAGAAATTACGACTGGTCGGTGACGTGGCGGATAAAAACAAGTCCCCTATTCCGCATAGCCCCAAAAATGTTTCTGATTTCGCCCCCAGCGCATTGCCAATTTTTGCGATTTCGTTCCAAGCAAGCGTAAATATCAATGCCCGTTCATTTTCACCGCGCCCGGCAACGGTGTTATATCCAGAAATCAATGCCACCGCATTTTTTCCAACACCGCACAATTCCGTACCAATCACATCATCAATCGGCGATAGGTACAGTTTATTTAATGCAATTTTTCCTGCATCTATCGCGTTTTGTGTACCGGCCAGTGTGGAACCTGTGGGGACGCCGGCGGCAACCTCGGCGGCGAATTGTGGACCGGATAAAACACCAAAATCTGTGCACACTGGCAACGCGTCATGTAAAACCTCTGACATGAATTTGCCGGTTGAATATTCCGCGCCCTTGGTACAGATTATAACAGGCTGGCCATTATAAAATTCACGTGCGGCGCCCATTGTATCGCGAAAAAATGATGCAGGTGTCACCATCAGCCACGTGTCCATACTATGCAAATCAGACATCTGACGTGTGACGGTTAAATTTGACGGCATATCAACACCATCAAAAACCTTGTATTCACCATCAAACGACCATAAGGTCACATCAGAACCACCACGGGCCGAAATTATCCCCAACGCGGTGCCCCATGCACCGGCGCCAATTACACCGACTTTCATTTCAATTTCCTTATCTTTCTTTTCACATGCGGAACGACTACCAATCCATCATCTGATAAATCAATTGCACGCGCATACGCAGAACGGGCTGCATCATTATCACCTATATTTACGTACAAATCCCCCAGGGTTTCAAACAGCGATGAACAACTGTCTGCGACATCACCAACACGCGCCAATAAATCCAAGGCTGCATCATCACCTTCACGGGCGGCAATAACACGCCCCAATGTGTCCCAGGCAATTAAATCAGATGGACTTTGCCGAACTAATGTCATTGCATATTCATACGCATTTTCAATCTCGCGCCGTTGCGCGGCCCAGATTTTTGCCTGTAAAGACAATATTTCTGCATCCGCAATTAACACGTCTGCCGCATCATGTAAATCAGATTGTGCCGCGTCCAAATCGCCAAATGCAAAATGGATTTGCGCCCTGCTCTTTAAGAAAAAGGCACGACCGGTATCTGACAAATTTTTATCTGACAATGCACGATTTACCCGACGTAATGCCGTGCGATGATTACCATTTTGGATATGATACGCAATAATATTATTTATCGCCGGCACAAATAACGGGTTGCTATCTGCAACACGTTCCATATCCCGAACATCCCCAGATTTTTCCGCACGACGCAATGTGGCAAACGAATAAAACGGACTGGATGGTTCAATTCTGTCAAAATAACGTGCCCAATCGCCATTATTATTAAAGAAAAACTGGCCCAGATAATAATTAATCGCATTGCTGTCGTATGGCGCTGTTGCTGTAATTTCGGCAAATCGCAATAATAACACCGCCAAATCGGAATACATCATGATTTGTGTGTGTGATACGCTTTGAATCAAACTGAAAGACAATGCATTTTTATATCCAGAATACGTCGCCCAATCCGGCACACTGTCAAATTCTAACATAAACATTCCACCCGGACGCATGGTAAAATTATCACGCAGACTGGCGGCGGCATCTGTCAGATTATTATGGCGATAAAATGACATTATATATAAATAATCATTTATATTCATAAAGTCTGCATGCACGTTTGCAAACGCCTGGGCGGCCTGGTCTATATCGCCTGTTTCGGCATAAATTTGACCACGCACAAACGATTTATATGATGCATTTGTCGGCAAATTGTCGATAAACTTTAACGCATCTGTGACACGTTTTGTCGCAACAGATGACCATATACGCAATGGCGCAGATAATGCGGATTCATCCCCTTTGTGACGGCGATATAATTCATCCCAATTGCCGCTATCTACCAAATACGCATCATATATCAGACGGGCAGGCACAGACTTTTCATCGCCCAATGTTTTTGCATCGACCGGTAATTTGCCACTTAAAAATTCAGACATATACCGTACGCCCTGCACTGTTGTGTGCGCAACATCGGCAAACATGTTTGAAAATTCAACCGCCCGTTCAAAATCATTGACATAAATCGCATGCTGGGCCGCCAGAAATGCCCCATATTTTGTCGTGGGCTGTGCGGTGATTTCCGATGTTTTTTTATTAAAATCGTGTTTAAACATAATTGTGCCGGTCGCAACCAATGCCGCGATTAAACCAGCGCTGATAAATAAAGATTCTGTTTTTTTCATTGCGAAAAATATGCTACAATAATATTCATGAATAATAAAGCGAAATTTGACAGATATGCAGCCATGCTGCGTGATTGGTCGGATCGGATGAATCTGGTCGCCCCCAGCACATTAAACGACATCGAAACGCGGCATTTTGCCGACAGTGCACAATTGGCCGACGTATTACCACAGGACGTCAAAGTAATTGATTTAGGCAGTGGTGCCGGTTTCCCGGGCATTGTTTTGGCAATATTGGGTTGGGATGTGACGTGTATTGAATCAATCGGCAAAAAGGTATCGTTTTTACAGGCGGTCAAAGAAGATTTAAAACTGGACAATCTGACAATTTATCATGGTCGGGTTGAAGATTTTGTCCGGCTTTTACCGGAAAATTCGACAAATTTTGTATTCACGGCACGCGCATTTGCACCACTGATAAAAATTTTAGACTATGTTGCCAAGACAAAATGCCGGCTTTTTTTACTAAAAGGCCGGGAAATCGAGGTTGAGGTTGCAACCGCCAAACAGAAATATAAATTTGACTATAAATTAACCCCGTCACGCACGGGCGACGGGTTTATAATTTCTATTCAAAATTGCCGGTAATTTCACGTGAAATAAAAAATATCTGTATGATTTTACCGTGTAATTGCAAATCTGTTAAAAAATTGCATTTTATCCGTATCAACTGCCTTGGCAACGATAGAATTAATACTGTCAATCAGGTTCTGACGACCCGCGAATGACGCACTGTTAAAAATATCCACATCGCCCAGCGTTGTTTCAAATGTCCACAACGGCCCCCACATATCCAGTGTTGGATTATAAAACGACGATACGTGTGCCAGTGCCATCGGCGTATAAAAACTTTCATCCGGCGAATTATACGCCTTTTTCATAGTATGTGTATAATATCCGCGATTAACCGCACCGGTCAGGCTTTCTAGCGAATATTTGATAACGGCATCTGCAATCATTGGATTGCAATAATTTACCGGCCACGACAGATTATATTTCTGCATTATTGATGTGATTGCAGAATCTGCATGTACAATAAACATCTTTTTAGATGGATAACATTCACCTGTTTCGTAATGATAATCCATTGCCTCTATTATTTCACTGGCCGGGGCCATTGTTTCGTTCATCGCAGCAATTTTTGCAGAAACAAACGGTGAATAAGGCTTCTTATTGTGCACATATTCATATTTTCTGGCATGTTCCATTTCATGACGCTTGTTCAAGCGAAACAAATCATTATTAACCTTGCAATAGCGTTTAATCAAAGCGTTTTTTGAATTCGTGCGAAAATATTTTACCGTCACAGTGTTTGACCCACTAAAATAAACACCGCCGGCCCCACGTTCACATAAATCCTTGAAATTATCATCCGTCACATCAATTGTATCAACACGAAATTTCAATTCGGGACGTTTATAAACATAAACTATATGTTTTTTGGGTTTTGCAGGTTGTTGTTTGTCATTATTATCACATGATGCCAACGGTCCAACACCAAACAGACCAAACGCAATTAATAAAGAGTATAAATATTTCTTTTTCATACTGTATATTATAGCCCAAAATTATATTTTGTCAATTATTAAAATAACTATTTCACACAAAATACCATATAATATATTGTTTTTATTATGATTTTTATTTTAAAAACATGTTATTGTTTAAACTCTTGACCGAATCGAGAGGTTTTAATATGGTACCTGATATAAAAGACAAGGAACAGGATTTTATATAAATGACACGTATAATTGCATTTGCAAATCAAAAGGGCGGGGTTGGAAAAACAACCACCGCAATTAATATTGGCGCATCATTGGCCGCCGTAAAAAAACGAGTATTATTAATAGATTTAGACTCACAAGGTAATGCAGGAACAGGCCTGGGATTTGTGCGCAGTGCACATCGCCAAAGTGTTTATGGTGTTATCATGGGTACCGCCAATGCGGCCGACAATATTTTAACGACTGCGGTTCCTGGCTTGCATTTTATGCCATCTACACAGGCGTTGGCCGGGGCCGAGGTTGATTTATTAGACATGGATAACCGTGAATACCGTTTGCGTGACGCACTGGCGACAATTTTACAGCATTATGATTATGTTTTATTAGACTGTCCGCCGGCATTGGGATATATAACACTGAACGCGTTAACAACCGCAGATTCTGTTATTGTACCGTTGCAATGCGAATTCTTTGCACTGGAAGGCGTGCAACACCTGGTTAACACCATTGGCGAAATTCAAAAGAAATGGAATCCAGGCTTAAATATATTGGGCATGCTGTTGACCATGTATACGAAAAATCAGAGTCTGACACGTGCCGTTGAAGACGATGTGCGCAATACATTTGGCGATACCGTATTTAAAACAGTTATTCCGCGTAATGTTCGCGTATCAGAGGCACCAAGCCACGGCAAGCCGGCCTTATTTTATGACTTTAATTCCACCGGCGCCCAGGCATATTTGCGTGTTGCGACAGAATTAATTAATAAATTAGAGCAGGGGGTATAACCATGGCAACAAAATTTGGATTGGGACGTGGTCTGTCAGATTTAAAAGAAGAAATGGGAACAATTCCAGATATTTCCATCCTGACAGGAACAGAACGCGTTGTTGTAAAACAAATTCCATTGGTACAAATTGGTGCAAACCCAGACCAGCCACGCAAGACGTTTACAGATAATGAATTGACGGAACTGGCCGCATCCATCCGCGAAAAGGGTGTTTTGTCCCCAATAATCTTGCGCAGTGTGACAGGTCGCCCGTACATGTATGAAATCGTGGCCGGCGAACGTCGCTATCGTGCCGCAAAAATGGCAGGACTGAACGAAATCCCGGCATTGGTAAAAACACTGTCTAATGAAAACGCGATGGAAATCGCATTAATTGAAAATGTACAGCGCGAAAACCTGAATCCGATAGAAGAGGGCGCGGCATACAAAAACTTGATGGAAAAATGCGGATATGAAATCGCCGACGTTTGCCGGCTGATTGGCAAATCTGAAAGTTATATTCGCAACAAAATGCGTCTGGACGGATTGCCAGATGATGTCAAAGAAATGGCCGCATCAGGCAAATTAACATCATCGCATATTACCGCAATTGCTGTTGCAGATAATCCATCTGATCTGGCACACCAGATTATTGATGGTAATTTATCTGTGGCAGAAACATCCAAATTGGTAAAGCGTGCGCCACGTTCCAATTTGCGCCGTACATTTACGGACAAAACAATGAATCCGGACACGGTGCATGATATTGAATCACGGGTACGTGATGCATTGGGCGTGACGGTAAAACTGATTGAACGTCGCGGTGGGGCAGGCCAATTGGTTTTGACGTTTGCGACGCGTGTCCAATTGCAAGAACTGGTTGAAAAAATAACCAATAAAATGAATTAAAAATATATCAAAAAAGGCCGGTAAATGCCGGCCTTTTTAGTGCCAAAATTTTTATGTTAAAATTGTTGCGAACCACGCCTTTATCGTGTATTGTTTATACATAATAAAAGGGATTATTATGGACGATAAAAAACTATCTTTTGAAGAAGCATACAAACAATTAATTGACCTGGTAAAAAAAATGGAATCTGGCGAATTGTCTTTGGCGGATTCTGTTGCCGCATATGAACAAGGTATTAAATTAAAAGCATATTGTGAACAATTATTAAAAGAAGCCGAATTAAAAATCGAAACATTAAAGGCACCAACAGCGGCATAAAAAGGCTAATTTATCATGGCGGATAAGACAAAATTAACCCCTGTCATGCAACAGTATGTTGATATGAAGGCGGAAAATCCAGACGCTTTATTAATGTTTCGTCTGGGTGATTTTTACGAGGCATTTTTTGATGACGCCCGCATAATCAGTGAAACATTGTCATTGGTTTTGACGGCACGCGGCACAGACGGGGCAGGGGAAAACATCCCGATGTGTGGTATACCATGGCACGCGGCGGATAATTATTTTGGTCGATTGGTTCGCAGTGGTTTTTCCGTTGCATTGGTTGAACAAATGGAAACCCCAGCAGAAGCCAAGGCCCGTGGTCATAAAAATATAGAACGCAAGGTTGTTCGCGTTTTAACCCCAGGCACATTGACAGATGAAAACTTACTGACACCCAAAAATTCAAATTTCTTGGTCGCAGTTGTCCCAATGCATGGTGACAGATTTGATATCGCGGGATGCGATATATCAACAGGGGAATTCTTTATCGGTCAAACGTCTGACGTTATTGATGACTTGGTTCGCATTGCCCCAGCCGAAGTTATATATCCAGAGTCTGCGGCAGAACAGGATACAATACTGGCCATGCGCAGCGTGTTTAAAACGACACCTGTGTATGAACGCCTGTATGTCCGTGCAGATATTGATAAAATTGTATCGCGCGTATTTGGTGGTGCCACCAATGCACCATCAAATGCATCGGCAGATAAAAACTGTGATAATGCGATTTGCATGTTGGCAGGATATCTGTTTAACACGCAACGTGATGCAACAATGACTTTTCGGGCACCATACGTATATAAATCCGGCCGGCAATTATTAATTGATTCTGCCACATGGAAAAGTCTGGAAATAGACGCCCCCATTAACGACGGTGGCATTGCATTGATTGATGTTTTGGATAATACCAAGACAGCGGCCGGCGCACGGCGCTTGCGTTCATATTTACGCAATTTATCGGCGGATATTTCTGTTATCCAATCCCGCCAGACACATATTGGTCACATGTTGACTAATCCAGATATAATGGCCTCTGTTGGCGCAACATTGTCATCTGTGCCGGATGTTGGGCGCAGTTTGTCGCGTCTGTTATCAGGGCGGGGCACACCGCGCGATATGCGCAATATTTGTGATTTTCTGTTGGAACTGCCACATGCAAAAAACTTGGGCGCACGCCTGGATGCGAATTTGGCAGAAAAATTCAATGCAATATCAACACACGATGAATTGGCGTTGACTTTACGGTCGGCATTATCGGACGAATTACCAACATTTTTCCGTGATGGCGGCGTTATCCGGACTGGATTTGATTTGGCACTGGATAATATGCGCAGTCTGTCGCACGGTGCACGCGAAACGATTGCTGCATTACAATCTGAATACGCGGCATCAACAGGTGTTAATAATCTGAAAATAAAATACAATAATATTCTGGGATATTTTATAGAAGTGCCATCCGCACGTGCTGATGCGTTAATGGTGCCAGATTCTGGATTTATCCACAGACAAAGCATGGCCGGCAATATTCGATTTACAACATCGCGATTGATTGATTTAGACAATGATGTTCGCAGTGCCGCAGAAAAAGCATCTGGGATAGAGGCAGAGATTATCGCCCGCTTTATCGCACAAATCCGTGATGTATCGGACAGTTTGCTGGCAACCGCAGAACTGTTGGCAGATTTGGATGTATGGTATTCACTGGCAGTGGTGTCAGACCGTTTTTCATGGGTTCGCCCCCATGTCACCGATGATGTTGCATTTGATATTATTGGCGGCCGACATCCGGTAATTGAATTTGCACTGCGGGGCCGTGGTGAAAACTTTGTTAAAAATGATTGCAATTTAAACAATCGCAGTATCGCATTGCTGACCGGGCCAAACATGGCAGGCAAATCAACATATTTGCGCCAAAATGCGTTATTGGTTGTCTTGGCACATCTGGGGTCGTTTGTACCTGCGCAAAGTGCGACAATTGGCATTTGTGACCAATTATTCAGTCGTGTTGGTGCATCTGACAATCTGGCTGCAGGTCAATCTACATTTATGGTAGAAATGAGCGAGACAGCCAATATCCTGCGTCGCGCCACAGAACGTTCATTTATAATATTTGATGAAATAGGGCGGGGCACCGCAACCTATGACGGCATGGCAATCGCCCAGGCGGTATTGGAATATTTAAATCAAATGCAACCGCGTACATTGTTCGCAACACATTATCATGAACTGACCGCGTTGACGGGTGATACGCCAGATAAATTACAAAATGTATCGTGTTTGACTATTGATGTTCGCGAACATAACAACGAAATTATATTTATGCACAAAATCGTGGCCGGGGTTGCAAATCGCTCATACGGAATACATGTCGCAAAAATGGCCGGGATGCCGGAATTTGTTGTTAAACGCGCAGAAGATGTGTTGGCCGGATTGGAATCACACGCGGTCGCGCTATCCGAAGATGCGCACACATCACAAACGCCTGCAAAAACTGCCACTGTGCAAAAGTCACGTGTATCAGAGACGCCACGTGGCAACACCGCGCAATTAAACCTGTTTGGATAAAAAATGTCACAGGGATGGATAATTTTGGATAAAACATCAGGGCTGTTTTCACGCACAGCCGGTGGACGTGTTGCGCGCATATTTGGCCAGCGTACGGCGGGCCATATTGGCACCCTGGACCCAATGGCAACAGGCGTTCTGCCAATTGCAATTGGTTCGGCAACAAAAATAATTCCATTTGTCGAAGATATGCCAGGTGCCGATGAAAAAGAATATGATTTTTCCATGCAGTTTGGGGTTGCAACAGACACCCTGGATATCACAGGACGTCAAACACAACGCAACGATTTTGTTCCCGCAGAATCTGACGTAATTGCAATATTGGATAAATTTATTGGTGAAATAGACCAAATCCCGCCACAATACAGTGCCGTGCATGTATCTGGGCGCCGCGCGTATGAAATTGCACGGGGCGGGGCGGTTGCCGATATTCGGCCACGACGCATACGAATTATGTACCTAAAATTTACCGGCCGCCATGGTACATCATGGCATTTTCATGTCAAATGCGGGCGGGGCACATATGTACGTGCATTGGCACGTGATATCGCAACGAATGTCGGCGCAATCGCAACGGTTGACATGATACGACGAACCCGCACAGGCGCGTTTGATTTAAAAAATGCCGTACAACTTGATTTTTTGGAAAATCTGGTTAATAATGGCGATGACGTCAGTAAATACCTGATGTCAACAGATTCCGTACTGGGGGACATTCCGGTTATGAATCTGAATGATAAATCGGCCAATTTGTATAGAAACGGCGGTTTTATCGAAACGGATGCAAATAATGGTTTAATGCGTGTCTATTCTGGTGATGTGTTCATTGGTATCGGATGCGTGTTGGACGGTATATTGCGGCCAAAACGAACAATAATATAAAAAAACAAAAGGAAAACAAATGTCCGTGACAAAAGAAAGAAATGCTGAACTGATTAAAGAATTCAAAACCACAGAAAATGACAATGGTGGTTCCGCCGCGGCCCAGGTTGCATTGCTGACAGAACGTATCCGCAATTTGACCGAACATATGAAGGCCAATCACAAGGATAAACATTCACGTCGTGGTTTGTTGTTGATGGTTAATCGCCGCAAGAAACTGTTGGCGTACATCAAGAAAAACAGCGTTGCAGAATACGAAGATTTGATTAAGAAATTAGGTCTGCGTAAATAAAAAAACGCCGGCAAAAATTGCCGGTGTTTTTTTAATACATTGTTTGCAGGATATGTTTACTTTTATCCAGACTGGACAGCATTTTTCCAGACCCGCATGCAACGCATGCCAATGGGTTATCAACCAAAAATGTTGGCAGGCCTGTTGCCGCACGAATCGCCGCATCCAACCCACGCAGCATTGAACCACCACCTGTCATTGCGATACCCAAATCCGCAATGTCGGCCGACAATTCTGGTGGTGTTAATTCCAATGCCTGGCGAACAGTGTCGACAATTTTACTGACCGTTTGTGATAATGCATTTGCAATTTGTGTTTCTGTAATAACTGTTTCGCGTGGTGTACCTGACAACAGGTCGCGACCTTTTATCTTCATGGTTAATTCGTTTGCCTTGTCCTTGGGCGAAATGGCAGAACCGATTTTTTTCTTGATTTCTTCGGCGGTATTTTCACCAATCAGCAGGTTTTTATTCTTGCGAACAAATTCAATAATATCTAAATCCATCTGGTCGCCGGCGGTACGAACTGCATTTGAATATACAATCCCGCCCAGGGACATAACCGCAACCTCGGTCGTGCCACCACCGATATCCAATACCATTGAGCCCACAGGCTTTTCCACTGGCAGACCTGCCCCAATCGCCGCCGCGGTTGATTCTTCGATAATATAAACCTTGCGTGCGCCGGCGGCATCGGCTGCCTCTTGTATGGCGCGACGTTCCACCTGGGTGGCGCATGACGGCACACAAATAATAATCAATGGCGCCGCCAAGGGATTGCGACGATGAACCTTGCGAATAAAGTATTTAATCATTTCTTCGGCAACTTCAAAGTCTGCAATAACGCCATCGCGCAGTGGGCGTACCGCGGTAATAGAACCCGGTGTACGGCCGAACATCTGCTTAGCCTCGGTTCCGACGGCCAATATTTCTTTGCGGCCCAACAAACGGTTTTCTGCAACCGCAACAACAGACGGTTCGTTCAATACAATTCCACGGTCTTTTACATAAATTAATGTATTCGCAGTACCCAAATCAATCGCCATGTCTGCGGAAAAGAATTTCATCAGCCAATTATACATTTTTGCCCCCAAAATAATGATCTTTTTGAACTATAAAGCCTGCAAGATAAAAAATCAAGCGGGCCAGTGTCTTTTTTATTTGATTTGCCATATATTTTGATATGATAAGCCCTATGATAAGAGATACGATAAAAAATCATAAAGACTTTGCGACCACCGACACCGACCCATCGGGTCGTTGCGCATTTTTCTTAATCCGGGCCAAGGCGACAAATTTTCCGGGCGATGCACGATACGGACTGGTTGTCACGAAAAAGAGTTTCCGGCACGCCGTCATGCGCAGTCGGGTTAAACGCATGTTGCGTGATTGGATTGCGTTTAACGAGAAATTAATGTGCCCCGATATGGATTATATCTTTATTGCGCGGCGCGCAATTGTTGATGCCACCCGCGATGATGGACGCGAGGCGATGCGCAAGGCCCTGGCATATATCCGCCACACCGTGCGTGATGCAAAACGCAATGCAAAAAATGCAGACAAATCCTAATATTTTTCAACGCATGGCGATATGCGCCATACGCATGTATCAGACGGCAATTTCACCGGTTATTGGTGGCCGTGCCGCATGCCGATTTACCCCCAGTTGCAGCGAATACACCCACACTGCTATTGAAAAATATGGCCTGTTGCGGGGTGGCATTATGGGTATACGCCGGATATTACGCTGTCGGCCGGGCGGTGGATATGGCTATGACCCCGTCCCTTGACATAGGCGTCATTTGTGGTAGAATTTCAAACACGAAAAATAAAACGATATATTTATAAAAGGATAGAAAGATGTCTTTTCGCGCAACCGTAGAATCCATGTCTAAAATTATGGATGAAATGGGGATTACAGAACTTGATTTAGAACGCCAGTTTTTGTTCGGTGTATACCGTAAACATATTCATTTATCAAAACAACAGGCCGCAGCCACCGTCGCAATGCCCAGTTTTCCCGTTTCTGATGCCAAACAGGCAACCAGTGCACCTGCGGATAACGCAATATCAGGATACGCATTAAAATCACCAATGGTGGGCGTTGTATACTTGGCACCAGAACCGGGTGCAAAGGCATTTACAACCGTTGGTGCATCGATTAAGGCCGGCGACACTGTCGCATTGGTAGAAGCAATGAAAACATTTAACCCAATCAAATCTGACAAAGACGGCGTGGTCAAAGAAATATTGGTATCTGACGGCCAGGCGGTCGAATTTGACCAACCATTGATTGTTATTGAATAGGCATAACATGTCACAGATAAAGAAAGTTTTAATTGCAAACCGTGGTGAAATTGCACTGCGCATTATTCGTGCATGCCGCGATATGGGCATTCGCACGGTTGCGGTGTATTCAACAGTTGATAAAAACGCGATGCATGTTCAATTGGCGGATGAATCTGTGTGTATCGGGCCGGGCCCGTCCAAGGATTCATACCTGAACGAATCCGCAATATTAACGGCGGCATTGCTGACAAATTCTGATGCGATTCACCCGGGGTACGGATTTTTATCTGAACGTGCAGACTTTGCGCAAAAGGTGCAAAATCATGGCATGATTTGGATTGGCCCAGAACCAGAAATGATTGTCAAAATGGGTGACAAGGTTAATGCCAAACGCACCGCGATAGAGTGTGGCCTGCCGGTGGTGCCGGGGTCTGATGGCGCGGTTGAAACATTGGACGCGGCGTTAAAGTGCGCGGAAAAAATCGGCTATCCTGTTATGTTAAAGGCATCGGCCGGCGGCGGTGGTCGTGGTATGCGCCCGGTGATGGACGCCACCCAAATGGCCGAGGCATTTAATATTACTAAGCAAGAGGCAAAGTCCGGTTTTGGTGACGATACACTGTATATGGAAAAATTGTTGCTGCATCCACGTCACATTGAATTTCAGGTACTGGGGGACAAACACGGTCATGTCGTGATATTTGGTGAACGCGACTGTTCGCTGCAACGCAAAAATCAAAAGGTTATGGAAGAATGCCCGGCGGCTGCCCTGACCCAGAAACAGCGTGACGATATGATTGAAATTTGCAAGACTGCCGCCAAAAAAATGGGATACAGCAGTGCCGGTACATTTGAATTCATGTTCGAGGATGGCAAATTCTATTTCTTGGAAATGAATACCCGTTTGCAGGTGGAACATCCTGTGACGGAAATGGTGTATGGTGTTGATTTGGTTCGCGAACAAATCAGAATCGCAGCCGGTGAAAAATTGGGCTATACACAATCAAATGTCGTACCACATGGACATGCGATTGAATTTCGTATCAATGCCGAAGATCCTGAAAACTTTATCCCAAATCCGGGCAAAATCACACTGTATGCACCGTCTGGTGGCATGGGTGTTCGTGTAGACAGTGCGGTTTATACTGGGTATACAATTCCGCCAACATATGATTCGATGATTGCGAAACTGATTGTTTACGCACAAAACAGACCGGCATGTATTATGCGTGCGGCACGTGCATTGGATGAATTTGTTATCGAAGGGGTAAAAACAACCATCCCATTACAGCAAAAACTGTTAAATAACCGGGATGTAAAGCAATTAAACTTTGATAACCATTGGCTGGAATCATTTTTGAAAAAAGAAGCCGAGTCAAAAAAATCACCAGAGACAACGGCGGATAAAAAATAATAAAAAACACCGGCAAATGCCGGTGTTTTACTTGACATAGGTCTTTTCCGCATTTTGTCTGGGGCTCCAATCCCAAACAAAAAGAAAACCACTGTAATAAATCACAGAGGTTGGAGGTTAAAGACTATCTAATGGAATAGTGTTGCTTATTTATTATTCGCAACCCTCCAACCCATTGGGTTGGAGTTATACGTCACTCAGACGCCATTAGTAGAGGTCTTTACACCCCACGTTGACAATTCATCAACGCATGTGAATTATAACAAATAAATACACAAAATCTAGGATTTTATTAGAGTTTAGGTAATAGAGTATAGGTAGTAGTTAATGTGTGGCGCAATATGCGCCACGACTTATTTCTCTTCACTCTTTGTAATAACAGTTTCCTGTCAGTTCATAAATACCTGTTGCGCCACTGTACGTACCGGGCGTTAAATAGCATGATGTAATCCCCATATTATTACCGGCATCTGATGTTCCGCCACCCGGGCATGTGCCGCATGACCAAGTGCAATTGGTTGGTTCTGTCTTGCCCATATTATAAGTTCCTACCTTGCAACGGTATCCATAATCTCTATTGTTATAAACACATTTTTCTTCTTTTGGGTTTCCGTAATCGGTACATGCCACCCATGTGCAACTGCCGTAATCACCACCACTGCCGGTGGATTCGCATACACCGTATGATATGGTTCCAGAACAATTGTCAGTTGGATGTTGTGTTTTTAGTGTGTATCCGGACTTGCAACTGGTGCAATCAATTAAGTGCCGGTATGCGCCCGCATTAAAATAATAACATTTGTGCACATAATTGCTGCATCCCTTGGTATCACCCATAATACCATACGAATCACAGTCATTATTGTATGATTTTATTTCGCATTGTGTGGCGGAATTTGCAGATGTTATAAAGCCTGTGAAAATTACCGTACACATTATTTTTGTTATTTTCATTAGTATCCCCCTGATTATTTCTAAACAAAAACCACCCAAGATTTGAGTGGTCAGGAGGCTGATAACAATTCCAAGAATTGCGTGCTTATTCAATATATTCGCAACCCTCCTGACCAGGGTCCTGGTTCAGGAGTTATTTCGTCTGAATATAAAAAAAAGACGCATCAATCGCGCCACAGGTAGATATTCCGACGCTTGGATAGAGGTTATCAGGCCCCATCATGGCAACACACCATGACAAGAATTATTATATAATGCATTACAGCGTGTGTAAAGAAAGGATTTTCATTTTGTTGGATTATCTATCTCAAATCACGTCACACCGTCGAAGGACGGTGTCCACTGTATTATTCGATTGTCCCAGTGCTAGAAACATATAAAACACAATGGCCCCCGACCTTCGTCGGGGTGACGACGTTAGAAAAATTGTTCATAAAAAAACGCCCCAAATGGGGCATTTTTTACAGTTGTGCGCGAACCTCTTGCACTTCATAGCATTCGACGCGGTCGCCTTCTTTTAAATCGTTATATTTATCAAACGACATACCGAATTCAACACCACCGGATACTTCTTTAACCTCGTTCTTTTCACGACGCAATTCGCCAATTTTTCCGTCGTATATAACAACATTGTTGCGCAACAGGCGTACAAACGCATCTTTCTTTATCACACCTTCGGACAGGCGGCATCCGGCAACACGTGTGCCCTTGCCAACGGTAAACAATGCGATAACATCTGCATATCCAATAAAGTTTTCTTTTCTTTCCGGCGCCAATTTACCAGACAGAATTTCTTTGATTTCGTCTGTGATACGATACACAACACTGTGATAACGAATATCAACATTTGATGTGCGTGCCATATCACGAACCGCTGCATCCGCACGAACGTTGAACGCAATTATAACCGCGCCAGACGCTGATGCCAGACGGATATCACCTTCGGTAATTTGGCCGACACCAGATGACAGAATTTCAACCGCAGCCTTGTCTGTGTGAATATCTTTTAACATATCAACAATGGCTTCAACACTGCCCTGGACATCGGCACGTAAAACAATCGGCAATGTTAATTTTTTCGTTTCGTCACGACGGGCAAACAATTCTTCCAGTGATGAACGCTTAATCGCATTGGCTTTGTCTTTGGCCTTTTGCACACGATATGCCGCAACTTCACGGGTTTGTGCCTCGGTATCCATGACGCGTAATTCGTCACCTGCGGTTGGTACAGAATTCAAGCCCAATACGACAACAGGCTGGCCTGGTTTAACAGATTTTACACGTTCACCGGTCGAATTTATCAGACCACGTACACGACCAAATGTTTCACCAACAACAAATACATCACCGATTTTTAATGTACCCTGGCGCATTAATATTGTGGCAGTGGCACCCAGACCACGTTCCATTTTTGCCTCTACTACAAATGCGACAGCCGGCATTTCGGCATCTGCCTTTAATTCCATCATATCGGCCTGCAACAAGATTGCTTCTTCTAATTTATCCAGACCGATTTTCTTGGTTGCGGAAATTTCAACACACTGAACATCACCGCCCATTTCTTCAACCTGAACCTCTTGCTGCAACAGGTCGGTTTTTACACGGGTTGGATTAGCCTCTGGCAGATCACATTTGTTAATCGCAACAATAAAAGGAACCTTGGCCGCGCGGATATGGTTTATCGCCTCGATAGTTTGGGGCATAATAGAATCATTTGCCGCCACAACCAGCACAACAATATCAGCCATTTGCGCACCACGTGCACGCATAGCAGTAAATGTTTCGTGACCGGGGGTATCTAAAAATGTAATCATTGGGCCAGTTTTGGTCTTAACCTCGTATGCAGAAACATGTTGGGTGATACCACCAGCCTCGGATGCAACAACATTTGCGTTGCGGAACGCATCCAACAGGGATGTTTTACCATGATCAACGTGTCCCACAACGGTGACGACCGGTGCACGTGGGGTTAATTTTTCTGGGTCTGGTTCGCGTTCCATTTGGTCTGCATACGGTTTCATATCAACACGCTTTACCGTTGCACCAAATTCTGTGGCGATTAATTCGGCGGTATCTGCATCAATAGACTGATTCTGGGATGCCATCATACCCATTTCCATCAATTTTTTGATAACATTGCCAACCTTTTCAGCCATGGCTGCCGCCAGGTCTTTGACAGTAATCGTATCACCCAGTGTGACGACGTGTTCAACCTTTTGTGGGGCGGTAAATATTGCACGCGCCTTTTCACGGAAACGTTTTAGCGAAGCCTCGGACCGGCGACGGTTCGCACCACGCAGACCGATTTCATCGTCATCATCGCCATCACCGATTACAATATCGTGAATTGATATTTTACCAGATTTCTTGAAATCCTTTTTATAATTATTATTGCGGGATGTGCGCGTATCATCATCGTCGCCACCACGGGATGGTTTGTTATTATTGCGCGGGGCGAAATTTTGCGTGGCGGCAGGCTGCTTTTTCTGGGGTGCATTTTCACGTGGCGCCGCCGCAACAGCAGGTTCTGATTCTGTGGCAACATTTTCACGGGCAGCCAATTGTTCTTTGACCTGTTCGTATTCACGTGATTCCCGTTCTATTTCCGCTGCACGGGCCGCCGCGGCAGCCGCCTCTTGCGCGGCACGTTGTTTACGTTCTTCTTCACGGGCACGTGCCGCTTCTAGCACGGCACGCAATTTTTCATCCGCTGCGTTATGTGCAGGTGCGACCGATTTTTCTTCTTCGCGTAATTCACGCGTACCCGGCGCGATAACGCGACGACGACGTTCAACGAATACTGCGTCGCCCTTGCGGCTTTGTACCGCGTCCATTGTGACAGATTTTCCCAGTGTCAGTGTTGCCATTTATTGTTGCCCCGTGTGTTTTGCCGCGGGACGCACCCGCGGCATAGTTTTATTATTTATTCCTGAACATCCGTTGTTGCGTCAGATGTTTCCTTGGTATCGCGTACGATGCCGTATGCGATTTCGCGTGCCTTCATGATGACGCGCCCTGCCAGTCTTGGGCTCATTGTGTCTTCGCCCAGGATTTCAACCAATTCATCAGATGCCAAATCCGCCAGGTCAGACAAAGACTTGATACCTGCCGCACCCAATTGCATGATTATCGGACGTTTGATAAAATCAAATCCCAACAGGTCGTCAGACATACCGTTTTTATGACCCGTTTCGATATAATCTTTTTCAACATTGTCCAAATAGGCCTTGGCACGTGTTTGCAATTCTGTGGCCAGTTCTGCGTTGAAACCTTCGATAGATTCCAATTCGGTTGCATCCACAAATGCGATTTCTTCGATTGTGCGGAACCCTTCGGTAATCAACAGGTGCGCAATCATTTCATCAACATCCAGCCCCTTTATAAACAGTTCTGTCTTTTCTTTGAATTCCTTGGCACGGCGTTCTTGTTCTTCGGCTTCGTTCATAACGTCAATGTTCCAGCCCGTCAATTGCGATGCCAAACGTACGTTCTGGCCACGACGACCAATCGCCAAAGACTGTTGGTCTTCGTTAACAACAACGGCGGCACTGCGTGTATCTTCTTCGACGATGATTTTTGCGACCTTGGCCGGTTGCATTGCATTAACAATGTATACCGCCGGGTCATCAGAATACAAGATAACGTCAATCTTTTCACCATGGCATTCGTTGATAACAGGCTGGATACGGGTACCCTTGATACCAACCGTCATACCAACCGCATCAATTGATGGGTCCTGGGTTTCAACCGCGATTTTTGCATGTGAACCCGGTGCACGTGATACAGATTTGATTTTGATAACGCCTTCATAAATTTCCGGCACTTCTTGGACAAACAGTTTTTCCATAAACATCGGATGTGTACGTGTCAAGAAGATTTGTGGGCCCGTATTTGAACGTTCAACATTCATAATCAGTGCACGTACACGGTCACCAACCGCCAGACGTTCGCCTGGGATTTGTTCATTGCTGCGGATATAACCTTCGGCCTTGCCGTTGATATCAACAAACACGTTGCCAAATTCAATACGCTTTACAACGCCTGATACGATATCACCAATATTATCCTTGAATTCTTCGTATTGGCGACCCTTTTCTGCATCGCGAACACGTGCAGTCATAATTTGTTTTGCCGTCTGAAACGCCATGCGTCCAAATTCAGGTTCCGGCAGTGGGTCTTCGACCACATCACCAACAACCGGATTTTTTGCATATTTTTTTGCCTGTTCCACGGTCAGCATGGTATTTGGGTCGTATTCTTCATCTTCGCCCAGTGCATCTGGTGACTTAATAACCTTGAACAAACGCTTTACATGGATTGCCCCATTATGACGGTCAATATCCGCCGTGATGTCAAATTCTTCGCCATATTTATGTTTGGCGATTTTGGCGATTGCCGCCTCTAACGATTCAATAACAATTTCGCGGTCAATCAATTTTTCCTGGGCCAGTGAATCAATTGCCAACAGCAAATCCTGGCGGGGCATCGAAACAAAAGACATATGCTTTCTCCTTGTTTGTTTTGGGCGTCTTTTACTTACTTTCTTTTTATTTACAAGGGCGGGACTTCTCAGCCCCGCCCTTAAAAAATCTTTTTAAGAACAATTCTATTATATATCCGAATCGCTAAAATGCAAGAATTATTTGACGGTACCTGTTTTCCGATTTATACTGCAAATCATGAAGATTATTAATAAGTATTTTGCACGCCAGTTAATCGCGATATTTATCATGCTGTTGATGGTGCTGACGGGTTTGGCATGGATGATTCAAATCATGTCCATGATGCGATTCCTGTTGAACTATGGCGTGGCATTGGACAGTTTTATCGGACTTACCGTTTTAATGGTGCCGTTTATTATTTCTATCATTATACCATTTGTATGCTTTATCGCCGTTATATTCGTGTACAATAAATTGATTTCTGATAATGAAATCACGGTTATGAGCGCATCCAGTCTGTCGCCAGGCCAAATTGCAAAACCGGCATTGGTGTTGGCGGTTATATTAACGCTGGCGCATTTGGCGTTGAATCTGTGGATTGTACCATCAACCCAGGCACGATTTTATAATACGCAATGGAATCTGCGATATGGCCTGGCGCATATGAAATTACAAGAATCCGCATTTACAGAAATAACAGACGGCCTGGTTGTATATGTGGACAAGGTATCAGGCCATGATTTAAGTCAGGTAATGTTATCCGACACACGTGAAGACGCATCCCAGATGATAATCTTTGCAGAAAAGGGAAAACTGGTATCAACCACACGTGGGCTGTCAATTGTGATGACAAATGGTTCATTACAGGCCACCGGTGATGCCATGACAACGGGTACATTTGAAACATTTGATATGGATTTAAATGTATCAGACAATGGTGGTGATAACGCGTTCAAGGTACGCCGGATTCCAACATCCGACCTGGTGCGTGATATACTGAACACCCCGACACAAAAGCAGCATAAAAAGGTATTGGCCGAATTATGCACCCGTTTTTTAAGTCCGATTATGAATCTGATTCTGGCGGCGTTGTGTGCATGCATATTGTTACGCTCATCGTTGTTGCGTCGCCGTGCCAGTTTTGCGCCCGCGATGGCGGTGCTGGCAATGGCGGTGGCAATGGCGACATTCATGACGGCATCAAATATGATAGGCAGTCTGACACAATTTGGCGTGCTGGCCATTGCACAAATTGTTGTATTGGTCGTAATTTTATCTATACTGTTTAGCAAGAAATAATGAAAAAAACGTCATTGATTTTCATCATGTGTATGATTGCCCAATCCGGATACGGGATGGGATTTGATGTGAATGCGCCAAAAACAATCACGGCCGATAAAATTGAATATGATGTAAAATCTGAAACAATAAAGACATCTGGAAAAACAGAAATCACCAATGCATCCGGCCAGCGAATGACACTGACAGATTCATACATATCGCAAAAAGGTGCAAATCTGTCGGGGGATGATATTCGCATTTGGCTGGGCCAGCATGTGTATATTGAATCAGATTCTATCAGTCGCGATGGCGATCTGACAATCGCGCGCGGCGCAGAATTTACCGCGTGTGATGATTGCGACCCATACGGTGACGCATGGACGGTGACAGCAACGAAAATCGTGCATAATATGGATACCCGAATGCTGCGATTTTATAATCCGGTATTATGGGTATATGACAGGTTACCAATATTCTGGTTTCCGTTCTTTGAAATGCCAGACCCGGGTGTAAAATATAAATCTGGTCTGTTGATGCCAACATTTGGGTCTACTAATAAAATGGGAACCCAAATAAATATTCCGATTTATATAAATATTTCGGATACACATGATATTACATTTACACCGTCTATATTAACCCAGGAAAATCCATTATTCCAATTGGAACACCGATTAAATATTGACCATGGCGAATTCAGAACCCAGGGTTCGTTCACCCATAACAAAGAAGGTGAAAACCGCTGGCACGTATTTAATGATGATGTAATTGAATTGGGTGAAAATGCACGTGCAACAATATTTTTGGAACGTGCATCTGACAAGACATATCTGCAGAAATACGGATTCTATGATGCGCAACCATATTTGGATTCTGGGGCGAAACTGGAATTATTTGGCCAGACAGGATATGCTGTTGCAGACGCGCACATATTCCAAGAACTGCGCAGTACATATAATTACAATGATACAGTGCCATCTGGTAATATTTTACCAAACGTGCATGGTGTTTATCAGACCACACCAATATTTGGTGAAACGTATGCACTGTTTAACGCGGATGTGTTGGGAATTTCGGGGTCTGATGTCGCATCCCAGCGTGTGATTGGTGATGCACGCATCGTATCACCATGGACACTGTGGGGTGGAAACCGTTTAACATTAAGTCTGGATGCCAGATACGATATCTATAATTTTGATAACGCCGAAATGATTGACGGAACAATATATTCAGGTATGAAAAGTCGTTTCCTGCCAAGCGTATATGCAGAGTGGGGATTGCCAATGTTCCGGGCGGGCCGCAAATGGACCCAGATAATAGAGCCACGTGCCCGATTAACAATCATGCGCCACACAGACGAAGATGAATTCGCAATGAACAATGATTCTGCCGGTACATTTTTATCTGACAGCACATTATTTTCTGATAACCGGTTTGCAGGATATGACCTGTGGGAAAATGGAACATTTGCAGACTATGGTATGCGTTGGGCGGCATTTAATGATGATGGACGTCGGATTGAATTATTCTTGGGCCAATCATACGATTTCTCAGATAAAACAGAAGTAGATCCAAACAGTGGATTCAGACATGGCGCATCAGACTATGTGGGACGTGTTGAATTCAGCAACAGTTCTTGGTTAAATCTGAACAGTCGTTTCCGCATGAACCAGGATGATTTCGCACTGCGCCATACAGAAACAACGGCAAATATTGGTACATCGCGTAATTATTTTACAATTGGACATATGTGGTCACAACACTTTATTGATGCATTGACTGTTGGTGACGATATTAACGAGGCGATGACCGGAATCGGCATCCAACTGACAGACCGATGGGCCGTGCGTTGGAACGCAATATATAACATAACATACAAACAATTCCAACGTCATACGGGCGGTATATTCTATACGCATCCGTGTTATTATTTTTCAATTGAATACAAACGGGATAACGCAATCAAAGAAGACTATGTCGGTAATACAACTTTTCAGTTCAGAATTGGGATGAGTATTGACGGCCAACAGTATTAAAAGGATAAAGGAAAGAGAATATGAAAAGGTTTGCATATTTTGTAATCGGTGCTGTTTGCATGATTGGCAATGCATTTGGTGCAACGGTTGTGGCGACTGTTAATGGTGAACCAATCACAGATACAGATGTGACGGCACGCGTAAACCTGATGGCACGCCAGGGCAAGACATCAACCGATAATCGTCGGGTCGCGCTGCAAAATATTATTGATGA
This sequence comes from Muribaculaceae bacterium, assembly GCA_023665245.1. Next base: position 28,692 of record JAMPEH010000002.1, read on the forward strand.
CAATATTAAAATAAAATATGCATCAAACTTTAATGCAGTACCAGATGACAAGGTTGTGGACAAAGAATTAGCCACAATGAAATTGGGTGACATGGATGCATCAATGCGTGTCATGGCAAAAAATGCAGTGCGTGCAGATATCGCATGGCAAATTGTCGTTGCGCGTACGGTATTACCGACAATTGATATCGCCGATGAAGACATAAACACAGAGAAAAATAGTCTGGCACGTGAACACGGCCTGCCAATTGAAATGACAATTGTACGCCTGGCAAATATCCCGGCGGATGTGGCAAAAAAACTGACCAAGCCCAAGACATGTGATGACGCCATAAAAATGGCAGAAGACCTGGGCGGCGTGCCGCAAAAGTTCACAGCCATGCAATATGAGTTATCGGCCGATATCCGTGAACGCGTCGCGACATTACCAACACTTACATGGTCACCCCGCCAAGACGACAGTGTATTACTGGTATGCAGTGCAAAAAAAACATCTGAATACGGTAAACTGGATAATGTGATTAAACAAAATGCTATGTACAAACGCGCCATGTTTATGGCTGACCAACAACTAAAACAATTACGGCGCAAAGCGGTAGTTGTAATCAACGACGACAGATACAAGTTATAAAAACATGAAACCGATTTTATTTAATTTTACAGACGCAGAACTGGAACAATTTATTGTAAACATGGGCCAGCCGAAATTCCGCGCCAAACAACTGCGCGAGTGGCTAAATCGTGGTGCGCCTGATTTTGCGTCGATGCGTAATCTGCCGGAAAAATTGCGTTCTGATTTGGACAATGTGGCACAGACATTGCCGGTGCGTATTATAAAAAAATTAGAATCACGCGATGGTGAAACAACAAAATTCTTGTTGGAATTAAATGACGGTGAACAGATAGAGTGTGTTTTAATGCGCACCACATACGGCAACAGTGTCTGTGTCAGTTCCCAGGCCGGTTGCGCGATGGGATGCCGTTTTTGCGCGTCAACACTGTTGGGGTTAAAACGTAATTTGACCGTGAACGAAATATATTCACAGATTCTGACTGCACAATGGGAATTGAGAGGGGACAAGTTCAAGGAAAAGCCAATCCGTCCAAATGGCGATGCAAACAATGATGATGTATCACATATTGTAATTATGGGAACGGGTGAACCATTGCAGAATACAGAAAATGTAATCGGATTTATGGAACGTGCAAACAGTGACATGGGCATTGGATGGCGACGAATAACACTGTCAACATGCGGAATTGTGCTGGGTATACAGGAACTGATAAAATGGGGGCGACCGATTAATTTGGCAATTTCACTGCATGCACCAACAGATGAATTACGCAGTCAAATCATGCCGATTAATAATAAATATAAATTAAGTGAGGTCTTGGCCGCCGCAGATGAATTTACACGTGCACATAATCGCCAGTTAATGATTGAATACATTTTACTGGGACGTAAAAACGGGGCAGGGGATACAGAATTATTTAACGCGACACCCGAATACGCGGAAAAATTGTCTGAATTACTGCGTGGCAAAAATTGCATGGTAAATTTAATTCCATGGAACGCGGTTGATGAACGTGACTTTGCGTCACCGTCTGGTAATGCGGTACACCGTTTCCAAGACATCCTGATAAAAAATGGCATCCATACACGTATCAGACGTGAACGCGGTACAGACATCGGCAGTGCCTGCGGACAATTACGTCTAAACAACGCCAAGAAATAAAAACTGCCCCGTTGGGGCAGTTTTTATAGAGTGAAGATAGTAGAGTTTAGTTAGTAGTTAATGTGTGGCGCAATATGCGCCACGACCTATTTATCTTCACTCTAATACCTACTACCTAAACTCTAAAAACCACCGGCAAATGCCGGTGGTTTTTAATTATTTATTTGGGATAATTTTGATTTCAACACGGCGATTTTGTGCGCGGCCCGCCGCGGTATCATTTGGTGCGATTGGGTTTGTTGGCCCCATGCCCATGATTTCAAAACGGTTTGCCTTGACACCCTGGCCCTGCAAGTATGCAGAAACAGCCTGGGCACGTTGCTGGGACAATGTCATGTTATATGCATCAGACCCGGTGTTATCCGTATATCCCAAAACCATAACGGTTGAATTGTCGTATTTATTCAGGACTTTTGCCACAGAATTCAATGTTGGATAGAATCCGGCTGCAATCGCCGCTGAATCGGTATTAAATGTAATGTTGCCCGGCATAATCAGACGAATACTGTCGTCGGTACGAACAACACTGACACCGGTTTGTGCCAATTCTTGGCGTAATTCTGCCTCTTGCACGTCCAGATAGTATCCGGTGCCACCACCAACTGCTGCGCCCGCCAATGCGCCGACCAATGCACCTTTGCCACTGTCTTTGGCAACCAATGCACCAACGCCCGCACCCGCGGCCGTACCAATTGCAGTGCCCCATACCGCCTTGGACGTTTGGGTTTGACCAGTATATGGATTTACAGTTGTGCATCCGGCCAGAAAGGCGGTCAAAACTAATAAAGATAATAATTTGTTCATCTATTTTTCTCCTTTGCGTAGGTATATTTTAGAATAAATATCCTGAAACGCAAACGCAATTTTTTATCTTTGGTGTTTTAACTGTTTTACATTATTTAATGCATGATTGGCGATTGTATCCTGGGGGGCGACAGGTTTTATATTTTCTGTCTGTACCTGTTTTGTATCATTGTCTTTGTTTGATGAAAACATCCCATTTACATGCAAAACAACTATTCCTGAAAGGACGGTCATCGCAATCAGTTCCAGCCACTCTTTTATTTCCTTTTTTACTTTTTGATTCATTTTATATCGTCCTGTTTATTAACAAAAAAACGATTGATGATATCCATATGGTATAAAAAGTCAAATAAAAAACGTCCCGAATTCGGGACGTATAAATTTGCAAAACATGCCGATATTATTTAACGGTTGTTGTCGCGTTACGATTCCATTTCCAAACAGATTCGCCGGTACCTTTGACCAATGGGCGTTCTTTACCATAAGAAATTGTGGAAATACGTTTTGCATCAACACCGTCGTTTACGATAACAGCCTTGGCTGCGTTTGCACGACGTGCACCCAATGCCAAGTTGTATTCAACGGAACCACGTTCGTCGCAATTACCTGCGATTTGGATTTTTGTATCTTCGTGGTTTTTCAGATACAGGGCCTGGCCCAACAAGTTGTCTTTCGCTTCCTGTGAAATTTCAGAAGAATTGAAGCCAAAGAATACGCGCTGATCGTTCAAATCAGCCGGTTCAACGATACTGGAACCACCACATGCAGCCAGCAATCCAGCAATACCTGCCAACATAGCAAAGTTTTTAATTTTCATGAAAATACTCCCTTGAGTTTCTGTTGCTCGTGGTTTAGTCTATAATAAAAGGTTTGAAAAATCAAGGGAAAACTAATTATGCATGACTATGATTTGCGTGATTTGAAATTGGCCGGTGTTCAATGGGAATTAACAGATTTACCGATGGCCGTGTTATCCGCACAAAAGGCGATGGCGGCCCCAGCACCGGCATCCGACGCATCACGTGGCACGCCAAATGCGGCCGGCCGTGTTGCAACGGCAATTGTGCCACCGATTGCGCCAATTCAGACAATATCATTAGATACGGCGGTCGCCATGGCGGCGCGACCTGTGGATATATCATCACTGATGCGGATGATTTCCGAATTTAATCACCCGTTGCGCGGGGCGGCAACAAATGTAGTATTGCCATCTGTGGCGACAAATCCAAACGGCGTTGTTATCGTGACAGATATGCCAGGCGCAGACGACGATGCGGCGGCAACTATTATGTCGGGTGCGGCGGGCGAATTACTGGATAAAATGATTGGTGCAATCGGCATGTCACGCGAAAGCGTATCTATTGTGCCAATGCTGTTTTGGCGCACACCCGGGGGCCGGGCACCAACGCGGGAAGAACTGGATTTGGCGCGTCCATTTGTTGACCGCGTATTACAAATGTTAAATCCGCGTATAATTATCACATTTGGTACGTTGGCCGCATCTGAAATTGCCGGTGTCACATTGCCACGCGGGCACGGGGTTGTGGTTGATAAAGATAACATCAAAATTATACCAATATTTCATCCAAATTATTTACTGTTAAAGCCAGCAGCAAAACGTGATGCGTGGGTTGCACTGCAATCCGTGCAAAATTTGTTGAAAAATCAATAAATATAATGAATAATCAAAATACTTAATATCAAAGGAGCATACCATTAGACCAAATTTTAACCGTGATAATCGCCGGGATATGGGCCCGCGCATGAACAATCGGATTTTTGCAAAAACAGTTCAGGTAATCAGTAATACTGGCCAAAATCTGGGCATTATGCCAACACCCCAGGCATTGCAGATGGCAATGGATGCAGAATTGGACTTGGTTGAAATCAATGCCAATGGCGCAGTGCCAATTGTAAAGATTATGGATTATGGCAAATTCAAATACGAACAGAAAAAACGCGCGAACGAGGCCAGAAAAAACCAAAAAACTGTCGAGATGAAGGAAGTTTGGGTAAAACCGTTTATTGAAGAAAACGATTTAAATACCAAAATGAAAAAAGTTTTTGAATTCTTGGGCGACGGGGACAAGGTGAAAATTTCTGTTATGACCAAGGGTTCAAAAAAAGTATTGGCCCGTGGCAAAGATGCAGTTCCAGAACTGTTTGCCCGTATATTGGAAATCATCGGGGATAAAGGAACACTTGAATCAAAATCAAAACCCGATGAACGAACAAAATCAATTATTGTCGCCCCAACCAAGGCGAAATAAAAACAGCCCCGTTTGGGGCCGTTTTTATAGAGTGAAGGTAGTAAGTATTAGAGTGTAGAGAAATAAGATGTGGCGCATATTGCGCCACACATTAACTACTACCTAAACTCTAATACCTAAACTCTAATAAAAAATACCGGCCGTGGCCGGTGTTTTTTTATTACTTATCACGGATTTTTGCATTACATTTCTTTTCAACGTTTGCAATAACCACGTTTTGTACTGCCATAATATCTGCATCTGACATTTTATCTGTTGGCGTTATTGTGATTGTAAACGCCACAGATTTTTTACCATCACCCATATCAAATGCGTCAAATACAACAATGTCTGTAATACGCGCGTCCGCCGACATGGCCGCCGATGTCAGTTTTACCGCCGGCGTGTCACAATCTGTGATAAATGCGAAATCACGTGTAATCGGCTGAAATTCAGATAATGCGTCATGTCGCACGCGACGTGCCCCCGGCAGATTATCCGTATTTTCAACAATCGCGATATTTACGTTTGTCTTGATACGCAATTTCTTGGCAACCATCGGATGCAATTGTCCGAATTCTGCAATTACTTTTTTACCCTGGACAATTTTTCCATATCTGTAAGGATGTGCCCAAAGTGGCGGATTTGATACATCCACCGTAAATTTTTGACCGTGCATTAATGCAACCAAATCTGATTTTACATCATAAATATCTGTGGTGCGATTACGCGATGACCAATGACGCGGGGCAGTGTTTCCAGTGCGCACAATACATATTGATGTATGCTGATTACCCGGCATATCGCCAGTAAAGACCGTACCCAGTTCAAACAAGGCTAAATCCGGATAGCCACGCTTTTCATTATCAGACACAACATTTAACATATTACCCAGTAATGTTGAACGCGCAACATCCATTTCAACAGTAATTGGATTTGCAATTTTTACAGGTGGCGCGTCTGTTAAAATGGATTCTGTCTGACTGTTGGCAAAGCCGAATGTTTTAACCTCGTTCAGGCCACGGGCCGCCAATTCCATTTTTGTATCAAAGAAATAATCACTGTGTGCCACAGGTGTTGCGGCCGTATGATGTGCGTTTGCCGCAATATTATCGTATCCATATATACGCACCAGTTCGGAAACAATGTTTTCTGGTATTTCAATATCCACGCGGGTCGATGTCGGTGTGATGCGCCATATGTCACCACAGTCATCCACATCAAAATTCAGGCCACGTAAAATTTCCGCCTGGCGGGCATTATCCATTTCAATACCTGTCTTTTGTTTAAAGAGTGTCGGCGTATATTTTATTGGTTTGCGTTTTTCTATACCCGCGCCACCGTGACCTGTACCCACAATTTGACCACCACATGCTGTCATAATAATATCAGATGCATATTTCAGTGCCACGCCCGTTATCGTGGGATCAATACCACGTTCATATCTGTATGACGCATCGGTTGATATACCCAAACGTTTTGATGTCTTGCGAACAGATACAGGGTCAAAATATGCACTTTCTAAAATTATATTTTTTGTGCTGTCGGATGTTGCGCCGCGTGCACCACCAATCACACCCGCCAATGCCAAAATACCATCATTATCTGTGATAACAATATCGGTGTCTTTTAATTCGTGGGTGGTTCCAAACAGGTCTGTGAACTGTTCACCATTTTGTGCCATGCGAACAACAATATCACCGTTTATTTGGTCTGCGTCAAAGCAATGCATGGGTTGGCCCATGTCATAACAAATATAGTTTGTTGCGTCAATCGGCGCATTTTTCGGATTAATACCAATTGCGGCCAGACGTGACTTTATTTTGTCAGAACTGGATGCGATTGTAATATTGTTAATTTCTGCAAACCGATATTCCGGACATTTGTCTGTTTTTACAATCACGCGACGACTTGTGGTAATGGGTTCAATTTTATCGCATGTTGGTGCAATATACGCGCCCGCGCCATTTGCCGCCAGGTCACGCGCAATACCACGTACCGCCAGATAATCCGGACGATTTGGGGTGATACCGGCCTCAAACACAGTTTTTACATCCATAACCGGTGTACCAGGTTTTGTATCGGTGTCCAATTCAATAATGCCACTGTGGTCATCACCGATACCCAGTTCACGCGCACTGCACATCATACCATCTGACATCACACCACGCAGTTTACCTGATTGTATTTCATGCCCATCAATAACACACCCCGGCGTCGCCAGCGCAGATACCAATCCCACGCGTGCATTTGGGGCACCACATACAACCTGACGCAGGGTACCGGTGCCGTCGTCTACCTTTAATACATGCAGATGGTCACTGTTTTCATGCGCGGTGCACTCAACTATTTTTGCGGCAATTGGGGATATTGGTTTGATGATATCATCCACCTCTAGCCCGGTGCGCGTTAATACATCGCCAATTTCATCAGGTGATAATTTTGTATCCAAGTATTCTGTTAACCAATCATATGTCCATTTCATGTCAAAATCCCCTAATTAAATACCACTGTTTTTTAACCAGCGCACATCACCATCATAGAATTTACGAATATCGTTCAATCCGTACTTTAACATGGCAAGTCTGTCCCAACCAAAACCAAATGCGAATCCTTGATAAACATCTGGGTCAATGCCACAATTGCGCAATACGTTTGGATGCACCATACCAGCCCCCATTATTTCCAACCATTTATCACCGGCCCATTTTATATCAATTTCAATACTGGGTTCGGTAAATGGAAAGTATGACGGACGAATACGCAAATCAACATTTTCCATTTCAAAAAAACGCTGCAAGAATTCTTTGACATCACCAATCAGGTCGGACATTGTCACGCCTTTGTCTATGTATAATCCTTCGATTTGATGAAACATTGGCGCATGTGTTGCGTCCATCTCTTTACGATATGTGGCACCGATACCAAACATTTTAATTGGTACGCCTTTTTCTTCCATGGCACGAATTTGTATCGCCGATGTTTGTGTTCGCAACACGTTGCCATTTTCAAAAAAGAACGTATCTTGCATATCACGGGCAGGGTGATGGGCCGGTGTATTTAATGCGGTAAAGTTATGCCAGTCATCTTCAACCTCGGGCCCGGTGAACATTGTATATCCAAAAGATTCCAGTATCCGTGATATTTCATCCAGCGCACGTGTCTGTGGATGTAATGTACCACGATTTTCAGGACATGCATCTAATGTGACATCTAATGATTCTGACTTTAATTGCGCCAGCAAAGTTGCATCTTCTATTTCATTTTGGCGTGTTTTAAACGCATCACGCAGTGCGACATTTTCTGCATTTAATGCGGCGCGTTGTTCATTGTCCATGTCTTTCATTTGGCGCAGACGTGCCGTCATTGTGCCATTTTTACCAAATACAGATGCATACAGCGCCTGCAAGTCTTGTAAATTATCAATATTTTTAATCTGTTCCAACATACGATTTTACCTGTATTAAATATAAAAGGCCATCATTTGACGGCCTTTCTTTATTACATAACAATTATTGCCGCCAATGGGTTATTTTGCATCGCCGCCAATAAATCGTTTTGCAGTGTCAACCAATGTGACAAAATTTGCATCCGCATCATACGCCATTTGCGCCAAAACCTTGCGGTCCAGTGCAATGCCAGCCTTTTTCAGGCCGTTCATGAATTGGCTGTATGTGATACCATGTGGACGGACAGCCGCATTAATACGAACAATCCACAACCCACGGAATTCGCGTTTTTTAACGCGACGGTCGCGATATGCATACTGACCCGCCTTTTCGGTCTTTTCACGTGCGGCACGATATGTTGTGCTGTGACGACCCAAATAACCCTTGGCACGGGCCAAAATTTTATTATGTTTCTGTTTTACGGTTGTTCCGCGTTTTACTCTTGCCATAATTCGACCCCCTTGCTTATTTCAGTCCATATGGCGCCAAGATTTTCGCCTGACCAACCATGTTTTCGTTTAAATACTGTGGTTTTGAACCTGCATTGTTTGCACGTGCAGATTTTTTACGCAGCAATTTTTTGTGGGCGTTTCTGGCAACACGGATTTTGCCGGTTGCAGTCATAGATGCGCGCTTTTTCAAGTACGACTTTGTCTTTAATTTTGGCATTTTTTACCTCTTTATTTTATCCTGATGGCAGCCAATTGCCACTTTGGATGTCTTGTATGCGGATATATTCTGCCAGATTTAAATGAAAAATCAAGTTTTTATTGAATATTGACTTTTAAGGGGTTAAAATCCCCCCGATGAACCAAAATAAATTATCTTCCCGGGCATACACACTGATAAAATCTGCCATCGCAGCGGCGGTATTACCAGTATTGTTCATATATATAATGATTGCAAAGCCTGATTATACCATCATGCGGATGGCGGGCCATGTTGTTGTACCGGTGGCAAACGTTATGGGTGATGTTATCACATGGCCAATACGCGCGATTGGTGATTTGTTTGTTGGTATCCATGAAATATCAACAATTCGCGCAGAAAATGAAGAATTGCGTGCACGATTGGATGCGGCACTGGCAAACAAAAATGCATGTGACGTTGCAATTGCTGAAAATCAAAAACTGGCGCGTGAATTGGATATAATACAAAGCCAGCCTTATGATGCTGTCTTGGCCGATGTACAGTATGATAACAGTGCATTTGGTCATAATACTTATTTAATAAATCGTGGCGCGGCACGCGGGATTGAACCGGGCATGGTTGTGACGACCACGGACGGCATGCTGGCCGGTGTTGTGATTGATGCGGGTGTGAACTTTGCCCGTGTGCGTGCTGTGACTGATGCAGATACAAATATCGCCGTACGTGTTGTCGGGTCCGAAGTTTATGGATTCTTAAAGGGTGATGGAACATCCACACCATCAATGGGATTTTTCAGTGACCCAGAATTTCAGGCGGGCGCGGGCGCAAAACTTGTCACCAGTAATATCAGTGGTATTCTGCCGGCGGGAATTATTGTAGGTACCATGAAAAACGATACAGATGTGGATGTCATATCCCCGAAACAGTTATCACGCGTGATGGTTTTAAAGTTTGACGCAGTGGATAAATATAAATGACAGAAAACTTAATTAAATTTTTAAGGGCGGCGTTCCCATTTCTGTTGACAATCGCATTGTGGCGATTGTCGTCGCCGTTTTGGAATCCAGGCGGCATATTGGCATTGATACCCGTATGGTATTATGTATTTGTACGGCGTGTGCCATGGTTCGGACTGTTTGGTTTGATTGTATGTTTTTTAATAGACTATAAATTCAACACCATATTTTTATGGACATCGATTTATTGCCTGTTCTATGCGGCAAACGGTTTTCAATCGGTTGTCGATATGACCCAAATGGAACGTGATGCGGTGGCGGCGTTTATGGTCTTTATCGGATTTGGTATTTTAATTGCTGTGGGCACCGCGTTTTCATTTACAAACATTTTACGTGGCGTATGGATGTTTTTGTTTGCCAGCGCATTGTACATACCGATTATACAATTAACAAAAAGGGTACGCCATGATTGATACCGAAGTAGGGCGTACATTTGACCGACGGTCTGCATTATTTTTAACCGGTGGCGCGATACTGACATCGGCACTTGTTCTGCGTATGTTGCAGATGCAGGTGTTCAGTTATAAAACATACCTGAAAAAAAGCGAAAATAATTCGTTTCGTATTCAATTAAATATGCCTGAACGTGGTAAAATATTGTCACGCAGTGGTTCGGCGATTTCACGTGATACACCAATTTATCGTATATATGTTATCCCCGAAGAAACAGACGATATTGATGGATTGATTAAAATAGTGGCGGCGGATTTAAATCTGTCCCAGAAAAGAATAGACCGCATTTATAAAAAAATAAAAAAGCAACCACGCTTTCAACCAACGCTTATCAGTCAAAATACAGATTGGAACACACTGGCGCGGATTCAGGCAAAAAATCTGCCGGGGCTACGTATTGATGCAGGATTTTCACGTTTCTATGAATTGGGGCCGGCGGGCTCGCATGTTTTTGGATATGTTGGTGCACCAGACACACCTGTTGCAAATGCACCGTTTTATACAACGGGTATTACAGGATTAGAAAAGCGTTTTAACGATGTAATGTGTGGCGTGCCCGGTCAAACAGTTATGATTACAAATGCCGTTGGACGCGTGACAGGCGAAGATAAATCACAATACATCGCCCCCGTCATTGGTGATAATGTTGCAACAACAATAAATGATGCCGCCCAGCGCACATTGTACGATGCCTTGACTTTGCACAGGGCCGGATGTGGCGTCGCATTGGATATTGAAACAGGTGATATTCTGGCGATGGTATCGACCCCCAGTTTTGACCCAAACATGTTTAACGAAGATGATGCCGAAGAATATCTGGCCGAACTGCGCAAGGATCCGGCAAAGCCGTTTATGAATAAAACGATAGAGGGATTATATCCGCCTGGTTCAACATTTAAAATTGTTGTTGCATTGGCTGGATTGGAATCAGGTGCAATATCACCAAATGAAAAAATATTCTGTCCGGGACACTGGACATACGGTGACCATAAATATCACTGTTGGGAATCCAAGGGTCATGGCCATGTTAATTTGGTTGGTGCATTAAAACATTCTTGTGACATATATTTTTATCAAATGGCATTACGTATTGGTATTGATGCAATAAAGGCAATGGCATTAAAACTGGGGCTGAATGAAACGTATATGGATGATATTTTGGCACGTGAAATGCCGGGTGTTATTCCAGACCGAAAATGGAAAGAAAAAAATACAGGCACAAAATGGGTGCACGGTGATACGGTTATATCTGGTATCGGCCAGGGATTTATCCTGACAAACTGTCTGCAATTGGCAGTGATGATTTCACGTGCTGTATCGAATAGACAGGTTATACCACATATAATAAAATCTGATAAACCACCAACATTTGCGAATCTGGGACTGCAACGAAAAAATATGGATGTTGTTATGCAGGGCCTGGCCGAGGTGACGCGCCCCGGTGGTACTGCCGCTGGCAGTGCGGTTAATATAAACGGCAAAAAAATGGGCGGTAAAACCGGTACATCCCAGGTGCGCAGTATTTCCAAGGCGGAACGTATGCGCGGTGTGTTGACCAATGAACAATTGCAATGGCACATGCGAAACCATGGCTTATTTGTTGGATTTGCCCCACTGGACAATCCAAAATATGCAGTATGTGTCGTCACAGAACATTCAGGGGGATCCGGCCCGGCGGCACGTACGGCGGCGGCAACAATGCGAACACTGTTGCGGGGGGATGTATAATATGGCCAGACAGACACGTGTTTCAAATGCAAATATGATGACTTTTTCTGAAAAGTTATCACGTTTTTCATGGGCAATGTTTATACCAATGTGTATGGTATTGGCGATATCTATCATGGTACTGTATTCGGCGGGTGGTGGCGCATGGCGCCCGTTTGCATTATCACAATTGGTAAAAATTGTTTTAGGATTTGTTGTATTTTTTGTGGCGGCCTTTACAAATATCAAGACATGGGTTAAATCTGCATATTTATTTTATGTAATCGCATTGATTATGATTGTTATGGTGACATTTTTCGGTCATACAGGCATGGGGGCCCAGCGTTGGTTGAATCTGGGGATTATTCATATTCAACCATCAGAATTGATAAAAATTGCGCTGGTTATGGCACTGGGGCGTTATTTTGCATGGATGAATTCCGTAGAATTAACACAACTGAAAAACTATGTTGTGCCGGCATGCATGTTGCTGGTGCCATTTATGCTGATTGTGATGCAACCAGATTTAGGCACTGGTTTATCATTGGGAATGATAACGGTTGGGATGTTCTATATCGTTGGTGCACAAAAGAAATGGTTTATCATCGCGATGATATTGGGTGTGTTGGCGGCGCCTGTTATGTGGTTTGGCGGATTGCATGATTATCAGCGTGACCGTATCATCACATTTATAAATCCAGACCATGATGCCCAGGGGGCTGGATACCAAATAAATCAGGCAAAAATCGCATTTGGTTCGGGTGGTCTGTTGGGTCAGGGATATATGAAAGGCTCGCAATCCCAGCAATCGTTTCTGCCAGAAAAGCAGACAGATTTTATATTTACCATGTTGGGTGAAGAAATGGGATTTTTTGGTGCGTTCGGATTACTGGTAATATACAGTTGGATTGTAATTGTACTATTTTGGTGTGCAAAAACATGCCGCAACAGGTTTGGGCAATTAATCTGCTTTGGTTTTATGTTGAACTTTTTTATTTATTATTTTATAAATATTTCTATGGTCTTGGGACTGATGCCAACTGTTGGGGTACCACTGCCATTAATGTCTTTTGGCGGCAGCAGTTTATTATCCCTGATGTTTGGATTTGGGCTATGTCAAAATGCACATATTCACAAAGACCAACAGTTATCTGCCAAAGGAAGTTAAGAAATGAACCTTTTAATCGTTGAATCACCGTCAAAGGCAAAAACAATTGAAAAATATCTGGGGGCTGGGTGGCGTGTTATTGCGTCTGTCGGACATGTTCGCGATTTGGTTCCAGAAAATGGCAGTGTTGATACAGAAAATGATTTTGCAATGCGCTGGCAAATAATGCCGGGCAAAGAAAAACAAATAAAACTGATAACAGACGAATTAAAAAAAGCAGATGCAGTATACTTGGCAAGCGACCCGGATAGAGAGGGCGAGGCCATTGCATGGCATATACTTGATATATTACGTGCGAAACGCGCACTGGCTGGGAAAAAAGTATATCGTGTTGCATTTCACGAAATTACAAAACGCGCAGTTCAAGAGGCGATTGCAAATCCACGTGAAATTGATACAAACCTGGTTGATGCATATCTGGTACGTCGTGCATTGGATTATTTAATTGGATTTGGTATTTCACCATTATTGTGGCGCAGAAATTTGGGTAGATCTGCGGGTCGTGTTCAATCTGTTGCGGTAAAATTGGTTGTTGATCGCGAACGCGAAATAGAAGCATTTAAGCCAGTTGAATATTGGTCACTGACAGCGGGGATTAATGCATCGGGCAGTACGGAATTTAATGCGAATTTAACATCGGTGCGTGGCGAAAAAATTGAAAAAATGACAATTGGTAACCAATCGCAGATGGACAGTATTATGTCTGCAATTGGCACGCCGGATATTGCAGGCCGCGTTATAACAATTGATAAAAAGAAAACATCGCGTCGGGCGGCCGCACCTTTTACCACCAGTACTCTGCAGCAAGAAGCCGCACGAAAATTATACTTTTCATCAAAACGTACTATGGGGGTTGCCCAGAAATTATATGAACAAGGTTTGATTACATATATGCGTACGGATGCGACTAATTTATCGGCTGATGCAGTATCGGCAATCCGCGATTTTATCGGTAAAAACTATGGTGATAAATTTGTACCACGTACACCCAATGTATATGTGACTAAATCTAAAAATGCCCAAGAAGCACACGAAGCCATCCGTCCAACACACTTTGATGGCACGGCCCCAAATCTATCCGGGGATGAGGCAAAGTTATATGATTTAATCTGGAAACGTACCATTGCATGTCAAATGTGTAATGCAGAATTTGACAGTGTATCGGCAGATATTGAAACACAAAATAAGGTCGCAATTTTTCATGCCGTGGGTACAACCCGCACATTTGATGGTTTTATGCGTATGTATATCGAAGACCGCGATGATGACAAAGATGATGCAGACGCAAAATTACCACCATTAAATGTCGGCGACGATGTGACAATAAAAAAATTAAATCCAGAACAGCACTTTACGCAACCACCCGCCAGATATACCGAGGCATCACTGGTAAAAAAGTTAGAAGAACTGGGTATCGGCCGACCATCAACGTATGCGACAATTATGTCTACAATTGTTGACCGTAAATATGTTGAACAGGATAAACAACGTCGTTTTCATCCAACACCAGGCGGTTGGGTTATTGCATCGTATTTATCAAAATATTTTACAGATTTGGTTGATGTGAACTTCACTGCAAAAACCGAAGATACACTGGACGATGTGTCAAATGGCAAGCAAGAAAAACTGGCGGCATTGCGTGGATTCTGGGGTCCAACAAAAACAATGATTGATGGTGCCACAGGCGTTAAAACAACTGAAATAATTGATGCAATAAATGATATTATGCACAATCACTTGTTTGGTGATGGCGATGATAAATGCCCGCAATGTGGTGGAAAACTGGGGATAAAATTATCAAAGTATGGTGCATTTGTTGGATGTGCCAATTACCCAACATGTAATTATACAAAACATTTATCAGATGAAAAATCTGATGCAGAAACAGATGCAGAAAAATCCGCCAATGCCGCAGCCACAGCCACATACGTCGATTTAGGTGATGGGATTTCTTTCCGTGTTGGACGCTTTGGCCCATACGTGACAGATGGTACAAAAAATGTTGCAGCACGTGGTCAAACAACCGACACAATTACAATTGATATTGCACGCGAATTATTAGCAGGTGGTACCCAGAAACTAGAACCAATTGAAATTGGCGAAAATCCAAAAACAGGGCATAAAATTTATTATTATCCAACCGGACGTTATGGTGCATATATTTCATCAAACAAGGTTAATGTCAGTGTGAAATCACAACCTGATTTAGAAACCGCGATTGAATTAATCAACAATAAAAAACCGGCAACACGATTTACAAAAAAGACTACTAAGAAATAATGGCAAATTATGGTAATTTTACCGATGAACTGCGTGCACGACTCTCTATCGTGGATGTGGTATCGCGGCGTGTACCATTAACTAAAAAAGGGTTAAATTATTGGGGTTGTTGCCCATTTCATAATGAAAAAACCCCCAGTTTTTCCGTTAATGAAGAAAAAGGTTTTTATCATTGTTTTGGATGTGGTGAACATGGCGACATAATATCGTTTGTAATGAAATCTGAAAATATGGATTTCCGTGCGGCGATTGCAGAACTGGCCAATATGGCTGGGTTAAAATTACCAGAATACAAACCAAAGTCAGAGGCCCAGGTAAAACGCGAAGAATCATATTTTGATATCACAACACGCGCGGCGACCGCATATCACAAACGATTGTTTGAACCAGATGGCGCAGCCGCTTTGGAATATATCCGTGGCCGCGGATTCACCGATGAAATGATAAAAAAATATAAACTGGGGTACGCACCAAAAAATAATTTTATCGCAAATACATTTACAAATATACGCCCTGAAAATTTAATATTATCGGGGCTGTGCCGGCGTGGCGAGTTTGGATTATATGATTTCTTTCGCGATAAATTGATGTTTCCAATATTCAATCCAAATGGCCAGATTGTCGCGTTTTCAGGGCGCGCAATGGATGGCCGCGAACCCAAATATATTAATACCACAGATACAGAATTATTTCATAAACGTAAAACTGTGTTTGGTCTGAATTTTGCCCGTGACGCAATTCATCGTGCAAACCGCAGCATTGTAGTAGAGGGTCAAATTGATGCAATCCAAATGCAATGCAGTGGCTTTGGTGAAACGGTGGCACCATTGGGTACTGCATTAACCGAAGATCATATTGGATTGTTATGCAAATCAAACCGCAATATCACATTTTGCTTTGATGGTGATAATGCCGGTCAAAAGGCGGCGGCACGTGCAGCAGGCCTGGTATTGCCATTTGTGCGCGATAATTCAGAAATTAAATTTGCGTTCGTCACAGGTGGAAAAGACCCAGATGAAGTTTTGAAAACAGGTGGTGCGGACGCTATGCGTAAAATAATTGATAATGCGACACCACTGTTTGATTTTATGTGGAAAAACTTAAATGCACAATTTGTCACATCAACACCCGGCGGACGCAGTCAGGCAGAAAAATTTTTAAAAAAAGAACTGGAAAAAATTACTGATACCGATTTGCGTCGCGAATATGACAAGGCGTTTGCACAATTAAAATATCAAAACTGGCATAAATGGCGCCGTGATAAAGATACACAAAACATTTCATTACCACCGGTGGATGCGGTGACGAAAAACACACTGATTTATATAACAAATGCATTTCCAGATATCACTGAACGATATGGTGATTTTTTGGCATCATTAAATATTGACTTTGATGGCGTATCACCTGATTTAGGATGGAAGGCAAATGATGCGGAAAAATATATTGTATCGTTAAAACTGCAACGACACTTGGCACGATTGCGTATTCAGAAAAAAGAATTATTAACAATGGCACTGGCAGGGGATGCGGGTGCAACTGCCAAAGTTTCAGAAATTGATGCAGATATTGTCAAATACAGTGAAAAATTAGAAACGCTGATATCTATTTAATATTTCTGCACATAAAAAAGCATAGATTTTTTATCATTTTTATTATATCATAATTACTGAATCCAAAGGGATTTGGGTTCGGGGCTGTGGTAAGCCTTCATAAAAGCGGCATAAAAAACATGTCGAAATCCGCCGATACAGGGCGCGATATGCGTCTTTTATTGTGTCCCCGCCAGTTTGGGTCGGGGGGCCGTCAGTTATAAAACAGGGTTTCCCAAAGACTGGCGGAATCATCCTTTTATGTGATTTACCAACTGCCCCGGCCGTCAAATTATTGACGGTTTTTTATAAAAAAACAAAGGGGATATACGATGAAAAAACTTTTTTCATTTAACAACAAATGGTTATTTACCATGCTGGCATTATCAATATTGATAACCAACGCATCCATGGCGGCAGACCCGACATTTACAGTCGGTAAAGAAATGTGCGACATGATTAAAGAATTACAAGTTGTATTTAAAACACTGCGTACATTGGCATTTCTGGGTGCTGGATTTCTTTTGGCCAAATACGGATGGGAGGCCATTTCAACCGGCAAACTGAACGGTAAAGATTTAATAGAAGGTGTAAAAACAACCGGCATATCAATGATTGTCGGATTCGCGTTGTTGTTTGCAATCGGTGTTATTTTAAGTGTGTTGATAAATGGCCGTATTACCGGATGCCCTGAGTTAACACAAGGTTGGATTTAAATAAAAGGATATGTCACATGAAAATAAAAATAGAACATATAGTATTTGTATTTATGGTATTGGCAATACTGGCATGCGGGTACATGATTGGACAATAAAAAATCAAAATAAAATACCGGCCTTTTTGAACATTTTTATCAAAAAAGCCGGGAAATTTTTTATTAATTATTAAACAAGAAGTGGCAGATGTCGCCGTCGACCATGACATAATCTTTGCCGACGGTGCGCATACGGCCGGCCTCTTTTACAGCCAATTCACCGCCCAATTCCAAGAAATCAGATGGTGTGATTATTTCCGCACGGATAAATCCCTTTTCAAAATCGGTGTGGATTTTACCCGCGGCCTGGGGGGCGGTCATGCCGCGCGTTATTGTCCAGGCGTGCGCTTCTTTGGGCCCGACAGTATAAAACGTTTGCAGGCCCAGTGTCGCATATCCTGTTTTTATTACCTGTTGCAGGCCGGATTCAGATAATCCCAATTCATCCAAAAACATTTTGCGTTCGTCCGGGTCTATAATTTGTGCGATTTCCATTTCTATCTTGGATGATATTACCAGAACCGCATTTGTTGCACCAAATTTATCGCGCACAGCGTCAGAATATTTATTGCCGGTGGCGGCGGACGCTTCATCCACATTGCAGACATAAATAACAGGTTTGGCCGTTAACAAATTAAATGGCGATGCATCAACGCCTGAATTGCGTGCAGGTACGCCTGATTCCAATCCTTTTTTCACTGTATTTGCATCCGCCAATAATTTTGCGGCGTCTTTATCCAGACCACGTGCCTTTTTTTCCAGATTTTTAATCTGTTTATCCAGTGATTCTAAATCCGCCAGCATTAATTCTGTTTCAATTGTATCAATGTCTGAAATAGGGTCTATGTGGCCGTTTACATGGACAATATCATCATTTTCAAAGCAGCGAACAACATGTATTATCGCATCAGTAGACAAAATATTGCCCAAGAATTTATTACCCAATCCTTCACCGGCGGACGCACCCTTAACCAGGCCCGCAATATCAACAATTTCCAGTTGTGTTGGTATTATTTTGACAGATTTCGCCATATCGGCCAATTTATGCAGTGTTGCATCTGGCACAACCACGCGTCCCGTATTCGGTTCGATTGTACAGAACGGATAGTTCTGGGCGTCGGCCGCCGCACTTTGTGTTAATGCATTAAACAGTGTTGATTTACCAACATTTGGCAATCCAACAATTCCACAATTGAATCCCATCTTAAAATCCTTTATAATGCGTTTAATATGTCATACATGTGGAATGAATTCAATATAAAAACCTTTGTGGCGGAAACAGTTGTTTTTCGCGATGGCATGTATTGCCCGGAACTGTCCACATTAAAAAATACAGATATTGATAAAAAATATGATAAACCCGTCCATATTATTTATGTGGGCGAAATTGCCGGGAAAAATACATTGGAAATCAATATCGGCGCATCAAATCAGCCGGTATTTTTAAGTGTGGATATAAAAAATAAAAAGCCGGCATTTTTGAACATTTTTATCAAAAATGCCGGTGAAAATTCTGAACTGCGCGGGCATGTACGTCTGGAAAACGCCGACCGTTTGGAATATGATTGTGCAGCCACACATTATGTAAAAAATACCGGTATTTTGGTTCAGACAAAATTGATGGCCGGACGCAACAGTCTATCAAAACTGCGCGGTACGGCGATTATAAAGCCAGATGCGGATAACGCAATATCAGATATTTCATTAAATGCGATGGCAGATGATGGGGCACGTATTGAATTTTTGCCGGCACAACGAATATCTGCCGTGCCAAATGCGGCCGACCACAGTGCGGCAATATATAAACCAGGCGATAATCAGATTTTATACCTGCGTTCGGCAGGATTATCCGGGGCCGAGGTTGACACTGCCCTGCGCGAGGCATTTTTAAATTCATTTACATTATTTTAAGAAAATGCCGGCATTTTTTTATTTTTGCAGACTTAAGCTGAGGGTGTTTTACTTTTAATATTGTCATGCCGTTGAAGAACGGCATCCATTGCGTTTTATAATATCCTAGCACTAGGAAAATTAAGGAACACAGTGGCTGCCGACCTGCGTCGGCATAACGCTGTGATGGTATAACCGCTATACCGTCCCTGATAGAATTGGATTATTTATTTTTTCAATATATCGGTCAGGCACTTGTTCATGTCACTGCCGTCTTCATCAGTGTCTATTTTTTTATTTTTTATTTCCAGTTCGCCGTTTATCTTTTGCAAAACCAAAACCACATCGGGGTGCGTGTTTAACTGATTGCCAATGCCATCAATAACATCGTTTATATTTTCAATGTCATCAATAAATACCGGCATAATTGAATCGGCGGCACTGTAATATGTGTCATGCAAATCTTTCTTGTGATTATCCAATACGGATAAATATGTGTTTATATGCTTGTTTTCATGCGTCAAGACCGCATTATAAAAACAAGAATCTGGTTTATATTTTTTATCAATTTTTACATCAAATTCTTTATAACCAATCTTGGTATCCACAGATGTCAATATAACGCACCATCCGCCCAGTACAGACCGAATACTGACATTTATTCCGTTTTCCTGGCGCAGGGATGTTTGCACATGCCCGTGTTCTGCCAAATAATTTTCAGGTTGGGATATTTTTGTTTGCGCGTCATATGTTGCGATATCAACACGTGGGCGAACCTTGTATTCAATACAATCATCCGCCACCGCCCCATAAATGGGCAATAATATCGACGCCGCAAAGCACAATCGCCGTATCACAGTGTACCAGCCCCCTGTTTTTTCAGGTATTCGGATACAAATGCATTTCCATACTGTTTATATAATTCTTCGGCCAATAAAACGGATGAACGCCCCGATTCAAACAATCGCAGCAAGTTCCCGAGGCCACCCAGTTCTGTATTCAAAATCACAGATTCGCCCGTGACGGGTCGTGACAACAGTGCCGCACGTTTCAGGTTTGGATATGCGCGCCCTTGAATAAATGCCATTTCCAGTGGGTTTAAATTCCAATGTTCATAATCGCGTGCATCGGCCGCAGGGTTGCGGAAAAACAACACGGTTTGCGCCTGGCCACGGACAACGTCGCCAATGCCCAATTTATCCAACACGTTTGCACGCTGAAATGCGGCCATATATGCCTGGCGGTTTTTGCGTCCTTCTTGCAGGCCAACAATAAAATTATCACGGAACATCTTGTTTTCCAACATAGGCGCCGTTTCGTCAATCATAATCAGTGACGGATTTCCACCCGATACAGTGATATTATTAATACGATGCAAAATATATGATATAACCGCCGGGGCCAGTTCCGTATCATTTAATATTTCTGTGAAATCAAATGTGGTCAATCTGGATTGTAAATCCAACGTATCGGATGTTTCATTGAACATATCACCATATTGTAATGAGTCAATCCACTTTTTCAGCGCCGGACGCATATTACCAGATGATGAAAAACAACTTTCCCACAGGTTTTTCAACAATCTGTCTTTGTCTGGTAAATAGTCAAAATTTACCGAAACTGCACGCGCGATTTCATCGGCCGCGGCCGCATCATTTTGATTTGAAATAATCGCAAACCACCGACGCAGGAACGCACGGTTTTGGGCCGTATCCGGCATTTTTAACGGGTTCAAACGTGTTTGAAAATCAATTCCATCCGTATTTTTATCTTTGCCGTGCATCGTCACATACTTTCCACCAACAGACAGTGTAAATATTTCGGCACCCTTGTTCCGGTCAAAGAAAAACGCCTTTAATTTACGATGACGCAATGATTGTGCAATCAAGAAACTGAACAAAGTTGTTTTACCACCACCGGTTGGCCCAATTGTTAATGTATGTGCCACTGCGGCCTGGGCATCTGATACATGGAACTGGAATTGATACGGTGTGCCCTGGGCGGTTGGGAATATAACCAGCGGGCCCGGGCCCCAGTCTGAATTTGCAACACCACGCGGTGTTGTATCCATTGGAATACTGATTGCGGCCGTACGTGACAGCATCTTGAAACTGCGCGGGAAAACATCAAATCCTGGAATCTGGGCAAAGAAAGATACCTTGGACGCAAATGTTTCAACAATTGGCGATACGCCGTATTGTGCGGCAATCTTTTTAAATTCATCAATATATTTATTTAATTCATCAACAGTTGCACCGAATATTGCAAACAGCGGATAATAATTTACCAATGTCTGATTGCCGGATATGTTTTCATCCATCGCACTTTCTGCGGCATATAACTGTTCGGTGGCCGATGTTTGCGTTTCGTCTGCGGTGGTACGACGTTGACGCATTGCAACCTCTACATCCGCGGCCCCCATAATATGAAACGCGTTCATACAAATCATTTCTGTTTGGATTGTCGAAATAGATGTAAAGAAATCTTCATCCAAATAATCCGGCGATACCTTAAATGAAATCATGGTGGCAAAAGATTGACGGTCACCACCAATATATTTAATCAATCCATTTTTCACAAATTCAACATCATCAACCGTTGCAACATCTGCGATTGATCCATCACATACAATCGGATGCGGCTTGGTTATCGGGGATAAAATACGCCCAAAAAAACGCGCCATGTTATCGTGCCCATCATTGCGCAAGACACGTGGCTGATATGCGGCCAACATTGATTCAACAAAGTTGCCATATTGATTTAATTTATCACGGTTGGACGCCCCACCCACGGTCAGCACAACATAATAATTATTCAAAAATATCCGCAGGCCCTGGGATTTCCATTTATCATAAATTTTTTGCAGGACAGGCTGGTCAAATTCATAGTTCGTATTTTCATCAGCCGCATCACGAACCGTAAAGAAACGTAATACTACATTTGGGTCACGAATCTGGTTAAACAGTTGCGTGCGCAAATCCAGAAATTTTTCTTTGGTCGCGTCATCCTGCATACTGGTTTGAACACCACGCACATGCCATACGCGAATTAAATCGCCATTGGTTAATTCAATTGAATTATCGTTATAAACAGTTTTAAACGGCAAATATTGTGAATAACGCGCATATCCAAATTTTGGTAGTATTTTGCGCGCCAATACAGGCAGATATATCATCATCAAAACAAAAACCAAAACCGCAACCATTGCCATTATGGTTGTTGTTAATGGAAATCCACTGCCGGCGAAATAATTAAAGAAATCTGACATGTTATGCTGCTAGTCTCCCTGGGATTTTATTTTTTAACATTTGTAATTTTGCGGCGATAATTTGCCCCAGTTGCGGGTCTTTTTTTGAAAAAGACGCCCAAATCGCATGCGTTATAATTAATATAACCAGAAAATACAGCGGATCTGTAAAATCATTACCGCCACTTAAAATCATTTGCGCAACCGCCACGGCAATATAAATTATAAACAGCACGGCAAAATTCATCACCGCCAACGTGTATGGCACATAAAATATGCGCGCGGGATTTGCCAATGCCTTTAATACCTGCTGTTTCATAACTACTCTGTCCTCTGGATGTTTAAAATTATAACAATTTCAACAATTTTCAACAAGCACAAAAAGCAAATCCCCAAAACTGTTAAAAACGTTGAAAACAGATGTATTTTTCAACTGTTAATTTAACATATGACTTTTTCAACAACAGAACATAAACATCCGGAAATCTGGCAAATAATTATTGAAAAACTGTCGATAAAAATTTAATAACCGTTTTCAACAGTTTCAACGGGGCTAACTACTACTACTAAAAAAATAATATATTATTTGATTTTTCATAAAAAGTGTTTATAATCACCCCTGTAAAAAGGATTTGATATGAAATTTTTAAGTTCATTAAAGGCCTGGAAAAAACGCGGTAATGTAAAACAAATCCGTCGTGGCAAACAGATTATCTTGATTGATCCAGATAATCCAAAGTTGAAAGCGAAACAAGGCTTTAAGAAAAAATAATCGCGAATTGCGTTTATGCTTTTTTTTGGCGTGTCAGTTTTGACGCGTCTTTTTTTTTAATTCTTGGTTGTGTTTACGTTGTAATAGTATTCCAGCAAGTCATGGTCATAATCGCGTATGTGACCGTCTGGCAATGTCAGCATGCGTGTAATACCGATTTGTTCAACAAAGTCTGGATTATGACTGACGGCGATAATTGTACCTGGAAAATCGTGGAAATTATCACCAATTATTGCCTGGGTATCTGGGTCCAAGTGGTTTGTCGGTTCATCCAATATCAGCATATTTGCACGTTTCAACAACATTTTGCACAATGCAACGCGGGCCTGTTCGCCGGGTGATAAGACAGATAATTTCTTGAATACATCAGTATCATAGAACAAGAAATTTGCCAAAATACTGCGCAATTGTAATTCGGTATATTCATCAGACGATACATTTTCCAATATCGTTTTATCTTTATCCAGTAATTCCAGTTCCTGGGCATAGTATGCGATGTCTGTTTTAGGATTAATTGAAATTGTGCCGCGTTCAGGGGTATATAATCCCATAATCAGTTTTAATAATGTGGATTTGCCGGTACCATTTTCACCAACGATTAAAAATCGTTCGCCACCTGTTATATAAAATGATAATTTGCGATACAGCAATCGCGCACCCGGAAACCTAAACCACAGGTCGTCCACTTGTATCGGGTGGGTGGCACCGGTTGTGCGAGGGGACAAATCCATTTTGATTTTTTTATATGTTTGTTCACGCAGAGTGCGATTTGCCAATATTTTTTCCAATAATTTTTCACGGGTTTTACCAACGCGTTTAATACTGTGGTTTGTGGGACTGGCGGCATTTGCACGGGCAACAAATTCAGACAGATTTTTTATTTGGCGTTCCTCGGATGCGATTTTTACATTTCGTGCATGGCGCATGGCGGCGGATTTTCGTTTATAATCGTCATAGTTTCCATCAAATACACTGATTTTATGTGTGGTTTTATCAATATATAAAATGCGGTTTACAATTTGATTCAAAAATTCATTATCATGACTGATTATCAATACGCATCCGCGATATTTTTTCAGATATGTGGCAACCCAGTCCTTGGTTTTTATATCCAGATGATTTGTTGGTTCGTCTAGTAATAACATCGATGCCCTGGAATACAGCATGCGGGCAAATGCAACCTTGGACTTTTGGCCACCAGATAGATTCTGTAATTTCATATCCAGCATGTCTGAATCAATATCCATATTGGATATTATATCCAATAATTGGTCTTCGGCATTATATATGTCATAATATTCCAGGCGTTCCTGGGTTTCTGAAATTTGTGTTGCGATTTGGGCGTTATCCGGGCTATCTGCCAATTGTATATATAAATCGTTTAATTTGTTTTGCAGTGCATCAATAGGTCGCCCTGACAATAAAAAATCCCATACTGTTATATTTGGGTCATCAAATACGATTTGTTGGGGCAGGTATGCAATATTTGCGTTATCTGTATTAATTTGTCCCATATCAGGGGAAATTTGTCCCATAATTAATCGGAACAGGGTGGTCTTGCCCGCGCCATTTACACCAATAATTCCACATTTATCATTATTGCCTATATTAAATTCGGCGTTGTCATAAATAACGCTTGCGCCAAATGATAAAGATAATCCACGTGCATACATTTTATATGTATTCTACGAATTTACCGTTTTTTGTGCAAGTCTGATATGATTTTATCGCATAAATTGTGATTCTATCATATATTGACGATATGCAGCGTTAAATAATTCTAATTTTATTTGATTCAGATTTTTTATTCTGCCCTTGTTATCATGATATGGTGTAGTGATGCCAAAATCATTACATGCAAACAGTGTTGCAACACCATTTGAATCAAACTGAATTGGTCTTATGTTTTCAGTGCTGTTAATAATTTGGGTCAGACCTGTGTATCTGTTGCCGATATTATTATCTTTTGCACGACCGACATTATCGATACCGTCGTATGGTTGTGGGTATATGTATTTTTCGTGGCCACGTATTTTCCATAGTGGTACTGATTTAAAACATTCAGGAAGTGGTACTTTATAATCAACCAATATATTATCGCGGCCCGCCATATCAACCAACATATCAGCCAAGCGATGATAATCATCATAGAAAATATGAATCAGGTTTTTATATGTCATATTTGGGTTTTCAACAAACCATTTTATGATATTTGCCGTGGTAATGTCTGAATTCGGGTGGAATTTATCCAATGACAGATGATATCCGATTATGCTTTTGGGATATTTTGTATAAATTGAATTTAAATCACTGAATATCTGACCGGCGTTTTTACCCATTGTCCATGCGCCGTTGGTTTTTAATTCTATCATATATCCGCGTTTGATAGCGGATGCCAGTATTGTTGGTATATAATGTGATGAAACTTTGTCATATGCCGTCATTGGTTCACCACCGGTGACTATTGCAATATTTACATTTTTCGGTGATTTGATAAACATATCCAATATATATTTTATATCTGCGATTGGAATAAATTTAGGTTCGGCATTTGGGCCTGATTTTTCACAACAATGTGCACAGCTGTAATTACACAGGTTGGTTAATTTGAAAAATGGTACCCAGCGGAACTTTTGTTCCATGTATTTTATAAATTCATTATTTGTTAACATTATTATTACCTTTGTTCGCGCAGATAATTATTTAATCTGTCAAATTTTGCCGTGGTGTATTGGCGTATTGATTGTTTCAGATTTTTATTTGCCATTAATTGTGATAGTGTGTCTGGATATGATATAACTGTGCGATTGTTTGGTGCGTATGTAATTGCACGAAATGTGTTATCACACAGGCAATCGTATTTATCAAAATACATGTGCATATGTAATCCGGTAGATACGATTTCATCGGCCGGTATATTCAGCGGGTTTGTAAATGCCTGGCGTAGTTTTGATTTGAAAATTTCGTTCATTTGCTTTTTTTGTGATTTTGTACGAATTGCATTTTCAATGCGACGACGTATATCGGCCATACTGCCGTGCAGATTGATATTATATTCCGCAGCATAGATTGATAAATCTTTGGGACTGCAATGTTCCAGATTTGGGATTGTATGGTCTATTTTTTGTAATGATTGGATATACGTTTTATATATTGGATTTGCTGGGTTATATTGTTCTGATAGTAATACATAATATTGAAATGTATTAAATAAATCAATATAACACCATAAACGATTTTCTTGGTTGAATAGTATCATATTATGATACAGCGACATATCTGTGTTTAGTTCAATACCCATATCAACAGGATTTAATGGAACAAACGGAATTATTGGATTGGTGAAATAAATGTTTTTTATATCGCAGCCTGTGCGTTCAACATTTAATCCTTGATTTAAAATATTCAGATTGATGCCCATGTCCAGTGCATAATTAAATGCAATTTTTACAATTCCGTTTTGAAATGCAGCATTATCAATATTAAAATCGTATGATATGATTTTCATATCCAGTTTTGATACATCGCATCGCAATTTTTTTGCCAGTTCTGGACAGGATATTTTACCATTTTTAATTGTGACATGATATTGTTGGCCATCGTATTCAGCAATACCTGTAAATGGTGGAATGCTGGATTCACGACTGCGTGAAAAATCTTTGATTCGACCGATTATTGGGTTAAATGTGCGTGTAAATGGTGCATCTATATATTTACTGATATAGTTATTACATTGTGGACAACAAATATCAGTCGATTCATACAGACCGCCAATCGCATTTTGAATAACATGCTCGCGACTGCATGTGTCTATTTTATTTCCGCAATAAACGCAGTTTTCCAATGCCATTGTATTTATCTTTGGTTCTGTGATTGTTTTTGCATTGTGAATTTCATTTGTGCAATGTGGCCTGCAACAAATGCATCCAGTTCTGCGCGCTGGATGGCGGTTAAATTGTTATTGGTTAAGTATTTAATAATTTCATGTGTTGTTGGGCGAATATTAAATTTTGTAAAATTGTTTAACGCGTATGGTGCGGTTATGCCTGTTAATATAACATTGTATGCGTCGCGGCCAAATTGTTCATATAATTTGTTTGCAGTTGCAATAACATCCATGTCTTTATCAGTTGGATTGGTTTCTTTTAATTGTTGCAATCGTTTGATTGATTTTTGTAAAACATCGTTTGCAGCGGTATTGGTTGGTGTGGAAACGTTCTGTGGTTTTTGAACATTTACACTTGATGATTGGGTTTCGTTAACGCGCTGTTGAATGTCTAATTTTTTTGTTGTATCTGTATTATATACAGTGTTTGATGTTGTTTGTTGAAAATATTCTTGTGCAACCTGGGGTTGATGATTTTCTGATTCAATAAAATCTGCGGCTTTTTTGCCACCAAAAATTGCAGCCCCAAAAATTCCGATAACTAATACCGGTTTTTTTACCGCATTAAGTACAGATTTTGTTGTATTACTGATTTTATTACTCAGTTTTTTGAAAAATCCACCTTTGGATTTATTTTCTTTTGGCTTTATTTGTGTCACTTTTACAGGTGTTTTTTGTACCGGTTGTTTTTGTGGAACATGGTGCAATGTTGTTTTGTTTGATATAATATTTGTATATCGTTTTATCTGGTGTGGTGTACCATACTTCTTTAATAATACAGGGAAATCTGTATCAATTGGCATTTTCCCCATCAGAACTAATTCAATTCTGTATGAAACAAAACTGGCAAATTTACTTTTTATTTTTGTGGTATTAAATTCGTGTTCATTATTTATTGCGTCACCTAATGCACAGATGTCAGTGCATGACATCATTAGCATTTTCTTTTTATTGGCCAGTACAGAAAATTTGTTAACCCCGGGGGTATTTAAATTTGTTGGTCGTACAGCGTCTGCCGCTGCGATGCGTGCGCGTTGCGCAATTAACATGTTGTCGAATTTTTTTACGGCCATTGGTAATAATTTTTTTATCGGTTTGTATCCGGAACGACGCAGAATAAACAGCAGATTTCGAACCAGTTCATAATGTCGTGGCAAAACAATTGCAGTGCCATTTACAAAATCATATAAAAATGATGCGGTTTGTTCTTCTTGTATGCGCATGCATCCGCCAAAGTAATCGCGTACATCGTATTTATGCGGAATATGTTGCTGGGATTGGACCAGTGATGATAGTAAATATGAATTTGTATAATAAGGTGTCTTGTTATTTGCCATTTTAAACCTGTTTTTTATTTTGTGTATAGATATATACTAAAAATATATATTTGTCAATATTTTGTATTTGATAAAATTATGGGAATTGGATTTTGCTCGACACTTTGTGTCTGCGCACAAATTTGTAGTTATTCGAACTTCGTTTTCACTCGTTCTCATATACAAATTTTGAACCAAGGCAACATATGTTGCATGTTTCACCAAAAGACCACAAACAGTTAAAAAAATACCACCGATATGGTGGTATTTTTTGAAACTGGTTGCGGGAATTGGATTTGAACCAATGACCTTCAGGTTATGAGCCTGACGAGCTACCGGACTGCTCTATCCCGCGTTCACGTAAGTACGGTGTGTATTATTATAGTATTTTTCTGTTATGTCAAGAATTTTGTATCATGTCACTGGGATGTATTTCCTAGGTCGTTCTTGAATTATATTTTTTTTGTTGCTATTATCTGCCTGGTTATAAAAAAGGTTATTCTGTTTATGAGTCGTGAAAAAAAGAGTTTATTTCGTCGTCTGTGGAAAGGTTTTTGGGAACCTGTGTTGCATTTGTCTGTGATTCAGTGGTTTGTTGCGGGTGTTATGGCACTGTGTATTTGGTTTATTTATTTTACCAGTTGGGTCAAATTTACAAATATAGAAACGTTTAGAAAATACAAGAAAAAGCCGGCGATATTCGTATTCTGGCATGGGCGCAGCATGATGTTGTCGCCGGTTGTTTGTTTGCGTGGCATGAAATCATATGCGGTTGCATCACGACATCAAGACGGCCGTATGATGGCAAAATTACAGCGTTTATTTGGTTTAAAGACTATATATGGCAGTACGTCAGAGGGTGGTTTATCCGTTCTGCGTCAGGGTGTGCGTGTGTTGCGCTTGGGCGATTATTCGGTGTGTATATCCCCGGATGGCCCCGGTGGGCCGTCATTACGTGTTCAAGAAGGTGCGTTATATTTTGCAAAAATGTCGGGTGCGCCGATTATACCGGTATGTTTTTCTGCATCAAATGGGTGGCTGCAAAATCGATGGGATAGGTATTTGGTCGCATTACCTTTTTCAAAAATTAGGTGTAAGGTAGGAGAACCTGTATTTGTTGATTCAAAAGCGAGTGGTGATGAATTTGAACGTATTCGCAAAAATCTGGAAGATTATATGGTGCGTCAGGTTCATGAAATGGATGCAGAATTTGGCCTGCCTGCGGTAGAACAGGATTTAAAAGCAGCAGAATTCAAACAAGCATTGCGTGATGCGCGTGCGGCCCGGCGTAATGCATGCAAAAAGTGCAAATAAGGATAAAATATGAAAACACCGTGGTGGTTTTTACATAAAACACCGATTGCGATTTTATTATTGCCGGTGTCTGGTTTGTACTATTTAATTGGGCGCCTGGTGTATTTTTTTCGCAAATTTGGTGCATATAAATCACGGCGCCAGATAATTTGTGTCGGTAATATTTTGGCGGGTGGGGTTGGTAAAACGCCAATTGTACGTGCGATTGCAATGCGTTTAAATGCACCGGTTGTTATGCGTGGATATAAAAAGACCGCCCAAACAAATGGTGCCGGGGACGAGGCATTAATGCTGGCCCGGGATGGTATTCAGGTGCATACCGGACATCGTAAAAGTAATATTATTTTATTAAACAGACAATCTGATAACACGCCGATTGTTATGGATGATGGTTTGCAAAACCCGTCGATTAAGAAAGATGTATCTATATTGGTGTTTGATGAAGGGTTGGGTTATGGTAATGGATTTTTGTTGCCGTCTGGGCCACTGCGTACACCAAAGAAATCTGTGGCGCGGGCAGATGCAATCATTGTAATTCGGTCAGGTACGCCACGCAAAAAGTTTAAATTGCCTGAAAATGTTCCGGTGTTTTATGCGCATAATAAAACAGTATCCCCATATAATAATGGACAAAAATTGTTTGCATTTGCAGGTATTGGATATCCAAAAAAGTTCTTTGCGGCGTTGTCCGGTGTTGTGGGGCGTCGTGCGTTTGCAGACCATTATCAATATACTGATGAAGATATTGAGGCACTGCGGCAAATGGCGGCACGGCGTGGTGCAAAACTGGTGACCACAGAAAAAGACTGGGTACGGTTGCCTGAAAATGTGCGAGAAGAGATAAAATTTGCAAAACTGGAAACGGTTATTGATGAACAATTCTTTACATGGCTGGCAGGGAAAATAAAATGACAACATTAAAAAAACAAGTAAAACTGGCAGGGTGCGGAATTCATTCGGGGGCACCTGTTAATATTGTAATAAAGCCGTCTGATGTACCGGGTATATTTTTTCGACGTATTGATTTACCTGGTTCTGATTTAATACCTGCGCGTTTTGATAATGTTGGTGATACCAAGATGCGCAATACCACGATTGGTGACCCAAATGGGGCACATGTTCAGACGATTGAACATTTAATGGCAACGTTGTTTGTTGTTGGTATTGATAGTGCGATTATTGAAATCAATGGGCCAGAGACACCAATCTTGGATGGCAGTGCGTCTGTATTTTTTGATGCGTTGCATTTGGTGGTGGATAAAAAAACGCCGATGCGTCGTATTGTTGTACGACGCGAAGTTATTGCAACCGCGCGCGAGGTTATGCGTACGTTGCCAATTATGACGCGTATAAAATTATGGATTGTTAATACAATGGCGGGTCGCAAAAGTAATGGTTATGTTAAGTTATCGCCAACCGATGGGCGTCAATTAGATATAACGGCGACACTGATATATCCGGAAAAAATCATTGGCTCGCAGACATATCAATATAAATTTGATGGGTCGAAAAAATCTGTATCTGATTTTGTGCGCAATATCGCACGTGCACGTACTTTTGGAAAGTATTCTGAATGGGAATATCTGAAAGCGCATGGTATGGGTCGTGGGGCGGATGAAACAAATGTTATTGCGTTAAATGATGCGGGTGATGGTACGTTGAATAAGACTATTTGGCCCGATGAATTTGTTCGTCACAAGATTATTGATGTGTTGGGTGATATGTATACCAGTGGCGGGTTTGTTATCGGAAATTTGGTATCGTACAAGGGCAGTCATGCAATGAACAATTTGGTATTGAAAAAGTTGTTCAGCAATCCGGCTAATTATGATATAGTTGAATAAAACAAGGATGTTTAAATGAAAAAATATTTTGGTTTGATTTTTGCATTTGCATTATGTGCATGCGGAAATATGATTAAAAACGAAAATAATAGTCAGTTTTTGACTCAGTTAGATGCTGAACCGATTGGTTGTACTTTTTTGTATAAAATAGAATCAGAGGTATCTGTCTATGATGCTGATGATGCGCGCAGATATCTGGAAAACCGTATTGCAGACCAGGCGCGTGGTGGTAATGCATATTGGATTGTGTCCCAACGTACACGTCCGAACGAATGGGTTATATTTGGCCCGGAAC
Organism: Muribaculaceae bacterium; assembly: GCA_023665245.1. The sequence continues at coordinate 61,115 of JAMPEH010000002.1, forward strand.
GTTCATTTGTGTTGACTGCAAATGTGTATGATTGTCCATATCCAAACAAAGTGCGCACTGCACGTGATGGTGGGTCGTCTATGACTGTGGCACCTGTTGTGGTCAGCAGCAGCGGATGCTATAACACAGGATATAGTGACCCGGCAGTTGTGTGTCGTTAATTTGAATTTGTAAAAACAAATACGTCGCTGATTTTTCGGCGACGTTTGTTTATTCTGTGTTTGCCATGACATGTATTTTTGTGTTATAATTACACACAGTAGTAGAGAGAGAAATTGGCAAATCAGGTCATAACAGTTCACAGAAAAAAATATGCTGTCGGTTTATTTTGGCAACCAACAGGTGTTGGTCAACGTGTACGCAATTATGCGCGTGTGTTGGCGCGGTCTGTTGATAAAAAGTTAAATTTATATACAGAATACCGGGCAATGACGGGATTGGGTGCGCGTCGTAATGGTTTACGTGCAGGAATGCCATCCGCCGCAGCCGAGGTTGTAGATTCACTGTCGGAATATTCTTCTTTCTTGGCCGTATTCGATATAGGTGGGCTGTTTTATCTGGTTGCAGTACGCAATGGCGTTATTTTGGAAGATAAGTTGTTTCAAGATGCGGCGACCGCCCGTGCAGAATATGCGCGTTTGTTTGAAATACCTGATTGGTCTGCATTAATTGCACCTGCATCTTGGGCAATGCCACGTGCGATAGAGCGCAAGGTGTCGGATATTATTACCGGCCGGGCGCGTGCGATTTTGCGTCCAATTAGTCATTTGCGCGGAATTGTTTTTTCTGGGATTTTGTTGGTTGTGTTTCTGGCACTGTTTTTAGGTGTCTTTCGCGGTGAATTGGGACAAATGATGCATCGTCCCCAGGTGGCGCAAATTGACCCAGAATTAGCCGCGGAATACAGACGCCAAATCGAAGAAAAGAATAAGCAATTAGATGCAGAATTTGATATTCAAAAGCCAGTAGAGCCTGAACCATTGGTTATGCCATACGATAATCTGCCAGATGTGATGGGGCGTGCGAACGTTTGTTTCCAAGCAATTGGATTTTTAATGCAACCAATTCCGGGTTGGAATCAGGTTTCTGCATCTTGTAATGAATCAGACGCAACGGCAAATATCCGTCGCAGTTTTGGAACACTGGGGGATTTTTATGCGATTGCAGGCAATAAAATGCCAAATGCGTTTGTTGATGAATTAGGTGAAGATAATCTGGTTGTACATGCCGTATTACCAACAGTCAAGACAGTTGCATCACAGGACGCGCGTGATGCAGAAAGTATTGTTCGTGACTTGACTACAATATTTCAAGGCATGGGTACAGACGTCGATATTGATATAGTATCTGATACATTAACCAATGGGGTTGATGTGGCCGAATTGCATATTGTCGAAGTTGCTGCATCTTCTAAGTTGGTGCCGATGCAGTTTATGGAAATATTTTCAGAATTTGGCGGTGTCTATATGGCTAAATGCACATGGGATGCTGCACGTCGCACATGGAACTATGAGGTAATAATCTATGCAAAGTAAGTTCAATTTAAATTGTTTGTTTATTGTTGGCGCAATGTTCGCATGTGCCTTTGGGGGGCCATCATATGCTGCGACTGTGGTTGATGAAATTGAATTAGTCGAAGAATTTGATGATGATATGGATGATGTAAATATGTCTGCGGCGGATAAAGCGTCGGCAGATGCAGTGTCTGAATATCAGGTTGAGGGTTCACTGTTTGAACAAATAACAACATTAGAACAAGAAAAAGTTTTAATGCAATTGGAAAAAGAACGTGCCCAATTGGATTTAGAACTGGACAGATTGGCGGCAGAAAAAATCAAGTTGCATATGGAAATTGATACTCTGTCAGGTCGGGCCGAGCAGGCACAACAGGAATTAGAGACCCAAAAGGCCAAATTAGAAGCCGAGGCAGCAGCAATCGCACGTCAAAAAGAAGAACTATCACGTCCGGTTGAACCTGCAAAATCCAGCCCGTCGCGTTCTTCCAGTAAAGAACAGGCAGATGATGATCCGATTTCAGATAAATATCGATTAGTTAATGTTGTTGGTGCAGGAAATCAATTGCAGGCAACGGTTGAAGATTTAGCCACAGGTCAGAATAAGCGTGTATCTGTGGGTAAAACCCTTGCAGGATATACGGTTAAATCAATATCACTGGATGAAGGTGTGGTATTTGTAAAAGATGGTGTGACCGAAAATTTAAATATTTCTTCATCATCACGATAAGTAACTTGTGGGAAACATATACAGATGGACAACGAAAACGATATTTTAAATAATCTGGGGGGGCAATCCGTACGACCTTCTGTGCCGGCGGGTTTGGAAAATGCCCAAAACAAAGAAATTGTTGATTATCTGTTTTCAAATGGCAATCGCTTGATGACGGCAACTGGTGGTGCATTGGCATTGCCGACGGATACGCAAAGTTTGATTGCATATTTTTCCGGTGGTGAAATCATTATTTCTCGTACGCATCGTTATGATGGTCGCGTATTGGCGTTTTTAGATTTATTACAACGGCGTGGTCGTGCAATGCGAACACCGTTCTATTCTGATTTGGGATTGGTTTCCGCGATATATAAAGCGTACGAAGGAAACTTGGGCGCAGACAGCCATGGACATCAAGATTATGATAACCAAATGCAAAAAGACTTTGTCGATATAATCGCCAAGGCCGCTGCACAAAAGGTATCAGATGTTCATATTGAAGTGGCGGATCAAACTACGATTTATTTTCGTATTGATGGTAGTATGCAGCCTGTGTTGGAATATAATTCAGGTTGGGGTGAATCGTTTGTTCGTGCGGCGTTTGCGTCGTCAGATATGTCGAATTCAAACTATGCCCAAAATGAATATCAGTCTGCACAAAAGGATGGTCGTACACCTTTGCGCGGGACACGTGATTTGTATCTGCCGATGGGTATTTTAAGTATCCGTATGCAGTTTAATCCAATCGCGTTCGGCAGTCGTTATGTCGTTATGCGATTACTGTATGATAATCCGAGTGAGGGCATAAAAACAGAACAAGAATTTGGCGAATATGAACAGCGTCTGTTACAACGTCTGCGTTCATTTCCAACAGGATTGGTGATTGTGGCCGGGCCAACAAGTTCTGGAAAATCTACGACATTGGTGCGTAATATGTCGCTGATGCTGAAAGAGCATAATTATGAAATAAACCTAATAACTGTTGAAAACCCAGTTGAACAAAAAATATTTGGCGCACACCAAATGCCGGTGGTCAATACAACCAACGAAGAACAGCGCGAAGAAAAGTATACTGAGGCCTTGGCGGCCGCCCTGCGCAGTGACCCTGATACATTGATGGTTGGTGAAATTAGAACACTGGCCGCGGCACAGTTAACGGTGCGTGGTGCATTGTCTGGTCATAATGTGTGGACGACATTACATGCGAATTCTGCCATGGCGGCGTTGACACGATTATTGGATTTGGGGGTTGAACCATTTAAATTAAAAGAAGAAACATTGATGCGTGGATTGATTTCTATGCGTCTGTTTAAACAAGTTTGTCCCCATTGTCGCGAGGCTTTATCAAATCATCCAGAAAATCCGGCGTACGGTCGTGTTATGGACGCATTGGGCGATATTGGTTTGCGCCAGGTTTATATTCGTGGCGCGGGATGTGAACATTGCAAGGGAACCGGAACGCTGGGGCGTATCAAGGCTGGTGAAATCATTATTACAAACAGTGAATTTTTGCGTTTGGCGTTGTCGGGTGATACCGATGGGGCTGTAAAATATTGGCTGGAAGAAATGGATGGTCGCACGTTAAAAGAGGCCGCGGTTTCATTAATGTTGCAGGGCATTATTGATATAGAAGAAGTCGAACGTTGGGTTGGTATGTTGGACAGACCGGGGGCGTATTGATATGAATAGACTGGAATTATTATATGCGAAATTGGTATTTCGTATGAATACCGAAAAACGCATGGCGGTGGCGCGGAAATTATCGTCACTGTTGCGTAATGATTTCACGTTGATGAACGCACTGGGGCGGATTGAAATGATTGAATCGCAAAACGGTGCAAAACCAGATGAACCTTTTGCAATCGTTATGCGTCAATGGCAAAAAAATTTAGAAAAAGGTATGACTTTTTCTGAGGCGACACGTGGTTGGGTTCCTGCAGACGAAACATTGCTGGTCACGTCTGGTAATTTATCAAATTTGGTTGTTGCGCTGGAAAATGTCGGGCGTGTGGTTGAAGGTACAGAACGTATAAAACGCGCCATGCGCAGCGCAATTACATATCCATTATTTTTGCTGGCACTGACGTTTGGTATAATTATTATGGTGGGTGTGTATCTGGTTCCACCCTTGGCAGAAGTTGCAGGCCAAAGCGTCGTATGGCGTGGTGCGGCGGCATCGTTGATTGGGTTGTCAAATTTTGCGATAAATTATTGGTATATTTTTATTATCAGTTTTTTTGTTATTGTTGTTGCAATATGGTTAAGTCTGGCCAATTGGTCGGGGCGTATGCGTGCAGTATTTGATAAGTTGCCACCATGGAATATTTATAAAATTCAGATGTCTGTTGGTTGGTTGATGAGTTTATCTGCCATGGTATCTGCCGGTGTCGCAATGCCAGATGCAATGCGTATGTTGGCCGATAATGCAAATAAATATCTCAGTAGTATATTGTATGATGCGTTACGTTATATTTCAAACGGTGATAATTTGGGTGTTGCGTTAAATAATACAGGCCTGGATTTTCCAAATCGTGAAATGATTGGGGATTTGTCAATTTATGCTGATATGAACGATTTTGATAAGAATTTGTCGCATATGGCAAATGATTATCTGGATTCATCAGTACGCAAAATGGAATCAATTTCAAATGTATTGAACAGTCTGGGTATTTTATTGGTATCTGCAATTATCGCATGGGTGGTTCTTGGGACATTCCAAATGCAAGACCAGATAACATCAGCACTATCATAGATAGTGCTGATGTTATCAAAGAACAATTAACAGTGAACAAATAACAAATGATGAATAATAATATTGTTAAAGAAAAAAGTGAATTGTTTGCTATACGTATTGTTAACTTGTATCGACATTTGTCTGTTGGCAAAAAAGAAAATGTTTTATCAAAACAAATTCTTCGTTCTGGTACCAGTATCGGGGCAAATTTAGCAGAGGCAGAATGTGCTATCAGTAAAAATGATTTTTTATCAAAGATGTATATCGCATTGAAAGAATCATCTGAGACGCAGTATTGGTTAAAATTGTTAAAAAATACAGATTATATAACCGAAGCAGAATTTAATAGTTTATTTTCTGATTGTAATGAAATAACCAAAATATTGGTAAAATCAATCAAAACAATAAAGAGTCAATGAATATTGATTCTTAAATTGTTATTTGTTCATTGTTAATTGTTCTTTGTTATGATATTATTTTGTAGAAGACCAACGGGAATTGGTGTTCGGGGCTGTGATAAGCCTATAACATATACAGTACATTGATTGGCCCGACGGTATGGCCAAGTTCTTTGTATTGAATATCCCCCGATATTTGTCGGGGAGCCATTTGCCATACAACAGGGCGTGCCTGAAAGCGGTGGAGTCATTTTTATATGTTATGATTTATCAACTCCCCGACCGTCAAATGCTGGCGGTCAAATTTTTAATAACAAAGGGGAAACAAATGGAAAATTCAGCAAGTGACGCATTAAAATCCGATTTGTATGGATTGGCTTATATATTATCTTTGGTGGTAATATTTATGGTTTGTTATGGGATGTATTTGTATGCAACGACCAGAATAGAACGTATTACGATTACCAAGATACGCTTTGGACAGGACAAGGGTTCTGCAAAGTATATGATTTATACGCGTGATGGTCAGGTTTTGACCAATGCAAATACTATATTTTTTATGAAATTCAAATCTGATGAATTGTTTATGAAATTAAAAGAAGGTGATACGTACGAGGTAAAAATCTGTGGTTTGCGTGTGCCTTTTTTGGGATGGTATAAAAACATTATATCCGCAAAAGAAGTAAAATAGGTATAAAAAACATTTTGTTGTATGTGCAAAAAATTAAATCGGTATCAATATTTGATGCCGATTAATTGTTATTTGTTCATTGTTAATTGTTCACTGAATTACACCATAAATGGCAGGTTTTCGAGTGTGCCCTCTGCAACGCGGACGTTTACGTCTATCATCATGAACAGTGTGTCGGGGGTTCTGATAATATCAGGGTTGAATAAATCACTGGATAACATGTGACTGGTATTAACAGTCAATTTTGTTATCAAATGGTCATCATCTAACAGTGTGTAAATAGGCCCGGCATCACGCGGCGTATTTGCGCCGATTTCATGTTCGTTTTGTGGGCAGCGCAGGCCGTCAAACAATGTCTTCATGCGGTTATCGATATCAGAACGCGCCATGCCAACGATTTCTGGGTGTAAAATTAAAACATCTAATTCAGCCAACAGTTTCAAATTCGGTGTAATAATCGGATTCCAGTCAATTCCACCAACGTGACGGGTGGTAATTGGGCTTTTTGTGGCGCCTGGCATCATGTATTGCGTCAGGTTTGTCCAAGGCTGATGTTCAATCAGTTTTTTCAGTTGCGGGTGAAACTGCATCCGGATGTCGGCAATATGCTGGGCACGCTTTTTCGGATTGATTAAAATTTCACCAAAATACAGTAATTTAAATTTCATTTTATATCCCTTATTTTTCTTGATAATTATAGCATAAATTGCTATGGTTCACCTAGAAAAAAGAAAGGAATATTACATGGCAGTACCAAACGAATATACTGGTGATTCAATTAAGGTTTTAAAGGGGTTAGAGGCGGTAAAAAAACGCCCCGGGATGTATATCGGTGACGTTGGCGAAGGTGGTTCCGGTCTGCATCACATGATTTACGAGGTGGTCAATAACTCTATTGACGAAGCCATGGCAGGATATGCCGATACAGTATATGTGTCGTTGAATGCCGATGGGTCGTGTACAATACGCGATAATGGGCGTGGTATGCCGTTTGACATTAATCATGAAACAGGTCGCAGTGCGCTGGAACTGATTATGTGCGAACTGCACGCAGGTGGTAAATTTGATAACGAAGGCAACGGCGCGTACAAGGTATCGGGCGGTTTGCACGGTGTTGGTGTGTCGGTTGTAAATGCGTTGTCCACATGGTTAGAGGTACGCGTATGGCGTGGTGATAAAGAAGCGACAATGTCATTTGCCGATGGCGTGCCAACAATGGATTTGAAAATCACAGAAAATAAATCTGGTATTGAACATGGGACCGAGGTGACGTTCCTGCCATCGCCAGATACATTTACAGGGACTGAATTTAATTTTGATACATTGGAAACATGGTTGCGTGAACAGTCTTATTTAAACGCAAATGTTCGTATTATTCTGGAAGATTTACGTGGTGCCGACAAAAAAGAGCGCGAATTCCACTCGGTGGATGGATTAAAGGGTTTTGCAACATATCTGGATAAATCCAAAGAATTATTGAACAAAGAACCAATCCAGATGATAAAGCAGATTGAGGATACATATATCGAAATCGTTCTGCAATGGACGACGGCATATACGGAAACATCACTGTGCTTTACAAATAATATTCCAAACCGTGATGGTGGTACGCATTTGGCCGGATTCCGTGCAGGGTTAACACGTGCGATTAATAAATATATTTCAGAGCATAACAATAAAAAAGAAATTAATCTGTCGGGTGAAGATTTCCGCGAAGGTTTAACCAGTATCGTGTCTGTAAAAATCCCAGATCCAAAATTTGGTTCACAGACCAAGGATAAATTGGTGTCATCCGAGGTGCGTCCGATTGTTGAAAGTACGGTTTCTGAATTATTGTATGAATATCTGGATGAAAATCCACAAATTGCGAAATCGATTATTGATAAGATTATAGAGGCCGCCACCGCACGTGAAGCGGCACGCAAGGCACGTGAATTATCGCGCAAGAAAACAGGGCCAGAATTAGGCGGATTGCCGGGAAAACTGGCGGGGTGCAGCGAAAGAAACCCTGAAAAATGCGAACTGTTTATTGTAGAGGGGGATTCGGCTGGTGGTACCGCAAAGCAGGGCCGTGACCGCAAGACCCAGGCGATATTGCCACTGCGTGGAAAGATTTTGAATGTTGAACGTGTACGCTTTGATAAAATGTTGGGTTCGGATACAATTGGTGCGCTGATTACGACAATGGGTACCGGTATCGGCAAAGACGAATTTGATATTAACAAAATGCGCTATCACAAGGTTATTATCATGACCGATGCGGACGTTGACGGGCAACATATTCAAACATTGTTGATGACGTTCTTTTATCGTCATATGCCAGAGGCGATTGAACGCGGATACATCTATGTTGCGAAACCGCCGCTTTATGGCGTCACACGTGGAAAACAGCAGATTTATCTGCAAAATCAGCGAGAGATGGATGACTATCTGATGGAGCAGTTATCAACGGATGGTATGATTGAAATTGCCGGTGGTGTGCAAATTTCAGGGGCTGATTTAAAGCGTTTGTTAACATTGATTTTGAATATGAAAAACACATTGCAATCATTGAATCATGTTATGCCGTTGCGCTTTATTGAGGCATTGGCAATCAATGGTGTGTTTGATACCGAGACGGCAGAACATTTTGACGCGGCGGCAAAAATGCTGGATGCTGAAGAATTGGAATTTGAACGTGGATGGCATGTTAGCGCGGATGACGCTGGTATCAAAATTACACGCACCCTGCGCAGTGTGACAGAAACACATTTCTTGCCCCGTGAAAAAATTAACGGGGCCGAGATTCGTGCATGGCGTCGTATGGATGGACGTGATGAATTGATGGAAACTTTCAGCAAACCTGTGACGCTGCGTGTAAAGTCAAAGTCACAGAAAATCTGGGGGGCGTTGGCGTTGCTGGATACGGCGTTTGAATATGCAAAAACCGGGTTAAAGATTCAGCGATACAAAGGTTTGGGTGAAATGAACGCAGAACAGTTGTGGGAAACGACAATGGATCCGAACCATCGTTCATTGTTCCAGGTTAAAATTAATGATGCATCCCAGGCGGACGAAGTTGTGTCTATGTTAATGGGTGATGTTGTTGAACCACGTCGTGACTTTATCGTTGAAAATGCATTGGATGCAAATCTGGACGTATAGAACAGGGGGCTTTTATGCAGGAAAAAAAGACAGTGCATGATTTAGAAGTGCTGACTATTAATGGCGAAGACCTGTATCTGGACAAAGACGGTAATGTTGTGCATCGTGAACGCAGGAATAAAAAGAAACTGTTTAATGATGCCAATAAAAAGGTAAAAGACCGGGCAGCTCAACAAGAAATGGAATTGGCAAAACTGTTGGCGGCCCAACAAAAACAAAATGATTAAAAATGTTTACGGCGGATTGGTTTTATGGATTGGATCAAACTTTGCGTGAAATGGGATTGGACAGTGACGCGCAAAGGTTTGATGAAATAAAAGAAATGCTGTCAAACAAGCGCCGCTTTTCGCCAGATGCGTTTGCAGATATGTGTGCCTATGTTGTGTTGGCCGGTGGGTTTTCACAAAAGACGGCCAAAAAAATTCATGCAAAAATTATGGATTATGTTCATGCAAATGGCGCAGATTTTGATGCGTTGATACAGATGTTTAATAATAAAAATAAAATAGGTGCCATTTGTAAATTATGGGATGGCCGCGCGTCATATTGCGATGGATATTATGCGTGTTGTGATACGGATGCAAAAATTAAATATCTGCAAAAATTACCGCATATTGGACGTATTACTGCAAATCATCTGGCCAGAAATCTGGGCGAAGATGTGGTAAAATACGACATCTGGATTCAACGTTTGGGTTGTGTGTTTGCAGGTAATCCCGCATTGGCTGATAAAATTGATAATGGTAAATTGGATGCAGATGTAAAGTCTGCATGTGATGATATGTTTGCGCATTTGGTTCGTGTGACAGGTTATCCGCGCGGGTATATAGATGTGGTGCTGTGGAAAAGTTTGCAACAAGGATTAATAAAGGTTTAGCAAATGGATGTAAAGATTGAACAGTCTTGGAAAAACGCGCTGGCGCCAGAATTTGAACAGGATTATTTTGTGAAACTGACCGATTTTGTGCGTGGGGAATATTTATCTGGCAAACCAATTTATCCGGCACCCGCCAATATTTTTAATGCGTTTAATTTATGTCCATTGGATAATGTAAAGGTTGTGATTATCGGTCAAGACCCATATCACGAACCCGGTCAGGCGCATGGACTGTGTTTTTCAGTATTGCCACCAACCGCCGTACCACCATCACTTGTTAATATTTACAAAGAAATAAAAAATGACCTGGGGCGCGACAGTGTGACGCATGGTGATTTGACATCGTGGGCGCAGCAGGGTGTGTTGTTATTAAACGCAACATTAACGGTTCGTGCGCATGCGGCCGCGTCACATACGGGGCGCGGATGGGAACAATTTACCGATGCGGTTATAAGGACACTTGCCACTCGTGAAAATATTGTCTATTTGTTGTGGGGGTCGTATGCCCAGCGCAAGGCGGAATTAGTAGACCCGACAAAAAATTTGATATTGAAATCAGTGCATCCGTCACCATTGTCGGCATCGCGTGGATTCTTTGGTAATCATCATTTTTCGTGTGCAAATGAATATTTATCACAACACGGTAAAACCCCGATAGAGTGGTAGATTATTAGAGTGAAGGTAAGTAGAGTTTAGGTAGTAGGTAATGTGTGGTGCAGCAGGCTTTGTACCGCCAAGGGGAAATCAGTACTGCGGGCCAGGTATGAGCCGGACACCAGATAGTCTGCCCCGGCGGCCCAGCAGCGTGCGGCCGTTTTATCATTTATGCCACCGTCAACAGATATTGTAAATTTTAAATCAAAACGTTGGCGGGCGGCGTGTAAAATCGCAATCTTTTTTACGCATGCGTCATTGAATTCTTGGCCGGCGGCACCGGGGGATACTGTCATTACCATGATTTCATCCACTTCGCGTAGTATCGGTTTTAATATTGTCACCGATGATTCTGGATTTAGTGCAATGCCAGCACGACGGCCAGATGCACGAATACGGCGCAGTGCCGATACAACCCCGGATGTGTTTGTTGATACGATAATTGTATTTGCACCGGCGGCAATTGCATCAGATGCCCAGAACGATGGATTTTCTGTCATTAAATGCACATGCAGATGTGCGTTTGTTTGACCCCGTATATATTTTAATTCAGAAATTGAACCTGCGATTTTATCAACGTACAGCCCATCCATGATGTCAACATGAATCATTGAAATACCGCCCGCCCTGAACAGTGAATATGTATTGGGATTATGCATATCAAAGCATAATGTACTGGGCAATATGGGGATAAATCGCGCCCGCGTTTTGCGTCGACAGAATATAGATTTTATTTTGTCGCATGTGTTGTTTATGCGTGTCTTGCGTGCCAGATATGCATCCCGGTGTGCAGATTCAGATGCCCAGATGTATTCAGATAAGGCCTGGACAGATGCGTCTGCCCGCAGATTTGTTGCAGGTATCGCAAATGCGTTTTCAAAAAATTCAGGCATTGATTCAATTTCACTGCCACCACCGGTCAGTATTATCTGAACAGGTTTATATTTTTCGATTGCAGTGCCGCCAGACTCTTTGATTGTGCCGATTATGTCGACGATATGCGGAATAACAATATCATTGATATCAGCACGTGAAAAATCGTATGCGGTGTCGGCGGGGGTGAATCTGTCCATTTCGCGTGGCAGCATTGCGGCCACGGTACGTTTTATCCGGTCGGCATCTGTCGGCGTTATACCCAATTTCTGGGCAATTTCATTGTTTATGTCCATACCGCCATGTGCAATATGTGTATGCCATACCGGGCCGCGTTCTGTCCAGATGGATGCCGTTGTTTGGGTTGCGCCCATATCTATAAACATAACGGTTTTACCACGGGGACGGTATACACTGTTGTGTAAGAATTGTGGTGCGTGAAATGATTCCGCCTGGATATGTGCGCGACGTAAAATACGCTGGATTTCATCCAAGCGTGCATGTTCAAAGAACATTGCGGCAAATATTGACTTTAATTTTGTGTCTGTCTGGCCAACAGGGGTACGTAAATCGCGTACGGCGGATGTATCGTATCGCAATGGTATTATATGCATTGGATAACAATCGGTCGATGCATCAATTTGACTGATTTGGCCCCGGACATCGTTAGGTGTGATTTTGTGTGGATTGTCCCATGTTGTGGACTGGACACACATTTTAAAATGCGATATGCCAAAGTTTCCGGTAATATATGCAGAATCAAAATGTCGACCGATTTTGTCTTCCAGTTCGTCAACGACTGCCTTTAATGCGGCGACTGTATCGGTGCTGTCAACACAGTATGTTGCAGAATTTCCAATGTGGCCCGAACGCACACGGTGTGCGATGCCGCGGACGCCACTGGCACCAATATCAAGGCACAAGAAAGATGAATCAAACAGGTTCATTTTCGTTTCTTATTTTACCAAAATTCGTGCATCGTCACGCATGTCCAAAACACGGATGTCGCGTGCCAGAATCTGATGATTTTTATTCAGCATTACCAGTGTGCCGATTGCGGCATAGGGGTCTTTTTCTGGCAACATTACAGTTATGCCGCCGGTGGTATGCAGATTCCAACGGCGATTTTCAATCCATTGCATATAATCTAAATCACCACCCAGATTTTGTGCGGCACGTGTAATTTTATCAATGTCGTTTGGTACGTCACCCATAAATAATACCGTGCCGGGTGCGCGTACATCTGTTGGACGTTTTACAATCGTGCCATCTGCAGACAAGGGGTAGTATGCGTCACCGTCTGTCCACAGGGCAACTGCCTGGTATAATTTAACCCGTATTACCAGATTGCCGTCTGGGCGGCGGCGAACAGCCGATTCCTTGACACCGGGGACTGCCCCAATGCGGGAATTTAATTGGTCTAAATCAATTGCGTATGCGTGCGTGCCAGGTGTAATTGCCGCGGCGGCTGCAATGGCGGATAAATCCTTGTTCGCACTGTCTGTAGATATTGATACACGGCGGATATGCGCGGCCGCGCCATGCCCCATACATGTCATGATGATGCGTGATGCAAAGTATACGGCAAACGCAATTGCCATAATAAAAAACAGCCAAAAAAGTATTTTACGTTTCATGGCCGATATTATATCACATTTTTATAGAATAGAAAAGTCGCAGCCGAAAAAATTACATTGCACGTAATAGGTATCCGCGTCTGAACATGCATTTACGATATGCGCCCACAGATTTTGATGTAGTATTGCGTGGGACACTCATTAACGAACGTTGACCGACGTCTGTATATTCATTGGATTGAAATGTCACCCACAATCCGTCCCAGTCCGGCATAATACCGCTTTGGTTCGGGGCGATTAGTTTTGCCAAACGTGAACGTGGCATGTACGATGGCTTGGTTATTCCCAGACATGATTTATGGTCGCGAACAAATTGTTCGGTGGTGACGGCCTCGTTCTCCCAATTCAAGATGGTGGCATTATCAATACTGCCGCGGTTGGGTGATGCGCATGCAGTCAAGACTAATAATAATGGCAGGCATTTTATTCTCATGCATAACATTATAATTTAATTGCGTTATTGTGGCAATAGTTTTTATAATAGCAAAAAGGGATACAAGGATTGAGGTATGGCAATAACTGTTCAGAATTTCATAAAACTGGCAAACTTTTATAATCAGATGTCAATGCTGATGTCGGCAATCTGTGTGCAAAAGGGTGGTATTGCGATTGAAAACTATGTCGGACGTTATTTTGCCGCCGATGTCTTGGAATATATTGCAGAATATGGGCGACGCCTGCGTGATGGGCGGGCGCCCGGTATCACGCCCCAGATTAATACGTTGATAGATAGATTTGATGAGCAATATGCGCGGGTTAAAGAATTGACGACGCCTACGCAAAAACCGATATATGAAATGACGCTGGAAGAATTTGAAAAAATTATGAATATTTAGCATAATAGGATAAATTGACAAGGGGAATCTTATGAATTTTTATAAATACGTTATGTGTATGATGACAGGGTGCGTGCTGTGCGCGTGCCAGTCGCGTCAATCGGATATTCCCCAGTATGATACGATTAATGTTGTTGAAAATCTGGTGATTGATGAAAATTCTGTGCCTATTTTTCCGAAAAAGGCGGCGCTGACGACTGATACGGCGCGGCGCTTTTCTATTGAACTGCCAAAGCGTTGTACGGTGGATTGGAATAATCAATCGGTGGTGTCTGTGGTGCCGGCTGAAAAAATTGAAATGGTGCGTCTGAATACGGGTGATGCGTTGCCAAAGTTGGCGGTGTCTGATTATGATTTCAAAGAATTAACGGTAAAGCAGGCGTTGGATAAATTGCTGATTGGGACGGATGTTGATGTCGTCGAAGATGGTGATTTGATTGAAAAGATTACGGGTACTATCACGGCGGGTGATTTGACGGATGCGGTTGAATTAATGTCAAAAATGGGGCGTGTATATTATTCGTATGATGCGGTGACAGGTGAAATTCATTTAAATCCACGTGCAAAGTGGATGATAAAAATGCCAAAAGATGAAAGCATTATAATGGCCTTGCTGGATGCGATGCATGGTGCGGATATGCGTAATCTGTTGGTTGATTGGCAGGACAAGACGGTTATATTTGAAGGCAATTATCAGACCGAGCGCGAGGTTGCACGTATCATATCTGATGTATCTGGTAAAAAATATATGATTGCGTGGGATATGGATGTGTATCGTGTATATCCGCGTACCGATAATCCTATAATCTGGATGAATATGTTGCCGGCGTTTGGAACAAATAATATAAAAATGTCAATTCCGGGTGTGGTGGGGCGTGCGCTGGTCGTCGGGCCCGAGGTTAATACAAAAACACTGCAAGAATTCATGTCCCAGCAGGCGAACGTAGTCTTGATTTCCCAGGGACGTTTTGTAATACCAAACGGGTGGCAGTCGCGCTTTGATATCGGTGAATGTGGCAAGGAAGAAAGACTGGAAACAGATTTGGTTGTTGGTGCAACTGGTAAATATGGTGATTTTGGCGGTTTTAAAAAGATTGATGCAAAAATTGTTCTGCGGACAAGTCAGGGTGAACTGTCGTCGTTTAATATCCCGTCAAGTATTGGTGATAACTATGTAATTGTGGGTATTCCAACACACTCGTTCGTGACGACGCCGGAAACGTTGGTCAGCCCATTTGCAGAGTTGGTTGTATTTATGTCGCCGCGTGTGATTTCAATTGTTGACCCGGCAGATATTCCAAATAACCAATATACGCCACTGGCGGGTGATGCGTTGCGCGCGTTTTTAGATGAATAATAGGATGTGTTAAATTATGTTTTCAAAACTGGAACGGAAAATTGCATTTAGATATCTGGCCGCGAAAAAGCGCGGGTTTGGTTCTGTTATATCGTGGGTGTCGCTGATTGGGATAACATTGGGTGTTGCAACGTTGATTGTTGTAATGTCTGTTATGGGTGGATTTCATGACACATTGTTGTCGCGTATTGTTGGGATGAATGGTCATGTTGTTGTATATCATCAAGATGGTGCGATAACAGACTATGATTTCTTGATTGATAAAATGAAACAAAACAAGGTTGTTGCACGCGATGTGACAGCTATTGTTCCAATTGCAGAAGGTCAGGTTATGGCCACCGCCAATGGCAACAGCACAGGTGCAATGATTCGCGGTATTCGTATGTCTGATTTGGCGGCAAAAACAAATTCCGGTACACGTATTTATGGCAAACCCCTAGATGCAATTATTGATGGTGAATTAGTTGGTGGGGCGACATTAACGCGCAACTTGCGTGTGACGATGGGTGATAATATTTCGTTGGTATCTGCAAATGGTGCAACACCAACCCCGTTTGGAACAATGCCACGTATAATGGCGTATCCTGTTATGTCGTCGTTCTTTATGGGGATGTATGAATATGATTCTGGATACATTTTTATGCCATTGGAAACTGCGCAAAAATATCTGAATATTCCGGGTGGGGTCACACATATTGATTTGTTCTTGCGTAATCCCGAAGATACAACGCGTGTGGCAGAAAGTTTGGCAACATTATTACCAGATGGATTTGTTATTCGTGATTGGCGTGATTTAAATCGCGGATTTGTTGGTGCATTACAGGTTGAATCAAATGTTATGTTTTTGATTTTGATGCTGATTGTTATTGTGGCTGCATTTAATATTGTGGCCAGTCTGGTCATGCTGGTCAAAGATAAATCAAAAGATATTGCGGTGCTGCGTACATTTGGTGTGTCGCGTCGGTCTATGATGAAAATATTTATTTTATCAGGAACCAGTATCGGTGTTATTGGTGCGGTACTGGGCAGTGTGTTTGGCGTGCTGATTGCAATTTATATTGAACCGATACGGCACTTTTTCCAATGGTTGACAGGGCGCGATTTATTCCCAGCAGAACTATATTATCTGTCGGAATTGCCGTCAAAACTGGTGTTTGGTCAGGTCGTTGCAATTGCAATGATTGCGGTGGCGTTGGCATTTCTGGCGACATTATATCCTGCATGGAAGGCGGCATCCACAGATCCTGTTGATGTATTGCGTAATGAATAAAGGTTGTAAATAGATGGCAAAAATATTGGATTCTTTATCACGGGTAAAACGCGGTGATGTGGTTTTGTCTGTGCGCGATATTAAAAAGACTTTTATCGAAGGCGGCCAACCGTTGCATATTTTGCGTGGTGGTGGATTTGATTTGCATCGTGGGGAAATTGTTGCACTGGTGGGACAATCAGGGTCTGGTAAATCGACGTTGTTGCAGTGTGTAGGATTGTTGGACAAACCAACATCTGGCAGTATTTTGATTTGTAGTGTGCCTGCACAACAAATGGATGATGAAATGCGTACTGCTATGCGGCGTGATAAAATCGGATTTGTTTATCAGCGGCATAATTTGTTGTCTGATTTTACGGCACTGGAAAATGTTGTTTTGCCGATGTTGGCCGCCGGTGTGGATGGTGACGCGGCAAATACGCGTGCAATAAAATTATTACGTGCGGCAAATGTTGCACATCGTGCATCACATTTGCCGGGACAAATGTCTGGCGGTGAACAACAGCGTACTGCTGTTGCGCGTGCATTGGCAAATAATCCAGATATTTTATTAGCGGATGAACCAACCGGCAGTTTGGATCCTGCACATGCTGTGGCCGTGTTTGATTTATTGATGGATTTAGTTCGCAAGAATAAAATGGCGATGTTGTTTGTTACACACGATATGAATTTGGCGGCGCGTGCCGATCGTACAATCACTATCCGCGATGGTATCGTTGGATAATATAAAAATAGGAGAGAGATAAAATGAAACAATCACAAAATACAAATCCGCAATACGTATATAAACCTGCAACACGGGCCCAGAAAATTTGGGGTGTAATTGCACTTGTTGGATTATTTGCGTGTGGGTTGATGGTTGGTATTACATGGCGTGGTCATGAATCTGATACCAGTACTGATAGCACGGTACAATTTACAGAATCTCAGTGTGATATGATTGCAGACAAGATTCAGCGTGCTGTAAAAAATGAGTCTTTTGAAAAACTGGAAAAATTAACACAAATATATGCAGTGTCTTGTGATGGACATATTCAAACCAAGACAGATGTTATTGCAGAACCAGAAAAGAAATTAAGCACATGCGAGAAAATTGAAAAGTTATTGCTGCGCAATTTGAATCCGGCCGACAGTCAAGATGCATGGGCGCATCAGCAAAATGCAGAACTGTATAACAAATTAAGTCAACATGGTTGTCCTGAAAATGCAGATGCTTTTAAACAATTGATTGCCCAGGAAACTGCAATTGCAAATGCGTTGGGTGCAACATCACAAAATGCCATCGCAACAATGCGCACGTGTGAAGAAATTGAAATGGTTTTAAAACAGCAAATAAACGAGTATGCAAACAATAGTTATGAACGCCTGCATAATGCAGATGTGTACAGCACAATGGCAGAACGTGGATGTCCGGAAAACAGTGACAAATATAAAGAATTGGCATTGCGTCAGATAGAAGTGGTATCCGCCGTCAGTGACGAGGCAGAACTGGCCCAACCACAAAATGCAAAAACTGTTGTTGATACGTATAAAAAATTACAAATGCAGTCAGAGGCACGCAAGTTCTTGAACAAGATAGATAGATTGATTGATCCGGCTACAAACTTTATTTTAGAAATGGAAAGGGTTGTAAATGAATAAAATATTAAAATTGGCTTTGTATACATTATTTGCATGTGCCGTGATGCCGGCGGTGGCGGATGATGTTGATGTGGCATCAACGCAATCTGTTACTGCACGTATGGATTGTAAAACGATGAAGGCAAAAATAGATGAATTGAACGCATCAGGGGCGACCGATGATGCAGCAAAATTACAACAACAATATCGTCGTGATTGTGTGATGCGTGTCAGTGGACTGCGTTCATCATATCGTGGTGGTGCGCTGACTGTGGCTGCGGCCAGTGCAGAAATGCAAAATGTTAAGGCAGATATTGCGGCTGCACAAACAGATGCGTCATCGGAAAATAATAATACTGCAACAACGGAGACCGTCCAACAAATCAGTGATGAACAGGCAAAAATGTGTGAACGGTTGCCTGATGCAATTGACGCGGCAGCCGATGATACAAAATCTGTTTTGCAAGAAACGTATGACGCATATTGTGCAAAAACTGTGGCTGCACCTGATACGGTTATAAAAACAACAATGTTGATTTTAGGACCAGAAACACCTGCTGAAACTGATGAAGAAAAATATGCGCGTATTGCGGCAAACTTGGATGCGGGATTGTGCCCAGATGGTTCCAAACCAAACAAATTTGGATGTTGTGGGGATGAAGTGTTCAAAGACTTGGGTAATCTGGAATTTGCATGTTGTCCAAAAGACGGTGGCGAATGTTTTCCGCCTGTTAAATAATTATTAGGAATAGAAAATATGAAAAACAAAATTTTGGTTGCGATTGGTTTTGTTGTTTGCTTTGCGGTTGGATTTGTGTGTGGGATGTATGCACAATCGCGTATTGTTGCGGGCAATGATGAAGATTCTGGCGTATTCGTTTTTGTTCAAAAAAACTTGTTCGTGGCAAATAAAAATAATAATAACCATGATGATTTGTCGTGCCCGGATGGTACCACACCTGATGGTAATGGTTGCTGTGGGGACGAGGTTTATACCGACCTGGGCGAAAATGGGTTTAATTGCTGTCCGCCCGGCAATGGTGATTGTTTTCCACCGATAATGTAGGGGGGGGATAATATGACGCAAAATGTATTTAAGTCACGTCAATCACAGGAATTGATTAAATATATCGCAAATCAATATGGGCGTGATTTGGAATTTTTGTGGGTGAAATTTTCTGATAACGCAATATGGCGACGTGGTGATAATCAGAAATGGTTTGGCGCATTACTGACCGTGCAAAAAAATAAAATTATCCCGGGTGATGATGATGCTAAAATTGAAATACTGGATATTCGTTGTCGTCCGGATATGGTGGATTTTGTGGTTGATAAAAAACTGATATTTCCAGGCTGGCACATGAATAAGCGCAATTGGATAACAATACCATTGGATGGCCGCATGCCAATTAAACAAATATATGCGTTGTTGGATAATAGTTATGAATTGGCGGGTTTTCGGAAATAAAAACATCGCCCCATCGGGCGATGTTTTTATTATGGTGTTTACTTTGTTATTTGTAATTGATGCAATATGTATGGGATTTTTGGTTTATGGCGGCTCTGTTTGTCCAATGCACGCATTGCGGCGGCGGTGTCTGCGCCGTGATGTTTTTTGATGAAATGGTCGGCAATATGCGCGTTTATTTCAGGACGCACGGCGGATAATGCATACGGCTTTTGCTTTGTTTTGTGGTTGGTCGCATTTGCCATGATCAACGCGTCTAATAATATTGGTAAAACATCGGATAAATTGATGACAAACACATAAACTTGGTTTGTGTGATATATCGGGTCATCTGCAAAATTTGGTGCGCGCGATGTCTCTACAAATTGGCGCAATGATTCATTGTCTGCATTGATGGTGCTGGCACGGTTGGTGTCATGTGTTTCCAGTTCGGATATAACATCCGCCATCCATTGTTCAGATGCCGATGGTGTGTTGTCAAAGTATTGGGCCAATGCAGCCTTGTTCACGTTATTGCGATATTTTGAACGGTGTTTGGGTTGATATGTTTTTGTCGTGGGCGTGATTGCAATTGGTGCATCAATCGCCGGGCGGTCAGTATGTGCAATAATTTTGCGTGTGTTGCCCATTGGGTGGCGCACTGGTATGGATACCGGTTTTGGTGCGTTTTCTGTCAATGGGTATATGGTGTGCGCATATTGTGTTGATGCGTGATTTGGAATTTTCTTGTAATTTGGGCTGTTCAGTATCGAAATAGTATATGGTGATAAATGTATTGTGTATGTACGGGTCATTCAAAATCCTTTATTTTAGTACAGTATTATATACATAGTGTGCGTTTTTATTTCAAGGAAAAATCTTTTGTAAATTGGCGTGATAATAAATGCTTGCAATTGGGTTAAAATTGGATATAATCACAGGGCTTTGAATTTGTTGCGGGCATAGTACAAAGGCTAGTATGCAAGCCTTCCAAGCTTGAAATGCGGGTTCGATTCCCGCTGCCCGCACCAAAAAATTGTGAAAAATGGAATCTGCTTGATTTTGATTCCGGTCGTGTACGCATTGTACACTCGCCTTTATCAAAATCGTCGCATCTTCTGCTTTTTGACAATTTTTTAGGAGATTGGGCGTGCGCCGGAGTTGGAGAGCCGGGGCAGACTGTAAATCTGTTGTCTTATGACTGAGCTGGTTCGAATCCAGCCACTCCCACCAGTAAAATCACCCACCCATCGCGGTGGGTGTTTTTGTTGGTGAAATGTGGTTTAAGGATTTGAATCATGCGACGTATGTCGCAGGTTCGCGTACGAGTTAGATTTCACAAGTTTTTCGCAGTGAAATCTGTACGAGTGGTGAGCAACGCGAACTATCCAGCCACTCCCACCAGAAAACTAACCGCCGTTTTGGCGGTTTTTGTTGTGATAGTGATAATATTTCTATTTACACTTTTGGTGTAAAGTCATGCTTTGGCATGTATTTATCCACAAAATCATGTATGCCGATTTCATAAGTATTTAATATCTTGGCAAGTGTTTCTGTTGATATCCAACGTGGTTGACCATATTTAGAGTGACGCTTGCTTTTATTAAAAACAGTCGTATTTAAACCGCAGTTTCGGGCAAGCCCACAACAGGTGATTCCTTGTTCAAGTACAAAATTATCCACCGCCAGCCACAGTTCAGAATTGTTCATAGTTTCTCCTTTTATCGGGTTAACAAAAGGATTTTATTCGTGTGCCTTGTATGTGCATAGGAGCATATATGCTCCTTGGATTAAAGTAGTTGGCTATGCATAATTATATGTTTTACACAATGTTGAACTTATACTTTCATATGACCGATTGTTATTATGTTAATTGATTGATACTGTTTATGTATCAGTATTATATCATTTATATGAAACTGTCTGTGTTCAAGATGTTTTTACTGTTAAGATAAAGAAATTAATGGCGGGTTGCGCAAAGTGTGGGGTTGGTGTAGTGGATTCTTTGGCAATTATCATTTCTTACGTGCAAATGAATATTTATCACAACACGGTAAAAAACGATAGAGTGGTAGATTATTAGAGGAAAGAGAAATAAGTTGTGGCGCATGTTGCGCCACATATTAACTGCTTACTAATAATTACTATCTTGGCCCTTATTCAATACAGCAATTGACGGCATTTTTTACCCAGGTTTTCAGTTTGCTGACCTTGCCATCGGTGGGTACTGGTTCAATTGCGACATCTTTTTTTTGTTTTGCGGATTTGGATGTTGTCTTGACATATTTAACATCGTTTTCGCCGTTTAGCATGCCCATATTTAATCCCCAGAATATGCAATACAGGCCATATGAATCATCAAACAAACTGTATGCCTGGTCTGTGTCACCGGCGGCCAGGGCTTTGGTACCAACCTCAAACAAACGCATGGCAGATGCCAGCAAGTGTTTTGATATGCACCAGACTTCGCCTTCGTATGATGGGATAATTTTCTGCATCATACGTTTTCGCATTTCGCGAACTTCGTTTATCATATCATAGAATTCAGTCTTGCCGGTTTTTGCGCCAGAAAACATCAAGTGTTCTTCGATTGATATCAGGTTCATGATGCCGATGGTTAAATCTTGGTCGGATGACAGGTCTTTTGGATTAACCTTTTTGGCGGCGTCTAATTTTTCAACGTATTCTTTTACATTTTTGATTTTTTGCATGGGTGTTTCCTTTCTTCCTTTTTTATCTTTTAACATGTGGCGGCAATCAGACTAGCCATCGCAAGTACGACAATGGGCAGAACGACTTTCTCAAACGGGAAATGCGCGTGACCATTATTTTTTGCCTTCATAAAATCGTATAGTTTTTCTGTGACAATAAACAGTGTTGCGCCAATAATTGCGCCGAACAATACCGGGTCTATTTTTAATATGCCAAAATAAGTGCATGGGTTATACGGTGTGATGCCCATATATATAAATCCAATTGATGCAACCGATAGTGCCAATATAATCGCGTTGCGACCGGGAAAATTCCAATTGCGATTTTCAAAGAATTTAATAATCCAATACCCCAGTATCGCCAGAAACGCCCCAGACCAAATGCCAGCCACGATGTCTGGTACACCCATGCGCCGTGTTAATGGCAACGCTGCGCCAATGGCGATTGTGCATACAGGACATGCCGGGTTTGCAAATGCAGATATAGGCATTGTGCACAATAATGCAGTTAATAGTTTTTTCATGTTTCCTTTCCTTGTTATCTATTAAAAACGATATGTATTATAATTGATATATATCAAAAAGTCAAATTATTCGTTTGCGACCTGACTTTATAATTGCTATATATAATATCAAGGGTATCAATTCATGTCACGTAGTAAATCATTGGATGTACATATTTCGTCACTGTTGCCGCGGGATATTATGGCGCGGGCGGCGCGGGGGCTGGTGTATGTGGCGCATCCGTTGCGGTTGCGGATATTGGAATATCTGGATGTGTATGGTATGTCGTCGGTGTCGGCGATTGCGCGGGGTGTTGGTGCCGAACAGGTATTTGTATCACAATCACTGCGTAAAATGCGTGATGCAGGCCTGGTGCGTACGACGCGGCGCGGGGTATTTATATATTATGAAATATGCGAAGAATATCCGGCCAGTATATTTGTGTGTATGCGAAAACTGTTTGGTCATATGACCGACCAATTAAAATTTATGCGTGATGGTTTTCGGGAAATCTTGCCGACGGATTATACAACAATGGCGGCCAATCGGATTAAGTTATTTGCACATATTGATAAAATGCGAATACTGGAATTCTTGATATACCAGGGTGAAACATGTGTGTGTGATATTGCGCGTGGTGTTGATATGCCACAGATAAAGGTATCACAGTATTTAAAAAAATTATCAGATGATGCGTTTGTAAAATCGCGCAGGGCAGGGCGCTTTGTCTACTATGAAATAACGCCGGGCGTTCATGCAACAACAATCGGTTGTATACATAAACGATACGAACGCGTCGGCGATGGATTTTGATTATAATAAATGGATGTTAAAATAATGAAAAAAATATATGCGTTTATTAATCTTTGTTTGTTGGCTGGGTGTAGTTTGGGTGGATCGTCGTCTGATTATCAGGCGATACAAGTGCAGACCACAACCAGTAATAATCAAATAACCGGTATGGACACACGCGTGATTGTTGATGGTAAAACGGTAAAACTGAGTGATGCAGAACTTTATGCCCTGTTTGATGATAATGGTACGGATAATCATGCAATTAAATTTATTGTGAACAATAGTGGACAAATTAAAAAAATTATCGTGTCAGATATAGAATTGAATACAAAAACTGCACCTGGGGGTGCGGCTTATGATATTATTGCGGCGCGTGTCGGGAATACGAACAGTTTTGCGGTTGTTAATGATAAAGATACATCCATTTATGGTGATATAACTTATAACAGTATAGGTAAGGAAATAGGTCTGCAATATGCGGACTTTGGTACATTGCAGGTGGATATTGAAAATACATTTGATAAAACTACAATTGAAAATGTGGCTTTTTTTACCGGTGGGTATGATGTAAAAAAGTTAAATCCAAATGATAATGATACGGATACGAAATTAGAGTTCACGGGCAAGGCCATCGGTCGGGTGACTGCCACCAGCAATACTGATAATAAAATTAATACCATACTATTATCTGGTGATGCGAAACTGGTATTTGATAATGGGATAGAGAAAACAACAACGCATTTTGATAACTGGTACGATGTGAATATAGAGAAAGCACAAAATGCGACGCCTGTGGTGACGCTGAATAATTATAGCCCAGAAAACCCCAGTGGCACAGATGAAATGTATGGGATGAAAACACCACTGGTGACACAATATGATATAAATTACTATGGTGATGATATTCCGTCTGAGGCTGTGGGTATTGTCGGATTCAAGGATAAAAATGTAAATGCGGTAATTGGGTTTGGTGTGAAATAGTGAAACGAATTGTGGCACTTTTTCTGATTTGTTTTCTGCCCGGTGTTTGCCGGGCAGAAATGCATAGCGTCAAACATTCGTCCGAAATAACAATGTCTGCTGTTGACGTGTTGAAAATGACTGGGGCGATGATTGATCGGGGCGATATAGATAATGCCGACCAGATATTGAACAGTTTGCCAAAATTTAATAACGTTGCGCTGGATATTGAAAGGCAATTTTTACAGGGGCGTGTTGCCGCCGCACATAAAGAATATGACAAGGCAATAGCAATATATCGTCGCATTCTGGACGCGTATCCAGATTTGGCGCGTGTTCGATTTGAGTTGGCGGTATGTTATATGCAAACCAAGCAATGGCGACGTGCGGACTATCAACTGCGCCGTGCGATGGCGGGGGATAACCTGCCAGACAACGCAAAAGACGCGATGAACTATCTGCGGTACGTCGTCCGCCAGAACAAGAATTGGAATATATATTTTAATACAGGGGTGGCCCCGGATAACAACATAAATACATCTGCCGGGGGCGAAGAATGCGTGGATACAATATTCGGGTTGCTGTGCCGCCAACTGCCAAAGCCAGAAAAAGCCGTTGGGTTTAATATTATGACAGGCGGCGATTATGAATTCAGGTTGACCGATCGCTGGCGGTGGAAATCAGATGTCCACGTTTATACAAATATATATAACAAACATGATTTTGACGATTTATATTTATCCGCCGGCACCGGTCCACGATACGTGTGGCAAAGGGGCGATATATGGATGTCGGCAATGGCCGGCCGCAGATGGTACGGATGGAATGCATACAACTGGTCGGCAGGCGGTCGCATGGATGCCAATTATGACTTTTCACGCAAGACATCCGGACACATCGGCCTGCGGGTCACAGAAAATACTTTTGACGAATTTGGCGATATTTTAGATGGTCAAACATACGATGCGAGCCTGCGGTTAACACACTCCTTTGACGCATCAAAATACATAATTCTGCGTTGGGGCTTGGCGCGTGAGGCAGCAAAAGATGATATTTATTCGCACTGGCGACCAAGTGCCGGTTTAGGATTGGGCATCGAACTGCCAGCTGGATTTAATTTATACTTGGACGCGTCAGCATACTGGCAACGATACGACGGACAGCGTTGGATTGTAAAACATGGGGCGTTTGAACAGGTTGCCGAAAGCAGTTTTACCCACCGGTACGCAGCATCAATATCAAACAACAAGCTATCGGTCTGGAATTTTGTGCCGACATTGACGGTAAGTTATACGCGACGCGATTCAAACATTTGGCAACGTGAATTTGACAAGCTGGGGCTTGAATTTTCAGTGCAACAAAGGTTCTAAAAAACGTCCAAAATGACGGTTAATTTTGGTAGCGAAGGAGGGAATTCGTCTGCGGTGCTGGTGGCACCTTGCCGGAACTGCGCAAATTTGCGTAATGCGCAACCGGCATGTTCCCACATGCCTATTTGCTTGTTTGAACCCCCGGCTGTCACCCACAAAAATTTACAATTTTTGCGGGGCCCGAATTCGTGGGTTCTGCGTCCTCCCCATTGTACCAAAATTAAAACCGGACTTACGCCCGGTCTGAATTTTGGTAGCGAAGGAGGGACTTGAACCCCCGACACGCGGATTATGATTCCGCTGCTCTAACCAGCTGAGCTACTTCGCCAATGCACCGAATTATAACAGGCTTTTTTATAAATGCAAGTGTCAAATGTGATATAGCACCCATCCTTAGGAATTTGTTCTGATTTAAAATAATTATGTTTTTTAATAAATTTTGATTGACCCATTTTTACAAATAATATAGTATAGCGCGTATGAAAAATTTCGTATTGTTTCTTATTCCTTTGTTTGTTGTGGTATTGGCGGGGCCGACAAATGCGGTGGCCGCCAATCCTTTTATGGGCGATAATCAAAATCAGGTTGCATTTAATCTGGGGCAGGGTGTGGATAGTGGTTTCTTGGTGCCACCACCGTTCCGTTTGGTGCCGTTTTATTTTATGCATTTTCAATATTCGCAACCAACAACGTTTTTTCGGATACCTGCACGTCAATCATTTAATATCGGCCAGACTGTCGGATTTGGTACAAAGTATAGATGGCGTTGGGATAGATATTCTATACCAATGGTGTTTTTAAGTGAAGATATTGCGGTTCTGCATGGGCGTCAGTGGTATTTTTCTGTGGGTGCTGGTGGTGGTTTGCAGGCGAAACAAAACGAACGCATCGGTTCAAAATGGTTGTTTCAGTTTAAACTGGCGGGCGGATATCGGTTTACGGATAATTTTGGTGGTGAATTGTTTGTTCAACATTTTTCAAATGGAAATACCGCCGACGAAAATTATTCGTATGCATTTTATGGAATGGGCCTGACGTACAGTTTTTAAATGCGTGTGGTGCATTTTATCCTTGCATTTTAGGATGGTCACCGTTATCATTGCCAATGCTTGCCCTAATAGTCTAGTGGTAAAACACGTCCTTGGTAAGGACGAGTCGCAAGTCCGATTCTTGCTTAGGGCACCAGTTTTGTCCGCATTTGTTGCGGATTTTTTTATTATATTTTGCATTAAATACCTGTATAATACATGACGGAATTCACAGGGGACTGTGTATCCGGGGCTGTCGAAAGCCTGAATTAGCCGGTGTGGTTGTTGCTGTCGTTAAGACGATATATGCGATTCCTGCATCGTTATGTATCCCTGACCTTTATGTATAAGGGTCGGGGAGCTGTTGGTTATATAATAGGGCTTTTCCGAAAACCACAGAATCACTGCTAATTTGATTTTCGAACTCCCCGGCCATCAAATCATTGATGGCGTTTTTATTACAATAAAAGGGATGAAAATGAAAAAAACTTTGATATGCCTTATGGGCGGTATTGCATTAACAGGATGTGCATCAATAGTCGATGGTTCAACACAAAATATAAATATTGTTCCATCAAATTCAAAAGATAAAGTGAATGCGACGGTTATAACTGAAACAGGTGTACAGGTTATTAAATTGCCAGGTATGATTCACACAAAGAAATCTGGTAAGGATATAACAATAAAAATTGATGAAGATGAAAATCCGTGTTATGAAACAAGTATGCAAATAGTATCTAGTTCGCTAAATCCATTTATTCTGGGTAATGTTATTACTGGTGGAGTATTTGGTTCAACAACTGATGCTGCAACGGGTGCTGCGTGGAAATATGATGATACAGTCGTTGTGTATCCAACACGAAAAGATTCATGCAACGTTAAATAATAGCAGGCTATGAAAGGCTTTGTCATATCTGTATTAATTAGTGTGCTGTATATTAATACAGGTGTGGCAATGCCGTATGATTCTGATATTTGGAAAAATTTGTTGCACTATGACAAAGGGCGCAGTCTGATTAATTCAGATAGCTCTTTTTTCTTGTCAGGTAATGGATATAAATTACCGGAATCAGAATATTTTGAAACTATAAATCAATTACAAAATTCAGATTTAATTGGTGATAATTCAATTCAGTGCCGGTATCCAGCACGTACACGCTTTATTTTACAACATAATCCAGAACTAAAAATATCACACCAGAATTGTGATGGATATCAAGAATTTATTAACAAGGTGCCAATAGATAAAATAGAGGTTGCGTTTGCAGCTGAAAATACAATGAGCCCGATGTCAATGATGGGGCACACTTTTTTGATATTATCCGGAACGCATGATGGGCTAAATAGAAAGCATGCGTTTGGTTATTCTGCATTTATAAATGATATCAATCCAGCGGGGCTGGTATTTAATGGATTGTTTTTTGGACTAGATGGTGTATACGGGTTGCTACCATATGATGACTATAAATCCAGATATTTATTACAAGAAAATCGTTCTATATGGAAATTTTGCTTGGATTTAACGTCAGAACAAATTGATAGACTAAAAGAACATTTGTGGGAACTGAATCAACAACAGATAAAGTATACAATGTTGTTTCATAATTGTAATACTGCGACGGTTAGTTTATTAAAAATTATGAATGATGATTATAGCGAAAAAACAATAAAACCTTTTTCGACGCCATTGGAATCAATTCAATATTTATATAATAAAGGATATTTATCAGATATTGCATTAGAACCAACAGATTCAACAAAGCAAGTAATATCAGAATATGGATTGAATAATATTTTGGATGTACCGCGTCCTATGCGTTTTTCATTGGGATATGAAAAATCAGGTTTATCTTTTGAATTTTCGCCGGTATATCAGGATATTCGTGATTCAACAGATGCATATTTTGATATGATGGAAAGTAAGATGGGTGCTATGTCTGGCCGAATTATTCATGGACATGGTATCGTCTTAGATTCTGTTGAATTTATAAAAGCGCGTTCAATTGTTGATTATCGAATAAACAAGAAATTTTCAAAGTATATTAATATTGGCTTTGAAAACAGGCCTTTGTCACGTCGTTTCAGATTATATCCAAATGTACAATTCGGGGCTGGGCAGAGTATTCATATAAAACTGGTTCGATTATATTTTTTGCCAACAGTATCATATAAGTATACAAATAAAAGTAATGTGTATATAACGCCTGAAATCGGTGCAATTTCGCAAATGTCAAATAAAATTAGATTGCTGGTTTCATATAATTCAAATATAGATATAACAGGCAAATGGAATAAATATGACTTTGTACAGGCCAATATAAGTTATAATCCAACTGGTAGATATGATATTTTTATAAATGCAAAATATTATCCAAATATGGGTGATGATTATCGGATATCCGGTGGTGTTGCATTGCATTTTTAATCCTTGCACGGGGCGTTTTTTAGTTTATAATACCCACATGTTTAGGTGCGGTTTTGTGTTGATGTGACTGACAACCACGGAATAAAATACGTACAAGGTAAAGTTATAAATCAGGGTGGCACCGCGCAGAATATGCGCCCCTGAAATTAAAAAAATATGTTCGGGTGCCGCGATTTTTGTCGGCCCTGGAAACAAAAAAAGGGACCAAAATGTTATCATTAAAATCAAAATACAGAACGCATACTTGTGGTGAATTGACTGCAAAAAACGTTGGTGAAACGGTGACGTTATCTGGATGGGTTCATCGTAAACGTGACCATGGATCATTGTTGTTTATCGACCTGCGCGATAATTATGGAATTACACAGTGTGTGTTTGACGGCGGGGACGAGGCATTGGAAAAAGTGCGCCCAGAATCCGTTATTAAAATTACAGGCACGGTTGTGGCGCGTGATGCGTCGGCAGTAAATGATAAAATCCCAACCGGTGCCATCGAAGTAAAGGCGGCCGAGTGGGAAGTCTTGACTAATTCTGATGTATTGCCGTTCCAAGTGTTTGGTGATGATGATACAGTTGCCGAAGATTTGCGTTTGAAATATCGCTATATCGATTTGCGTCGCGAAAGTCTGCATCACAATATTTTAATGCGTAATCGCGTTATTAAATTTATGCGTGATAAAATGTGGGAAATGGGATTCTCTGAATTCCAGACACCAATTCTGACCGCATCCAGTCCAGAGGGTGCACGTGACTTTATCGTCCCAAGTCGTAATCATCACGGGATGTTCTATGCGTTGCCCCAGGCACCACAACAGTTTAAGCAATTGTTGCAGATTTCAGGATTTGACCGCTATTTCCAGATTGCGCCGTGTTTCCGTGACGAAGATTTGCGTGCGGACAGATTGCTGGAATTCTATCAGTTGGATTTGGAAATGTCGTTTGTTGATCTGCCGGATATTCAGGCGGTGGGTAATACTTTAATGCCGGCGATGATACGTGAATTTGTAAAGGATGCAAAAATATGTCCGGATATTCCACATATTGCGTTTGACGAGGCAATGCTGAAATATGGTTCTGATAAGCCTGATTTGCGTAATCCTATTATCATCCATGATGTGACGGATGTTTTCCGTGGGTCTGATTTTGGAATCTTTGCAAACGCAATCGAAAACGGCAGTGTTGTTCGTGCGATTCCGGCACCAAATTCTGCGGACAAGGCACGTTCGTGGTTTGATAAACTGGGCGACTATGCCGTCAAAGAATTGGGACTGGGTGGACTGGGGTACATCGTGTTTGCAGATGCGCCAAAAGGCCCGGTTGCCAAGAAATTAGACGAAGCCCGCATTGCAAAACTGCATGAAATTTCCGGGGATAATTCATCGTTGTTCTTTGTATGTGATGCGCCGGATGTGGCTGCCAAAGCGGCGGGTAAATTGCGTACCAAATTGGGTGAAGATTTAAGCTTGATTGATGACAAAGAATTCCGCTTGTGCTGGATTGAATCATTCCCGTTCTTTGAAGCAGATGAAGAGTCACCAACCGGTATCGCGTTTACGCATAATCCATTCTCGTTCCCGATGGCAACGTTGGATGAATTGAATACTAAAAATCCATTGGATATCAAGGCGGCACAGTTCGACATGGTATTAAATGGTGCGGAAATTTGCAGTGGTGGGTTGCGTAACTTTAACCCAGAAATTATGGTTAAATGTTTTGAAATCACCGGTTATCCCGAAGAAACCGTACGTGAAAAATTCGGTGGTATGTACACTGCGTTTCAATATGGCGCACCACCGCACGGTGGATGTGCATTCGGTATCGATCGATTAGTCCAGATTATGTTGGCAGAACCAAACCTGCGTGCGGTTGTCGCATTCCCGACAAACCAGCGTGGTCAGGATTTGATGATGGGTGCGCCAACAAATGTCACCGAAAAACAATTACGCGAGGTACATATCCAAGTACGCAAAAAAGGATAAAAATAACGCCCCATTTGGGGCGTTATTTAATTAACAGATAACAAGGTACAAATAACAAATTAGGTTTATTAACCTGTTAAAAAATAATAATTCCATTCGTATAATTTTAGAAAAAAACGGGTGGGATATGAGTACGCAAACAGATTTTGAAAAACTGGTTTATACATTAAATTTATCACCATTTCAGGCGCGTGAAATTTATTTAAATCGTGATTTATACGATATATCACGGATTGAAAAGCGTGGGCCGGTATTGTTTGTGCCACATCGTGCGTCGTTGATGTCACGTATTGTGCGCCCGCGCCGTGGCGACATTATTGGGCGTGACCGCATGTTTCTGGCGGGGGCGCAACGCGTTAAAATGTGTGCAGGTGGTTATCATACAGGATGTGTTGGGGTTTCTACATACTATGGCACACCAGATGGGCGCGCAATTATGCGTGACGCATTTGATGACGCGGTACGTGGTAAGTAGTGTTTATAAAGATTCTGGCACATATCCAGTGCTACGCAGGTAAATATTTGCAAACGCGAAAATAATCCGATATAATGTGCATGCACAGACGTGTTGTCTGTGTGGGAGTCAATATCCCGTAAAAGGCGTTTTGGGAAACAAAACGATAAATCTCCAACCAAATAGGTTGGAGGGTTGCGAATATATTGAATAAGCACACTATTCCTTTTAATAGTATTGACCTCCAACCGCTTGGATTTTTCCTGGTGGTTTTTTTGTTGGGGAAAATCTGCGTTGCGTGTTTTTGTTTTGATGTTTTTATTAATATCATTTAATGTCCATGCGGCACATAAAATGCCGGAACGTGAATATCAAAAAATTCTGTGTCCATATAATGCCGAGGTACGCTTGCTGGACGGTACCCGTGTTGATTGTTTAACAGATATGTATGCGATAGAATTTGACTTTGCGTCTAAGTGGGCCGAGGCCTTGGGGCAATCATTACACTATGCGCGTATGACTGGGCGTAAACCTGCCATATTTTTAATAATCGAACGTGACAGTGATATGCGATATGTCGGGCGTTTGCGACCACTGTGTGAAAAATACGGCGTGTGGTTAACACTGGTTTATTAAAACCGATTATGTGTTTTTATAAATGCACGCATGTATGCCGCGTCAAAGTTTGACATTATTTCTGACAATGAATATCCACGTGACCCGTCTGGTGCGATATCCAGTTGTATTGGGGCAGGTGTTGGTGCCGTGCCACGCATTGTGATATCAAATACTGCGTTCATCTGGCCGTTGCGTATATCAATCATACCGATTGCATCGGTATGTCTGATTTGCAGTGTTGCCGGTTCGGTTGTTTGAAATACACTGTCAGAATATGTCCCGATGATATGTGCACTTTTTAATTGTGTTGTACCTGATTCCAGTGCATTTGCCAATGCGTATTCAGCGTTAAATGTTGTTATGTTTTCTGCCGATGCATAGAAATCATCAATACCGATACCAGAAATAAATCCGGCATCAATGGTCATGTCGATTGTGCCAGCCATATTATAGGCCAAATCATGGGCAATCATACCATGTGTTTTTAAATTTATATCGGCGGTAATCGTCACGTCTTGCAGGTTCAGTGGCATCGTTGGCGATAACAATGGCCCGGTTGTGACAAACCGGTTTACCTGGATAGATATGTCGTATGCATCTTTATTTTTTTCTATTATCGCCAGTAAATTTCCGCGTGCATTGTCGGTGATAGATAATGCCTGGACGTTTGGTTTTAATGAATATGTAAAGTTCTGATATTCATCACCATTGTATATAACATTGTCGGCGGATATAAATACGTTTGATTTTATTTCAAACGGTATGACGATTGGGCTGTTGGCCAAGAATTGTAATTCATCATAATTATCAATGAATTTTTGATTTATAAATGCATCCAGGTTTAACAGGCCTGTGGTCAGGCGCAGGGCATTGTCTGTCATGGTGCCTGTAAATTTTTGACCGGCAATTTCAATGGATAAATCTGAAATATTATTTTTATTATACGCACCGGAAATCGTGTATTCTATATCGTTTACAGACTGTAAATCTAAATCAGGAAACAAATCTTTGATATTTTTACCAGACATATAGAACCGGTTGCCGGACAGTGATAAAAACCATTGGCCAGAACGTGGGCTAAAATCCATTGTGTCACCACGCCATATGAAATTGCCAATTTCATGTGTCATAAAATCCGGTAAAAAATGAAAGTTAGGATTTAACCACTTTAATGTTTTATTACGTGCAAATTCATATTTCGGTGTTGTATTACGTTTATCAATTGTGACCGTGCCACCGATATCTGCAAATGTGAATGCAACACGGCCGCGCCGCCCCAGATTTGCCAAGTGGCGTGCAATTGTATCATTATCTGGCATATTGTCAGGCGATATTACTGTCACATCAAATGTATCACCGTGCACGGATATACTGCCGTAAATATTGCCCCATGTAAACTGGGTGCATTGCCAGTTTTCAGGTGTGCCGGAAAATACGCATGTGGCAGGTCGCCCTTCGTATGGCATTTGTATTGTGATATTGTGCGCACCGTTTTTATCAATTGTGCCACCCGTCAAAGACAGATTATCAGCGACAATTTCTTCAATCTTTAATTCATTTGGATTTCCAATCGCGCGGGCCAATAAGTGATGAAAGTCATATTTGCCAAATGTCATGTCGCCGTACAGGTCTAAATCCAAAATGATATTTTGGAACAAGGCCGATGGTGTCGTTAGAAATGAAAAATCAAAATTCAAATCTGTTGCGCGTAATTGAATAATGCGTGTGCCATTTGGTTCTAGATTTATATTTCCGGTGATATTGTCGTTTGCGTATATGTCTGAAAATGCAAATCCATATTTGCCATCCCAGTCAAAGTTTGCAGTCATGCGAACACGACCCGGAATTTTTGGTGTTGTAAATTCAAACCAGCGGTTTATATCGTTTGTATCAATTGCCATGCGGCCGCGTGCCGTGCCGTCACCATACAGGCCACCATATATTTCTAAATTGTCGTTTTGATTATGGATGTAAAATTCATTGTCTGAAAAGTCAATGTCATATTTATGTTGGTCGGTGCGGATTGTGCCTGTTATACCACCATCGGATAGTGTGCCACGTACAACCGTATAATCATGGCCCAAGAATTGTGCGGTTGTGTCGTATATTTCAATATCGTGATTTAATGGTAATGGGGACAGACTGTCTATTTGCAATTTGCCACCATGAATAGATATGTCACCAGACAGTGGCGCATTTTCAATATCAAATATATTTTTTAACGGCACACGAAATGCAACATTGTTGATTTTGCCCATTGGTATCGTCACATCATGTGCGACAATTGTGGCGTGACCCAACAGACTGAAATGTACGTCACCGCTGATTGTTGCATCAATACCGGTCTGTTGTAGAATTGCAGATTGAATTTTTGGCTTTAATTTATTCAGGTTTATCATCGGTGGCACAATAACCACGCCCAGTGCCGATATACCAATGATACCGGTTAACGTCCATAATATACGTCGCTTGAATCTAGGTTTTAATGCCATTATTCTCTTACTCTCTGTCCCTTGTATTTCGATTATAATGGATTATACTAATAGTTGTGAATAAAAAAATATTTAATCTTGAAAGTGCATATAAACCCATGGGGGACCAGCCGACGGCAATATCTGAATTGACCGCGGGTGTCCGTTCCGGCCGCCGCAGTCAGGTATTGCTGGGGGTGACAGGGTCTGGCAAAACATTTACCATGGCGAATATTATCGCGAATTTGGGACGACCGGCATTATTAATGGCGCCAAACAAAATTTTGGCCGCACAGTTGTATACGGAAATGAAGTCTTTCTTTCCACGCAATCATGTTGAATATTTCGTGTCATATTATGATTATTATCAGCCAGAGGCATATATGCCCACCACCGACACCTATATTGACAAGGATGCATCTATTAATGAACAACTGGACCGTATGCGCCACAGTGCCACACGTGCCATGTTAGAAGAACGCGATGTTATCGTTGTGTCGAGTGTGTCATCTATCTATGGTATGGGGTCGCCGGAACAGTATTCTGGAATGCGTGTTGTTCTGCATACCGGCGACCAGATTGGTATGGCCATGGTTATGCGGGAACTGGTGGATATTCAGTATAAACGCAATGATATGGCGTTTGAACGTGGGAACTTTCGTGCACGTGGTGATACGCTGGATGTGTTCCCGTCACATTCGCAAGACAGGGGATGGAAATTATCTTTCTTTGGGGACGAGATTGAAGAAATTTGGGAATTTGACACGTTAACAGGTGCCAAGTTGCAAAAGTTAGACCGTATCGCGATTTATCCGAACACACACTATGCAACACCAATGCCCAGTATTTTACAGGCCATTGGTCAAATACGCACAGACCTGGATGAACGATTAAAATATTTTCATGAAAACATGAAATATATTGAAGAACAACGCCTGCGTGAACGCGTGAACTTTGATATTGAAATGATGGAAAGCACGGGAACATGTCGTGGGATTGAAAACTATTCACGGTATTTGTCGGGGCGACTGCCGGGTCAACCACCACCAACGTTATTTGAATATCTGCCCAAAGACGCCATTTTATTTATTGATGAAAGTCACGTGACCGTACCCCAGATTGGCGCAATGAGCCGCGGTGACCGTGCACGCAAGGAAACGCTGTCACAATATGGATTTCGTCTGCCGGCGTGCATTGATAACCGCCCCCTGACGTTTGACGAGTGGGATGCATTGCGTCCGCAAACTATATTTGTATCGGCAACACCTGCCGCGTGGGAATTGGAACAGTCTGGTGGTATCGTATCCGAACAGGTTATACGTCCAACCGGCCTATTAGACCCGATATGCGATGTGCGTCCAACGGCACACCAGGTTGATGATTTATTAGAACAGATAAAGGGTGTCACGGGGCGCGTGCTGGTGACGACACTGACCAAGAAAATGGCAGAACAGTTGACAGACTACCTAAATGAAAATGGTGTGCGTGCACGATATTTACACAGTGATATTGAAACACTGGAACGTATTGAATTGTTGCGCGATTTGCGCCTGGGGAAATACGATGTGTTGGTTGGAATTAATTTGCTGCGCGAAGGATTGGATGTCCCCGAATGTGAATTGGTTGCGATTATGGATGCGGACAAAGAAGGATTCTTGCGTTCGACACGTTCACTGATTCAGACAATTGGTCGTGCGGCGCGTAATGCAAATGGCCGTGTGATTTTATATGCGGACAAGATGACAGATTCTATGAATGCGGCACTGACGGAAACAGCGCGTCGTCGTGAAAAACAGATGGCATATAACACCGCGCATGGTATTACACCGACGACTGTATCCAAGGCTGTATTTGCCGAGGTTGGCGACCGCGATGAAAAGACAGATAAAAAGAAACGTTTTGTATATGATAAATCCGGTGGCGTTATGGATGCGGAATCCTTGCGTAAACAGATTCGCGATATGACAAAACAAATGCACAAGGCGGCAGAAGACCTGGAATTTGAAACGGCCGCAGAACTGCGTGATGCAATTCATAGACTGGAAGACGACTTGCTGTTATTGGAGTAGGCAAATGGAAATAAATAAAAAAGAAATATTTAAAATAAACGGGGTTTATACATCGGCATTGTGGAAAGATTGGTATGCGGCGGAGTTTTTGGTGCACCGCGACGGACATGTTTTCAGATTGCGCATCCCGTATAAGACAAAGGTGCGTGCGCAACAGATGGTGCAATATTTGAAAGGAAATATGTCAAAGGCACCTGCGCCGGATTACGAACCACATATTCACATAATCAAAAATGGACGTGTAAGATAATGGAATGCATAACTAAAAATATTGAACAAACGCGTGCCTGGGCACAGGAATTTGCAAAAACATTGCATGCGCCGGTGACGATTGCGTTGCATGGTGATTTGGGTATGGGTAAATCTGAGATTGCACGTACAATTATACACACGTTGCGCGGGGCGGATACTGTCGTCCCCAGTCCGACATTTACCATTGTACAATCATATGATGGGATTTCACACTTTGACCTGTATCGTGTGTCAGATGCATCAGAACTGGTGGAAATCGGTTTAGATTATGCAATTGCAAATGATATTACGTTGATTGAGTGGCCAGATATTGCAGCCAACATGTTGCCACCAGATACGGTGCATATTTATATTACCGAAGCCGGCACAGGTCGTAAAATAGTTGTGAAGTAAAATGTTATTGTTGGTAAAAAAACACCGGCGTATGCCGGTGTTTATATTTTTAGCGTGTTTTGATTTTCATCAATGAATCGCGACGTGCACGCAACATATCTTGTTCATTATATAATGCGTGGAATTCGTCATGGTGATTTTTTACGATTTGTTCCTTTACATGATTTGCGTTCATTATAGAATCAATCAGCAGTGAACCAATTTTTTTGTTAAACGCCTTGATTCTGACACTGTCTTTTGGGGATGTCTTTTTTACTTTGTTTAACCCTTGTTTGTAATGGGTGATTTTTTCGGATAATTCGATAGACCGTGGGTTGCGTGGCAAAGAATCCAATGCCAATGAATCTGTCTGTTGTACCAGTATGGTCAGTTTTTGTTCCACAGATTCCAGTTTTGCATCAGTGTCAGCCAATTCGGCATCAACATTGGTGTTTTTCTGTTCACCGCATGCCGCCATCAATAAAGGCAAAATTGAGCACAATGCTGTTTTTTTAAGATTGATTAATATTATGTTTTTGTTCATATCGAACTCCTTTGGGTTAGAAGTATTTTTAGTATAGTACAAAATAATCAATCTGTCTATGCTTTTGTGGGGGCTGGAACGATGACGTTTTTTATTAATATTAGACATCGTTTTTGTTATAATAAGTACGTCACGATGATTTTTCGTGATGGGGTGTCGTAACCCGTTTTAGATGCGTCACATGATTGTGTGATGAAAATACTCCTGCCTGGTCAAAAGGGTGGGAGGGTGGTTGAATATACAAGAATATGCCACACTATCTCATCTAAAATAGTTACGAACCTCCCACCACCGAATATATGGTGGTTTTGTTTTATAAAAAGGGAAAATAACGATGCGAAAATTGTTTATATTGATGTTATTGTGTGTTGCACCAATTGCGTCATGGGCGGATTGTGGGGCGCGTTCCATTCAACTTTCAAAAGGTTGGTGGAATGACGATTTGTCTGATAATGATTTATTATTCACATCGCAATCCACCCAGCAAGATTTAGCTATTAAATATGAAGAACAAAAAAGGAGAACTCCTGGTAAAGGGGCTATAACTATGGTTAGTTTCAGTACCACACGTGGCAGTGTGTATATGTGTGGTCACGGCTGTGACAGGGGAACATTGGTTCTGGCGCATTCCGGATGGCGTTTCAAAAATGCAGATATATCCGGTGATGTGTTATATAAATGCGATGGTGCAATTGATAAAGAATGGGTGGCATACAGTTTACCTGTATGTACTGCAACTAATTTGAAGTCGGCGAATATAAACAATGCCACAAATCATGATATTTATGTAAATGGTAATGGTTTTTGCAAAATGTCACGCGAATTCTTGCAGAAAAAAGAAAAATGCTTACAGGCAAACGGTTCTAAAAATTTAACAGATTCTTACAAGATTGGTGACGTTATGGCCTGGTGGGATGACAAGACTGGAATATGCGAGTGTCGTGAATTTTTAGTAAACGGTTTTTCTGGTAAACCATCGTGGCAAACCAGTATGAATTATACGTGGAATGGTACCGCCTGTGTCGGCAATGGGCAAAAAACACAACAAAGTGCACAATATGCGCAACAGAATACAAATGCCTGCAAATTAAAAGATAATACGGTTTTATTAGTTGGCAAGGCAAAAAAGTTAAATGGGGCCGATTGTGTAAAATATGTTGATGATAAATATATTATGGAAAAACAAAACGGCACTGCATTTGAAGTCGTATGCAGGTCAGGGGCGGTTGCCGTATGCAAGGCTACGGCATGTAAACAGAACTATACCGTAGATAATGGCACAGGCAAATGCATAAAAAATAAATCTGAACAAAAGACATCTGCCACAGGGACAAAGAAAAGCACAACATCAAATGTGAACGCAAAATCGACAAATGAATCTGATAAAAACATAACCACAACAACAGAACCAGAAACAGCAACAGACGATGAACTAACGTCAGAAGAGCCAGAAGAAACAAAACAAGAAATCGTACAATTTACGTGTGATAATGATGCACTGGTCCAGGTTGCAGTGTGGCGCAACACATATTCTGATGTGTCTGATATTGCAAGCCCAGCGGATGCGTTGGTACAATATTGCGGGCGTGATGATGCCGATGCGTCTGGGTTTAATATGCGATATAATAATTTATTGCAAATGGTTGAATTGCAGCAGCAATCGTTGCAAACGGCGGATTCTTTAAGA
Organism: Muribaculaceae bacterium; assembly: GCA_023665245.1. The sequence continues at coordinate 101,118 of JAMPEH010000002.1, forward strand.
AAAAATATTGCGCTGATGGCAGATAATTTAAATTCATTTAATTTTGAAAAAAGCCATTGGAAAACCGCCAGCGGTAATTTTAACGGGGCGCGCCTTGCATCTGATTCAATCGCGGGTGTTGTGTTGGGAACCATTGGTGGTGTTGTCACCAGTAATGTCATAAAAAAGAATCAGACCAAACATGGGTTTGAAGACATTAGATGTGTAATCGGCGGCCAGACAGTTGCGGATTATGCGGATGATTTTGTCGTTGGCCAATAATCCCTAGGAAAAGGTGCCTGTTGAGAATATGGCGGTTTTGCGGCATATTTATGATGGTTGCAAAGGCAACTGTGTGATGTAAAAAATCGCACAACATGCACCGCACAAAAAGGGCTTTTCAAACAGTCCCGAACCCACATCCCTATGGATTCAAATGAATTCATAAAATGCGTTGCAATGTAAAATCCCGCGATACCTTCGCGGGATTTTTATTGTCGTAATGTGGTTTATGTGTTTGGTATCAACAACGCAGTTATAGTTTTGTGTACGAGTTAGGTTTTGTGAATTTTTTTTGCAGTGAATTCTGTATAGGTGGTAAACATAGCGAACTATCTGTTCTTTATGCATGTCTCCAGAATAAAAAACTCATGTTTGTCAGGCATTTTTTTTTGTGGGGATGCACAGAAATTTTATACCCGCTTGTGATTGTATGGTAATATATAAATATTGTTAAAAAGCATAGTTCGTTCGTAATATTTATATATTGTAAAATTATTGTGATTGACTTTGGTGAAAAATGCTGGTATTTTATTAGTGTTATGCAAGCGAAAACATTAAAACAAATTTCGAGTATTAAATCTGGATACGCCTTTCGTGGGGCGATTGTGGGTAATGCTGTTTCTGGGGTGCGTGTAATTCAGCCGCGGGATATTATAACGAATAACATATTGGATTTGGTAATAAGAAAAACAGAGAATTGTTTTTGTGGGTGTTTGTTGAATCCGGGGGATGTTTTAATTACAAATCGTGGCACAATACGGGCGATGGTATTTCGTGAGAAGTTTAAGGCAATAGCAACAAGTGCTGTTTTTATTTTGCGTGTTTCGGATGTTGTATTGCCTGAATATTTGGCGGTGTATATCAATTCAGAAATGGGTCAGCATCAGATAAAAATGCGCCAAGAATTGTCCACGGTTGCGGCCCTGACGGTACGGCAGGTTGCGGAACTTGTGGTTCCGATTCCGGCGATGGATGTGCAAGAAAAATTGGTGCGTTTATATGAATTACAACAGCGTCAAAAAAATTTACAAAATGAATTAATTGTTTTAAGAGATAAAATTTTTAACAATACACTCAAGGGGGTATTAAATGGCTAAAGTTACGCAGGATGAGTTGAATAAATTACTGTGGTCGGCGGCGGATTCGGCACGTGGCACGGTTGATGGCGGGGTTTTTAAAGATTATGTATTATCGCTGTTGTTTTATAAGTATATGAGCGATATGCATGTTGCTGAACGTAAAAAATTGATTGCGCGTTATGGTGGTGATGTGATTCGTGTTAAAATGCGGTTAAAGAATGCGCGTTTTGTAATGCCAGATGATGCCAGTTTTTACGATGTTTATGCACAACAGTCTGCGGATAATATTGGCGAAATATTAAATGTTGCGTTACAAAAAATAGAAGATGCCAACGAAGAAAAATTACGTGATATTTTCACGGTTGATTTTAATTCACAGGCTATTTTGGGTCCAACGGTCCAGCGTAACAAGATGATACGCGATTTGTTAAATGACTTTAATCGTGTTGATTTAAGTGATGTTGATGATGATATTTTGGGCAATGCATATATGTATATGATTGAACGCTTTGGTACAGATGCGGGCAAAAAGGCCGGGGAATTTTATTCGCCGCGCAGTTTATGTAAATTGGTGGCGCGTTTGGCGGCACCGTCCGATGGAAATCGCATTTGTGATCCTGCGTGCGGTTCGGGTGGATTGTTGTTGCTTGCCGGGGCCGAGGTTGAAAAAACAGGTTCTAAAAATTATGCATTATACGGTCAGGAAAAAACCGGGGCAACGTATAACCTGGCACGAATGAATATGTTTCTGCATGGAATGGATTCGGCACGTATTGAATGGGGTGATACATTAAATAACCCACTGTTGCGTGATGGAAATGGACTGATGAAATTTGATGTCGTTGTGGCGAATCCACCGTTTTCGTTGGATAAGTGGGGTGACAAATCACTGGAAAATGATAAATATAATCGTTTTTGGCGCGGTATGCCGCCGGCCAGCAAGGGCGATTATGCATTTATTTCCCATATGATTGAAACGGCAAAGGTAAAAGAGGGGCGTGTGGCGGTAATTGTCCCGCATGGTGTTCTGTTCCGTGGCGCGGCCGAGGGGCGAATTCGTCGTGCATTGATAGAAGAAAATTTGCTTGATGCGGTTATTGGTCTGCCGGCGGGGCTGTTCCAAACCACGGGGATCCCAGTGGCAATATTGATATTTGACCGCACGCGAGAGGTGGGTGGCAAAAACGAAAATCGCAAGGATGTTTTGTTTATTGATGCCAGTCGCGAATTTGTATCGGAAAAGAAGCAAAACCAGTTGTCCGATGAAAATATTGAAAAAATTGTGAACACATATCGTAATCGTGCAGAGGTTGAAAAATATTCACACATAGCATCGCCACAGGAAATTGCGGATAATGATTTCAACCTGAATATTCCACGCTATGTTGATACGTTTGAAGAAGAGAAAACGGTGGACATCCCAGCGACCTGTGCGCGTATTGCAGAGATAGAGGCCGAACTTGCCAAAACCACCGCCGAGATGGATAAGTATTTGAAAGAATTAGGAATAAAATAAAAGGGAAAGTGCAATGACAAGAACGGCGGATAATCAACTGGTTATGTTTAATGCCCCTGATGGAGGAATTGCATTAGAGGTTCTGTTTGCAGATAATAATGTATGGTTGTCGCAAAAAAAGATATCTGAATTATATGATACAACACCCCAAAATATCATTATGCATTTAAAGAACATTTATGCCGCTAATGAATTGGATGAAGGGGCAACTTGTAAGGAATCCTTACAAGTTCAAAATGAAGGCAACAGGCAAGTTAGTCGTCATATAAAATTATACTCGTTAGAAGCTATATTGGCCGTTGGGTATCGTGTAAATTCACCACGTGGTATTCAATTCAGGCAATGGGCAACGGAAATCTTGCATAATTATGTATATAAGGGTTTTGCTATTGATTCTGATCGCTTTAAATATGGTTCAAAATTCAGTACTCGTTTTTTTGATGAGTTATTGGAAGAAATTCGTGATATTCGTGCATCAGAACGAATGGCGTATCAAAAAATTACCGATATTTATGCGACCAGTATTGATTACTTCAAAGATGCTGAAATAACCAAAATGTTCTTTGCTACGGTTCAAAATAAACTGCATTTTGCAATTACTGGTCATACCGCTGCAGAAATTATAGTGAAACGTGCCAACAGTAAACAACCAAATATGGGATTGACAACGTGGAAGCGTGCGCCAAAGGGAAAAATTATGCTGTCTGATGCGGTTGTTGCAAAAAATTATTTGAAACAAGACGAAATATCCCATTTGAATCGTATCGTTTCAATGTATATAGACTATGCGGAATTACAGGCGGCGCGTCATATTCCGATGAAAATGGCAGATTGGGCAGATAAATTAAATGCCTTTTTGCAGTTTAACGAATATGATATTTTGAACAATGCTGGCAAGGTAAGTCATGCAGTTGCAGAAAAACTGGCAACCCAAGAATACGAAAAATTCAGACCGATTCAAGATGCCAAGTATATCTCTGATTTTGATCGTGAAGTAGAAAAATTGGAAAAGAATTTAATGAAATAATTAATGTTGTAAAGGAGCAGAAATGGATTATAAAGAAATTAAAGACGAGTTGCACGCATTGTTGCATGATTTTGCAGATGTCAAACATGCATACGTTTATCAGCATATGTCTGCCTTTGTAATAGATGATGATAATAAAAATGCATTGAGGAAATTAAAAAATGTTAATATACCTCATCGGTATCATTCTGTGTATACACGAGCATTGAAAGCTGTAAAAGTATTCATTCCTGACAGGTATCAAGATTTTATTTATCTTTATGCTAATCCAAACCGCAAGAAAGATTTCTCTTTAGACTCATACGATATATCTTTAGGGTTAACAGGGATAACAAAAACAATACAGGAGGAAGCATATATTAGACAAATGTATACATTATTAGATTTACAAGAAGGAATATTGAGGAGTATTCTTCCTACATTAGATTCTAAACTTTTTGATATTCAAGGTGAAATACAGTATGAATTATTTATGCGAGAACTTGATGCTGCCGAACATTTGTTAAAAAATAAGTTTGTACGAGCGGCTGGTGCTATGGCGGGTGTTGCTCTGGAGGCTCATTTAAAAAGTGTGTGTCTAAATAGAAATATCAAAATAACTAAACGTGACGATTTGTCAAAATATAATGATTACCTAAAGTCAGAAAGTATTATAGACCAACCAAAATGGCGCAAAATTCAATATTTAACAGATATTCGGAATGCATGCGATCATAAGCGAGATGCGGAACCAACAAAAGAGCAAGTTGCAGAATTGATAAATGGAACGAAGCAAATAATTTCAGAAGTGTTATGATGGCGAAGGGATCTCGGAATGCAAAGAGTTAATATTCCAAAGGGTTGGGAAAGTAAAAAATTGAGCACTATAGGCCAGATTGTATCTGGTGGAACACCCGACACGGATAATATAGAGTATTGGAATGGTGATGTCGCATGGCTAACCCCATCTGAAGTGTCTGGTTGTGATACAAAATATTTGTCTGATACAGTGCGCTATATAACAGATAGTGGGCTACAAAAAAGCTCTGCCATACTGTTACCAGAAAAAACTCTAATTATTTGTACGCGTGCCACAATTGGCGATTGTTGTATAAATAGTGTGCCAATGTGCACAAACCAGGGATTTAAATCTATAATATCATCAGACGCATCTGTTGAATTTTTATATTATGTTGTAAAACATAATAAGAACGCTTTTATACGAAAAGCTTGTGGGAGTACATTTTTAGAAATTTCAAAAAAAGATGTAGAAAATTTGACTTTTGCAATCCCGCCATTGTCCGAGCAGGAAAAGATTGCGGAGATTTTAAGTTGTTGGGATGATGCGATTGAGCAGTTACAGAATCTGATCGCAGAAAAGAAAGAATTAAAACGTGGTCTGATGCAACAACTGCTAACTGGCAAAAAGCGACTGCCTAGCTTTTCTAAACCGTGGGACAAAATAAAGCTATGTGTTATTTTACGTGAAATATCAGAAAAAACAATCGTTAATAACCAGCACAAAGTATTATCTGTTACAAAAAACGGCGTCTGTTCACAAGAAGATTATTTTGATAAACAAATCGCAAGTGAAAATAATATAGGCTATAAAATTTTACACAAACACAATTTAGTGTTTAGTCCTATGAATTTATGGATGGGCTCTTTGGGCTTTTCAGATTATGACATAGGAATAGTTAGCCCAGCATATAAAATTTTTACAATAAACGAGGATATCGCAGATTACAGATTTTTAAAATATCTTATGATTACATCAAATATGATTTATCTGTACAGGGTAAATTCAGAAATAGGTGCAAGTATTGTTAGGAGAAACTTAGATTTAGAAGGCTTGTTGTCTTCTTGGGTGTTTTTTCCATGTTTAGAAGAACAACATGCAATTGCGGACATGCTTATGTCGGCGGATGCGGAAATCGACCTGCTGAATAAAAAATTAGATGTTTTGACAGAGCAGAAAAAGGGGCTGATGCAAAAATTGCTGACCGGTGAAATCAGGGTAAAGGTTGATGCACATGAATAGGGATTTTCAGATTTTTGAACAGATTAAAAATATTTTACAAGAGAATAACAAAGAAATTCGTGCGGGCACATCGTGGTTAACGACTGTATATCGTGGGTTATGTAATCATCTATATTATTATATGGATGCCTATAAACTGTTATTTGAAAATGATAATTATTATGTGTGTAAAACGATAGAACGTGCAATATTGGATTTGTATGTTAAAACACGTTGCTTAGTAATCGCTGAAAATATTGAAATGTTGGCTCAGGAACTGGTTAAAACTGGAAAAATTGATAAACAGTATTTAAAACCTGATGTTATAAAAAATTGTAGTACTACATATTTATGTGAATATTTTGACGAACAAGATGGTAATGTTTTTTCAGAAGATGTGAATACTGGTCAGAAAAGTGGTGTGTTAACAACCAAATACAGGGATGCGTGCAAATTTGTACATCCAGCATTTCCGTGTATTTGGTCTTATACAACAGATTCAAGGAACAATTGGCAAACTATTATACAAAATGATAGGGATGAGTTTATAGGGCTTGTTTTAAAGGAAAATTCATTATTGTCCATATTAAGTGGCAAGATTATAGAAAATCAGAGAGGGGTTTCTGATGAGTAATTGTGATAATCCATACTATTTACCAGATTTTGATGAGGCGTCTAGCAGTCAAATTCCTGCGATTATTCAGTTGATAAATATGGGCTATACCTATATCGGGCGGCGCGATGTTGATAAAATGCGTGAATCGCATGGGCAATATATCCTGCGTGATATTGCATTTAATGCGTTGCGTGCAATCAATGATGCAGCAAAAATTTCTGATAATAGTATCCGGGAAGCCATATTGGATTTAGAAAAAATCAAGATGGATGACGGTATTATAAAAGCGTCTGAGATAGTGTTTTCTAACCTGTTGGCAGGTGTTGCGGTATCTGAATTTATAGATGGAAAAAAAGTATCACCCCAGTTGCGTTTTATTGATTGGGAAAATCCAGAAAATAATCAATTTCATGTCGTTCCAGAATTTGAGATATCTGAGGAACAAAATCGCCGCCCTGATATTGTTTTATTTGTTAATGGTATTCCGTTTGCGGTTATTGAGAATAAAAAGGCGTCAGTCCCGGTTGATGCGGCGATTGATCAAATGATACGCAATCAATCTGGTAATCAAACACCACGTTTCTTTATTTATCCGCAAATCCTTATTGGGACAAATGTCAATGAATTAAAATATGGAACTATGTTGACACCGCGGAAATTTTATTCTGTATGGAAAGAAAAAGATAAAAACAATAACTTTGATGCAAATGTTCTAAATAGTGTAAATAAGCCAATAGATTACAATATATTAAAACAAATATCACATGACTTGTTGCGTGGTGATTATGTGCAAGGGCAGAAACAAGTGCCAACATCCCAGGATTATGGTATTTATAGTTTGTTGGAACCGGTGCGAATGTTGGATATTGTTCGTAATTTTGTGATTTATGATAATGGTGTAAAGAAATTGCCACGGTATCAGCAATATTTTGCCATTAAAAAGACGTTAGAACGTATTCAAAATAAAGATAAAAATGGAAAGCGTCAGGGTGGACTTATATGGCATACCCAGGGTTCGGGTAAATCTTTGACGATGGTTATGCTGACCAAGAATCTGATAGAGCATATTCAAAATCCGCGTATTATTGTTGTGACAGACAGAACAGATTTAGATCGTCAAATACGGGATACTTTCCAGGCTTGTAATATAAAGGTTGGTGTGCAACAGGCCACATCATGCAAAGATTTAATAAAACGTATAAAGTCAAAAACGACGGATGTGATTACCACGTTGATACAAAAATTTGAAGCAGACAGGTATAAAGATACGGATAATAATATTTTTGTCCTGATTGATGAGGCGCACCGAACACAAGGCGGTGAAGATAATGGTAATATGAACTTAATTTTGCCAAATGCATGTCAAATTGCGTTTACGGGTACGCCATTGATGACAAAAAAGAAACGTCAGACCGAAGAAAAATTTGGTGGAATCATAGATTCTTATACTATATCAGAAGCTGAAGCTGATGGTGCAATTTTGCCATTGGTATATCAGGGACGGTTTGTAGAACAAAGTGTTAGTCCTATAGTAGACAAGTTCTATGAACGTGTTTCCGGTAGTATGACAGAGCAAGAACGTAAAGATTTTGAGAAAAAATGTGTTTCAAAGGCTGTTTTAGAAGAAACGTCACAACGTATTGATATGATTGCAGTAGACGTTCATGAGCATTATACAAAGTTTTTCCAAGGGACTGGATTAAAAGGTCAATTGGTGGCCCCGTCCAAATATTCCGCAGTATTGTTTAAAAATGCATTTGATTTGTTGGGGGGGGTACAGTCAGCGGTTGTTATTTCTGATACGAAAAGTGGTGAAGAGGACAAGGATAAAATGCCAGAACAAAAGGCGGTTGTTGAACGCTATTTACAGGAGCAAAAGCGACTGTATGGTTCTTTGGAATCGCGCGAGAAACAAATAATCCAGGATTTTAAGAAAAATCCGGACGGTATTGAGTTGTTGATAGTTGTTGATAAGTTGTTAACCGGATTCGATGCGCCGCGTGATACTGTGTTATATTTGGCAAAGCAGTTAAAAGATCATAACCTATTGCAGGCAATTGCCCGGGTCAATCGCCTGTTTGATGGGGATGATAGCAAGCCTGCAAAGGCAAATGGTTTGATTGTTGATTATTCAAAAAATGCAAAAAATTTGAAAACTGCGTTAGAATTATTTTCTAACTATGACCCCGATGATGTACATAGGGCATTGTTAGATACGTCCGAACAAATTTATATTTTGGAAACCTTGTATCAAAAATTACATGCTGCATTCACTGATATAAAAGATGCAACAAATACAGATGCATATGTTCAAAAATTATTAGATCCAAAGAATGAAGAGATAAAAAAAGAATTCTATGAAAATGTAAATAATTTTATACGTACATTTTCATCTTGTTCCTGTTTATATGATTTCTATGAAAAATTTGATGAAGAAAAATTGAAACGTTATAAACTCGATCTAAAACGTTTTGTTGAAATAAAAAAGATATCACAATTGGTTGCCGGTGAACGTGTTGATTTCTCGAAATATAAAGATCAATTGAAAAAATTGTTGGATAAGTATGTGACAGCAACAGATGTTGAAATTTTATCCCAAGAGATAAGTTTAACAAACATGCGTGAGTTTAATCAGTTTGTAGAGGATGAACAAAATGGTTTGTCAAAACGTTCGCAGGCAAAGGCCATTGCAGCACAAACAAGTCGGGTTATAAGCGAACGTTATAAACAGGACGAGGTTTTTTATAAGAATTTTTCTGACAGGATAAAAAAATTGCTGGAAGAATTAAGAACTGCAAAACAAGAAGATATTGCATCGTTGTTTGAACAGGCAAAGACTTTGCAGTCCCAAGTGGATAATTATGAAGATTCTGATATTCCGTCTGTATTACTGGCGCAAAAAAGTACGCATGCATTTTTTAGAAATACTTGGGATGCCGTCATAGAAACAGGAATAAACAGGGATGATTATGCAGATGCAATAATGCATATTGTGCAAATTATTCAAAAACACAAAATTGTGGATTTTGAAAGCAATATTTCTGTGCGGCGTGCTGTTTTAATAGAAATAGAGGATTTTCTCATGGATGATCTTGCTGTTCCGCTAAGGCCAGAGATAGCCGAACATGTTGCGCAGAAATGCTGGACATTGGCAGTTGAAAATCGGGAGAAACTGTAATGGATATTAGCGGAGTTTGTTTCGCTGATTTGGTAAAGGAGAAACGTAAAAGTTTGTCCGTACGGGTATTTCCGGATTTAAGGGTTGTTATAAAAACACCAATTCAGTCAACAGATGAGGAGATTGCAAAATTTGTTCAAAAAAGGCGTTTGTGGATAAAAAAACAGTTGGAGTATTTTAAGCAGTTTGGTAACTGCAATAAAATTTGCAATGTATCTGGTTGTTCTATTGTATATTTGGGGCGACAATATAAGTTGATTATAAAGAAGAATCTGCGAAAACAAGTCAAAATAGAAAAAAACAAGATAGTTTTATGCACCCCCTTGCCGAATAAAATTGCGGAAAACCAGAATATTCTGGATGAATGGATGTTGGGGCGTGCGACAGATATTTTTTATGAAAGGTTGGTGGTGATGTGCACGCTGTTTGATATGCCAATAATCCCAATATTAAAAATTCGCAAATTGTCCAAACGTTGGGGCAGTTATTTAAAATCGCATACGGTTGTTTTAAATCCTTATTTAATACAAGCGTCTAGACAAGCGATAGATTTTATAATAGCGCATGAATTATGCCATTATTATTATAAAGAACATAATGCGGATTTTTATAATTTATTGAATTCAAAAATACCTAATTGGAAACAAATAGAAGAGAAAATGGAGCTAAAATTATTGGGTGTTAATTAGGGTTATTTACCTGTTTTTAATAGATGTTTTCCTTGATATGGGGAATAAAATCCCTGTTATTAAAATTAGGGAATTTTGATGGGATGTTTGATAATGTGGTAGAATTTAATATATAAAATCAACCTGTGGCTGTATTGTTCGGTCTGTGACGGGTAAAAATAGATAAAATTCGTTGCAAATTTCCTGTTAATCCCAGTTATTTCGTTTCTGTGGCGTTTTGTATATGCGAATATCGTAAGTTTGGAATATTCCACCAATAAAATTACTCACCCTTCGCGGTGGGTGTTTTTATTTTGGTGGTTGTGGTTTATGGTTTACCCACAGTCCCGCGTAAGCCGGCGATGGAATCAGCCCCGAACACCAGAGAATTATCCGCCATTTTGGCGGTTTTTGTTGTGATAGTGATAATATTTTTTACTCTGTTTGTGTAAAGTCGTGTTGGGGCATGTATTTATCTACAAATTCATGTATGCTGATTTCATAAGTATTTAATATCTTGGCAAGTGTTTTTGTTGATATCCAACGCGGTTGGCCATATTTAGAGTGGCGCTTGCTTTTATTAAAAACAGTCGTATTTAAACCGCAGTTTCTGGCAAGCCCACAACAGCTGATTCCTTGTTCAAGTACAAAATTATCCACTGCCAGCCACAATTCAGAATTGTTCATAGTTTATCCTTTTATCGGGTTAATAAAAGGATTTTATTCGTGTGCCTTTTATGTGCATAGGAGCATATATGCTCCTTGGATTACAGCTATTGGCTATGCATAATTATATGTTTTACACAATGTTGAACTTATACTTTCATATGACCGATTGTTATTATGTTAATTGATTGATACGATTGATGTATCAGTATTATATCTTTATATGAAACTGTCTGTGTGCAAGATGTTTTTTAGTGTGTGGATTAAAATTTAAATGTGGTTTAATATCTAGTCAAATAAAGCATGGGGCAGGTTATGCATTATACAAGTCTTTATCAATCGTCGGTTGGGGAATTGTTGTTGGCGGCGGATGATGTTGGGGTGGTTGGTGTATGGTTTCAGGGTGCCAAATATTTTGCGCAATGTCTGGATAAAGAAAATAATACGCCATGTGAAACGCCGATTATCAAGGAATTAAAACGCTGGCTGGATATTTATTTTGCGGGGGATAAACCTGACTTTGTGCCGCCAATTCACATGATTGGTACACCGTTTCAGATGGATGTATGGCGCATATTGGCCCAAATTCCATATGGCGAAACAATGACGTACAGTGCTATTGCTGCACAGATTGCGCACAATCGTGGTGTGGCATGTATGTCAGCCCAGGCGGTGGGTACGGCGGTTGGCAGGAATAACATAAGTTTAATTGTGCCGTGTCATCGTGTTGTTGGGTCAAATAACAGTTTGGCGGGATATGCCGGTGGTATTGATAAGAAAATAAAACTGTTAGAGTTAGAAGGTGCGTTTCATGATAAATATTTTGTGCCAAAACACAGTACGGCCCCATAATCAAAAAAACAAAACCGGGTATATGCCCGGTGTTATTTTGCGTTTTTGTTTTTCAAATGTTCGGCGCATTTTGTGCATGTGTGTGTTGTTTCACGACCGCCGCATGGGCAATTATCCCCACATGGACAGTCGGGGCCGCATGGACAATTTGGATTATTGCATGACATGGTGTATCTCCTTTGATTAATAATTATACAATATGGTTGTGGTATTTTTGTATAGGTATAAAAGCAGTGAGTCTGGGGAGTCTGTATTCTGTTGACAAACGGGGCGTATTTGGTATCGTTGTTTTGGATATAAAAGATATAGAAAATGGGACTTATAGGAAATATTAAAACATTGGTTAAATTGCAACGCGATGGTAAATTGGCGGACGCCATTGATTTGGTAAAAAAGATGCAGGATACGGAATCAAGCCTGAATCAATTGGCGCATGATGTCGGTGTGGCACGGGTGCGTTTTGGAAATGTTGTTGATTCAGGTGTGCGCCATGCGTTAAATGTTCCAAATGCTTCCGATAATTCTGTTTTACATTCATCGTTTTCGGATGTTTATCGTATCGTTGCCGCCGGGTGTTCGCCGTTTCTGGTTGGTCCCGCAGGCAGCGGAAAAAGTACCGTGTTAGAGCAGGTTGCAAAATCCATGAATTTGGATTTTTATCCGATGTCGGTAAATGCGCTGACCAGTGACTATAACATAATTGGATATAATGATGCCAATGGACGCTATGTTTCAAGCGCGTTTCGTGATGCCTATGAAAAAGGTGGATTGTTCAGTTTTGAAGAAATTGATGCGGGCAATCCGAATGTTATGACGGTTATAAACAATGCGATGAGTCAGAATCAATATTTGTTCCCAGATAAAATTGTAAAAAAGCATCCGAAATTTGTAATGGCAGCCAGTGGAAACACATACGGTACCGGTGCAAATATACAATATGTTGGGCGTAATTCGTTGGATGCAGCGACACTGGATAGGTTTGTGACGGTCTATGTTGACTATGATAATGCGATGGAAGAACGCCTGTGTGGTGATAAAGACTGGTTAAATTTTGTGCGTTCGGTTCGCAATATTGTCAACAGCCAGGGTATGAAATTTATTGTTTCAACGCGTGCGGTTCTGGATGGTGCGCGTTTGATAAACGCTGGCATGGCGCCAGACAAGGTTGCAAAAATGGTTGTGTTCAAGGGTATGGCGCAATCTGATATTGATAATATTTATAGTGCTTTTGAAAATGGCAAAACGCGTTAGATTATTTGGTTCCAAAAAATCAGAAGATGCGTATACGCGCTATCGGCGTGCCACAGATGATTTTATGGATGCGATTGAACAAGAGCGGTCTGGTAATAACGCAACGCGTTATCGTGTTGATAATTATTCAATTGGATTTATGTCGGATTGTTTCTTGCCTGCTGATGCGCGAAAAAAGCGGATAGCAAGGATAGAATATTGTATAAAACAATATGATAAAAGTTTACAAGAAGTTGATAAAAATCCACGTATGATATGTCATCAATATGACTGGGGCCAATTCTTGGAATATGTTAATTGGCATGGAAATGAAGATAAACGTGCATCACAGAGAAATTATTTATTCAATGATTGGTGTGGTACGAAGACATTTCAAGAAGCAATGGATTTGGCGCGGAATGGTTGGAACGATTTGGATAAAATAATACCAAATGTACAACGTTTCCCATTACCAAAAATAAAAAGCGTTTCGGATATGGTTTGTCGGTATAATGTTGCAGGTGGTGCGGTTGATATCGGGCGATATTTGGCAGGTATGCCTGATTGTATGCGCCATATGGCTGTCAATGATGAATTTATGCGTCCGGCAAAGTGTATGAAGTTGCTGTTTACGTTTGATATACATTGTGGGTATTCGGCAATGCAATTGGCGTCGGCAGGATATCGCGCATATGAGATGGTTGATATGATGGAATCTGCCAATATTCACACAGAAGTTGTTTTTCATGTGCGGGATCAGGCGATGGCACTGGGGGTGGAACGGAAACCATGTTGTACAGGTATATATGATGTGTATGTGACGGTAAAAAAACCGGACGAGGTGTTAAACCTGTCGCGGATTATGTTTGCAATGGCACATCCGTCAATGTTGCGACGTTTGGTCTTTTCTGAAATGGAAAGAAATCCACAGGATGTTATTAAACAGTTTTTGTTTGTTGACCGTTGTGGATATGGCCATCCGACCACATTAGACCGTGGGCAATTTGAAAACACGGATGATGTTATATATATGATTGCGTCTGATTTGTTTTCTGAAAAATTCCAAGACGTTGTTCATGCACAAAATGAAAAGATTGCGCGTGCGCTGGCGTCACAAAAATATTCGCATTGGCGGTAAAAAATCCCATCCGATTGAATGGGATTATTTTTTTATTCTTCAATTTCTATTTCGTCGATGTATGTCCGGTTTACTGTTTCCAATGCGACAGGTTTATAGTCGGGCGTTTCAATTGCCGGGCCGTCGTCTGATGGTACGATAACGATATTTTCCTGGCGTGGCTGGGTGGTGCGGCCGGTCATGTTTGCACCATATGTTTTTGATTTATATTTGCTGCGCAGGCGTTCCGGTATCTGGATATAGTTCATTGGATTTACGCCTAGTGTTTCTAATGACATGGCTGATGCCGGTGTTATGTGACGCTGTTCAATATTGTAGATTGGCGTCATAAAGTTTGTGGGGGCATTTTTTACCGTGCGTGGTGTGCCGGTGCCATCCAATTCAACAATACGCAGGGCGCGTTCGCTTTCGCCGGTGGGTTTCAGGCGGAACAGGCCGTCCATGCCCATATAACCACTGGGGTCTAGTAAATATGCCGCATTTGATTTGTTTGAATAAATCATGCCCATCGCCATATTTGCTGCGTCATAACCAAATGTTGCCAGACGGTTCGGTGCCGTGCCATCAATTCGTTCATACAGGTTTACAAATGATTCAGATACAGGAGGTAATGTTGCAAATTTTGCGCCACTGAGTGTTAAATCTGATGCAATATCTGACCCATCCCATACGGCGGTGCCATAGAATTTTACATCACGTGCGCCGACGCCATAGTATCGCAGGAATGATGCCAGACTTTTGGTATCATCGCCAGAGCCCAAGAAAAACACGGCGTCATATGGCAGGTTGCCCAGGGTATCTGTCTTGGATAATTTATCCAATTGCATATTCAGTGATGATTTTTCAATCGCGGTTAATGTTTCATTTGTTAATATATCCGACAGGATTTCACGTGCGCGATTATTTGCCGCGACGCGGGCGGCGTTCATTGATGCAGATGCCATTGTGCTCTTGATAGATTCTGCATCCTTTTCCGTGTAATAGAATACGCCGACGTTTGGCATGTCATAGATAGATGCCGCATTGCGTGCTGTGCCGGCCAATATTTCACCGGATGTTGTTTTTGGCGCGATGATAATGAAATTCTTGGCGCCGTCTGTTTTCATTTCGCGGACAATTGCCTCGACACTATTTGTTGGCATTAATGACATTGACATAACGCCGCGACCAACCGCCGTTGCATCTGTTGTAAATGCCAATACAGGCAGACTGTCTGGTTTTGATTCGCGCAGAATTTGTGCGTTTTTCGCAAATAGTGGGCCAATTATTATTTCTGGATTTTGGGCCAGGGCTTGGTTTATTGCGTCTGTATTATTTGCCGCCGTGTCATAGAAAGATACTGCCAGATTTTGTGGTCCGCGTTGCAAAACTGCTGTTTCAATTGATGTGCGAATTGTGCGACCGGCCACCGCATTGTCGCCAGATAATGGCAACAGCACAGCAATACGCTTGGCATCTGCCATGTTTATATTATCGGGCATAATTTCGGTTTGCTCATACGTGCCGTATGTGCCAAATGTGCCATACTGCATCTGAACCGGGGTGCCGGTCGTCATGGTGCCGTATTCACCAAACCAATCATCCTGGGGGGTGCCGCATCCCGCCAATATTGTGATTAATCCGCCAAGACCTAAAATTCTGTTTATATGCATTGAAAAATCCATTTTATTTTGTATCATTTTACTATAAAAGGAATTCAAATGCAATCAGGGCTTTATATTGTCGGCACGCCGATTGGAAATTTATCAGATATGTCGCCACGTGCGATTGATGTGTTGCGAAATGTTGATTTGGTTGCGGCCGAAGATACGCGTGTCTTTGGACGCCTTGCGGCGCATTTTGATATAAAAACGCCACGTGTGTCTTGTCACGAGCATAATGAACGCGATGTTGTGCCAGAACTGATTGAAAAATTGCAATCAGGGATGTCAATCGCGGCGGTTAGTGACGCCGGTATGCCGGGGGTCAGTGACCCAGGTTTTCGTCTGGTGCGGGCGGCACGCAGTGCGGGTGTGCCGGTCTATGTTGTGCCGGGGCCGGTGGCTGCGATATCTGCACTGGTGTTATCTGGATTTCCGACAGACAGATTTACGTTTTGCGGATTCTTTGATGACAAGAAATTGCGTGATGATAATCGTATCCGCCATACGATAATTTATTACGAAAGCCCCAATCGCATTATGGCGACGATTGCGGCACTTGCGCGTGTTATGCCGGAACGCAAAATTGCGATTGTTCGCGAAATAACAAAAATGTATGAAGAGACTATTATCGGGTATCCGGCGGATTTATTAAACATTGAACCGCCACGCGGGGAAATTGTAATTGTGGTTGGGCCTGCCCCAGAACACAAGATGACGGAATCTGAGATATCGGAAATTGTAAATGATGTTGTTGGCGCATCAACCAAATCTGCGGCGGCAGAACTGGCGGTGCGTGCTGGTATTTCAAAGAAAGAGGCATATCGTCGCCTGATTGCAAAGGGGGATGATAATGGCGATTAAATTTGTTGGCAGTTTTGAAAATGTTAAATCGTTGCCGCGGACTCAGTTTGCAGAATATGCATTTGTCGGGCGCAGTAATGTTGGTAAATCGTCACTGATTAATGCGATTGTTGGGGCGCCTGTTGCGCGCACGTCAAACACGCCGGGGCGTACGCAAAGTTTGAATCTGTTTAATATTGACGACAGAATTATGATTGTTGATTTGCCGGGGTATGGTTATGCGCGTGTGTCCAAAGAGCAGGCGGCGGCGTGGTTGGATAGGCTGGAAGATTATTTGTTAAACCGTCGTCAGTTATCGCGATTATTTGTTTTGATTGATTCGCGTATTGGGGTACGGCCATCTGATTTGGAATTAATGGATTTCTGTGATGCGCATGGGATTGCGTATCAGGTTGTCTATACCAAAAAAGACAAACGCGTGCGTGAAAAAAATCAGGCGGACATATCGCATGAAACGCACGGCGCGATGATTGCAGAAATAATTGAAACATCGGCGGAAAAGAAAATTGGCCTTGAAAAAATAAGGGCGGTAATTGGCATCAAATAACAATATCTTTTGTGCGACAAATCCGGCGCGGATTATGGATGCGTTGTGGCGTATGATTGATACGTCGGGTGTTGCGATGTCTGATATGCTGATATTTTTGCCCAGTCGTCGCGCCGTTCGTTCTGTTGAACGTATGCTGTGTGACAGGGTGGGGCATGCCGTCCTATTACCGCATTTGGTGGCACTGGGCGAAGGAGCGCCGGATGATGACGTGGATACGGATGCATATTCTGATGATGATGTGATATCTGATGTGGCGCGTGTTGTTGCCGTGGCGCGGTTGTATGCGGCGTCAAATATCGGGGCAAATATGCGCAGTAATTTATCTGTTGCGCATGATTTGGTGCGTATGGCGGATTATATGGAAAATGAAGGAATTGACATCGCAACCATTAATTGGGATGCGATTGTTGATGAAAAATATGCCACGCATTTTCAGCGCAAGGCACAGATACTGAAAATCATATCTGAATTTTTGCCGGCATTTTGCAATGGGCGAAAAACGACGGCGCATGCACGAAATGCGGGCATACGGCGATGGATTGAACAGTTGGGAAAATACAAACTGGTTATCGTATGTTCGTCCACAGCCAGTGTTCCTGCCACATCTGATTTAATGGCGGCGGTGGCGGGGTTGTCATATGGTCGTATTATTTTACCAGGACGGATATCGGGCTGTGTGGCGGACTTTGATTTAGATACAAATCCATACAATGCGGAATATAAATTTTTATGCAAGATTGGGGCCACGCCTGATGATGTTATACCGATTGATGTCGGGCCGTCTGCAATTGATTTTATGAACATAGCATTTGGTAATGATGCGACTGTGCGTGGTAATGCGTCGGATGTGGCGCATTGCCATCTGATTACGTGTGAGCGCGAGGCAGCCGAGGCCGCGGCCATTGCGGAAATTGCATTTAACGCGCGTGGGCAGAAAAAATCTGTTTTGGTGATAACGCCCGATGCTGCCGGAAATCAGCGTTTGGCAAATGCATTTGCTGCGCGGAACCTGACGGCGGATTTTTCCGGTGGTCTGTCCGGTGGCCAGACACCTGTGGCGCGTGCGATATTAAATGAATTTGACCGTTGGATTGAATCTGGGGATAATACGTTTGATAAACTATATCTGGCAAATGATTGTGATTTAATGCAGACGATAATCGCGATTGTCGATCGTGACGCGGTCACATTTACACCCCAGTTTGATGTTTCGGATGCGGCATCACGTCAGATATGGACGGCGATTGAACAGTTATCAATTGCGGTGAAAAATATCGGTATGTCGTTAAATACACGTGATGCGCGTGATTTGTTGGCAGATGTGTTTTCAACTGTGACAGTGCGTGGTGCGCAAAATGAAAATGCAGATGTTGTTGTGTTGGGTACAATTGAATCACGTATGCAGACCGCAGATGTTGTTATATTGTCTGGTCTGAACGATGGGATGTTCCCGGCACGTGGGTATGAAAACAATTGGCTGCCGCGCAGTGCGGCCAGACAAATCGGACTGCCGTCGCCTGATAGAAAAGTATCACTGATGGCGCTGGATTTTATGAATCTGTCATGTGGACGGGATGTTTATTGGACGCGATGCGCGTCAGCAGGTGGTACAGAAAAAACAGAATCACGATTTTTATCCCGTGTCGCGGTGGCGGGTGGCGCATATGATGCCATCACAGAACGTGAAATTTTGCCATATGATATTGATACTGGTCGCGCAATTATGGATGTGGTGCATATGGCGGATGTTGCAGATGCAGAACCGTTAGACTATGCCGCGCCGTGTCCGCCGGCAGACTGGTCAGATGTATATGTGACGCGGTTGGAATTACTGATTCATAATCCATACGCGTTCTATGCGGCGCATATATTGAAATTGCATCCTGTGGATGATTATTGGGATACGCCACTGGCTGCAGATTTTGGAACCCTGGTTCATGATGTAATTGAAAAATGTGCCAAAATAAAAAATCTGACACCAGATATTTTGATCAATGCGCTGGACAGGGCAGCGGTGGCAAAAATTGGGGCGGATAATATTGTGTTTGATTTTTGGCATCGGCGGTTTGTTGGATTTGCGCAGACTGTTGTTGATGAAATAAAATTGCATCCAGATATGGAATTTGAAATCGCCGGCAAAATAGATGTGTATCTGGATGATGATAAAAAAATTAAACGTACCGTACGTGCACGTGCAGATGGTGTATGGGATGGGGGCGTTATGGATATCAAGACGGGTACAATTCCGACATCAGCACAATTCAAAGACGGCACCATGCCACAATTACCGTTAGAGGCATTAATGCATATTCAGGGTGGTTTTTGTGGAAACGTTTTGCCAAACCCAAATCCCCAAATGCGTTTCTTGCAATTGCAGAAAAAGAACGTTCGCAGTGTTGAAGTCCCGCGCATGATAAAAGATATTGATGTTATTCAGGCGGCATATGACAAGGCGGCCGATGTATTTCGTATATATTCGGCCGGTAATACACCCTATGAATACAGACCTACCAAGGGTTCTGTTAAATATCATGCATGGGATGATTTGGCACGGGTTGACGATTAAAAAAACGCCGTGTGGCGTTTTTTTTTTTAGTGAAGATAGTAGGTAGAAGAGTATAGGTTATTTGATACTTAACATTAATCCACAATGGTCTGTTGGTTTGTCTGCCAGGCGTGGGGTCAGGTCAATTTCACATGCTTTAATCTCTTGCATTGCGGCATGGTTTGCCAAGAAATAGTCCAAACGCAGGCCTTGCTTTTTACCAATAGTGTCGCCACCACGATATCCGTACCATGTGTAATCTATATCGTTGGGGTGCATCGTGCGCCATACGTCCTGCCAACCCATATCAATCCAGGATTGCATAACAGCACGTGCGGCCGGCGCGGCAATTGCAATTCCGACATAGTTTGCAGGTTTCCATACATCACGGTCTGTCAGCGCAACATTAAAGTCACCACCGATTATGACGGATTCTGGTGAATTTGTGTATTGTTCAATATACTTTGTAAATGCGGCCATCCAATCCATTTTGTATGGGAATTTTGGTGAATCAATTGTGTCGCCGTTTGGCATGTATACGTTTATCAGACGGATGCGGCCGTCAATAACGCACTCTATAAATCGCGCATTTACGTCCGGATATGTCGGCAGGCCCAATGTTACGTCTTCTATTGAATATTTTGAAAATACGGCGACACCGTTCCAACTTTTTTGGCCAAAAACCTTTACATTATAGCCATATTCATCAAACAGGTTGTGTGGAAAACTGGCTGTTTCTACTTTTAGTTCTTGGACCATGATTGTGTCATATTCGCCAGAACGTAAAATGTCGATAAAACTGGCCGCATGGGCGCGTATAGAGTTGATGTTAAGTGTAAGTATTTTCATATTTGCAATCCATTGTTTTCAGAAGTATAATAATCCCAGTCCAATATAAAAACAACAAGGATTTTTTATTATGAATATGTATCAGTTGTTGGAAAAGGCGGTCGCAACATGGCCAGATAATTTGTTCTTGGTGCGCGAAGGTGTAACTTTTTCAGCATTTATTGAAGATGTTAAGGCGCGCGCGGCATCATTGCATGCGGCGGGTGTTAAGCGTGGTGATGTAGTTGGTATCTTGTCACACAATATTCCGCAGTTTCCATTAACATTGTTTGCAGTGTGGTATCTGGGTGGAACGGTGTTATTACTGGATACGAATTTGACACCATTTGAATATGATAATATGACGGCAACAACTGATTGCCATATCGTATGTGCAGAAAAGTCATTTTTCTATAAAACAGATAAGTTTAAATTTTTTGATATCACTAAAAAAGATGGCAAACAAAATCCAGACTTGTCACCAGCGGCACTGGAATCATTAGATGTTGCAACATTGTCATTTACATCTGGTTCAACTGGTACGCCAAAGGTTGTGCCATTAACACACTTTAATTTAATCGAGTGTGCAAATTCGCTGGATGATATGCGTGACTATATCCATCCGGGTGAAATTATGTACGGATTTCTGCCGATGTATCATATTTTTGGATTTGCAGTTGAAATATTGGCAGGACTGCATTTTGGGGTCGGTATGTTGTTGCAGCCGACAGTTAATCCAAAAGAAATTATGGCGGACTTTAAAGAATTCCGTCCACATGCAATTCCGGCGGTGCCTCGTTTGTTCGAGGTTATCAGAAATCGTATCATCGACCAGATAAAGGCACAGCATAAATGGTGGCTGGCGTCATTGGTGCTGAAATACGGCAAGATAATGAATAAAATTGGTTTGGGATTCTTGGTTAAAAAAGTTCAAGACCCAGTGCGTGCAATATTTGGTGGACGTGTGTCATTACTGATTGCCGGTGGTGCCGCAACCAAGCCAGAGGTTGAAACATTCTATGAACGTTTGGGAATGCGATTTATCCAGGGATATGGTTTGACCGAAACAGTTGGGCCAATCTGTATTTCAAAGCATAATAAAAAGCGTATCCCGTTTGCATTTGGCGCGCCGACAACAAACAATGAATGTGAAATCCGCGACATGAACGAAGACGGTGTCGGTGTTCTGTGGTTGCGTGGTCACCAGGTGTTTGGTGGATACCTGAATAACCCGGGTGTAAATGAAACTGTGTTTGATGAACGTGGTTTCTTTAATACCGGTGATATGGTATCGATGGATAAAAACGGTGAATTGCACTTTGCCGGCCGCAAAAAGCAGGTGATTGTTTTGGATTCTGGTAAAAATGTTTATCCTGACGAATTGGAAGCATTGTTTATGGAAATTCCGGGCGTTAAAAATGTCGCCGTGTTTGAGCACAAGGTCAAAGACAAAACGGTCACATACGGTGTATTCAGTGTCGAAGACGGCATGACGATTGAAGCACTGGGGGCGGCGGTTGCAAATGCAAACAAAAAGGTCGCCAGTTATAAGTGGGTGACACACTTTGCAATGACAACGGATGAATTACCGATGACCAGTACGCAAAAGGTTAAACACCATGTCGTGCGTCAAAATCTGATAGAAGGTAAATATCCAATTCGCAAAGAATAATAAAAATGCCCCGAATGGGGCGTTTTTTTTGTGACCTTTTTTATGATGTTGCATGGGACGGAATTCTTTGATATAATTATTTTGATAATATCTGGTATAGGGAGAGAGATTTAAGGATAACAAAATGAAACAAATTCTGGGGTTTGCATTGTTTGTATTTGTTTGTGCAACGGGTGTGTCTGTTGCGGATATTCCATCTGTGGATTTTGTTGATGGGCGTTTATCGCAGTTGTCTGATGTTGTTGATACCAAGGCGGATGATGCGGCGGTTATGCATTTGATGGGTGATGAAGAAATCGCGGGTGCGAAAACTTTTTCTGGCACGGTGACATTGGGTACGGCGGTTGCGGACGCGTCAAACGATAATCAGGTTGCGACAACCAAATGGACAAACGACAGGGTGGCATCTGCCAAGGGTGATATTCCCGTTGGCGGCAAGGATTCAACAACGTTTACCAAGATTTGGATAGAAGAATAAGAAAAAACGCCGAGAGGCGTTTTTTCAAATAACAATTAGCAAAGAACAAATAATAATTATTTGATTATTCAATATTGTATTTAAACTGACCGGTGCCAGAATTATAAAAGAATTTGTTTGAAACCGTGTCATAGAATGTGGGTGTATCGGCAGCGTCAAGGACGGGTATCAGGTTCATAATCAGTGTGTCGTTTCGCCAAAAACGGGCATAATATACGCGTCCCATAAATTTTCGTGAATCTGTTTTTGAATTAAATGTGACCGCCCCCAGGGATAAATTGTTTGTTGTTGGTGTTTCGGACAGTGTCGGTATATTTTCTATTGTTTTGTCGTTTACAGTGAGGGTGTCATTGTACCAGCGTATTGTTTGTGGCGTATCATCTACGATTATTTCTGTGTATGTATGGTTGCCGAATGCGGTCAAAATATGTGGCGCACCATCACAATAGTTTGTTGCATTTGTGTACCATACCAGGTATTGTCCGTTTTTTATCAGGCCCGTAAGGCCACTGCGTGCGCCCAGCAGACAGCCGTCATGATTTGGGACTGTATTATCCATCCAGGCTTTTATTTCGAATTGCAGTTCGGCAGATGGTGGAAATCCCAAATCAATATGTTGTGAGCCATCAAAATATAAATAGTCCAGAACTGTTATTCCGATGTTATATTTTGTTTCGTTATATATGGTGCAAAGTTTACAGGTTGAATTCTGCGACATCGGTGTGTAAACAATTTTATCGCCGATGGCGGCTGCTAAACTAGGGGTGGTGGTTTTGTGTGGTGTTAACAGGATTTTCTTGTCGCCAATATGTAAAAATGCGCCATGTGCTGAAATGGTGTATATATATAATATAAATATTATAAATTTTTTCATGTTTTGTACTGTTTTTTCCTGTGAAAAAAAAACCGTCACATGGAAATGACGGTCGGGTATTTTCAAGGTCATAATCTGAATGACTCTGTGGTTTTTAATTATGTTAAAATTTATTGTATAGCCACAGATACCCGACCCAAAATGTTAGGTCAGGAAAAAACAGTGCGAACACATCGGTGTACGCTGTGGATGACGATGCCATTCGCACCGCAGATTATGGGTCTTGAAAACCCCGAACCCCAAATCCCTTTGTGGTTCATGTTAATTGTATAACAAAGGATTAATAAAATCTATGTTAAATTATTCGGGTGTTTATTTCCCCAAACACAATTGTCCGAATGTTGCGTCCAGTACATCGGTGGCGGTAATTGTTCCGAGGATTTTGCCAATGTTGTCAGCGGCGCGACGTGTGTGTTCGGTAAATATGTCATAGTTGCTGCTTGACAAATCCAGTGCGTTTTTTAACTCAATCGCCGCGTCGGTCAACAGGCGACGTGTTCGATTATTAATTGCAACCTGGGATTCTGTCGTATCCAAATCGTGATGGATTTTATCCCGTATTGCGTTCATTAAATTATTTATGCCATTGCCTGTTTTGGCAGATGTATAAATAATGTTTTCTGATGTCTTTTCAGATAATAAATCTGATTTGTTAATAACGATTATTTGATTTGGTTGATAATTTACTTTAACTTCTGTGGTAAATACACGGATAACTAAATCAGCGTTTTGTATTTCGTTATTTGTGCGTTCAATACCGATTTTTTCAATTGTGTCGACTGCGTCATCACGCAGTCCAGCGGTGTCTGATAAATTGACAAAATATCCATCAATATCCAGATTCACAGACACAACATCACGTGTCGTGCCAGGGACATCGGATACGATTGCGCGGTTTGAACCGACGATGCGATTGAATATTGATGATTTGCCGACGTTTGGTTCGCCCACCAATACGATATTGTATCCGCCCCGTATTGCGCGTGCGCGGTGTGCATTATTTAATGCGGTTGTGATTTCGTTATACAGTTTTTCGGTGCGCGTGCGCAATGTATCGCCAATATTTTGGGGCAGGTCGTCTGGTTCATAATCCAAAATGGCGGCTGCATATGCGGAAATTTCAATCATCTGATTGCGCCAAGCGGTGTAAATACGACTGTCGGTACCGGTCATTGATTGCAATGCTGTCTGACGTTGTTTATCGGTTGTTGCATCCAACAGCGCCGCCAGACCATCAACATCCGCCAAATCCATTTTGTTGTTATAAAACGCACGGCGTGAAAATTCGCCCGGTGCGGCCATCCGTGCGCCAAATTCGGTTGTCAGGTAATCAAAAATCTTGTCAATTACCGCCGGGGCGCCATGACTATGTATTTCTATAACGTCGGTGCCGGTAAATGAATTTGGTGCGGCAAAATAGATTAACAAACACTGGTCAATCAGGCCGCCTGTATTATCCGTCATATTTACCAGGTATGTTTTGCGCGCATCAAATGATTTTTTGTTTGATAATTTTGCAAATACGTCACGCAGGTTATCGCCCGATATTCGGATAACCGCAACGCCTGATTTCCCGTGTCCTGATGACAGGGCAAAAATTATGTCGTTATTCATTATTTATTTCCGCTGATTTCTTTTAATGCCATTGGTACCAGTTTTGTCACGTCCATACCCGGATTTGCGGCGACCAAACGCTGTGCCATGTCGATAATGTCCAAGCGCCTGTATCCCAAACTTTCCAGCGCCGCCAACAAATCGGGCATGGCGCCAGACGATGTATCTGTATCAAAGTTAAATGTGCTGTTGCCGACCTTGGATTTTAATTCAACAATGATTTTTTCGGCAACTTTTTTACCAACACCTGGGGCGGTGGCAATTGTTTTTGCGTCGCCCGTCGCAATCGCGGACATTAATGTATCTGTCTTTATCGTGGATAAAATGGCCAATGCAACCTTGGGCCCGACACCAGATACACCTGTTAATTGGTTAAACAGATTTTGTGCAGCAATAGATGAAAATCCGAAAAGTCGAATTGAATCTTCGCGGACAACGGTTTCAATCCATAATGCCACCGTTGATTTTGGGGCGAGTATTTCCGGGGTAAAAACTTTATATCCAACCGGGCCCGCCATTAAAATTACGTATCCGTCGCCGCAATAATCAATTGTGCCTTGCAATTTGCCAATCATTTGTTATCCTTTTGGGGTAATTTTAATCTAATATAATTAAAAGGTCAAATTATGAGTGGACACAGTAAATGGCATAATATTCAGCATAAAAAGGGTCTGGTGGACGCCGCACGCAGTGGTTTGTTCACAAAACTGGCACGCGAAATCACAATGTCGGCAAAACTGGGCGACCCAAATCCAGATAACAATCCGCGCCTGCGTTTGGCGATTTTGCAGGCACGCAAGGCATCAATGCCAAATGACAATATCAAGCGTGCAATTGACAAGGCATCAGGCAGTAATACGGAAAACTATGTTGCCGTGCGTTATGAAGGCTATGGCCCGGGCGCGGTGCCCGTGATAGTCGAGGCATTGACCGATAACCCACGTCGTACTGTGCCAGAAATTCGTAATATCTTTGCCAAAAGTGGTGGCAACATGGGCGAAGAGGGGTCTGTTGTATTCATGTTTACACGCGCAGGTCAAATCATGTATCCGGCCAGTATCGGCAAGACAGAAGATGAAATGATGGAAATCATCATGGATGCAAATGCAGATAATCTGGAAACATCAGATGAAGGTTTTATTATCACAACCAAGCCAGATGATTTTATTAATGTTCAAAAAGCACTGGCCGATGTCTTGGGCGAACCAGAACAGGCAGAATTAACGTGGATTCCAAATATGCCAATGGATTTGGATGATGAAACATACGCCAAGGTTGAAAAGTTGGTGGACAACTTGGATGCGAACGACGACGTTCAGAAAGTGTTCACAGCTGCTGCATAGGTGCGTGCGTACAATGATTAAAAATCCCCCAATCGGGGGATTTTTGTTTCGCCCGCAAATAAAATAAAGATATTACCTGAGGTAATGGTCATTGCGATTTACGTATATCGCGCGAATTATCGTTTGGCAATGACGTTATTCCCACGCAGAAAAACATTTCTTATAAATCATAGGCGACCCAATATTAAAAAATGCCACATGAAAAATTTCAGTGGCCGGGATGTTAGAAAATCACATCAACTTGATTCCGTATGTCTTTCGGTTGCCCGTATTTTATACACATACAGCATCCCGGCCAGTATGGCGGGAATATCGGTGCGAACGCCGTATTTTTAACATGTTTCGATGCGTTGTCGCACCGGTTGATGTGAGGCTTTCTAAAACCCCGAACCCATATCCCTATGGATTCATGGGTAATTTTAGCATTTGGTGATAAAAAAATCCAGAAATAATAGAAAACCATAATACTTTTATGTATAATTTGTTTATCAAGGGTGGTGTAAATGGTTAGGATTTTAGGTATTGACCCAGGGTTATTGCATACCGGTTGGGCGGTGATTGAAACGGCAGGGCAAAATCGTAAATATATTGCCAGTGGTGTCATTTTGCCAAAAACAAAAGAAGAATTTTCAGTGCGCCTGTGCACTATTTTTCGTGGGGTGCATGAACTGTGTGAAACATTTCAACCTGATGAGTGTGCAATTGAAATCACGTTTGTAAATAAAAATCCGACGACAACACTGGCGCTGGGGCATGCACGCGCGGCGGCGATTGTGGCGGTCGCAGATTGTAATGTGCCGTTGTTTGAATACGAACCCAACAAGATAAAAAAGACACTGACCTGTGCAGGGCATGCGGATAAAGAGCAGGTATATAAAATGGTGCGTATGTTGTTGCCGGCGGCAAACCCAAAAACGGCCGATGAAAGTGATGCAATTGCAATTGCACTGACGCATGCAAATACACGGCGGTTTGTTTAGGAATACCTTCTTTTTTTATTGTAGCCCGTTGTTTGATATAATTGTCATAAACAAAGGGGTTTATTATGAATTTAGATGATGTTGAATTGTACCGGGTTAAATTGCGTACACGTCAACGGCACTTGATACGCGCATTTGTGATTAATCTGGTTATGATTACAATTGTTTGGTTATTAACATTTGTGCCGGGATTTTTATTCTTGGGTGTTATAATGACAGGACTGTCGGCGACAATGATGCATTTTGCAATGATTGGTGCGCTGGGGCTGTGGGGCGTGATAAATTTTGCGTTTTTCTTGGCGCCTGCGATTGCGATTGGTGGCGGTGCGTTTGCCGGTGAATAAATATGATTTTATCCCACCGGGCATAACGCCCGGTTGTCTTATTTCTTTTTCTTAACTTCAACTGCGCTTAAAATATTTTTGTGCATCCCCAGCGCTGGCACGCGAAAACCAACCGTTTTCACACGATATGTTTTTCCGATTTTTAATTTTCCTTGCAATTCATCACTGCGCCACTTGTTATACCATAAACTATTTTTGTTGGTGAATACTTCGCCTGACTTTGTGTAAATCAAATATGATGCCAATGTGCCAGCACCGTTGTCATTTGCAACAGCATCAACTTTGATGCCTTTATCACTTATGGTTATTGTCTGGGTTCCTGTCTTGGTCAAATATGCAATATTTATAAACAATGCGCCTATGAGAACAACACAGATTACAGTCCAAACAATAATAAATAATATTGCCATAAAAATGTCCTTTTTTATTTCCTAAAACTAATCTTGGCCACTGCGTCCCGGCCAAAGTATTTATTTATTTTGTCGGTGATTTCTGGTGCCGCGTATGACAGTTGTAATGCGAACGCAGGGGTGGCAGGGCGTATGACAATTGTAAATTTATTATCACGCGTTTTGCGTACCGCGGCCAGTTTTGCAATTGATGCAATGTCCGGACTCATGATTTTATCCCAACGCGCGGCCAAATCTGCGTCTGATGCGCGTACACCCCATATTTCCATCAATCCCCCAATCGCCGCCGCCAATGTTTGGGGGCGGCTGGCGCGGGAATAGATTGTTGGCTTTTTATTTTGTTGGTTTGACATATTCATACACTTTTGGCATCAGGATAAACATTTCGCCCTGGGCATGTTGGCCGTGCGCGAATTTATATGCCTCGTCTCCTTTGCCAAAGAATATGTCGGCACGTATCCAGCCCTTTATCGCACTGCCGGTGTCTTGGGCAATCATCAATCGTTGGAACTTGCGCCCATCAGACAGGTTTGTGTTCACGTATACTGGCAATCCCAGTGTATAAATGTCGGTATCCATTGCGATTGAACGGATTTTTGACAATGGTGTGCCGAGCTTTCCAATCACATCCGGTGGTACGGATTCATAGAAATAGACATAGCGCGGATTTTTATAAATGACGTCGCGGGCCAGTGTCGGATTCTGTTTCAGATATGTCCATACGGCGTCGGCAGAATATCCGCCGTCAGGCCGTATGCCGCGTGATTGCAATTCGCCGCCAATCGATTTGAATGGCATATCGTTAACGGCGGCAAAGTTCAATTTTACCATTGTGCCATCATCCAGTTTTAACATACCACTGCCCTGAATCTGGATGTTTTGTACGTCGACGATATTTGCCCAGTACAGAACGCGGCCGATTTGCTTTTCAACAATGTCTTTTTTTGAAACACCCTTGTAATTGCGGCCGTCGGTCGGAACACCCATTAATGGTTCGTTGCATTCGGTGGTGCGTGTACGGCATCCTGGGATTACAGGTGAATAATATCCAGTATATGTGCCGCGTGTGCCACCATCGTCGGTATAAATCTGGTATGGTTGGAAATTTGATTCAAACCATGCGCGTACGGTTGCGACATCGGCCGATGCAGACGGCAGCATGCGGCATTTTTCTTCGAACAGTTCGCGGTCGGGGACAACACGGCCAGTGTATTGGATTTTTGCCCGACATGAATTGCGGAACGCCTGCAAGGCATAGCGTACATCATCATCGCGCCAACCGGGCAGGCTGGAATACGATACACGCCGCAGGTTCGATGGCATTACAGAATTGTCGCCCTGGTGTGTTGGTGTCGACAGGTCACATGCCGCCAATATTGCCATCATACCGACAGCAATCAGTTTATTAACCAATCCGATTTTATGCGTTTTTAGCATTTTTATTGTGTCCCCCCACTTGTAAAAGTATTTTGATAATGCTATATTACCATAAAACGAAACGTAAAAAAAGGAGCAATCGCAATGGCGAAATTTAATATTATCTCTCAATTCTTGAAAGATATTTCTTTTGAAAGCCCAAATGTGCCGGAATTATTCTTTAAACAAGAAAATGGCCAGGCAAAATTGGAAATCAATATTGATATTCAGATTAAGGGCGCAGAAAACAACTTGTTTATGGTTGATTTGATTACCAAGGTGCATTCAAAATTGGATGCGGGCGATAAATCCATATTCTTGATTGAATCTACATATTCTGGCCTGGTTCAGATGGAAGAAGAAAAAGACGAAGAAGTCAAAAAGCGCACATTGTTGATTGATGTTCCGACATTGTTGTTCCCGGCAGTCCGCGCCTTGATTACGCGTTTGACATCGGAATCTGGATTCCCAACATTTGCAATGCAGCCAGTTGACTTTGCTCAGTTGTATGAGCAAAAACAGGCTCAAGGTGCAGCCGCAAACGCGAAATAAAAAATCCCCGCCAAATGGCGGGATTTTTTCAAAGAACAAATAACAGAGAACAAATAACAATTTTCTGTTGTCAGGTATTTTTTCGCAATCTCCTGTATTCGGTACCCATTGTTTTCTGTAATCTCCTAGTACTAGGGAAATCGAGGAACGCAGTGGACACCGTCCTTCGACGGTGTGACGACAAGAGAGACGGGTTGCGCCATAGCAATAACAAGGGAGAAAAACAAATTATCTGGGCGTCATACCTTACACACACCGTCATGCCGTCGCAGGACGGCATCCATTGTGAAAAAATATTCAAGTCCCACTCCTGCCGCCGCAGGAGTGACAAGTATTGCTATATGTGTTGTAATGATGAAGTGTGTTTTTTGTATTTAAGTTGTGCACAGGTTGTCACCCCTGCGTAGGCAGGGGTAGGTCTTTATAACCTGGGTTTCGCGGTCACTATTCCCCACGGTGTGACGGTGTTGGAAAAACAAAATCCTATGATTTAAAATATTTGCGTGTTATAATACGTGTGCGTTGATGAATTGTCAGCGTGGGGCTTAAACACCCTGTTTAAACACTTGGCGTCAATGTAAGACGTTAAAATCTCCAATCTATTGGTTGGAGGGCGGTGAATATATTGAATAAGCCGCGCTATTTTGCTAAGTGTTTAATAGTGTTTAACCTCCAGCCATCTTGAATTTTCCTGATGGTTTTTTTATTAACCATCCCCGTCACTGCTGTGCCAAGGCTGCGCAGTGCCACCCCTCTGTGGGCGGGGAATAAAACTGGAGGCAAAGTATGAAACAAAAACATGCAACGCGCAATGAATTGGCACAGGTCTTTATTGATATTTGGCTGCGGTTGAATTTTTCTGTTTGTGGTGATAATGGGGCTTTGTTTGATGCCGATGTTGTGCATGATAAAAAATTAAATCGTGCCACACGTGACCAATTGCGTCGCGAAATTACAGATATTAAATTAAATATAAAATCTATATTGTATCAATATAAAAGTCTGATGGATGATGAAGTTCAAATGCACAACCGCCGATGTGATAAAAAGTAGTACCGTATTTGCAGGCCTGTTTTTTTTATGATATTATTACAAGGTTATAGGTAGAGAGAGAATATGGCCAAGGATAAGTATATTTCTGTGCGCGGATCGGTCAGTGGTTTTTCATTTGCAAATCTGGGGTTGTTTACCGGGTTTGCCGATGGTATTTATAATGCGGTATATTCGCTGGTTATTTTGGAAATTTTTAAAAGCAGTGCCGTCGTTGGTGTCTATGTCGGGTTGTATGCGGCGTTCTGTATGATTGTGGGACTGTTTGCAAATGAATTGTTTCGTCAGTTTTCCAAGGTGCGGGTATTTTACTTTTCGTTGATTATGCTGGCGGCGTGTTATGCGATGATGAGTTTTTCTATTAGCCCCATCAGTTTTATTACACTGGATTACACAACCGGTATTGCAATTACATTGGTTGGGGTTTTGATACCGTTGTTTATGTCTGATTTTGCAGGTAATGCCGGTATGGCGCGATTGAATTCACGTTATCATTTATGGATAAATGTGGGGGCTTTGTTTGCGCCAATGATTGCGGTATCAATTGCAAACAGGTTTGATAATCGTGCGGCTTTTTTTGCGTCGGCATTGATATATCTGGCGGCATGTGTCGTGTTTAAATATTTTCGCATTGTGCAACAGACGCCTCAAATCAAACCTGTAAATCCACGGCGTACATTTAAGGCATTGTGGCGCAATATGTTGTCTTTCTTTGGACGACCCGGTATGGCACGTGCGTATGCGATTAATTTTGGATACTATTCTTTGCGTGCAATGCGGTATTTGTATGTGCCGATTGTTGTTATTGAAAATGGCTTTTCAAAAGACACGTTGGGCTGGGTTTTGACATTGGGGATTATTCCGTATCTGGTGTTAAGCGAGGCAATGGCCCGCCTGGTACGCAGGTATGGTAAAAATATTTGGCTGATACTGGGATTTTCATCGTTTGCGATGTTTTCGGCCGCCGCGACGGTGGTGACGGGTATACCATTGTTGGCGATATTTGTTGCCTGGCAGGTGTCGGGTGCACTAATGGAATCTGTGCATGATTTGATGTTCTTTGATACGGCAAAAAAATCAGAACAGACGCGTTTCTATGGTGTGTTTCGCACCAGTGTGAATTTGCCAAATATTTTGGCGCCTATGTTGGGGGCGGCATGTATCGCAATTTATGGTACGACGGCGGCTGTTTGGGCGGTGTCTGCAACGATTGGGGCGCTGTCTGTTGGGATTTTAGTCACACGGCCAAAATCCGCCATATGTAAATAATTATTTCATTGCGCAGGGCCTTTTTTCTTAGTAAGATTTTATTACAAGAAAAGGGGATTTTTATGGCAAAAAAAGATGCAGTAAAAGATGCGGTGTCATCCGCAAAAAATCCGGCGCTGGAATCTGCGTTGGCACAAATTCAAAAGCAGTTCGGTAAAGAAGCCATCATGAAGATGGGCGATGGGTCGCAACAGAATATAGAGGCGATTTCGTCTGGTTCACTGGGGCTGGATATCGCGTTGGGTATTGGTGGATATCCACGTGGTCGTATCGTTGAAATTTATGGCCCGGAAAGTTCTGGTAAAACGACACTGGCCCTGCATGCAGTGGCAGAGGCACAAAAGAAAGGCGGCACATGCGCATATATTGATGCGGAAAATGCGCTGGATCCAAGTTATGCAAAAAAGTTAGGTGTTGATGTTGCAAATCTGATTATATCCCAGCCTGATTCCGGTGAACAGGCCTTGGAAATTACCGATACATTGGTAAAATCTGGTGCGGTTGATGTTGTTGTAATTGATTCTGTGGCCGCCCTGGTGCCCAAGGCAGAATTAGAAGGCAATATCGGTGATTCTTTTGTCGGAACAACTGCGCGTTTGATGTCACAGTCGCTGAAAAAATTGGCGGGTTCTGTTGCACGCAGCAATACGTTGCTGATATTCATCAACCAGATTCGTATGAAAATCGGTGTTATGTTTGGAAATCCGGAAACGACGTCCGGCGGTAATGCATTAAAGTTCTATGCATCGGTGCGTTTGGATATTCGCCGTACCGGTCAGATTAAAGATAAAGAAAACGTTGTTGGAAACGAAACCCGGGTAAAGGTTGTGAAAAACAAGGTTGCACCACCGTTCCGTACCGTTGACTTTAAAATTATGTATGGCGAGGGTATTTCCCGCATCAGTGAAATATTAGATATGGGTGTGAAATACGACCTGATTGAAAAAGCGGGCAGTTTCTATTCATACAATAATGAACGCATGGGCCAGGGCGAGGCAAATGCGCGTGCCTGGTTGCGTGACCATGCGGATGCGCAAAAAGAATTGTTGGATAAAATTATGGCGCGTGCCGGTGGCATTGCCGAAGAAATGACAACAGGTCCATCTGATGATGATGCGGATGACGCGGTTGCAATTGATGCGGAATAAATAATAAACAAAAGGGGTGTGGCATGAAACTTAGCAGGACGTGGGCACTGACAAACATTGTATTGCGTGCACATATTTTAAATCCGTTTTGGTTGTCGCGTGATGTGCGGCGTGAACGTCGGTGTCGTGTTGCAGGGGATGCCATACCCAAATATTTGGCGCGTTATTTGCCGGCACCGGGTTCGGTGCCAGAAACCACGCCTGTGCATGACGATGAAAATGAAAAGATTTTTACAATCTGGTTGCAGGGCGAAGAAAATGCGCCGGAACTGGTCAAAGCATGCTTTCGCAGTATTCGTAAAAATTGCAAACAAGAATTGATTGTCTTGGATGAAAAAACGTTGTGGGATTACATAACGCTGCCAGATGTGATTATGGAAAAGCGTCGGCGTGGGCAAATTAAAAATGCGCACTTTGCCGATATTTGCCGTGTGGAATTATTATATCAGCACGGTGGTATTTGGTTAGACTCAACCGGGTTTGCAACGTCGCCGATTCCAGATTGGATTATTGAACAAGATTTCTTTGTTTATATGGCGGGTACACATGTTGGCCAATCGTACAGTTATATGCAAAATTGCTTTATACGTGCACGCCGTGGTGCATATCTGTTGGCGGCATGGCGCGAAATGATACTGAATTTCTGGAAAAATGAACCCCGTGAATTTGATTACTTTATGCATCAGTTAATGTTCAAAACACTGGTGACGCGTGATGCCACTGCAAAAAAATATTTTGAACAAATGCCACATGTTGATCAAGATCCAACACATGCTGTGTGGTGGACAATTGGTGACGCGCCTTTTACACAAAAACTGTTTGATGAATATACATCAGGGGCGTTCTTTCAAAAGACAACATACAACAGTCCATGGGCAAAAAATCCAAAGCCAGGGACGGTCGCGGATGTGATGATAAACAAAATGTACAAAGATTAACAAAATAAGAGGTGATTCTTATGCCTGCAATATCGATAATAATACCTGTATATAATGTTGAAAAATATTTGCGCAGATGTCTGGACAGTGTTCTGAATCAGACATTTACTGATTGGCAGGCAATATGTGTTAACGACGGCAGTCCAGATGGGTCTGCCGCGATTTTGTCTGAATATGCCGCGCGTGATTCGCGCTTTGTCGTGGTAAATAAAGAAAATGGCGGCCTGTCGGATGCACGTAATGCGGGTTTGCCGTATGCCACGGGTGATTATATTATGTATCTGGACAGTGATGATTTTATTCATCCCCAGACAATGGAAATCGCACATTTCTTGGCAATGCGTGATGGTTCGGATATTGTGTCTTATACATACGACCGAATTTATCGCCCCCAATTGATGGTGCGTCATATTTTGAAAATGGATACAGATAATGTTGTGCCACGTCGTATTCATAAACGATATAATCCGGCGCGCGTAAAAACATTGGTGACCGATGATGTGTATGAATATGCAACAGAACGTACGCATAATGCGCCAGGCAGAAAAAAGAAGTGGCTGATTAAACATTGTCAGGTTTGGAAAAACATGTATCGACGTGAGTTAATTGCAGATATACCGTTTATCAAGGGAATTTTGTTTGAAGATTTCCCGTGGTGGAGTGAGGTCATGTTAAAAAATCCAAAGGTGACGATTGCACCATTGCCGCTGTATTTTTATATTCCAAATTTTGGTGGAATTGTTCTGGGGGCAAAACAACTGCGCATAATGCAAAGTTTGTGTACAGGTATAAAGACAGCGTATTTAGTCTATCAAGAACGTGCCACAGAATATCAGATGAAAATGTGGTCGAAAAATTTTCGGTGGTATTTTATTAACTGGGCATTTCGCAAGATTAAATATCTGGATAACGATACGGATTTAGAAACCGCACGCGCATGTTTTCATGAATTAAATCGTATTGGTGCACTGGATGGGGCGGATTCAAAATTTGCACGGCATTTGCGTAATGATATATTAGAATTTATAAACGCCGGGACGCGCAAATAATGAAAAAAATAAAAGTAGCATTTTGTCTGCGTGATATGAAAATCGGTGGTGTTGAAAATGTGCTGATTAACACATTGGACAGTTTGCTGGCCCGTGGGGATGTGGAAATATTTGTTCTGACATATTCACGCGTTCGCACGCCGTTGTATGCCGCATGGTTTGCAGCGCATCCCCAGGTAAAAACGGCCGCATTATATCCATCGCGATTTCTGGGGACTGATTTAGCACATTTCTTTTTGTTGCGTCTGATTCAGCATTTTTGTCGCAGTGTATATCGTTGCGTGCGTCGTTTTCTGATAAATTGGGATGCGTGGCGCGATATTGATGTGTTTGTTGATTACTATAATTTTTCATTTAATCGCGAATTTAAAAAAATACCAATGCCAAAAATTATATGGTGGCACTCTTCTTTGCAACAGTTTATTGCACAGAACTCGGTACAGAATCTGGACAATTATGATTTGATGGTTGCACTGACACCAGGTTTCGTGTCTGATTTTAAAAGGTTATATCCGCAATATGCAAACAAGATTACACATGTGTTTAATCCGGTGGATATGACATCCGTCGTGGATCGCGCCAATTGTGCGGATAAAATTGATATTGATAATTATTTTGTATGTGTGTCGCGGCTGTATGCAGACAAGGATATTGATACACTGTTATGTGGTTTTAATAAATTCTGGCGTGACAATGGGCGCCCAGATGTGAAATTGGTGATTGTTGGTGATGGCACATTTGCAGACCGGTACAAGGCACGCGCCGCCGCCATGGATGCGTCAAAAAATATTGTCTTTACGGGCGCATTATCTAATCCGTTTGGGTATATGAAAAATGCAATTGCAAATATTTTATCGTCCAAAAGTGAAGGCCTGGGTATGGTGTTGATAGAGGGGGCGATTTTAAAAACACTGAATATTTCATCTGATTGCAAAAACGGCCCGCGCGATATTTTATTGGATGGGCGTGGTGGTATGCTGTATACGCCAGGGAATTCTGATGAATTGGCAGATTGTATGACGGCCGCTTGGCGTGGGTCTAAAGATATTGATAAAATGATTGATGTGGCGCATCGTGGTCTGCATCGTTTTGATGTAAAAAATATCACAAATCAGGTTTATGATTTGTTAAGTAAGTATGCAAAATAAAACCGGAATTAAATTCCGGTTTTTTTAAATCGTTCTGGGATTTTTACAACGCGTTTTATTCCCAACATCCATGGTTTATCCAGTGCGTATGGTGGACGGGCAATTTGTTGGATTATGCGCGCCATTTTTAGTGAGCCGTCACCGTGTGCAGTTTTGTTTGATACCAGATTTATTGTACCATTTCCGCGACGCTTTAAGTGATTTATCCAATCTGGGCCACGGGCAGCCGCCTTGGTCAATAGCATATTCATATCTATTGCGCCGAAATGTAATAAATACAGATTTTTATCAATTTTAAAATTGTGACCCTTGATACTATGAAACCCGCTGCCCCATTGTACTGGTTTATTTATAACAACGGGTTTGGTGTATCGTGATGACAGAAATGCAAAACTGCGTTGTGTTAAAAATGGTTCGTTTGTATCCAATTCAGTTTCATATTTTAAATGTTGACCGACATCCAATCCCAGACCCGATACAGTTGTTTTTATATCTAGTCCAGACAGATACTGTGACAGGGACATGGAAACATCAGGGTCTACAATCAGAAATTCATCTGCATCACATCCGATAACAATATCGTATCCGTCAGCGAATAATTTCTTTGCCAAATCTGATAATAACTTTATCCGGTATTTATCACCGGCACTGCGTGACATGTTGGTATGAGGCAATTTTGTAATGTTTGCGCGTCCTGCGTCGGATGGTTCTTTTTGGTCCAGACCATCCAGGTATATATATAAATTTTCTTTGCCAATTTGGCCGCCATAATATTTAATCCAGCGGTTTAAGAAAAATTCGTCGTTGCGTGCCATCGTTATGGCGGCGATACGTTTTGTTTTTTTTGTCATAGAAATCCATATCCTGTAATACTATAATACACGTATCAGGAAATTTTTTCAATCAGGGATTATAAATATGTCATGTGTTGTTTATTCGGATAAGAAATATGAAAAATATTTTCGGTCACATATTGAGCGCCAAACAATTGTTCCAACAAAGATTCATACAGTAAAACGCGGGATTGTGGCGGCACGTGGGGCAGGGTGCTTTGGCGTGTTTGATTCTGATGGTAATTTAGTTGATGCCAGTCGTCAAATCCGTGGCACCGGTCACCAGATTATTCCAGATATAGATATTTGTGCAGATATAGATTTTGTTGATAGTGATGTTATATTCTTGGGCTCAATGAATCCGGAATTTGGACATTTCCTGTTGGAACGTATGTGTCGGGCGTATGCGTTGTGTGACCCGGCATATCGCGGGATGCGTGTTGTGTTGGTGAATACACGTGGTATGGATAAAATGCCAAATTGGGTTTATGATATGTTGGGTGCATTGGGGATTGCAAAACAGGATGTTTTATTAATAGACCATGATACACAATTTCGCAGTGTTGTTGTGCCAGAACAGGCTTTTAATATTGCATCTATGGCGGGTGAACGATTTACAGAAACGTTTGAGATAATGGCACGTAATACACCCGATATAGAAAGTTCTGATAAAATATATGTTTCAAGGTCGGCATTGAAATCACGTCGTACCTATGGCGAGGTTGTAGTCCAAAACATCTTTGCCAAAAATGGTTTTCAAATTGTGTATCCTGAAACATTGCCGTTGGCTGAACAAATTGGCATTATGAAAAATTGCCGTGTGTTAGCCGGTTGTGCCGGTACAGCCCTGCATATGGCGTTGTTTATGCCGCGTGGAGGCACAGTTATTCAGATAAAGCGTAATTGTAAAAAACGTGATAATGCACCAACCCAGCATTTGATAAATCGTGTAATGGGGGCATCGGGGTATTTTTATATCTGCGTCAACAGAACGTGTGCCAACCGATCATGGTACATTTGCACCACAAATTATCGGCGTCACAAAGTATATTCGTAAATTTTTTGATGATAATAATTTTACATATACGCATCAGGATATCGCACCAGATATGGTTGAAATAAATGCGTATATGGATGCAATGAAAAAATACACAGATGAACACGGTAATGAGCGCATGAATACATTGAAACATAAATTTGTGCACTATGTGTCATGTTTGGTTCCGGGGCGCATGCGTCGTGCCAATGCGCGTCGGCGTTTAAAACGATGGTTGGGAATATAAAAAACACCGCCGGTTTGGCGGTGTTTTGTTGCGTTGTATTTTGTGGAACTATGCCTCAACATTTTTGCGCGTTTTTTTACGGATGTTGCTGTCTAATTCTTTTTTGCGCAGGCGAATTGTGGCAGGTGTTACTTCTACCAATTCGTCATCCAAGATATATGACAGTGCTTCTTCCAATGACATTTTGCGCGGTGGTGCCAAGAATAATTTTTCATCCGCGGTCACCGAACGCATGTTGGTAAGTTCTTTGCCCTTTACAGGGTTTACTTCCAAGTCGTTTTCTTTGCTGTGTTCACCGATAATCATACCTGAATAAACTTCGGTCTGTGGGCCGACAAACAGTGTGCCACGTGGTTGCAGGTTGAACAATGCGTATGTTGCAGTTGAACCCTTTTCCATAGATACCAAAACGCCCGGGCGATATTGAATAATCGGACCACGATATGTGTCGTATTTATCAAATACGCGGTTCATAATACCTGTGCCACGTGTGTCGGTACGGAATTCCGACAGATATCCGATTAACCCGCGTGAAGGGGCAGAAAAGACAATACGTGTTTTGCCGGCACCTGATGCCTTCATTTCTGTGATTGTAGCCTTGCGCTTGGTCATTTTTTCAATAACGACACCGCTGAATTCATCGTCAACGTCGATAACGACTTCTTCGATTGGTTCCATTTTGTCGCCATTTTCGTTTTCGTGCATAACAACGCGTGGACGTGATACAGATAATTCAAATCCTTCGCGGCGCATTGTTTCAATCAAAATACCCAATTGCAATTCACCACGGCCAGATACTTCGAATGCTTCGTTATTTTCACTTTGTGCGACGCGCAGGGCGATGTTTGTTTCGGCCTCTTTAAACAGGCGTTCACCAATCATGCGTGATGTTAATTTTTTTCCGGATTTACCAGCCAATGGTGATGTGTTAACAAAGAACGTCATCGTCAATGTTGGTGGGTCGATTGGCATTGCAGGAATTGGTTCATTGACCGATATATCGCACAGGGTATCTGCCACAGTCGCCTTGGAAAATCCGGCGATAACAACAATATCACCGGCAGATGCGCTGTCACGTGAAACTTTTTCAACGCCGCGGTGTTCAATGATTTTTGTAATTTTGGCATTTTCAATGAATTCGCCGTTCATATTTATAGCCTTGACGGATTGGCCAACTTTTACTGTGCCTGATTCAATTTTACCCGTCAGGATTCGACCAACGTATGGGTCGGCTTCCAGTGTGGTGGCCAGCATGCGGAACGGCGCGTCCAATTGACAGCGTGTCCCATTACAATCAGGGGCCGGCACATGGTCAACAATCAGTTGAAACAGTGGGGTTAAATCTTTGTGTTCATCGTTCAGGTCACGTACCGCCCAACCATCGCGACCAACCGCATACAGGTATGGGAAATCCAATTGTGAATCTGTTGCACCCAGTTTATCAAACAGGTCAAATGTTTCAGATAAAACTTCGTCCGGGCGGGCGTCACCGCGGTCAACCTTGTTTATGCATACAATTGGACGCAGCCCCAGTTTTAATGCCTTGGATAATACAAATTTTGTTTGTGGCAGGGGGCCTTCGGCAGAATCCACCAGCAGAACAACACCGTCAACCATGGATAAGATACGTTCAACCTCGCCACCAAAGTCTGCGTGACCCGGGGTGTCTACAATGTTAATTTTATAATCGTTCCATAAAATAGATGTCGGCTTTGCAGAAATTGTAATGCCGCGTTCGCGTTCAATATCACCGCTGTCCATGACGCGGTCTTCAACCTTTTCATTGGCGCGGAAAGTTCCCGCCTGTTTTAACATGTTGTCAACCAAAGTCGTTTTACCGTGGTCAACGTGTGCAATGATTGCAATATTGCGAATTTTCATATAGATGCCCCCAGGGTTTTCTTTTATAACGGTTATAGGGTATACTAAAAATTTGAATTTTCAACAATATTACGCTATTTTTT
Organism: Muribaculaceae bacterium; assembly: GCA_023665245.1. The sequence goes on from JAMPEH010000002.1 coordinate 142,140, forward strand.
ATGATACAATGTGAAATGTATACCAAGGGGGATGTAATGAAAAAAATAGTTTTTTGTTTGATGGCAACTGTCTTGTGCGGTGCAAATGCTTATGCGATGAATACAACGGCCGATATGCTGCGTACATGCGAAGGGATATATACACCAGCCGCAGATAATTATATTTTAAAGTGTGCGCCAACAGAAAAAATTAAATCTGTGATTGATGATAAAAATAATATGCGACGGTTCTTTGTTGCGGATAACGGGGGCGATGTGCGTGGGACATTTTTATCACAAATTCCGACAAATGAAGATTTTATATATGTAAATGTTGCGTCAAATTTACCCGACCCGCGGTATGAAAATCAGACATGTTATCGATTTATCACAGAAATTGATTTGTCGCGCGATGGTTTTTATGGGGTCGAGGTTTGTGAATACGAACGTCCAGATTATTATTTGTAAAAACGCTGGTATTGACATTTTGTAAGATTTGTCTATAATTAGTATGTGATTAAATAAACAGGTAAATTAATGATAGATTATGAAAATATTGTTTCACAGTGGCAAAAAGATGTGACGCGTTATTGCGAGTCTCGCGGTATCCAGAATATGGATTTGAAAAATCTGCGTATGGGTGATGTGTGTGATTATGATTTGTATAACGTGTATAAGTCTGCGCAATCTGCGGTTGTGGCATATCGTCGGACGCCGGCGTCAAAACTGCGTGCGGATGAAATGGTTGCTGCGATAAAGAAATGGTATGTTGCGACTGCGACTGGCAACTGGCAGAAAATGTCAATGCGAATGATGACAAATACTGTATTTGCGCACTTTATCGGACGTAAAAGATAACCTAGAACAGGAGTAAACAATGATAGATTATGATGCGACATTGCAAATGTTTTTTGTAGAAAATATAAAATATTTGGAAAAAATGAAAAGCAAGGCCCAAGACAAGGTCTATGCCACCAGAATTATGGCGGCGATTGATGTTGTTCAGCGTATCGCGGCCAATCCTGCCAAGTTTGCGGATTATAATGCGCGTGTCAAAGAAGGGATGGAAGACTTTGACATCTGTAATGCATTTATTCGTCCTGGTACGAATGATAACAGTGCATGGCTGTCTTTTTCGGCGGTTATTAATTCAATGGGCGATTTGAACAATCGTTTTGATTACAAGCGTGAACAGGCACAAAAGAAATTACTGGTGGCGTTAAAGTCGATTAAATATAAAAATTCAACCAATATGTTAAAAGATTTTGTGTTTTCGTTCAAATCACCAAAAAGTTTTGCGATAGAATCGACCAAACAATATGAAATATAAAAACGGGGCATTTGCCCCGTTTCTTAGTGTTTACCACCAATCTTGGTGCGTCCACCCATTAATGGTTGTAATTTTTTCGGGATGTTTACCGAACCGTCTGCATTTTGATGGTTTTCAATTACTGGTACCAGTGCACGGGGCAGGGCAATGCCCGTGTTATTCAGTGTCGCACAGAATTGCATCGTGCCGTCATTTGCGCGATAGCGTGTGTTTGTGCGGCGTGCTTGGAATTGACCGATTGACGAACAAGAACCCAATTCGCGGTATGCGTTTTCAGATGGGAACCATGCTTCTACATCGTTCATTTTAACCTTGTTAAAGCCCATGTCGCCGGTCGAATTTGCAATCACGCGGTATGGTAATTCCAGGTCTTCCATAACCTCGCACAGGTTGTTTAATATATGTTCATGCATTTCGTCGGATTGTTCCGGTGTGCAGTATATGTATTGTTCAACCTTGTTAAATTGATGGAATCGTACCAGTCCACGTGTGTCACGGCCGGCGGCACCTGCCTCTTTACGAAAACATGGTGAAAATCCTGCGTATTTTATTGGCAAATCGCGTTCATTTAAAATGTCACCACTGTGCAGCGAGTTTAATATTATTTCAGCGGTTCCGGCCAGGCAACGGTCAGTCCCGGTCAGCATAAATACATCATTATCCATAACCGACAGGTCAGAGCCTATAAAATGGCCTGCATTAAATATTGTTTGTGGCTTTGTGATTGATGGGCATTCAACAAATCGGAATCCTTTTTGAATTAATTTCTGGATAACATACGTTTCAATCGCCAGTTCTAATTCTGCGGCTTCGCCCATCAGTGCATATGTACGCGTGCCGCAAATACCTGCGATTTTTTCCGGTGCCCACCAATTATTCATATCCAATAAATCCCATTGGGCGCGTGGTGTAAAATCAAAAGTACGCGGTGTACCAACACGGCGAACCTCTACATTATCTTTATCATCGGCGCCGATTGGGGCATCTGGTGATGGGATTTGCGGCACGCGGTGCATCAAATCGTTCAGTTTTTCTTCGCGTTCGGCCAATTCTGCCATGTCGGCTGCAATTTCCGCCGATATTTCCTTGGATTTGGCAATCAATGGTGCCTTGTCCGTGGCGGTTGGGATTTCGCGTGTAATACGATTTTTTTCCGCCGTCATGTTTTGTGTTATTGTTTTCAGTTCGCGTACGCGTGCGTCCAATGCCAATATTTCATCTGTTGGGTCATCAAAGCCCTTGACCCGGCAAGCATTTTTGACGATATCTGGATTTTCACGAATAAATTTTATATCTAACATTTTCTATCCTTTGGCAAAAGTATAAAACCGATAGCACATAAAATCAATATTTTCGTGCTTGACGATTTTGATTTGCGCCATATATATTTGGTGTGCTATGGTAACCATAACAAAAGGAAAAGGATTTTATCATGACAGATATCGTTATGTATGATGTGATTATTCTGGGATCGGGGCCTGCGGGGCTGACTGCGGCATTGTACTGCGCGCGTGCAAATAAAAAGACCATTGTATTGGGTGGCCCGACCTTGGGTGGTCAGATGGCTGGTATCGCTAGCCTGGAAAATTACCCAGGTTGGGCAGGCAGTGGTTTAGCGTTGGCTGAATTTATGAAGGGGCAGGCTGAAAAATATGGCGCAGAAATAGAATTCGTATCCGCCAAGACAATTTCTGGTGATTCTGACAGTGGATTTAATGTGGCATGCGATAATGGTAAAAACTATGTTGGCAAGACAGTAATTGTCGCAACCGGTGCGTCCCCACGCAAATTGGAAATTGCGGGTGCACGTGAATTGATGGGCAAGGGCGTGTCTTATTGCGCAACGTGTGATGGATTTTTCTATTATGGCAAAGATGTAATGGTAATGGGTGGCGGTAATTCTGCATTAAATGATGCACTGTATCTGGCAGATATTGCGAAAAACGTAAAGATTGTATATCGCAAGGGTGCATTTACCCGGGCCGAGGCTGTTTTGCGTCAACGTGTTGCGGAACGTGAAAATATTGAGTGTTTGTTTAATACAGATTTGGCAAAAATTGCCCCGACTGATAATGATAGATTGGTCGTGACGACAACAGATGGGGCTGAAATTGTAATTGATGGCTTGTTTGTTGCCATTGGGCACGAAGCAAATACTGATTATCTGACCGAAGATGTTGCGCGTGATAATATGGGACGCCTGGCGCCAACGGTTATGCCGGTAGGTATGTTTGTTGCAGGGGATGTTGAATCTGGTATTAAAATGCAAATTGCAACAGCTGTTGGTACAGGATGTAGTGCCGCCATGGATTGCATTGCTTACTTAAACTCAAAATCATAAAAATAAAAATCCCCTGATACAGGGGATTTTTTATTTGTATATTTCTTTGAAAGTTGGACATGATGTGGATGTATTTTTATATAATTCCAAGAAAAAATAGTACCAACTGTTGGGATTTTTCTTGGCTGCCTCGGACCTGTGATGTATTTTGTACATAAAGCTGGCGGTTGATAAATAATTCCATGCATCAATGTCTGCATTACGACTAAGAAAGTGTGTAAAATATTTTATGTTGTTGTTCAGATATGGTACCTGGCTCATGAATATTTGTTTACATGTAATTGAATATTCACATAGTGTTATAAAAAAGTAATGAAAGAACAGATAGTCTATCGCAGTGTTTTCCGATTTCCAATATTCTTCTAGGAATATGCGCATTGCGCGTATCAGATGATTATTTTTTTCAGCATGTATGAAAAAATTTGATACATCTTTTTTATTGGAATTTTGTAATATAAAGAAACTTTGCTTCATAATAAATTTTGGTATTTGACCCAGCATCAGGCATGACGCATCAATCCATGTACCGCCATATCGTTCCAATAAACTAACACGTATCCAATCTGACAGATGTGCATCAGATATTATTCCCTGTTTGTGTTTGTTGATAATGTGATCTGGTATTTCAACGTATTGTGAGAAATTTTCACTGTTTATGATAATCACATTGGGGTAAATGCGCTTTATTGAATCTAAGCACATTTGAATTATTTCAGGTGGTGTGTTTTTCCACCACATTGTCCATATAGGGGTGTCCGGAATATTGTTGTGGGGTGCATAATGTACCGGCATTGTTGCCATTTGGTCAACATACAGATATTTTTTCAGGTATTTTTTTAGTTTTTCTTTGTTTTTATTTTTTGATACGGATTTTGTTTTCCGCGTAAATAAAAAACGGATGTATGCTGGGACTTTCATTTTATCATTTCCAAAAATTGAATTTATGTATAGTTTAATTTTTTCCGAAATGTTGTTTTAACAATTCGTATGCATTGGATATTTGTGTGAATTTTATTGTGGCATTGGCCTTATTCGTTGCGGTGTCCGGATGGTATTTTTTGGCAAGTGTGCGAAATTGCGTCGCCACATCATGCCAAGATGCCGTGACAGGCAATTCAAATATTTTCAATGCTGTCATAACAGGGCCGGGGACTGTGCGACGGGGTTCTGTCGCAGCGCGGTCAAATGCATCACGACCTGTCAGAAACTGGTTTATAAACTTTACATAATCATCTGAATTCAGATGTGTTTTTGCAGGCTCTTTTAATGGGGCGCCGAATACGCGTGCCTCCCAATCGGCCTGCATTTCTTCATCTGTCATGCCGTCATAATAGTTCCAATTTTTGTTGTATTCTGCCGCGTGTTCTGTACAAAAATGCCAATATTCTTTTAATTCGCGGTTTTTTGGCGCACGGCACGTGCCCGGCTTTTTACAACCAGGATGTTCGCAAATCTTTATCATTGTGCATCCCCGTTTGTTTTATGCCCCAGTGGGTGGTGTTCTTCGACTGTTTTGCGTAATTGTTCTGGCAGAACATGTGTATAAATTTGTGTTGTTGAAATATCTTCGTGTCCCAGCATTGTTTGAATCACACGCAGGTTTGCGCCGCCTGCCAGCATGTGAGATGCGAACGAGTGACGCAGTACGTGCGGACTGACCCGCGTGGGATCAATTCCGGCCAGTACAGCACATTTTTTTAGTATCTTGAAAAATCCATCACGTGTTATATGGCCTGTTTTGCTGTATGTTGGGAAAACGTATTTTGATGTGTCATCCCCACGCATTTCCAGCCAGCGGTTCAGTGCATGTACCGCACCATCGTGCATGGGGACGATGCGTTCTTTGGCGCCTTTGCCGTGGATTAATAATTTGTTACCCAGGATTGCAGATATCGGCAATTCACATAATTCTGATACACGTAATCCTGATGCGTACAGTAATTCTAGCATTGCCCGCAGGCGCACCGCATGTCGTGTGTCACCGGCCGATGATATCAATAGTTCAATTTCATCCACAGATAAATATTTTGGCAGTGCACGTGCCCGTTTTGGCAATTCAAGATTTTGCATAGGGTTTTTATCAATGATTTTTTCAATCATTAAAAATTTATAAAAACCACGCAGGGCGCTGGCCTTTCTGGCAATGGATGTTGCCTTGTCTGGTAATGCGGCCAGATATTGTTGCAACGCATCTGTATTTGCAGAAATCAGCCCACCCGGGATTGCGGTATCGGCCAGGCGCAAATCTGATTCATATGCGCATAATGTTTTTTTTCCGCGACCACGTTCGGAACTTAGTGCCTCCAAAAATAAATCTATATAGTTATTCATTATGGGTACAATACGATTTCGGTCACATTTTGCATAGGTGAAAATGATATTATCATCAGTGAAATTATTGCAACTATAAACACGCCAATCAGGATATTGCGTAATGTATTACTTTTCTTTTTATGCAGTGGCATGATATAAAATCCTTTTTTATTTATATTGTGTCAAAACTGGCGATAAATGTGCCGGCACATGCGATGATAATTAATGGCGGTGCAACAATGGCCAGCAGTGGTGGCAACACACCCGTAGACCCCAGTGCACTGAACATATTTACCAAGAAATAGACCGCAAAGCATGTGATTATTCCCAGTCCAAATTTTAAACCAAAATTAAAGTTGCGGCGTTGGCGTGTCTGTGAAAATGCGACCCCCAGTGTTGCCATTGCAATCATAGTCAGTGGCAAGAATAATAATGTCCAGAACTGAACCAGATGTCCGCGCATTGGTACACCAATGTCGTTCATCTTGATTATGAAATGTGGCAATTGCCAAAATGAAATCTGGTCTGGTTGCAGATATCTGTCCAAAACGGTTTGCGGGGTCAGCCTTGTTTGTGCCGCCCATGGGCCATGGTGTGTTGTGCCATCCCCAGATAAAATTGTCGCATCTGTGGCCGATAGACCGATATCTGTTAATTCAATGCTGGGCGCCTGGACACGTGCGGTTAATTTAAAGTCTGGATTTTGTGTATAAACCGTTGCGTTTTCAAATGCCAATCCGTTGGGTAATTTATGCATTGTGCTGGCCGTCATGGTGATGAATCCAGTATTTGACGCCTCGCGCAGCCAGATTTTATTATCAACCAATTTCAGATTATGCGCGGTGATATTTTGTGTTGATAAATTTACTGCATACGGATTAATAACTGTTGTTGCAAAAATTCCAATTAATGCGGCGCCAACCAAAAATGGACGTGCCGATTGATATGGTGACAGGCCTGCGCTGGATACAATAATGCTTTCGCTGGATTTAGTCAGGTTATATGACGCCAACAGTGTGCCCATAAACACGGCCAATGGTAAAAACAGTGGCACATATTCCAACAAGCGCATCCATGATTCGGACACCGCTTCAATCGCGGTTGCGTTCGCCGGCAGGCGTTCAACAAATGTGACGGCGAATATAATTCCGCACACGACCAGCATTACCAAACCCACGCCGGAAAAAAATCGGCGGATTAGAAATCTGGATAAAATTGATGGCTTTATACTCATTGTGTTGAAAGTATACCTTGATAATTTGATAATTGCAAAATTAAAATGATTGCGTATAATCGGATGAAAAATACGAAGGGTATAAATTATGGAAAAGAAGCCGATTTCACGCGCAGGCTTTGATAGTCTGGTTGCGGAATTAAAAGATTTAAAAGAAGTACAACGTCCTGAAATCTTAAAGACGGTTCAGTGGGCGCGGTCGCTGGGGGATTTGTCTGAAAATGCCGATTACAGTGCTGCCAAGGAAAAGCAACGTCAGATTGACAAGCGGATTCAGTTTATTGAAAGTTTTATTGAAAATGCAGCCATTATTGATGTTGACAGTTTGTCCGGTGACCGTGTTATGTTTGGTGCACGTGTCGTTGCCGAAGATGAAGATGGTAATCGTATGCAATGCCGTATCTTGTCTGATATTGAATCAGACGGGCGTCAGGTGATTTCGTGTACATCGCCGGTGGGACGTGCGCTTATCGGGCGTTGTGTTGGTGATACGTGCATTGTCAGATTGCCCGGTGGCGAAAAAGAATACGAAATCCTGGAAGTAAAATTTAAAGATTAAAAAATACAATTATGTCGGTACGCGTTTTGCCAGAATTCTTAATCAATCAAATCGCCGCCGGCGAGGTGGTTGAATGCCCCGCCAGTGTGGTCAAAGAACTGGTTGAAAACGCAATGGATGCCGGCGCGGACCAAATTGTTGTGGATGTTGTTGATGGTGGTCGAACGTTGATATCCGTGATTGATAATGGGGGTGGGATGTCACGCGAAGATTTGGCCACGGCGATAACGCGGCATGCGACATCTAAATTACCCGATGATGATTTGCTGAATATAAACTTCATGGGATTCCGGGGCGAGGCATTGCCGTCAATCGCATCTGTGTCTGATATGTATATTGATACGCGCCAGGTCGCCGACAGTAATGGTTGGCGTATTGATTGCGCATCGGGCGAAATTTCGCCGTCTGCATGGGACTGTGGAACGCGGGTGCGTGTTGAAAATCTGTTTGGGCGTACACCTGCGCGGTTAAAGTTCCTGCGTGGTGACCGGGCGGAGATGATGTCCGTGTTAGAGGTTGTAAAACGCCTGGCGATGGCACGGCCGGATGTTGGATTTACATTGAATAACAAATGGCGGTTCCCAAAGAATCAAGATTTGGTCGACCGTATTGCGGCTGTTATGGGTGATGATGTCGCGGGACGCATGTTGTCTGTAGATGCCGTGTCTGGGTCGCGGGCGGGGTTGCGGGTACATGGTTTTATATCAGAACCGACCCTGCGTCGCGCGTCGTCTGTTGACCAGTTTTTATTTGTAAATGGTCGCCCGGTAAAGGATAAAGTTTTGGTTGGCGCCCTGCGTGCGGCATATATGGATGTGATGCATGCGCGCGAATTTCCGCTGTGTGCATTATATTTAGATATTGAACCGCGCAGTGTTGATGTAAATGTATCACCCGCCAAGACCGAGGTACATTTTCTGGAACCATCACATATTCGGGCGTTTATAATCAAGACTTTGCGTGATGTATTGTCAACGCCGTTGGGCGTGCGTGTTGCCCAAGATGAGGCAACGCCGTCTGTGTCATCAGAACGGATTGATTTTGGTTTGCCGCGTGTTAGTGTGGCGCCATCTGTTATGCGTGTATGTGAACCGGTGCGCAATGTTGACCGTCAGATGGTTAATCTGTTTGCTGGGAATTCATCAAATGCATCAGATGAAAAAACGCTGTCGGCGGCACCTGTTGCACAACCTGTTTTAGATTTGCCATTGGGACGTGTAATCGGCCAGATTGGCAATAAATATATTCTGTCGGCGGCCGGTGAAAATTTAGTGATAATTGACCAACATGCGGCGCATGAACGCATTACATATGAGCATATGCGGCATCGTAATTTAAAACGTCAGCCATTGTTGACACCGATTGTTATAAATATGCGTGACGCGGATGTCATGGCGGTGTTGTCGGTTGCGGACAGTTTGCGCGATGGTGGGCTGGTTGTGGATAGTTTTGGTGATGATGCTGTTGCAATATTTGAGAAACCTGCTGATTGGGATTTAGACTGGGCGGATTTATTACAATCTGTCGCGGACGAGGTTCGGGCAAACGGTACCTCATCAAACCTGGGTGAACGGTTGCATTTAAAATTGGCGAACTATGCATGTCACAGGTCTGTGCGTGCGGGGCAACGGTTGGATATGGCGCAAATGGATGCGTTATTGCGTGATATTGAAAATACAGAACGCGGCGGGGAATGTAATCATGGTCGGCCCGTCTATAAATTTATCCCATTGACCGATGTGGATGGCTGGTTTGAACGTATCTAAGGCTGGGCGTCAATCCCTTGATTTTTGTGCTTTACAGGTATGATTTTTTTTACTATTCTGGCATCATAATAATTAATAAGTTAAGGAGAAAATTATGGAAAACGCACCAGTTGTTGCCGAAACTACAATTGATACCGTTGCCCAAACGACGGGTATGGCCACGCAACAGCCATCGTCACTGTTTATGTGGGGGTATATTATCGTTATATTTGGAATATTGTATTTCTTTATGTATCGGCCAAATAAAAAACGTATGGCGGAATATAAGAAAATGCTGGATTCTATTCAGGTGGGCAATCGTGTCTTGGCCGCGGGTATATATGGTACTGTTAAAAAAGTAAATGAAAAATCAATTGATGTTGAAATCGCCAAGGGTGTTGTTGTCGAAATCAACAAAAATGCAGTCGCAAACGTCGAATAAAGGATGGGCAGGGTTATGTTTAAAAAACTGGCAATCGTATTTATTGCAGGGTTCGGTGTATTGTTGGCCGTGCCGACAATGTCGCCAAAGTTGGCACCGTATTTTCCGTCATGGATTAAACCAATTCCACTGGGGTTGGATTTAAAGGGCGGGGCGCAATTGTTGTTAGAGGTTGATACCGATACCATGTTTCGTGAAAAGTCGGTTCAATTATATGACGAAGTGCGCACGTCGCTGATTGACCGTGACAAGGGTGTTATCAGATTTTCAAATCTGCGCAATGCTGACGGTGTTGTGTCTTTTGTTGTGCGTGATACGTCTGATGTATCGCGTGCCAAGGGACGGTTAAAAAGTGCACTGGGGGGCGGTGTGGATATATCGTCTGATGGTGATACAATTGTTTTATCTTATTCTGAAAAACAGAAAAAAGAAATGATTGATGACGCATTGAACCGCAGTATTGAAATTGTGCGTCGTCGTATTGATGCGCTGGGAACCAAGGAACCGTCTATTCAGACCCAGGGCGGTAAATATATCTTGATTCAGTTGCCGGGCGTTGATAATCCGGAACATATCAAAGAATTAATTGGTCAGACGGCGAAAATGACGTTCCATCTGGTTAATGAAAACGTGACGGCAGAACAGTTGGCGTCGGGGCATGCACCGGCGGGTACGGAATTTTTGCCTTATATTGACATGCCGGGTCAAATTGTTCCTGTTTATTCGCGTGTCGAAGTATCTGGTGAAAGTTTGAAAGATTCCCAGGCGGATTTTGACCAGAATAATATGCCTGTTGTGACAACCAGTTTTGATTCAACAGGTGCGCGTCGGTTCGCAAAATTAACAACAGAACATGTTGGTGAACGTTTTGCAATCGTATTAGACGGCAAGGTTTTGTCGGCACCAAATATTCGTGAACCAATTCCGGGTGGCCGTGGCCAGATTTCTGGCGGATTTACATTACAAGGGGCCAAGGATTTGGCGGTTTTGTTGCGCAGTGGTGCATTGCCGGCACCATTACAGGTTATCGAAGAACGCACCGTTGGTGCGGGACTGGGGGCGGATACAATTGCAAGCGGTAAAATCGGGTCTGCGGTTGGTGTGTTGTTCGTCATGCTGTTCATGATATTTGTATATCGTGCATTTGGTGTTGTGGCAGATATCGTATTGCTGGTAAATTTGGCAATGATTATTGGTATATCAGCAACGCTGGGGGCGACATTGACGTTGCCAGGTATTGCAGGTATCGTGCTGACATTGGGGATGGCGGTTGATGCAAACATATTGCCGTTTGAACGTGTCCGGGATGAAGTGCGCGAAGGTGTCCCAACCCTGCGTGCGGTTGATATGGGCTTTACCCGTTCGATGAAGACGGTTATGGATGGAAATTTGACTAATTTAATTTGTGCGTTGATTCTGTTCCAATTTGGTGCAGGCCCAATTCGTGGATTTGCTGTCACACTGTCGATTGGTGTTATTACAACGCTGTTCACATGTTTGTTGTTGTCGCGTGTGATGATTGACTGGTGGATGAACGGTAAAAATAAAAAGATTGGTTATATCAGAAACAAGTAGGGGATTTATATCATGAAACTGCACTTTATGAAATATCGGAAATTATCGTATTGGATTTCTGGGGTATTGGTTGTGTTGTCTGTTGTGTCGTTGTTGACACATGGATTGAACTATGGAATTGACTTTTCGGGCGGTATATCGATGGAAGTGACACCGACAGCCGCGGATATGACAATTGATAAAATGCGCACTGAACTGGCGGCGTTCGGTCCAGAATTACAAAGCGTGGACGGTGGTGCAATACTGGTGCGTGTTGGGCTGCCACGTGGTGCGACAGATGCCGAACAGAACACACGTGTGGCAGAAATAAAAAATATCTTGGGTGACCAGGTGTCGTATTCCCAGGTTCAGATTGTAGGCCCCAAGATTGGCGGCGAACTGGTGCGTGGTGGTATATTGGCGATTCTGGTATCGTTTGTGTTGATGAGTGTTTATATCTGGATACGTTATCGCGGTGGTTATGCGGTGGGGTCATTTGTGTCACTGGTATTGGACTTTGTGTTGATGTTTGGATTCTTTTCCGTCACAGGATTGGAATTCAATCAGACAGCCATTGCTGTTATATTGATGGGTATTGGATATTCTATTAATGACAAGGTTGTGAATTATGACCGAATTGATGAAAATATCAAAAAGTACCATAAAATGCCGATGACTGATTTAATTGACCTGTCGGTGAACGAAATGTTTCGTCGTACAATTATGACCAGTATTTCTACCATCTTGGCGATGGTTGGGTTGTATATCTTTGGCGGATTAATGCTGAAAGAATTTGCAATCGCAATGACTTTTTCTGTTGTGATGGGAACATTGACCAGTATCTATATTTCGAACGTGATTCTGTATCACTTTAACCTGCGCGATACAAAGTATTAATAATTGTATCGCGTGGTGTTGCAAAATGGGGACAGGGGGGATGTATGCAAATGGGCAAATTATTTAGACTGTTGTTATTTGTTATATCGATATCGGCGGGTGCGGTGGCACACGCCGACAGTCTGTTCTTTGAAGATGAACCGGTGCAGGATGGTTTACATGTATTTGATGTGTCGGAAACATTTGCGGATATCTATGAAAAACTGGATGGGGTTAAGTGGGGCGGTAAAAACATAAATGTCGCGATAGAGGCATTGGAAAACCTGAATCCCAACGCACATATTGCGGCGACGGATGAACGTGTTGTATTGGTATGGAAAGATAATATTATTGCAAATTATCCGAGGCCCACGGCCTATGATTGGCGTGGTTTTGGTGAAATCACAACGGCATTGGTGTTAAAATTGCGTGAAAATGATTCCTTTCTGCGTCACGCCAGTGAAAGTGAAATGTATCAGATGGTCGTAGATAGTTTGATGCGTGGTGTGGATGAAAATGGGCGGTATATATTTTCGCGTGCAGCAGAGATTGCCGAAGATGGTAGAATCCTTACACATTCTGGTATAGAGGCGGTACGTGATGCGCGTGGCAATTTCCGTATATCTGGGATTTATAAAGATTCACCGGCAGATATCGCGGGGGTGCGTGCGGATGACCTAATCGTTGCAATAAATGGCGTGGACGCTGCATCTGTATCAGATGCAGATTTTGCGGCGATGGTATCTGGTTTTAATTCTGGTACGTCAAAGTTAAAATTATTGACGCCGTCTGGTGACAAGGATGTTGTTTTGCGTCGTGCAACGATTATTGTTGCAGATTCTGATATTGTTCATCGCGATATGCAGGATGATGGTGCGATTTTAGAAATTGTTGTGCATCGGGTATCGCCAAATGCCGTATCAATTGTATCTGATGCGTTAAATACATATGATGATATTACTGGGATTATTTTGGATATGCGTGCGGCAACTGGTGATGATGAACGTGCGGCGGCAAAATTTGCCAGTCTGTTTACGGGGACCGCGCCTGTTATGCGTATTGTTGAAACCGCCCAGGACGAGGTTGAGGTATCATCTGCGGCAAATGCCATAACAGATGTACCGGTTGTGGTATTGATGTCAAATATGACACGTGGCACCGCAGAGGCAGTTGTTGCCACATTTTATGAAACACATCGTGGTGTATTGGTTGGAACACCGACGGCCGGCGCGGCACGTATCGCAACGCGTATTAATCTGAATAATGGCGGGGCGTTGGAATTGTTGAATAAATCTATTAAAACGGGTGGGGGACGTCAAATTGACGGACGTGGCATTTTCCCGATTGTGTGTTTATCTAATATTCGTTCTGTGGCCCAGCAAAATGCGTTTTTCTTGAACGTGATAAATAATGATTTTAATGCACATGATTATAATCGTGACCAAAACGTATCGGCCGATGCGGTGCGTCGTGGTTGTCCGGTTATTACCAGTGGGGCCGATGAAGATGCACTGGCCTCAGCGGTCGCAGTTCAGATTTTAACCAGTAAAAAAGTTTATAATCGTCTGATTGCAGATGAATAGTTTAGTTGAGGCATAAAATGTTTTTAAGCAAAAATAATGTAATAAAATGGAAATTGTTGGCAATCGCATCCGTTGTCGTGTTGGCGGCGGTGTTTACGGGGGTACTGTGGTGGGATAGGCCGTTGTATCTGTTTATGCGTCAATTTGATTGTCCGTTATTCGGATGGATTGATGCGATATTTGATGCCAAGATTTGGATTATTATATCTGGTATATTACTAATTGCGTTTTATGTAAAAAAAGCAATAGAAACAAAACCTAATTTCAGAAATTCAAAGCATTATATTAATCTGTGGGCGATTGGGCGCGATTTTATCGAAAAAACAAAGCATAGTTATGCATTTTTTATATTTTGTAGCGTTCTTTCGGCAAGTTTATTTGCCAAAGTGTTAAAGGTCGTAATCGGGCGTGCCAGACCTATATTTTTTGAGGCACTGGATATGACTGGATTTTTTCCGTTCACATTAGATTGGGCGTTTAATTCAATGCCGTCCGGGCACAGTGTTGCGACATTTGCAGGTTTGGTTATGTTGGGGATGTTGGTGCCAAAAATAAAGTGGGCGACATGGACTATTGCGATTGTTGTTGGTGCGTCACGTGTTGCATACGGTGCACATTGGCCGACAGATGTGATTCTGGGGGCGTTTATTGGTATGGTCGCGGCAGATTTTGTGAAATGGTTTATTGTTAAATATCGTGACCAATAATATAAAAAATTTTGTCTTTAATATATAGAAAGTCGCATAGTTATATGCGACTTTCTGTTTAAATTATCATAACATTTTGACTTTTTTTGTGATAAAATATCCCGCATGGAAAGCAAGTTTTTACCGGACAGTATATCCGGCGCATTAAAGAGTTTATTGCAGCGTGCGTTGGGCGCGGTATTGATAGTTTTTGCAATTATGGCAATATTTGGGTTATTTTTTTATGACCCGTTTTTAGATGGTTTTGCCACCGCCAGTACATTTGGTAATCAATCATTTATGGGCCAGATTGTCGGATTTGTACGATATGTAATTGGGTTTGTGCCGGCGTTGTTTTTGTTTTTAATGCTGGGGCGTGTTGGGCTGTCATGGATGGCGCGGCGGGAAAATGACGGGGCCGGTGTTTATAATTTCTTGCGTGGTTTTGTTGCGGTGTGTTCTGGTGCGGCGGCATTTGGTTTGATTGCGCCAATGGCAACGTTTGGCGGTATGTTTGGCGTTATTTGTGCGACAGATTTCGCATCTGTTTTGGGCGCGTGGGGATTTGTCGCAGGATTTGTGATGCTGGGGGTATTTTTTTATCTGGCCGCCAGTTTGTTGCATATAAAGTGGTCGCATATTCGTGGTGCTGTGGTGCGTATGTGGCGATTTGTGCGTTGGACTTTGGGGGTATTTCATTTGGCAACGCCGGTCGAACCTGTATCTGATGAAGAATTTGAAACAGATTCAGAAGATGATACAGCCCAAGATGTCGCAGCGGATGCGGCAGAGGATGCACCCATCAAGGCACGCCGGGCACGTCGTCGCGCAACGGCGGCAATTGTCGCGCCGGTGGCTGGGCGCAGTCGTACCAGTGACGCGCAGTATCTATTGCCAGACCCGCGATTTTTGGAAAAGTCTAATTTTGGTAAAAATATTGTCACACCTGAATTAAAGCGCAATGCCCAGGCGATGGAGGTGCACTTTGCCGAATACGGTGTTCGTGGGCGTGTCGTTGGAATTCGTCCGGGGCCAATCGTCACATTGTATGAATTTGAGCCTGATACCGGTATGCGTATTGCCAAAATCACAGATACAGTCAAGGATATGACACGTGCGATGGCAACAGAAAATATTCGTATTTCGCATATTCCAAACACTAATTTGATTGGTGTTGAAATGGTGAACATTAATCGTCAAACGGTGCGGTTCCAATCACTGATAGATAATCCGACATTTACAGAATCTAAATATAAAATCCCGTTGGCGTTGGGCGTAAATATTGGTGGTAATCCGATGTATTATGATTTGGCCAAAATGCCACACATGTTGATTGCAGGGCGTACTGGGTCTGGTAAATCGGTATTTGTGCAATCTATTATTACATCCATTGTTTATCATTTTACACCTGACAAATGCAAGATGGTGATTATTGACCCAAAAGGTGTGGACTTTGGGTTCTGGGATGATATTCCGCATTTGATTACGCCAATTGTAAAACTGGATCCGGCGGCGGCGGTAAATGCGCTGAAATGGGCGGTGCGTGAAATGGATGATCGCTATGAACGGATGAAGGTTGTAAATGCACGCAACTTTGAAAGTTATAATGAAATTATGGCGAACAAGCGTGCAAGTGGCGAAAAATTAACCAAGCAGGTGGCTGTCGGCACGGACGAGGAGACGGGTGAATTATTATTTGAAACCCAGGAAATTGATATGTCCGATTGGCCATACATCGTAATTATTATTGACGAGGTGGCCGACCTGATGTCACTGGCCCGTAAAGAGGTCGAGGCATGTATCCAACGCATCGCGCAAAAGGCACGTGCGGCGGGTATCCATCTGGTTATGGCGACCCAGCGTCCGGATGCGACAACCATTACCGGTGTTATCAAGGCGAATTTCCCAACGCGTGTATCGTTCCAGGCCCGCAGTAATATTGACTCTATGACAACACTGGGTGAAAAGGGCGCAGAACAATTGTTGGCATGTGGCGATATGTTGTTTAGCGAGGCCGGTCGCGTCCCTGTCCGTATCCATGGTGCATTTATAACGGATGAAGAATTGACAACAATTGGCAATTTCTTGCGCGGGCAGGGTATGCCAGAATATGCCGATGGCGTGACGGATGGTGGTGATGCGGTGGGCGGTGGCGCTGGGGCGTTTGCGGGCCTGCCGGGTGCGGCGCCAAGTAAGGCGGATAAAGACGGTGATTTATATTCCCAGGCCAAGGAAGTTGTTTTACGTGATAAAAAGCCGACCATTTCATATATCCAGCGTCGTTTAAGTATTGGATATAACAAGGCGGCAACATTTATTGAACGCATGGAAGAAGAGGGTATAATCAGTGCCCCCGACGCCAATAATAAACGACACATTTTGTAAAAAATCCTGCGATGGCGGATTTTTTACAGTGAACAATCCGCAAAGAACAATTAACAAATAAAGATTGGATTTTTTGTTCATGGTATATATAATGTATGTACGTTGACATTAGTTGACTATCGGGTTTAAACGCCCAGTATTCTATTTCAATTAATGTCCCGACCAATGGTCGGGATGCTGTTGCTATATAATAGGCTGTGCCAAAGGCAATAGAAGTTTGGAATACAACTCGTTTAACTCCCGACCGCATATATAATATGTGGTCTTTTTAATTTTTGGAACTTAATGAGGATTTAAAATGAAAAAGCCAGACGCACGTCCAGTATCACTAACAACCGGGTATTTGTATCCGATATATTTGGATTTGAAACAGTTGCGTGAAAAGATTGACAGATTGTGTCAATTTATGGAAAAAACAGAGCCGTGGTTTGACCCTGAAAATCGTCGCCAAAATTAATCGTCAAATATATTTTTAGTGCTTTTTTTGTATTTGTGTTTATGTTATAATTTTATCAAAAGGAGAATTTATAACATGAAATATCAAATGTCTTTGTTTGTTTGGGCGGTGGCGGTTTTTGGTATGTCGCCGGTTTTTGGTGCAACAAATTATGGCACGCGTGCCGCATCCAGTGCGGATTTGTCGGGTGCACCGGCGGTGCGTGAACGCAACAATGTTAATTATGAAAAATATCAGACACGTACAACAACCCGCGTATATGAAACCGAAGATGCAGGCAATCTGTATTACACACAACCTGTAAAACGCAGTGATTTGTACAAGCAATATGATAATGGGGCAGGTGCCCGCACGGTACGTACATCACGTGCAGAAACAGTACGCAGTGAAATGCGTCGTAAATATTTCTTGGCACATCCGTTCTTTCAGCCGTTAAAGGGCAAGTTTGGTTCCGTCACGGATTTGTCATACACAATGAATAATTACAAAATGGATTTGACACCATTTTCATCAGTGACATTGGGTGATAATACATATAGTTTTGCAATGGATGATACATCTGCCAAATGGGATATGACCCAGTTTTCTATTAAAGAAGATTTCAGTTATGGTATCACCGATAAAATTGCAATCTTGGGTATGGTGCAGTATGACATGGGTGACTATAAACTGGATTGGTCGGTTGCGCCTGATGATAAAATGGATGACAATGGTCTGAATATGTATGGTATTGGGCCGCAATGGCGTTTTGTTGATAACGACAATTGGATTGCAACAGCATCTGCATATTATCAGCGCCAGAAAGATATATCTAATAATTTCGTTTTGGAATTAAAGGCTGGATACAAGGTTGCATCAACTACAATTTATGGTTTGGCACGTGGTTGGTATGTATCGTTTGATGAAAATTCATATGGCAACGGTATCGAAGGCATAACCAAAGAAGGAAACACATCGTCAATATTCGTTGCATATAAAACAGATGCCGATGATGCGTTCTATGTCGAAGGCGGTCTGGGTGTATTCAGTGTATTGGAAGAAGACTGGACATTAAATGTAGAGGCTATATTTGGGGACTATGATTGGCATAACCAGGCGTCAATCAAGGCCGCAATTGGTTGGCAGCCAAATGATTGGTTTGCATTAAATCTGTATGCCAAGACATCACTGTATGACAGTGCGGATGACAAAACACTGGGATTCTATGGATATGGATGGACATTGACAGATGTGAACAGTAATGAAGAAGTAATGGATACTTGGATAAAATATGGTGATGCCAAGTTATCTGATTATCGTGAAACGACAATCGGTTTGCAGGCGATATTTATGTTCTAAGGTAATTTGATGTATATGGCGTCGGCATTGGTCGGCGTCATATTTTTATATATTTATATTCGGGGGATGTGATGCGTAAAATATTTTTGTGTCTGATGGGGGCGGTGTTTTTGATTGGTGGGCGTGCGTATGCATATGATGATGTGTTGGCACGTGATACATCAGACCCGCTGTATTTACAGGCAATCGAAGAAATTTTATCTAACACGACCCTGACGTATTCTGACAGTATACTGCGCATTGGTCAGGCGGCGTCATACGGTATTAATAATCGGTTGACGTTGGGGGCAAATGTTCATTATCAAAATGACTTTGATGGTAATCAGGATGGATTTTCTGCGATTGATGTTGGCGGAACATATCGACTGATGCGGGCCGAAGATAACGATCAACGTATTATTACAGATGTTATGTTGGGGCTGAAATTCTGGGGCAGTTCGCATGTCAGAACCCCTTATTTTGCGGATTCCACGTATTATGCAGGATTGCGTTTTGGACGCCAATGGACAGGATTTACTTTGGCGGCATCAATAAAGTCAAATTGGATATTTGATGATGACCGTGGGATGAGTTATATTGACTTTATACCCGAGGCTTATTTCAGAATCAATCCTGATTGGCGTATTGGTGCGGCGTTTACATGGCGCAAGTCTACCGATCCTGATTATGACCAAGAATGGCTGGATTTCAAAGTTGTGCGTCAATATGGCAGAACCCAGTATGTTGGTCAAATCGGATATGAATTCGAAGGCGATGATGTCAGTGTGGGCACGCGCGTTAATATATTGTTTTAGTTGACAATTTTTTAATTTTGTGCAACGCTGTTCGTATTATGACAGAACGAACCTTATTTGTGTTTCCGGGCCAGGGTGCCCAGTATGTTGGCATGTGCCATGATATTTTTAATGAATTTGCGGTGGCGCGTCATACATTTGAGCGTGTGTCTGATTTGACACATCGTGATATGCGGCGCATATGTATGGATGGGCCGGTGGCGGAATTAAATCATCCGGAAAATACGTCGTTGGCAACATTTACGCATTCGGTATCGATTGCGCACGTGTTGCAATCTGAATGTGGGTATCCGTTGCATGAAATGGCGGATGCGATGGTTGGCCATTCAATGGGCCAGTATTCGGCACTGTATTGCGTTGGCAGTATGAAATTCCAAGATGCGGTGTCTGTTTTGGCGGCACGTTCTAATTATATGTCACTGGCGTCAACTGGTGGGGCAGGGATGATTGCAATTGTTGGTTTGTCCCAGGAAATGATTGATTATTTCCTGCGTGTGGCGCAACCGTATGGATATGCGGAATTTGCAAACTATAACGCGCGTGATCAATTTGTCATCAGTGGGCAAAATGCGGCGTTGGATGTTATTCTGGATATGGCGGTGACCGCTGGTGCGCGAATTGCACGCCGATTAAATATTGCCGTGCCGGCGCATTGTGGACTGATGGCCCAAGCGGGCGTAATGTTGCAACAAAAATTAGATGGTATTCATATGTCGGCGCCCCAGACAACATGGTTTTCAAATCAGACAGCCCATCCAATGCTGGCCCCTGCGGATATAAAACAATCGTTGGTTGACCAGATGACCTGTGGGGTGCGTTGGGTTCAGATTATGGAAAATTTGCCGAAATATAAGATTACACGTGCGTATGAACTGGGGCCGGGACGTGTGCTGTCGCGACTGATTCAGCGTGCCAAGGTTGGTGTGCGGGCAGTAAATACGGATACGTTGGTAAATCTGCGGGCGGTGATGTCGGAACTGCAACGTTAGTGGTGCGTTGATTTATTTCTTGCGGAAAGAATCCCAGTATTCAACGCGTTTTTTTATCTCGCGCTCAAACCCGCGTTCGATGGGACGATAGTATTTTTCACGTTGCATTGATTCTGGAAAACAATTTTGGCCACTGCATCCGGTTTCGGTATCTGGGTCGTAAATATATCCCGCACCATATCCCATGTTTTTCATCATTTTTGTTGGCGCGTTTAAGATATTTTTTGGTGGTGGCAGACTGCCTGTGCGACGTGCCGCCGCATATGCCGCAGATTGCGCGCGATAGTTTGCGATGCTCTTTGGGGCCGTGCCCAGATATATTACCAGTTCGGTTAATGCCAGGTCGCCTTCGGGACTGCCCATGCGTTCATAAATTTGCCATGCCGATAATGCGATTTGCATTGCGTTTGGGTCGGCCAGGCCCACGTCTTCCATGGCAAATTGTGTTAAGCGCCGAAATAAATATTTTGGGTCCTGGCCAGATGTCATCATGCGTGCCACCCAGTACAGTGCGGCGTCTGTATCAGATGCACGCAGTGATTTATGGACGGCAGAAATCAGGTTATAATGTTCGTCGCCAGATTTGTCAGACATCGGTGCGCGTTTTTGGATGGCGGTGTCCAATGTATCCGGGCTGAGGTCTGATTTGAATTTGGCCGATACTAGATATTCAATTGTGTTTAATAAAAATCGTGCGTCGCCGTCCGCCATTTCTGCCAGATGAACGCGTGCATCATTGTTTAGTGGTAATTTTTTATCTAAAAATTTTTCGGCCCGCGCCATCAATGTCAGCAAATCATCCGTATCCAGTGCTGACAACACGCCAACGTGACATCGTGATAGTAATGCGTTATTCAAATTAAAACTGGGGTTTTCTGTGGTTGCACCGATAAATACGACCGTACCGTCTTCGAGATAAGGCAACAGGGTATCCTGTTGTGTTTTGTTGAAACGGTGGATTTCATCAATAAACAGTAATGTGTTTTGACCAATTTGACGGCGCAGTTTTGCAGCCTCCATCGCTTTTTTTATATCTGCGGTGCCGGAAAATACTGCCGACATTGGCATGAAATCCATATCAACCGAATTTGACAGGGCACGTGCAATCGTTGTTTTGCCGCATCCCGGCGGCCCCCATAATATCAGGTTTGATAACTTTTTGTTATCAACCATGCGTCGCACCAGACCGTTTTCGCCCAGCAGTGCACGCTGGCCCACAACATCATCAATAGTTTGGGGGCGCATCAAATCGGCAAGTGGTCTGTTTTCGGTTGTCATTAGTTATGTTTTACTTTGGTTTTATTTCGTATTTATTTGTGGTATAATTATTCTATTAGATATTTAGGGAATTGGCAATTGGTAAATAGTGATAAAAATTCTGAATTTGCGTTGGCGGTCGCTAATTTGGCGGCGGCGGCAATGGCGGCAAATCCAGGGATGGCGATGGATGTGGCGGTGCGCAATGCGCGTGAACTGTTGAAAACGCATGTTGTTGCATCCCAACAACAGATACGTGATTCTGTGCGAAATGATAAAATTCAGTGTTTGGAAGATGGCACATGGCATGTTATGTTGCGTCGGTATTTGATGCGTAAATATGCGATGACACCAGAACAATATCGGCGCAAGTGGGGATTGCCGGATGATTATCCGATGGTTGCGCCTGCGTATGCGTCACGGCGCAGTAAAATTGCAAAAAAATCAGGACTGGGCAAAAGGGGCTAGGGGGATGAGTGAAACTTTTCGCAAGATTGTAAATGCACCACATCGGGCGTTTGGGCGCGCTCGGCAAAAAATAACAGCGCAAAATCCAACCAGTACAGGCGGCAAAATTGCGCGTGGGGCGGGGATTGGGTTGTCTGGGATGATGCAGTTTTTATTGTGGGCGACAAAATACTTTGCGTTGGACAATCATGCAACGCGTGCGATGGAACGTGGATTTTCAAAAATGACAGTTGGCAAGAACAAGGAAGGCAACCCTAAAAAAATATCGTCGTTTGCAAAAAAGTACCCAAACCTGTCATCGCATTTGTTGTATTACACTATGCTGGCGATGGTGGCCGGTGGGGTCAAGGGATATGATGCATTAAACAGCGGTGAACGTGATGAAGCAATCAGAACTGAAAACACAATTGGTATTGATGTTGATAATATTCCGGTCTATGAAGAAAATACTTATGGGGCATACCTGGCCAAGATGCAGCCGATAACACCATTGTTGATTGCACATCTGGTATCCTTAGAAGGCGTGCGCATGAACGATGACGGGATGCATGTTGTATATGATGATGCGAATGGCAAAATTTTAAAACCTGGCGACAATGTGTCTGGCAAGGCAACAATCGGATTTGGTTCGACTGTTTTAAAGGACGGTAAGTCTGTCACGTCATACACGCCACCGATTACCCCAGACGCGGCATATGAACTGGCCCGGCATCATTTAGAGGTGGGTGAAACTTATTTCGATCTGTACTGTTATGAAACAGGACTGGGGAATGTTCAGTTTGATTCTACGTCCAAGGCTATGATGGTGGCGTCGTTCCTGTATAACGGTGGCACTGATATGATAGAAGAAAAGTCCGATAAAAATCATCAAACCCGGGCCGAGCAGTTAAGGGCACTATACAAAGAATATGGTTTTGGAACGCCGGATTCATTGGTGCGCGAATTGTTTGTAAAATATCCTGTGGAAAATCCGACTGCATTTGGCAAGGTTCTGATGGGAATTGATACCAGTGTGACATTGGGTGACAGGGCAGGCATGTATTTAAGGGCCAATGGAAAATTGGCACCCGGATTGGTATATCGCAGATGGATAGAGGCAGGACTGTTGTCCGGTGATATAAAGCCGATAGAGATTTTGGATTTACCGGTTGATGGTTTGCCTGAATTTTATAAATTAATGTGCAACGATGTTGGCGGTGACAAGAAAAAGGCGTTCTTTGTCGGTGATGGCGAACAACGCCGTGTGAACAAGGCAACATATGCAAAATTTCATCAATGGTTGCAAAATCCGATAGATAGGCATGGGCATTCTATGGCGAAACATCGCAAATTAAGTGATGTTTTGCCTGAAAATGTTGTTCAGATATGCCGCAGTGGCCAGTGTCAGGTGGGGAATATCACGGCTGTTATCAGACCTATGGAACGGGTGGCGGAAAATAAAACCGACAGTGTCAAGAAAACAGATGATGTCATGTCTGTTCAGGAATCTACGTACGTTATCGGATACGACCAGCAGTACACCAGTGCGGTTCAGGCCTTCCGTGCTGGTCGCTATGAAGATGCTGCCGCCCAGTTTGATTCAATGATTGCCCAGTTCCCAGGTAATGCGTTGCTGCATAATGATATGGCGGCGACGTGTAATAAACTGGGGCGTTATGATGACGCGATTGAGCATGCACGAATTGTACTGCATGATATTGGCGATAAAAGCCAGTATAGTGCTGCCCAGTACAATGCGGGTGTCGCGTATGAAAAGAAAGGCGATTTTCAGCGTGCGCTGGCTAACTATAAACTGGCGGTTGCCAATGGAAACAAACGTGTTCAGCGTGATGTCACGCGTATGTCAAATAAACTGAAATCGGGGCGGGGTGCGACCGGCCGGAAATCTGGGGGCGGAAAAAAATCCAAAGGTGCCACGGCATTTAACAGTGGAAAAAATCAGGTTAAGGCAAATGCGTTTATGAAGGGATTGACGGCGTTTAATCGTAATAATAACAATATGGCATAAATTATGAAGGTATATGTAAATTATAATGACGCGCGTTGGCGCAAATATAAAATCGACTTTAAAAAAATCGCGTGCATGGCGGCAGGCCCCGTATACAGCGCGTCAGAGGTTTCGATTACACTGGTGTCTGATGACGATATTCATGAATTAAATCGCGTGTATCGTGGCATAGATAAGCCCACAAATGTTTTGTCGTTTGAATTGGGTGACGACATGTTGATGGGGGATATTTTTATATCATTGGATACCGTTAAACGTGAAGCCGCTGCCACCAATATTTCTGTGGCGGAACATACCGCACACATGGTGGTCCATGGGATGTTGCACCTGCAGGGATATGACCATATCGCAGATGATGAAGCCGCAGTTATGGAATCAAAAGAGATTAAAATATTAAAAAAATTGGGGATAAAAAATCCGTATGAAGAATCTGATGTATGTGCATGTGACTGCGGTACAGCGGATTGTTGCCCGGGGGCGCGCATTATAAATTTTTGTAAGAAATTAACAATTCGCCGGGGCGGCGTAATGCAATATTTTTTTATGATGTTGTGTGGTGCATTTGCGGCGATGGGCTTTGCGCCGTTTCATCTGTGGTGGGCGACATTGATTGGCATTGGTTTTGCCTATTGGTTGATAACGCGTGATGCGGGGCATGGCATATGGCGTACATTTTTGCGCGTATTGCCGTTCAGTGCAGTGTACAGTGTTGCGATGTTTTGGTGGATGTTGCACTCTATATATGTATTGCCCGAACTTACCGCGCAGTTTGCGGTTTGGACTGTGCCGGCATTAATTGGAATTGCGTTGGCTGGGGGCGTTATATTCTCAATACCATTTGTTGCGGTGTCGGTAATACGTGTTGCACCATCTGCGCGACCATTTGTCTTTGCAGGCGTTTGGACACTGATTCTGTGGCTGCGCGAGTGGATGTTTACTGGTTTCCCATGGAATCCGGTTTCTAATATTGCGATGCCGTGGGGGGCGTTGGCCAATTCCATGGCACTGTGGGGTGCATTGGGATTAACGTTTATAATTATTGGCATAATTTCAAGTGCGGTGGAATTTGTGCGGAACAGACAAAATCGTATGTCATGGGGTGTGCTTGCCGTCTTTATTTTATTTGGGGGTTGTGGCGCGCTATACGGATATCATAATATGCGTGTTGCATCGCTGGACAGTGATATGTCGCCGGTTATGCGTATTGTACAGCCTGCGGGCAGTGCCACGAATAAGGCCGTGGCCACCCGTGCAGACGCATTGGCGGTGGCAGAATACAATGTGCGGAACCTGTTTGATTTGGCATCCGTTGATGGTGATGCGGATGTGGTTATATTTCCAGAAACATCATACCCATTTGTTATTGTAAATGGTGACGATATGCCGATGGCAAAAATGCTGGATAAAGATTTAATATTGGGCGCAACATCGTATAATGATGGGCGTCTGTATAATTCCATGGTGGTGGCAAATCGGGATGGCGGTGTTGAAACGATATACAGTAAATCGCACTTGGTGCCGTTTGGTGAATATGGGCCGTTTGGGACAATTGTGCCGTCGCCGGGTAATTTAACGGCAGGGGGTGGCGCGCAAATTATATCTATGAATATCAATGGTCGTGATTTTCGATTTGCCCCGGCCATATGTTATGAGGTTATATTTTCTGATGCATTATTGCCACGCGGGGCAGTGGCGATTGATGCAATAATAAATATCACCAATGATAATTGGTTTGGAAATACCCCCGGTACATATCAACATTTGGATATGGTGCGGCGGTATGCAATTGAGTCAGGTTTGCCGATTGTTCGCGCGAACTATTCGGGTATCAGTGCGTTTATTTCTGCATCGGGTCAAATCGTGTCTTTCTTGCCGGTGGGGATGTCGGGTGTGCTGGATGGTGTGGTTAGTGGTGCGCACATAACACCATATCGTGCGATCGGCCGTGATGGGGTGATGATAATAATTTTGATTTGTTCTGTTGCATGTGTGATTATATCATCATATAGAAAAGATGATAAATAAATTCAATAAGTGTACGGATAGAGTATATGCCACAAAATCGTGGCATATTTTATTAGGAAAAAAATCTGTTAAATGATAAAATATATTATGTGCCAAGTGTTTTGGCACCGGGCTTCATAACCTGTTAAGTGGTGTTCGGAACGAACATAAAAAACTCCTGCGGGACTAGGGCAGGAGAGTTGTGTTATATATTGAAAGCACAGCGCTATTCCACTTGATAGTTATGAATCTCCTGCCATCTGATATTTCAGATGGTTGTTGTCATACTAATGCGGGGTATAGATGTTTACAAAAATTGTATTTGTTATAATATGTTTTGTTCTTGTGGGTGAAAATGCATTTGCGCAACCTAATCAGTATATACGACAAATTGCAGATGATTTTGAAAATAAAATTTATCATACAGATCAGGTAAAACTGGATTCCGAGAGTGCAAACTATATTAACCGGGTGTCAAAATTTTCTGAAACTGTTAAGTTTGAGTTAAAAATATTATATTTTGCAGAAAAGACTTTGTGGCAGTTATACGATGACGCAATTGCGATGATAAATAAAAAAAGCGAACAAACAGGGCGCGAGGTACAAAGGCGTGAAACGCATGATGAAGAAACAGGCGAAATAATATTAACTGCCAATCTGGATAATGGTGAATATGAAGATTGTGGATTAAAATTATGTGAATATCCAGACGGCTTTGAACAATGTTTTGTAAATATGAAATATAGAGATGTTGCCGATGACATGTTTAGTGCACATTTGATGGTTTTTTGTGATAACAAACAAGAAAACATAAGAAGCGCATATTCTTTTGATGTTGCTGCACAGGGGCACGCGGGGCAAGATGCAGAAAAGCATTTGTTGTCGCATCAAGTGTTTGTAAGTATTGGTGGGTCAGAAGAAAAGTATGATGAAGCCTATCAATATGAAAATGCCACATTGGCGGTACGGCGTTATAATACAGAACAACAGAAAAAGTATAAAAAGAAAGCGGTGTTAAAAACAGAACCAGGCATGCCGGGGGCGGATGTGTTTGGTGTGACGTTTACATCTGCAATGAATAAGATGTGATAACTGGTTGTTGTGTCGCGTACTTACTGTTTTACTGTTTTTAAAATCCAAACACGTACGCTTGAAGATAGGTTTGCGCCCGGTGCGCGTTCGTTATCGATTTTTTTTATGATTGATGCAATTGATACACCACGCTGTGTTGCGATTTCGTTCAGGGCAGATGCAAATTCATCTTCTATTGTGATACTGGTTTGATGACCTGATAAAGAAACAGATAATTTTTTCATGTCTATATCTTGCCCCCGTTCAGACAGTCCAGCATTGCACGATATGGGTCATCGTATTTGCGCAAATGTCGCAGTGATAAATTATCCAACATATAGCATGTGCCAAATGCATCAAACGCAAACCAGAATAAATCATTGCGACCAAATACCGTCTTGCCAGTGATGGCGGGCATGGATGATATTTCTTCATTTATCTTTACGATATTTGGTATCGGGTATGTTGTATCAAATGTAATATCGTTAGGCCCGAATATGTATCCTGACCCCAGGCGTGCCCCACCGATTGCACCGTATAATTCAATCATATACATCGGCAACATTGCCGCGCGTAATCGTTGCAAGGCGGTGTTCGTATATGAAATTTGTGCCGTGGTTATTGGTGGGGCGGTTTGTACGCCACGTGTTTTTA
Source organism: Muribaculaceae bacterium (assembly GCA_023665245.1). Next base: position 170,207 of record JAMPEH010000002.1, read on the forward strand.
ATGCGGATAAAAATTCATTATGTGTCATCATATTTTTATTCCATGCCGCGGTTCGCCGCAATTTGCGCAGCCAGTTGTGACAGGCGGTCTTCTGTTGCGTTGCCACCATCACCACCGCCGATTGTATGTGCAGAAACATATATTTTTTTTGCAGGGTTTGGCAACCAAACAGTATCCGCGCCAATTTGCGCAATTATAAATCTGTCCAGGTTATGTGATATTGGAAATGTTCGGCACATGAACAGGTTTGATATTTCCATTTTCCCACCCCATACTAGTGGCGTGCGAAATCGGATAGACATATTTGGTGGCATGCGCCGTCCCATCAACAGTCCCATAAATTCATCTTGGGACAGGTTCAGAAATGACAGTTCTTCGACTGCGTCGGTCAGTGTCATCATAAACTGGCGGCAAAGCGCACGATATTGCGCAAACCAATCAGGTGAAACTGGGACAGATGCCGTGCGCACTGCAATCAGGGGCATGTCTGTTATGCCCATATCGCAAAGTCTTTTTTGTGCGGCATCTTGGCTTAATTGCATCACAGTTTTCCTATATATCCGATGACGGTGTCAATGTATTCAGAATATGCGTCAAAATTTTCCTGTTCATCCGGGGTCGGTTTTGTGTTCTGGTGTTCTTGCATGTATTGGTTCAGTGCGTCGGTTGATTGGAACATCAAGATGTCTTCGAATTCACTGGTTGCGGCATCTGGTGCGTTTATTGCAAATCCGTTGATATCGATATATACATCTTCCAGTGTGTCTGCAAATATCTGATTTAATTTATCAATAGCGTTATGAACCTGAACTGTGGTGGCACCAAGTGCACCAATCCACAGGATTTCGTTTGTGCCAATTGCCAACAGATTTGGTCGAAATCCGCTGATGTATGGGTTATTTTTTACCATGTATCCGGCATGTTCAAATATCTGGCGTAATTCGTTGTCGGTGGTATCTGTGGTATTTGTTTGTGGTGCCGTGCGTTGCGGCGCTGGTGCGGCAACGTATGTGTTTTCGGGACGCAATGTCAGATGTGGTGGGCGCATTATTGGAGCCGGGCGTGACGCCACAGGTGCAGGCGTGGGTGTCTGTTCCGGGGTGGGGACAGGTTGCGCAATCTCGGGCGCGGTTGTTGGTGCAGGTTGTGGCGCCGCGTGTTGTGCGAGTATGGCGGGTGGTGTGACTTGGGGCTTTTTAGGTTGGGCCAATTTGCGTATCGGTAAAACAATTTTCCTGAAATTAGGGCGCGTTAATAAATATAATCCGAATATAGTTATAAATATGATAATTCCCATTGAAATATAGAATATCGGCATAACAGGTGTGTGTGATGCCTGTAAATATGCCAAATACTGCCAGTGCGGGGCAGAAAATATATTAAATCCGAATTTTGTATTAAACCAAAATGTGGCACCCAGGGTCGCCGCCAGCAACCACAGCACGCCAAGTAGAATATTGTCGAGTCTGCTTCTCATTTGTCTTTGATTATATCATATTTATGGTAAAGTAAAAAGTGTAATGATTGAAATAACAGACATTGTTGATGATTTTGCACACCAGATTGGACTGTGGTGTCCGGCGACGGATGATGCAACAGATTTGGCACGCATGGCGGATTTTGCGGTGTCAAACGGTGTTGGCGTGATTTCTGTGGCGGCATCTGCGGTTGGAACCGTATGGCCATGGTTAGAGGGGAAAAATATAAAAATTATTCCGCGGTTTTATATCAAGGCAGGACGTACGATTCGTGATGCAGATATGTCTGAAATGGCTGTAAATATAAATGCTGCGTTCAAGCGTGGTGCATCGGGGGCAATCGTTTTTGTTGATGTGGCGCGATTGGGGGCATTGGTCGATATGGTGCATGTGGTGCGCGATGATTTGTTCTTTAATAAAGAATTGGCGATTGGTTTGAATTTAAATGAAATTGACGTTGATGACTGGGATATGGTTTTTGATGCGGTGTCGCGTGTGCGGGCCGATTCGTTGGTGTTGGCGTTAACGCAGGATGCAGGCGAAAAATCAGATTTTGTTGGGCGTGTGTATAGTATGCTGGGGGCGGTGCCGGTGGCATCATCTTTTGATATATGCTGGGTTGTTGGGGCAAATCCGATGCGTTTGGAACAGGTAATGCGTTTGACGGCCGCAGTTCAGCCATCGCTGACGACGCGAACACGTCTGATGATATGTGAATAGGGTGTGATACATGAAAATGTTAAAATTTATATTGTTGGTGATATTTATTCCATGTGGGGCATTTTCTATGGCGGATAGTCAACCGCCTGTATACGGAATACCGACGTTGTATGGTGAATACGAGGTATCTGCCGATGATGTGCGGCGTGCGTCAAATATGTATGGTGATGTGGCCTTGGCGCGGCCTGCGCCAGTTAGGGCTGGGAAAACACAAAATGTTGCCGCGGCCAAGCATCCTGTTAAGGCAAAGAAGGTTGCGCCAAAGAAAAAGAAGACAAAAAAGACATCAACTGTAAAGCAGGCTGTCGTCAGTAAAAAAATTGAATCTGTTGTGCCAACACCAGATCTAGTTGTTGTGTCGGTTGAAGAAGCGCCAGTCGATACCAAGGTAGTGCCAAGTGAACCTGTTGCATCACAACATGCGGTTGATATTGCGGCACGTGCGGCAGATAAAATTGATATCGAATCGTTCTGTACCCAGGTTAAACCCCAGGGCATGGGCAATTTGCCTGATGGTATTATTATGATGCCAGGCCGGCCAGATTTAATGAGTTGCGTTAGCAGTCAAAATTAAATATTTTGGCTCGGCCGTGTGTGCCATATTTTTTGACTGATACCGGGTGCGAATCGTCGCAATGTCTGGCAGTGTAGCATGCAGGTTGGTTTTTGAAACCGCGGCCAATATCCAGTCGAAGTATTCCCAGTGGTCAGTGCCGATTATAATTTGACCATTTTGTGCCAAATGTGCCGACAGAAACGATAAAAAATCTGAATTCAGCAGGCGACGTTTTTCATGCTTTGCCTTGGGCCATGGGTCGGGGTGCAGAATCCAAATCTCTGAAAATCGCAATGTGGGGATGTTTCGTAACATAATGCGTACATCGTCTGGCCAGATGCGGATATTTTTATATTCATCCAGTATGTTATTGTCTGTGTCCGTTATCGCAGACAGTAGACTTGCGACCCCATTCATAAATGGTTCGGCACCGATGATTATTTTGTCGGGATTGGCACGTGCCAAATCGCGCACATGTTCGCCGGCCCCGAATCCGATTTCCAATATGTCACCGTCTGTGTCCGGCGCGATTGCCGGCAAAATATTTTCAATTAAATTGGTCTGGCGTGCGGACAGCTTTTTGCCATGCCGACGGCCAAATGTTCTTATTTCTTGTTTTTCCATGATTTTAGTATAAAATCCAAATGACAATAAAACAAGGTTTTTGAATATGAGACAGGGATTATCATCTGATTTAATTGCACGCGTCTTGGGCGCGGTGCCAAAATATACTATTGCAGAACTGGAAGAAAAGTTCCCGCCGCGCGCGTTGCCTGATGGCGCGTTCGTCACGCGTTTCGCCCCCAGTCCAACAGGATATATGCATATTGGTGGTCTGTATGGTGCGTTAATTGACTGTAAATTGGCGTCACAGTCCGGTGGTGTATTCATGTTGCGTATCGAAGATACAGACACCAAGCGCGAGGTTGCATCAGCTGTTGATATTATTGTTGATTCAATGCATCGTTTTGGATTGGCGTATAATAATGATGAAAAATATGGCCCGTATTATCAGTCACAGCGCAAGGATATTTATCAGTCTGTGGTGGCTGATTTATTGGCACGTGGATTGGCGTATCCGTGTTTCTTGACCGCCGATGATATGGAACAAATTCGTGAAAATCAGCGTAATGCAGGATTTGCAACCGGTATTTATGGTGAATTTGCACGTGACCGTGATTTGACAGAATCTGATATTGCGGCACATCTGGATGCGGGGCGGGTTCCAACGATTCGTTTGTATTCAATGGGTAATCCTGAAAACAAGATTTATTGTCGGGATGCGGTTCGTGGCTCAATCGGATTTCCAGAAAATAACGAAGATATTGTTTTAATTAAATCAAATGATGGTTTGCCGACGTATCATTTTGCGCACCTGTGTGATGATCACTTTATGCGTACAACGCACGTTATCCGTGGGGAAGAGTGGTTGCCATCATTACCACTGCATACGCAATTATTCCGTATGATGGGATGGACGGCGCCAATGTATATTCACACATCAACAATTGACAAGATTGATAGTGATACCGGCAAGCAGCGTAAACTGTCCAAGCGTAAAGACCCAGAGGCAAATGTTGCATTTTTCTTGGCCGATGGTTGGCCGGTTGGGGCTGTATTAGAATACCTGGGTAATATTGCAGCCTCTGGCTATGAAGAGGCCAAAGCCAAAGGCCAGGTTAAATCAATTTGGGATTATGAATTAAAACCGAAAAAAATTCCGATGTCGGGGGCACTCTTTGATATGAAAAAATTAGAGTGGTGGGCCAAAGAATATATCGGCGCGATGAGTGTTGCGGATTTGGTGGCGTCTGTTATTTCGTGGGCGAACGAATATGGTGATGAAAATCACAAAATGCAGGTGGCAGATGTTGATTATTTGACATCTGTGTTGGCGATTGAGCGTGATAATCCAAAGCGTATCCGCAAGGATTTTGTGACGTGGCGTCAGACACTGGAAACCGTTGCGTTTTTCTGGGATGCGTTGTTTGTGGCCAACACAGAATATGAATTTAATCGTGATGCGTTGCGTAAATTCTTGGGCGTGTATGATGCGGCTGATGACAAAGACACATGGTGGAATAAAATTGTTGCGATTGCGTCTGAACTGGGGATAAAAAATGGTGATGTTGCAATGAATTTGCGTGTGGCATTGTCTGGACGTACAAATACACCTGATTTATATTCAATGATGACGGTTATGGGTGATGCGCGTGTGCGTGGCAGAATAGGGGATATAATAAAATGACCAAGACAAAACGACAAGTTAAAACAAAATTGCGTGCTGTAAAGAAAGATACGCATGCAAACCGTATGTTGCGTGCATTGCGGGCAACAGGATTGTTCCGCTGGGAACGCAAATCCACCAAATCCGAAGAGGTTTTGAATATCTTGACACACGGTATTGGTATTGGACTGGCCATTGCAGGGTTGGTTCTGTTGGAAGTGTTCGCAGTGCTGGCTGGTAATGTATGGGCGATTGTATCATGTGCGATATTTGGGCTGACTATGTTCACATTGTATTTTGGTTCCACAATGTGTCACGCAATGATTGGTCAAAAATCAGAATGTTTTTTTGAAGTATGGGATAGTGTTGCGATTTATGCCCTGATTGCAGGTACATATACGCCGTTTTGCCTGGTGAATTTGCGTGGGGGACTTGGGTGGACCGTGTTTGGAATTTTGTGGGCGATTGTAATATTTGGTGCATTTATGAAAATACGCAGTCCGCAACGTCAGCCAAAATGGATGGTCGGCCTATATCTGATTATGGGCTGGACGTTGCTGTTTATTTTGCCGGCAATGTTGCGTAATATATCGGCGCGTGGTATGTGGTTTATTTTATCGGGTGGTCTGTCGTATTCGTTGGGTGTGATATTTTATTTGTGGCGGCGAATGAAATTTTCCCATGCGATATGGCATCTGTTTGTAATCGGTGGCAGCGTGTGTTTCTTTTTTGCAGTGCTGTTTGGTTGCATAATTGATTTTTAATTGCTTTTTTGATTTGTTGTAATGCGCGGGATGATTCCTGCGCATTTATTTTTGATTGCATGCGCATGATAATGCGTTGTATAATCTGCCTGTCGTCGGGTATTCCGATGATGGGGCTTAGTAACCTCTGTCAAAGCGTCAGGAAAGTATAAGACGCGCATTTTGCGTGTTTTTCTTTTGTGATGAAATATCCAATCCCAACCCATTGTGCGGTTGGGTGGGTGTCAGAATATATTGAATATGACACGCAAATCTTTGACTTGTTACTAACCACCCAGCCGTCAAATATTGTGACGGTTTTTCATTTTAAAAACGAAAAACAAGGGGGTTAGGAAAATGAAAAAAATATTAATTATGTCCGCAGTTGCGGTATGTGTTTCATCAAATAGTTTTGGGGTCAATATGGTATGTGCAGATTGTTATAAATGTGTTCGATACAGTGGTGCGTCTTGCGTTCAATGTGAATATGATGAAAATTATTGCGCAGTGGATGAACATGCTTGTCAAGCCCCGCAAACATGGTGCGCGGGAAAAAATCAATGTACATGTCCGGCATTATGCCCTGATAGTATGGAGGCGTGTATGGGTACTGTTAATACGCTTACGTGCGAGTGTGAGGCAGGTGCGATTGAGATTATGTGTATGTCTGGCCAGTATCGCAGCGGTAGAGTATGCGTTGATTGTCCAACGTATACGGGGGCGACAACATCGTGCACACCGGACAGTACGGGCGATGATGATATCACATCGTGTTATTATCCCAATGGATGCGAATTTACAGATATACCCGGTACATTTGTTTTGACCCGTGATTGTAATTATAGTATGAATGCGCAGGAATCCAGCAGTTCAGGCAGTTCAGATATTTCTGGTATAGAAATTGGTGGTGGTGAAATCGCAGAACCATTATTGCCATAATATAAGTGCGGCGATAATGCCGCATTTTTAATTTTGACATTTTATTCATATCGCGCTATTATTTGTGCGATATGAATAGATTTATGTACGTTTTCACATTTACGACTACTACAACCCCTTTGGGGGTGTAATTTCTAATTGCGGTTTTATCCGCCCAGTGCAATAATCAAATCAATTCAAAATAAAAAAACAAAAATTAAGATAAGGGACTTTATATTATGTCATATCCAATTGAAACAGTGCGTCACAGCTTGGCTCATGTTATGGCGGCGGCAGTTCAGAAATTGTATCCAGATGTTAAATTTGCAGGTGGCCCGGCGATTGAAAACGGGTTCTATTATGACTTTGATACAGAACATCGCTTTTCCGAAGAAGATTTTGAAAAAATTGAAAAGGAAATGCGCAACTTAATCAAATCAAACGGTCGATTTGAACAGCGCAATGTTGATTTGGCCGAGGCCAAGGAAATCTTTGCCACGCAGCCATATAAAATGGAATGGTTATCCGAATACGATGCGGCTGGCGCGGCGTTATCAATTTATACGTTCCGTGATTTTACAGACCTGTGCCGTGGTCCCCATGTGGATAGTTCCAAGGATTTGCCACGTGATGGGTTTAAAATCCGCACTGTTGCCGGTGCATACTGGAAGGGTGATGCAAAAAATAAAATGTTGCAGCGTATCTATGTTGATGCGTTCGCATCCAAGGAAGAATTGGATGCACATCTGAAAATGATGGAGCAGGCCGCCCAACGCGACAATCGCAAGCTGGGAAAAGACATGGATTTGTTCCACTTTGAACCGGAATATGCGCCGGGTGCGGTGTTCTGGCATGACAAGGGGTATAAGATTTATCGCAAATTGATTGATTATATCCGCGCACGTCAAGAATTGGCCGGTTATCAGGAAATTTCAACACCATCTGTTATGGACAGATGTTTGTGGGAACGTTCGGGCCACTGGGCAAAGTATGGCGAACATAATTATTCCGGTAAAACCCAGGATGGAAAAACATTTTGTGTAAAGCCGATGTCTTGTCCGGGTGGTATGTTGGTCTTTGGTCAGGGGATTAAGTCTTATAAAGATTTGCCGCTGTATCTGGCAGAATTTGGCAAGGTTAATCGTTATGAAGCCGCAGGTGGTCTGTCTGGGCTGATGCGTGTGCGTGAATTTACCCAAGATGATGCGCATATTTTCTGCACCGAAGAACAATTAGAAGCCGAGGTTGTAAAAATCTTGCGCTTTATCAAAGATGTTTATGCAAAATTCGGATTTGATAAAATTTCAATGAAATTGGCCACACGCAAAGAATCGGAATTTCGTATCGGAAGTGACGAAATCTGGGACAAGGCCGAAGGCGCATTAAAACATGCATTGGATGCAAACGGTATTGAATATGAAATCGCCGAAGGCGACGCCGCATTCTATGGCCCGAAAATCGACAATTATTTGAAAGATTCAATGGGACGTGTATGGCAGTGTGGGACTGTGCAATTGGATATGAATTTGCCAGAACGATTCGATTTGTCGTACGTTGGCGAAGATGGCGAAAAGCATCGTCCGATTATGTTGCATCGCGCAATGCTGGGGTCAATTGAACGCTTTATGGGGGTACTGCTGGAATCAACGGGCGGAAACCTGCCTTTGTGGCTAAGTCCAGAACCTGTTGTTGTCACGCCAATTTCTGAAAAGTTCAAAGATTATGCATTGGATGTTGTAAATGCGTTGCGTGGCGCGGGTGTGTATGCGCGTGCAGACCTGCGTGATGAAAAGGTTAATTACAAAATCCGTGAATTGTCACTGGCAAAAACGCCGATTATTGCGGTTGTTGGTGAAAAAGAGGCGGCAAATAAAACTGTCACATTGCGTAAACTGGGGATTGAAAGCCAGGTTATTGTACCACTGGATAAATTTGTGGACAGTATGGCGACGGCGGTTAAATTGCCAATGTAAAATGTATTTGTATGGCGGCGTTTGTCGCCATACATTTAATATATATAGGAAAAGGAGAAAACATGAAAAAAATCTTTTTATTATTTGTTGTTATGTTGCCGATTGCGCTGGGGGGGTGTATGCATCGTTGTGAAACAGAACCGGTTGTATCTGAAAATCATAAACTGATTGTGCCGCCGAACTTTGGTCAAATGCCGAAATAATTTGTCTGCAATAACGGTTTGGTTATGCGCATTTTTTGTGATATAATATATGGCAGATGAATTAAAAGGGGATTTTACATGAACGATGACAACACCATGGATTTATTAGATTTGGATGACGGTGCGTCTATGGATGCATTGCCGGATGCTGCACCGTTTGCGGCGCCGCGCCCGAAAAAGCCGTGGTTGCTGTTGGGGATTGGTTTGTTGGTGATTGTTCTGGCAACCTATATAATTGTGCGCACGATTGGTGGCGATTCGTCTTCGTCAATGGATGTTGATTTAGATGTGCCTGCAATTGTTGTTGATGGTGGTGATGCGGGATCGGTTATTGATGTGAATCCAAATGTTCGTCCAGATGTTGTGCCTGTTGACGTAAATGTTGCACCTGTGGCACCGTCTGTACCGGCCCAGCCCGATGTTGCGCAACCAAAACCACAACCACAGCCGACCGTACAGCCAAGACCATTACCACAACCTGTGGCGGCCCCAAATGACGCTGGTGGTGTGCCGACACGTGTTGTCGAAGATAGAAAGGCTGTCACATTTAATCCAGACCGGCCGGCAACCACCGCCAAGCCAAAGCCTGCACCGAAAAAGGCGGCGCAGCCGGTCAAACCGAAACCTGCAAAAACAGTCGCGGCATCAAATGGCAGTTGGTATGTTCAATTCGGTTCATACAGTACACGCGCATTGGCGGAATCTGCACAAAATCAAATTCGTCGCGCACACAGTGCACTGTTCCAGGGAAAACAGTTTGTAATCTTGGCGGCGCAAATGGCAAATGGCCAAACACTGTACAGATTGCGTGTTGCGTTTGCAACGTCTGCGGATGCAAATGGATTCTGTCGCAATGCAAAGTCAGATGGCTTGGATTGCTATGTCGCGAAATAAAAGGATAAAGATATGAGACCAGGTTGGACCGAAATAATATTAATTCTGATATTGGTTGTGATTCTGTTTGGGCACAACAAGATTCCGGGCATGATGAAAAATTTGGCCGGTGGGATAAAGGTGTTTAAAAAAGAATTAAAAGAACCAGCCCGGGCCGATACAGAAAAAAAGCCGGCGGCAAAAAAGGTTGCTGTGAAAAAAGCGGCACCTAAAAAAGTGGTGGCGAAAAAGGAAACCGCCAAAAAAGTCGTAAAAAAATAAAAGATAATGTCGGGGGGGCACCCCGATTTTTTTGTTTTTATCATTACCACACATACCACGTCATACCGGTGGCGGCCGGCATCCAGTGCGCCGCAGGCAAATTATGTAAGTCCCATCCCTGTGCCGGGGGGGCAGGTATTGCCCCATGGGCAATATATCATAAATCAAAATGCGGCGGCGTGACCTGCCCCTTTGGGGCGGGGCAAGTTTTGTTTATGCGCGACGCGCATTAGCAAAACTGGGGTGGGGAAATATTTGTTATTTATACCTATCTTTCTGTGCCCCACCCAAGACTGCGTAAGGGCTGGCGCCCTAACTTTGTCTATCCCGCCCCGCAAGCGGGGCAGGTATTATCAGCATAAAGTAAATGTCACACTGTGGCAATAGCCACCCACGCAACACGTCGTGTGGGTGGTATCAGGCTGGTATCCATTGTGGTCTATAGAGTCCTAGCACTAGGAGAGTTGAAGAACACAGTGGACCCCGTTCTTCAACGGGGTGACGACAAGAGAGTAGAGGTGGATTATACATTAATAAAAACGTTTGGATGGTTGCGGCAAATATGATAAAATACAGTGTAATAAAACACGCGTGTATAAATGAAAAAACTGTTAACCATTTTTAGTGTATTCTTGGTTTGTAATGGATTCTTTTGTTCGAATTCTTGGGCTGCGGGCAGTTGTAGATTACATCTTTGTAAAACAAATGAAGATACGTCTGAATTATTGAGCAAAGATGGGCAAACAAAAAATAGTGATTTGGGGCTTGAAGATGCAGGCGATTTGAACGGACAACAGTGTTTTCATTGCGATGTAAATAATATGTGGGGTGGAGTTGGAGACGATGATTGTTCGCCTAATACACACGTTGCAACGATTAATTCTGATGGTACAAAAAGGTTGTTTTTGTGTGTTGACGATAGTGGCGATGATGATAGTTGGAAACAAGAAAATATAGACAATTTAGGTGTGTGTTCTGGTTCTGTATTACCGCGGTCGGGCATTAGTAATGCGGAGTGTAAATTGACTGATAATGGTACAGAAATTAATGCATCACAAAAAGTATCGAGTCCATGTTTAATGTGTAATTGTATTTCTGGGTACAAGGCTGAGGGTGGCACCTGTGTTCTTGATACATCTGGCAAAGATGTATGTGAAAATGCGCCGAGTTATGGAAACTGGAATGGCAGTACCTGTATATGCAATAAAGATGGTCAAAAGGATAAAGACCCGGGGAAAACTTGTGAGTGCCAGTCGGGATTAGAATTTGATGTGGGGGAAAATAAATGTGTTGATCCAAATCAGGGTGATAAAGACAAGTGTAGAGATAGTGGCGGTGAATGGAAAGATGATGTAAATCCTGCTGTATGTGTTTGCAGCACGACCCTGGGATTTAATGAAACACCGGTTGATGGCAAGTGTGTATGTGCAAATGCGTCAGATGAAACGTATGATGGTACCCGTTGCGTCGCGACGGATCAGGCGATATGTACAAATTCTGGTGGGGACTGGGATGGTGATGAATGTACGTGTGATTCAAATAAACACCTGAAAAAGGTAAGGGGTGTGACACCAGAACGATGCGAGTGTGAAGACAATAACCGTTATGAATATTATCCAGACAAGAAGATGGGATGTAAATTAACACCACAGGCACAATTGGAAGAAAATACGTATGAGGTTTTGAAAAACAATTGCAATGATACGGGTGGCGTATGGTCGGGCGACCGTACGAATCCAAATTCATGGGAATGCAAATGTGATGCGGCAAATGGCCTGCGTACCGAAAATAATATTTGTGTTTGTCTGGATATGTATGAACGTTCAAAATCAGAGCCCAAAAAATGTGAATTGACGGATGCTGCCATGGCAAAGGACAATTGTGATGATGCACGTGATGCAGGTGAAAACGTTGAATGGGTTGATGTCGGAAACAGCAGTTATTGCCGGTGTTTAGGGGCGGGCGATTTGTACTATGATTCAAAGACACAAAAGTGTATTTCGCGTGACGCCCAGTGGTGCGCAAAAATCCCCGGTGCACATATTATAAATGGCAAATGTGTTTGCAAGGCAACTGGCACGGGGCCGGTTAATGGTCGGTGCCCAACGTCGGGGGGGGGCAGTGGTAAAACGCCGGCCCAGTCGGATACGACGTCCACCAAGGATGAAATCAAGAAAAAGTATGACGCATTAGCGGGTATATCCAGCAAGTGGCAAAAAAGTCACTGGAAAACAGCCAGTGGTAATTTCAATGGGGCGCGCCTGGCATCCGATTCGGTGGCGGGTGTTGTGTTGGGCACGGTTGGCGGTGTAATTACCAGTAATGTGATAAAGAAAAACCAGGTGCGTGGTGGGTTTGAAGATTTGCGCTGTGTAATTGGTGGCCAGACGGTTGCCGATTGGGGTGATCAATTTATGGTTGGCGTGCAATAGGCATTGGGGATATTTATGAAGAAAATATTTGTTATTTTTATACTTGCGATATTGATGCCATGTGCGTCCGTATGGGCGGCGACGGTGGGTGCGGGATGCTCGTATCGGGTGGCCGACGATATGGTTGATGGCGAATCAAGAGATGTACCGTGTCGTGATTTAAAAATACCAAATGCCAAACAATGTTTTGTTTATTGTGAAAAGGGTATGGTGTACAAAGGGCTGCGCGACTGTAATTCAGGATGGTTCAGATTGGAACCTGTGTCGGGTGTAGATGGCATGTTTGAAAAATGCGGTTCACTGAAAGAGGCATGCGAATCATATGATTCAAAAAATTCCGGGGCAAGCTGGGATAATGTTTATAATACGTGCGTGTGTCCCGGCAACAGTTATGCGTGGAATAAAAATACCATGCGGTGTGAAAAATCTGACGAATATACGAAATGCAACGCGGTGTCTGGTGCCGAATGGGACCCACAGGGCGGATATTGCTGGTGCAAGGATGCCGATAAACTATGGTACAATGGGGGATGTCATACGCGTTCTGAAAAATTGACGTGTGACGATATTATTAGAAATTTAACCAGTGTCTATCGTGGCAGTATTCGTTGGAATTCGCCGGGTACGCGGTGCGAGTGTGTGGCGGGTAAAATTGCCGCCGATGGTGAAAAAATAGAAAATCCGGATGATTACTATATCGGTTATATTTGGGACTATGTGTATATTGATGCTGATGGGGTTGAACAGACAAAGCGTATTGATGGAACAGTATGTTATTTAAAAGATTCTGTATCGTATCGTCGTGGTGTGGGGCGGATTGCGGATTCGGATACAACCCAAAAAACGCGTAAAAATATCAAGGAAAAGTATGACGCACTGGCGGGTATATCCAAGGATTGGGAGAAAAAGAAAAGTCACTGGAAGACTGCAAGTGGTAATTTTAATGGGGCGCGCCTGGCGTCCGATTCGGTGGCGGGCGTTGTATTGGGCACGGTTGGCGGTGTGATTACCAGTAATGTGATAAAGAAAAACCAGATTAAGGGCGGTTTTGAAGATTTAAATTGTACGATTGGTGGGCAACGCGTTGCCGACTATAACGACCAATTCAGTGTCGGTATTCAATAAGTAATAAAAAAACGGGGCAATTGCCCCGTTCTTTTATTTACGCTGTTCGTATTCTTCTTGTTCTTCCACGGTCATTGTGGCCAAGGGCCGCGCCAGCATACGTTGCAGGCCAATTTCTTCGCCGGATACAATGCTGTATCCAAATGTGCCGTTTTCTAATCTGTCCAGTGCGCTGTTTATTTTGCGCAACAGATTATTATCACGTTCTGACATGCGCAGATTCATTGTGATTTCTTGTTCATAGACGGCGTTGTCCGAATCGTCGCCGACACCGGCGGCCTCGGTCTTTTCGGCCAAGCGCACTGCACTTAATACAGAATCACTGTCTTGGGTTAATTCTGCCTTTTGCGCAGATAACAGTTGATAAAAATACGCCTTGTGCATAGGGCACATATAAGGTTCTGATTTTTTTGGCGTATATTTTGGCGCCAGTTCTATTTTCTTGTAATCTTCGGTGGCCATTTTATTACCCTTTTAGTTCATTTATCCATTGTATTAATGTGTCTGCATCCATCAGGCCTGCACGTGCTTCGACCAATTCGCCGTTTTTAAATGCCAAGACGCTGGGGATGCTGCGTATGCCGTATTGGGCCGGAATGCGACGGTTTGCGTCATCGATTTCAAATTTTACAAATTTTACATCTGATACCTGATTTGATACTTGTTCAAATATTGGGCCAAACATACGGCATGGGCCGCACCATACTGCCCAAAAATCGACCAATGTTAATCCATTGCCAATTAATGATACGAAATTTGTGTCGTTTGCGTGTTCCAAAGCCATCTTTTTCTCCTTCCTTGGTTGATATTTTTATCGAGTGTATTATAATCAGCATAAAAAGCAAGAGAAATCATAAAATGAATAAAATCATATACTTAGATGCCACGGCCAGCAGTTTAAAGCCGACCACGGTGATTGATGCAGAAATGGATTTTTTGCGTGATGGGTATGCAAATGCCGGGCGCGGGGTCTGTGCGCGTGCGGCGGCGGTGGATGCAATGCTGGGGGATGCACGTCGCGCAATGGCTGAATTTTTAAATGCGGATGTTAATCAGGTTGTTTTTACATCGGGTGCGACAGATGGACTGAATCGCGTGGTAAACCTGGCGCGTCAAATGGTGCCTGTTGCGCATCCTGTGGTGTGTGTGTCTGATTTAGACCATCATAGTGCGCGTTTGCCGTGGGAAAATCTGGCAGCAAATGGCGGGGCAGATATTGTTGTTGCGGCACTGGATGATAAATATAATATTGATATAAGTCGTGTGCCGTATTCAGACATTATGGTTATAACGGCGATGAGTAATGTAATTGGCGTACCCCAAGATGTCGCGGCGATAATTCGTGCGGCCCGTGCTAAAAATCCAAATGTTGTGACGATTGTTGATGCGGCCCAGTATGCGGCACACCACGCAATTGATGTTAAAAAATGGGGATGTGATTTTCTGTGTTTATCAGGACACAAGATTGGTGCGGATACAGGTCTGGGGGTGATGTATATTCGCGCGGCGGATACTTTGTCGCCTGATAAATTTGGTGGTGGCATGGTGATGCGTCTGGATAGGGAACAAATTATTGCGGCCCCGGCGCCCGACCGGTTTGAGGCCGGAACATTACCATTGACCCAGATTGCGGGATTGCGTCCTGCACTAGAATATATGTCACAGTATCGTGTAAATCAGAATTTGGTTGAATATTTATATGATGCGCTATTAAATATTCCGCGGATAAAGATTGTCAGTCCACGTGGGGCGGTGCTGGTATCTTTTGTAATTGATGGTATGCATGTGTTGGATTTTGGCGCATTGGTTGGTGCGCATGGCGTCTGTATTCGTGTAGGTAATATGTGTGCAACATGGATTCATCGCGCCCTGGGGGTGCCGGGCACGGCGCGGATATCATTTGGGCCATGGAACACAATTGATGATGTAGAATACGTGGTTGATGTTATTAAGAAATTGGTGAAATAAATGGCATTTTCAAAGCAAGATATTATTAATGCATTACAGACTGTCTATGACCCGGAAATACCGGTAAATATCTGGGATTTGGGATTGGTATATGATATTGCGATTAATACGGATAATGTTGTTATAACAATGACGTTTACCAGTCCGACATGTCCTATGATGGAAGAATTGCTGGCCCAGGTAAAATCAGTTGTTGAAGATGTTGTGCGTCCTATGCCGGTGCGTGTAGATTTGGTATGGGAACCAGCATGGGATTTATCACGGATGTCGGATGCGGCGCGTTTAGATTTGGATTTAACATCACAAGGGTGGTAGGCGATGACATACGATGAAATGAAGCGTAATTTGGATATGATAGATGAACCGGTTGATAAACTGGAAATGGTTATGGATTTTGGTGCGCAATTGCCGCCTGTGCCGAACGATGCGGTGTGCAGTGATATTGTTGGATGCGCATCACGTGTGCAAATTTGCAGGGCGGGCAATCGATTTTATGCCGTGGCGGATTCTGCGCTGGTGCGCGGGATTGTCGCGATTTTAATCGCGATTGTTGATGGGTGTGCGCCGGATGAAATTCGCAAAATGGATTTGGCAGGGATGTTTGCGGATTTAAATATAAACCTGGGGGCGGGGCGATTGAACGGTGTTAATTCTATGATTCGTTTTTTGCAAAATTTATGATAAACTGATGTATCAGGGAATGTGGTGATGAACGAAGATATAAAAATGTTTCATATCAGTTTATGGATGCTGGGGGCGGTGGCGATGTTGACTGTGGCGTTGCAGGTATGTTATCGAACCCAGGATAGGGCACGTGCCCGTGTGCGCAGTCAAATCGTTCAGACCCAACAGGAAATTGCCGCCCGCCAGGCGAATTTTGCATCGTATGTGCGGCCAGAAATTCTGCGAAATTTAGTTGTGACGATTTCGCCAAAATCAGAAGTAATCAGTTTTCAAAAATCTGTACAGATTGGTGATTTAAAAATGCGCGGGGTGCGTGAATAAATGCTGGAAATAGGGCGCGATATTTTTAAACGTGGTTTTACGGGGGGCGCATCTAATGTCGCCGGACATCGCCGATTGCGTATAATATATGGATTTTTTGCGGTTATATTCGTTGTTCTGACGGTGCGTACATTACAACTGGGGATTCAGGGCACGGACAGGGCGCGAATTGGCCGTGGGGATGGCCAGTGGAGTGTGACACGTGCTGATATCGTGGATAGAAATGGTGATATATTGGCCAAGAATATAATGTCTGGGCATATAACGTTGCGCACGCGCCAGGTCAAAGATGCGGATGCCGTCGCAAATTTGATTCATCAGGTGTTGCCGTATGAATATTCGTTGGCACGGGCGTTAGAACTGGTGAATTCGAATCGGTCTTTTATATATGTGAAAAAATATGCGTCTGATACGGTGCGCAATACTGTGGCATCGGCGAAATTGCCCGGGTTAGAGGTAGAACAGGTGCAAACACGTCGTTATCCAAAGCGTCGACTGTTTTCACATATTGTGGGGTTTGTTGGTTCCGATGGTCGTGGCTTGGAAGGTGCCGAACGTATATATGATGATTATTTAAGTGAAAATACCGACCCGTTGCAGTTGTCGTTGGATGCACGAATTCAGGCGGTGTTCTATGAACAATTATCGGTTGCAATGGAAAAATATCAGGCCAAGGCGGCGATGGGACTGTTGATGAATTCGCGTACAGGTGAAATGGTCGCAATGGTATCGTTGCCAGATTTTGATCCTGAAAATTTGCGCGCAGACCCGGCGTCAAACCGTTTGTTTAAACCATTGCGTGGTGTGTTTGAAATGGGGTCTATATTCAAGGTGTTCAACACCGCCATGGCATTCGAAAATGGTATAAATAAAGAATACTATATTGCTAAACCATATAAAGTATTGGATAAATTTGGTCGCACAGCGGCATCTATTGGTGATGTGCGCAGTTTTAAGCCACCACGCCCAAATTTGACTGTTGAAGAAATTATGTTGCATTCATGTAATGCAGGCAGTGCACAAATTGCGTTGGATTTGCCAGATGGGGCGCAAAAAGAATTCTTTCATCGGGTGCATTTGGATGACGCATTGGATTTGGAATTTGGGCGTACAGAACGACCGCTGATGCCTAAAAAGTGGGGACCTGTTGAACGTGCAACGATGTCGTTTGGGCATGGGATTGCGGTGACACCAATGCATTTGTTGTTGGCAGTAAATTCTATGACCAATGGTGGGGTATATATTTATCCTACGTTACAAAAGCGAAGTGTTGGCGCAATTCGCGGTCAGCGTGTATTAGATTCTGAAATGTCATCGCGGTTGCGTGGGGTGATGATTCGTATCGCCGAAGAAACCAGTGCAAAACAGGCACGCATTTCTGGTATTACAATTGGTGGTAAAACCGCAACGGCAGAAAAGCGCGATGCAAACGGAAAAATTAATCACAAGAAAAATTTAACCGCGTTTGCAGGAATCTTTCCGGCCGAGGCACCACAATACACTATATTGGTTGTATTGGATGAACCCCAGGGAATAAAAGAAAATTTTGGATTGCGTACCGCCGCGTGGAACGCAGTGCCAACGGCTGGAAAAATTTTGGATAGTATACTGCCGTTGCTATTTGAATAATTTTGCTTTATAATACACTTGATAATAAGAAAAGAGTGTAGCGTGAAAAAGATAGTAGATAAATCCATGCTGGGCAGGGCATGGAAATTAGCAACATATAATGCAGAAGATATTTCACTGTCAAACGATAATCTGTTGAACCAAATATTGTCATCGCGTGGCGTGACAGGGGACGCGGATGTTCAAAAATTTTTAAATCCCAGTATCAAGGAATACATGCCGAATCCGTCGGTCTTGTATGATATGGATGCGGCCGCGCGTACGATTGCAGATGCCATAATCGCAGGGCATAAAATCGCGATATATGGTGACTATGATGTTGATGGAATAACATCAACGGCTGTGTTTGTAAAATATATGCGGGCGTTGGATGTGGATGTGATTTGGCATCTGCCAACACGTGAAGGCGAAGGTTATGGCCTAAATATCGCAGCAATTGATGATATCGCAGATGCAGGTGTCAAACTGATGATAACCGTTGATTGTGGTATCAGTGGTGTGGCGGATGTTGCACATGCAAATGCGCGTGGTATGCGTGTGGTCGTGACAGACCATCACTCGCCAGATGCGGTGTTGCCAGATGCGGCGGCGGTTGTAAATCCTAAACGCGCGGATGATACATCTAATATGTCTTATCTGGCGGGCGTTGGGGTTGCGTTTTTAACACTGGTTGCAGTTCATCGCGAATTAAAGGCACGTGTTTCCACACCACAATTGCGTGAAAAATTGGATGCGATAAATTTGTTGAACTGGTTGGATTTGGTGGCGTTGGGGACTATTTGTGACACAATGCCGTTAATTGGTCTGAACCGGGCATTTGTTGCAACTGGGTTAAAGGTATTGGGATTGCGCCAAAATTTGGGATTGCGTACATTAATGGATGTTGCCGGGATTTCCAAGCCATCTGTTTATGCTGCAGGATTTGCATTGGGGCCGCGTCTAAATGCAGCGGGGCGTCTGGATTCCGCAGCACCGGCATTGGAATTGTTATTAACTGATAATCCGTTGATTGCAAATGATTTGGCGGCGCGCCTGCATAATATGAATCAAGAACGTATTGATATTCAAAATGCAATTATGTTGCATGCAACAGAAAATGCTGAAAAATATTGCGCAGATGGTCGTGTCAGTTTATTCGTGTGTGGTGATAATTGGCACGGTGGTGTTATGGGTATTATTGCGGGGCGCCTGAAAGATAAATATAATATGCCGGCATGTGTCGCAACACGTGTTGATGGTGTTATAAATGGGTCAGGACGTTCGACTGCGGAAATAGATTTGGGCCGCATAATTCATGACGCGTTGGCGGCTGGCGTTATATCCGAAGGTGGGGGGCATGCGGCGGCGGCGGGATTTTCTTTGCCTGCGGAAAACGAGCAGCGCTTTTGTGAATTCTTAGAAAATGCGGTGGCAGGGCAACTGGGGGGACACAGACCTGTGCCGGAAATTACGGTTGATGCGGAAATGGACGCTGGGGCGGCCAATTTGGATTTGATTCATAAATTGGATGCGTTGGCGCCATTTGGTCAGGGTAATCCGGAACCAACATTGGTTTTGCAAGGTGCACGTTTGCACTATGCTGTTGCCATGGGCAAGGGGGCAAATCATCTGCGTGGGACTGTGACAACGTCGTCTGGCGGTCAGTTGGCATTTGTAGGATTTAATATGGTGGGAACACCAGTTGGTGATTTTTTGCTGGACGATGCCAACACAAACACTAAAATAATGATGCTAGGGCGATTAAAAGAAAATGAATATAATGGACGCGTTAGTGCACAGTTCTTTTTAGAAGACATCGCGATATAAGGTTGTATTTATGCAAGAAAATTTAAAAATATTTGATGAAAAAATACGCAACGCAAAAACAATTGTGATTTTTGCGCATAAAAATCTGGATGGTGATGCAATGTGTTCTGCATTGGCATTATCACGATTGATTGAATTGAATTATGGTGTGCGACCTTTATGCGTGTATGATGGTAATCTGCCTGATACGTTGGATAGTATGCCATTGCGACCGCGTATGAAATTTTTTGGTAATGCAGATTTGTCTGCGCCGTTTGATGTCGCAATTGTATTGGATTATGGTACGGCAAAAAATATCGGTGGGCCGTCGGTAATACTAGAACGTGCAAAATATATTATTGAAATCGACCATCATAAAAATGATGAACCGATTGCACATTTGCTGATGAACGATGATACGGCTGTTGCAACTGGTCAGATTATATATCGTATGATGGTGGCGCAAAACTGGCAGTATGACACGGATGTGTTGAATCTATTGGCGGTGGCATTGATTACAGATACAGGGTATTTGAAATTTATTCATAATGGGGAACCGTTGCGCATAGTTGCAGACTTGGTTGATAAAGGTGTCAAAATTCGTCCATTGATGGAATCAATGAATAACAAGGATCGTAAAACCGTTTTAACCGAGGCATCAGTTGTTGCTGCAACAGAATTCTTCTATCATCATAAATTGGCATTGGCGACGGTGCCGCATAAGAATTATAAGTATCTGGATGGACGTGGTGAAATGATTTTAGGTATGCTGGGGCAGATACGCGGTGTTGAATATATTGTGTTGTTAAAGCATCAAAAAGAAAATCAGATTGGTGTATCTATCCGCAGTCGCGGTACGCCGATAAACCATATTGCAGCGGCATTAGGTGGCGGCGGTCATCTGTGTGCGGCGGGGGCGGTTGTTGCCGACAGTTTGGATAATGTGCGTACCAAAATTTTGGAACTGTTCAAAGGGATGTAAGAAGATGAGAAAGATTTTATTATCATTATGTTTCGCATTTATTGCCATATCTGCAAATGCGGCGGTTGATTCAAATGTAGTCAAACGTGCTGAAAATTATTTGAATTCTGTCACAGGACTGACAGGCGATTTTGTTCAGACATCTGCTGGTATAAAGCAAAATGGTACGTTTTCAATGCTGCGCCCGGGGCGTGTACGCCTTGATTACAAAAATATGCCGATACAATTGATTGCGGATGGTAAAGATTTGTATTTCTTTGACAGTTCATTAGACCAAATAACGACTGTGCCATTGACCAGTACGCCCGCCGGGGTTTTAATTCGCAAGAATATAAATTTGCAGACGGCAGATATCAATGTTTTTGAAACAACGGATGATAAAAATACGTTTGCTTTGAAAATGAATCTGCGCGGTCAAGAAGGATTGGGGACAATGACGGTTGTATTTGATAAAAGTCCAGTGAAATTAAATTCGTGGACTGTCACGGATGCAACAGGTGCAACCACGGATGTTGTATTTCATGATTTGAAGCCAAAGACTAACTTTGCCAAGGATTATTTCCAGATTTCACGTCACAAGACGGTCAGCAACAGTGGCGGTGATGATTTCTATGATTAATGCATAAAAGACAAAATGTTTGGAATCAGTTGGGCTGAATTATTTGTGATATTATTGGTTGCGGTGGTTGTGATACCGGCGCGGCTGTGGCCGGACGTGGCGCGGTTCCTGGCGCGATTGATTAAGTTTGTGCGTAATATAATTTGGCGTATTACCGATGCATCAGAACAGATAAAAAATCAGATTGAGCGGGATGTCCCAATTGATGATTTGATTCATACAACAACTGATGACATTTTGGCAGATTTTGCAACGCCATTGCGTAAGGCGCGTACACGGCGCACAACAAAAAAGACTGGGGCAAAAAAATGCAACGCATGACATTGATGCAACATTTTGCAGAATTACGTCGCCGTATATTGTGGTGTGCGCTGGTGTTTGTATGCGGGTTGTGTGTTGGTTGGGCGATTGCACCATTTATCCAAGAATTTTTAACCACGCCATTAATGAACGCATGGGGCGGGGGAACAATGCTGTATACAGCGGTGACAGACGGATTAATGATTCGGTTTTCATTGTCGGTCCTGTTTGCATTTTTGGTAACTTTGCCGATGGTGTTGTGGCATTTGTGGGCATTTGTTGCGCCAGGATTGCATAAAAATGAACGTGGATTTATCTGGCCGATTTTGGTTTTGTCGCCGGTACTATTTTTAATTGGTGCGGGATTTGCGTTTTATATTCTGTTCCCAACGGTATTTCGATTCTTTGTTGAATTAAATCAAACGGCACCGGTGCCTACTGTATTGATGCCGGCGGCGCGTGATTATCTGACGTTCACAATTGGATTATTAAAAGTTTTTGGATTGGCATTTCAGTTGCCATTGATTATGGTTTTGTTAAATAGACTGGGGATTTTATCCCGTGATGTGGTTATAAAATCACGTCGATATGCAATTGTTGCGATTGTTATTGTGGCGGCAATTTTAACCCCGCCTGATATTGTTTCCCAGGTGATTTTAGCTGTGCCAATGTGGCTGTTATTTGAAGTAAGTATCCTGTTTATGCAACGTGACAGTGTGCATTAATGTAAGTATTTTATTTTACGTATTTTTATGATATAATTGGTGTGTGAAAAAAATCTGGATATCTTTGTGTGGCGTGCTGTTGGTGTGTTTGACGGCATGTGATTTGCAGCCGAAAATAATGTCGTTGCCTGATTCTGTCGGGGACTTTATTTCTGTGCGATATCCTGCATTATTGGCCGATCCCTATGCCCAGCCTGATATTTATAATTCTGCTGCGACGGACTATGGTGTTTATGCGTCACCTGAATTATACGGGTCAGAGGCCACAGATGATTATGTTTTGTATGCCAGTGTCAGTGATTATATAATTCCACCCCAGACCGTGACGTCAGATGTGTCTGGTGATGCAGTTAATACGGTTGATGAAAATGCATCATCTGTTGATACAGAAACAATTGTCCCTGATATGCCCAGTAATGATTATCTAATGGTGCCAATGTATGGCGCATTAGATACAGGTATTGGTACAGATGAAAATCAGATAACCGTTGCCAAAGGGGATACATTATATGCATTGGCGCGTCGTCATAATATGACTGTGGCTGAATTGGCGCGAATAAATAATTTGTCTGAACCGTATGTATTATCTGTTGGACAGGTGTTGCGTACCACAAGCCCGGCGGTGACGTATGTCGCAACACCAAAAAATGCAGATGTGGCATCTGCACAAAACAGTGTGGTTGATACAGCAGCAACATCTGTTGTGATAAAGAATCCAACACCAACAACCACGCGTGTTGAATTACAAGAAATTACCGTTGGGGTGGGGGATACGTTGTATTCGTTATCTCGTAAGTATTCTGTTCCTGTAAATGATTTGGCGGTTATGAATAATTTGACACCACCATTTGGATTGTATGCTGGACAACACCTAAAGGTGCCAAATTTGTCAGCACCAGATGTTCGTGTCGCAACCCAGGTGACAGGAATGTCGAGTGTTGTGACACAGAAGTCGTCTGATTCAATTGTTGTAAAGCCACAGGTAAAATCTGCAAATCCAACACCTGTTGCCAGTGTACCAAAGGTCACATCAAATAAAAATACTAATTCAAAGCAGTCGCCATCAACACAGACCGCAAAGAAGATGTCTACCAATAAAACAGATAGTGCAAAAACAACCAAAAAAACGACAGAAAAGATTTCGTCTGATCCGTCGAAAAAATTGCCAAAAATTGCAGCCCGTTCGTCGTCTAAATTTTCGTGGCCTGTACGTGGACGTATATTGTCGGGATATGGTGCGAAATCAAACGGGCTGTTTAATGATGGGATAAACATCAGTGCAACACGTGGTACATCTGTTAAGGCCGCAGAAAACGGCGTTGTTGCGTACGCCGGGAACGAGGTTAAGGGGATGGGTAATCTGGTTATAATCCAGCATTCTGGTGGTTGGATGACAGTTTATGCACATATGGATTCAATGGTGGTACGGCGTGGTGCACGGGTTAATGTTGGCCAGAAAATTGGTACGGTTGGTGCCACCGGCAAGGTTGATGCGCCCCAATTACATTTTGAAATACGCAAGGGCACCCAGGCATATAACCCGACAGCGTATTTAAAGAAGTAATGATATGTACGTGTTTCGTATCTAATATTACTTTTGCATTTCCATATTTTTATTGATAATATCTTTCTTGAACCAAAGCATAATGGTTCGGGGTGTCAGAACCCTTTATCAAACCGTCTGCGATGCGGACGTTAAATATAAAACTCCAACTTATCTGGGTTGGAGGGCTGGTGAATATATTGAATAAGCCGCACAATTCGTTTGATATTGTTCTGAACCTCCAACCACCGCATTGTCTGGTGGTTTTTTCGTAAAACAGAAAAAAGGAGGTTTTTATGCGAAAAAATATATGCATTGTGTTGACCGCAATTGGTATTGGAATCACGATGCCTGTCGTGGCGCGCGATTTTGTTGAATGTGTTGTGTCAACCGGACAAAATGAAGGATTTATGTATAATGATGGAAATCAGGACAGGTGTTGTTTGCTTGATAGAACAACATGTCCAGAGATAAGCACTTTCAGTTGTGATGGATTTTTTAATATGTCTGGGGTATGGAGTGGTACCGCAAGGTTGAGTATAGGTATGGGAGGAACTGATTGCTATATAAATATTAAACCTGGTATGTACCTATCTGATTCGTATGATGTGTTTGCAGAATATAGAACCGCAAATGATATTTTTTTTGAATGTTATTCTGGGAATTATTGTCCTGGGATGCAATTAACGTATACTGAAATAAAAGGTAAATATTGGGGCAGTACCAGTATTGGTGTGATTCAATGTCCCGATGCGCCAAGTGTTTTTATTGATTCAAGCCTGACCAAATATGCAACGGTTGGTAATGGGCATATTTTGTCAATGCCTGGTGCAGCTGCGATAACGTCATGCTATTTGGCACCGGGTACATATTATGATAGTACAGGGACATATAAGATATTAGATACGGGGACGAATTGTGCGTATGCGCAATAAATCCTTGCAAATATTGTAAAAAGATATATAATCTGCACGTCTTGAACGGATATTTTGATGTTCAATACGTGTTTTGGATGCGTAGCTCAGTTGGTAGAGCAACTGACTCTTAATCAGTGGGTCCAGGGTTCGAGTCCCTGCGCGTCCACCAAAAATTAAACCGCCGTATGGCGGTTTTGTTTTTTCAATACGTATGGTTGCCGCCGGTTATGCCGTATATTTCAGCGGTGGTATAACTGGATGCGTCGGATGCCAGTAAAACATATGTTGCGGCCAGTTCAGCGGGTTGGCCGGCACGCTTTAACGGGGTATCGTGACCAAAGTCGGGCAGGGCACTTTTCTTTTGGCCGCCCGTCACCTGTAATGCGGTCCAGATTGGGCCCGGTGCAACACCGTTAACGCGTATCCCACGTGGTGCCAATTGTTTGGCCAGGGCGCGTGTGTATGCCATGATTGCTGCCTTGGACGCGGCATAATCCAATAAACCGGGGCTGGGTTTGAATGCCTGGATGGATGTTGTTGTGATAATTGATGCGCCGGGTTTCAGTAATGGCAGTGCGGATTGCGTCATCCAAAACATTGAAAATAAATTTATCTTGAATGTTTGTTCCAGTTGTTTGGTGGATAATGTTAATATGTCATCGTTAAACTGTTGAAATCCGGCGTTCATAACCATTATATCCAGGCCACCTAGTGCACGTGACGCGCGCGTTGGCAAAGAACGTGCGAATCGTTCGTTTGACAGGTCGCCCGGGATTAGTACGGCGCGTCGGCCGGCCTGTTCAATATATTTTTTGACGATTAATGCATCTTGTTCTTCGGATGGCATATATGATATGGCGACATCTGCACCTTCGCGGGCAAATGCGATGGCAACTGCGCGACCAATGCCTGAATCACCGCCGGTAATTAATGCGTGTCGACCCGACAGGCGGTTGCATCCTATATAACTTTCTTCGCCACAGTCGGGTTTTGGGGTCATTTTTTCTTCTAGGCCCGGATATGTTTGTGATTGGGTTGGGTATTTTTTATGCCAGTATTTTACCAGTGGATTTGATTCGGTTTTTTTCATGATTTACCTCTTTGGTTTGTTTGGTTTATTTTATTTATGATGAAATATTTGCGCCATAGGATAGAAAGTTTGCAGATATGCAAATTATGATGTGTGTGGCGGATTTTATGGTGTTTGCGCGGTTGTATACGTGGTGGATATAAGAATCCTTACCTATGCAAAGATTTGAAACGCTTTGATAGAATTAAATTGTTGACATGAAAACCTTTAAACAACCAAAAAAGAAAAAAGGAGAAAAAATGAAAAAAATAATTATATCAACACTGGCAGTGCTGATTGCATGTCCGGCGTTTGCAGGTATGCACCATGCAGACCAGGGTACGTGGCAGATGTGGGGTATGGACCCGTATATTGGTTTAAAGGGTGGTATCACATGGGAAAATATGAATTACAGTTTTAACAATAAAAAAGACACGATGACAGACCTGGTGTTCCAAGGACGTGCAGCATTAGGTTTGGAAGTGTGCGATACCGTTCGTTCTGAAATTGAATGGTCTATCTTTTCCAAGGCAAAAGACCATGCAGATTTTAATACCCCGGAACGTATAGATGTTCATACCAAATTACAGACGTTGTTGTGGAATTCTTATTGGGAATTTGGTGATTATCAGATTGTTCGTCCGTTCTTTGGGTTGGGTGTTGGTGCCGCGTTTGCAGACGTCAGTCGTCATGGTGGTATCTATGGTGACCACAGCAGCAGCAAGACACGTGTCGCCGCGATGGGAACATTGGGCGTATCGTTTGATATGGAATATTTCGCGGTTGATTTGGCAGCCCGTTATAACTATATCGATGTTCAGTCCAGCATGCATAATATCGGTGCCGATATTGGTATCAGATTTATGTTCTAAAAAAAATATGTATCGTCTGGGGCGATTGCCCCAGACGGTGGTTATCCGTGTTTCGTATGTTAAATCGCCGAATTTTTTCGGCGATTTTTTGACTTGATTTAGATTTTTTTTGAAAATATAATTTGGCGAATTTTTGATTAGAATAAAACACAACGTGCAGTGTCCGCAACACATAAGTCCAGTTGCAGGCACTGTTTTTTTTGACTAATAAACAAGAGAGGGTAAAAAATGAAAGTGAATTTTCCGCAAAATATGAAAGAAGCGGTGATTATGTCTGTTCCAAATTGTACTACGATGGTGTTGGGGATGATGACATTGAATTTGTGGATTTATGGTGTGTTGACATGGGGGCATTTTTTTACGGCACTGCCACGTATTTATATTACGGCGTTTGTATTAGATTTCTTTATCATCGGGCCGTGGGTTATGCGCATAGTCAGAAAATACGATATTCAAAAGTTTATGCCACTGATTCGTGTGGGGATGATGGCGGGAATTTTAACGTTCTTGGCCCCTGTGTTAGAAACAGGGTATATGCCGTCGGCGTTGCGTTATATAATTGCATTGCCGCGCAATTATATTGCTGCATTGACATTACAGGTTGTTGTTGCGTTTCCGTTGGGGAACTATTGTCTGGGCAAATGGCGTCAAATCCGTCATATTGATGTGGATATCAAGAAACAATAATATAAAAATCCCCCGATTGGGGGATTTTTATTATGATAATTTTGCAAGGCCTAATTTATTCAGAAAGCCTTCTTCGATTGCCGACAGCATGGATGCGATGCCTTCGTTCAGGTCGTCGTCTTGGATTTTTTCAAGATGGACGATAATCGATTCGCACATTTTAACCAGGTCTTTATTAATCAGTTTGGGGTTTAATAAATTCGGGCCCAGTTGTTTTTGTTCGTCGCCTGCCATGAAATAGCATTCGGCAATGCTGTCAACCCATGTGTCTAGGTCTTGTGACAGACGGTCAAACAATAGGTGTTGTCCATAGTTGTCTGTGCCCCAGTGGCGCAGTTTACAGGCATATTTAAATGCGACCAGGCGTTGCATTAGTTCATACATTTATCTCTCCTTTGGTTGTGACAGATATAATTTACAATGCATGCTTTAAAATGCGTATAGGATTGAAATACTAAACGCGCAATGTGGCGGAACGGCGCCGTTTCCTAGGGATTCAAACCTGACGAAAAGTGCAAAAAAATATTATAAAATGTATTTGAACCCAAAAGGAAAAAAGGAGACCAAAAATGCAAAACTTAATCAAAAAAACATTAAAATTGACATCTGTCTTAGGTGTTGTCGCAATATTGGCAGGATGTGCCGGTATGTGTCCTAGTCACAAGCGTCCCCATCAGCCCAGACGCCAGCCTGTAAAAACAACCCAGACGGTTGAATATTATCAGACATACAGTGATGCAGATATTAATCGTGTCAAGGCAACAATGTATACCCACAGCAGCCAGGGCGGTGAATCTAAGATGGGCTATATCAAGTTCACAGAAACAGATAGTGGCCTGAAAATGGTTGTTGATGTTAAAGACTTGCGTCCGGGTGTGACGTATACACCGCGCATTTATCAGTGCAATCCATGTGCGTCAAATGCGACCACGTGTTGCAGTCGTACAATGCTGACCGCGGATTTGCCACGCTTGCGTGTTGATGCACCGGGGCGTTTGGAAGAAACATATATGATTCGTGGTCTGATGGCGGGCCAATTGCAAAATGCACAAATCTATCTGGAACGTGACGGTGGATACAAAGCCGCATGGGGAACCTTGGACAAGGATTTGTTCTAAATAAAATAATGTGTTCGGTATGTCTTACATATATGCCCCGGGGACGCCCGGGGTATAATTTTGATTTTTTCTTTGTGATAATATTCCTAATATGTTAAATTGATTTTGTGGTAGATAGATTCGTGAATTATTTTGTTGCCATTTGTATGGCGTTGTGTGTCGTATTTTCTGATGCACATGCACTGTATGTCGATTCGAATTTGGGATGGTCACCGTCATATTTAAATGAAGATTTGTTTGTGACAAACACCGGTGTTTTTGAATCGTTTGCCGGTGCCATTTCTGTGACGCGCAGTATATCAATTATAAATTCTGGCGCGATATATTCTGATTTCTATATTAATGGTGGATATGATGTCTTTGTTCAAAATTCAGGTATGATTGATGGTGATTTTAGTGTGGCACCCAATGCGCGCTTGATTCAGATTGTGACCGGAAATGACGATTTGAATTTTATAGATGTGTCATCTGGGCATACAGTGTGGGTGAATAATGCAACAGATATTTCTTTGGGCGCGGTGCTGAATATTTCGGGTGGGGCGGATAAAATCGTATTGGAAAATTCAGTATTAAATTTGTCGGAAAATGCATCACGGCGTGTGTCTGGTTCTGTTGCCGGTATAGAGGTTCTGGGTGATGTTGTTATATTGTTGGATTCGATTGATTCTGTTGATTATGCAACGCCATTGCTTAGAAATGTATCAGGTGAGGGTACGGTCAGTTTTGATGTCGCAGAAATAAATCCGTTATATCGGTTGGCATCGCGGATAGATGATGGGAATTTGTATGTGGTACGGGAACGAGAAACAGAATATCGCAAGGTTTTGGGCGGCAGCCTTGGTGAATTTTTGGATAATTTGCGTGTTGGGTATCCCGCGGATGGTTTATTGGCGGCGATGGATGCTGTGCCCGATATGGATGGGTTGATGTCTGTTATGTCGAAATCTGTGCGGTTACATCCGTTGCGCTTAATGGATGCGTCGCGACGTATGCAGATGTTAGATTCGCTGGGCGGGGTGCGTTTCTCAGATGGAACAGATTTTAATGTTGGTGCGGATGTTATTTTGTTTGATTCAGATGTGATATATCGCAGTCGTATGTCGGGTGGTGTGTCCGTGACGGATGATTTGTATTTTAGTATCGGTGGTTTTGCAGGCTTGCAAGATACGTCGGATGATATTAATGAATTTTCTGCGCATTTGTTTGGTGGAGAATTAGCATTGCATTATGATGATGGGCTGGTTGTTGGTACTGCTGCTGTTGGGTTAACCTATGGGCGTTTTGATGTAGGGCCTGTGTTTAATGGAACAGATGTTGATTATAATCCAATGGGTCTGGCTGGATTTGCATCGGGTAATATTGGTGTTCATATTGGAAATACATTTGGTATTGTGTTAACGCCGCTTGTCGGTGTGTTTGCAGATTATGCAAACGTATCAGATGACACTGATTCTGTATTATTGGCAAATATCGGATTGTCGGCAGATTTTGCAGAACATGGGTTTGATGTATTATATGATTATGGTATTCGTGGTAATGTTCTGACGGATGGCGCGTTGCATGTTGGGGCGTTTATGAAAATTACCGCACCCGAAGATGGTGTTTCGGGTATTCTGGATTTTGCGGCAATTCATGATGACGACGGCATGGGATATAAAATATCCGTGACGGCGCATGTTATGTTTTAATTAGTCAATAAATTCACCACGCAGGGATGCCTTGTTTGCGGCCGTTATGCGAATATTTGATAATGTGTTGTATTTGTGCGACGGTGTATCGACAATGCATTGTTGCATGTATGGGGTGCGAAATACCAAGTGTTGGCCTGTTTTGTCTGCGCCTTCACACAGGCACTCGAATGTTTTGCCGATGCAACTTTCGTTAAATTCGCGTTGTATTTCGTTCAGTCTTGCATCTAGGTGCGCCAGACGTGCCGCCTTTATCTGCTCTGGAATTTGATTTTTCATCAGTGCGGCGGCGGTGTGCGGGCGCGGTGAATATTTAAATGAATATGAATTTATGTATCTGATTTTGTTTGCGATATCGATTGTTTGCCCAAAGTCGTCATCTGTTTCGCCGGGGAACCCAACGATAAAGTCACTGGATATTTGGATGTCGGGGCGGGCGGCGCGTAATTTGTCAACAATATCTATATATAGATTTAGCGAATATGGACGGTTCATTCTTGTCAATACATCGGGGCTGCCACTTTGTATAGGCATGTTCAAAAATGGTAATAATTTAGGCTCTAGCCGGAACATGTCAATCAGGTCATCCGTCATTTCTGTTGGATAACTGGATGTGAAACGTATGCGTTTTATTGCGTCCAGTTTTGCAGCCGCGCGGATTAAATCAGATAGGCGATATAATGTGCCGGATTCATCGGTATATTTATACCCGTTCACATTTTGGCCTAAGAAGCATATTTCAATTGCGCCTGTATTTGCGGCGTGTATGCAATCGTTAATAATATCGGAAAATGGGCGTGATATTTCGCGGCCACGTGTATACGGTACAATGCAATATGTACAACAGTGGTCACAGCCTTCTTGGATTGGAATATATGCCACGGCTGGGGATGTGACAGGTTGGGGCAGGGTGTCAAATTTTTCCAGGCCCGTCATATCGATATTTAATAACTTGGTATCTGGGTCAGACAATATTTCCGGCAGTTTATGATAACTTTGCGGCCCCAGCACAAAGTTTAAATCAGTGATACGTTTGAAAGCGGTGGCACCTGCCTCGCGTGCGACACAACCGACAATGCCAAACAAGGCGTCTGGACGCTTGGCCTTGCGAATACGGCCCAGGGCAGAAAATACCTTGTTTGTTGCCTTTTCACGAACGGCGCATGTGTTTAATATGATTATATCTGCGTCACTGACGTCATCTGTTGATTGCATGCCGTGCGCAGCCAGCATCGCCGCAATGCGTTGTCCATCATATACGTTCATTTGGCAACCAAATGTCTGAATAAAAAATTTTTTCATGTCGCACCTAAAATATTTTTTGTTTTATGGGGATTATATCATCGGGGGCGCAGACGTCAAGATTTGCTTGCGCGGGGGCGGTCTGTGATATATCATTTCCGTGTTGTCGGGAATTCCGACAATGGGGTTTAGCGACCCTTCATTAGACGTCGCACATGCGTTAGATGTGTGAATCTTCTCCAATTGATATTCGGTTGGAGGGTGTGGAAATATACTGAATACCACCGCTATTTCTAATGATAGTCGCTAACCTCCAACCACTGAAATATATTCGGTGGTTTTTTCGTTTCGCAAAATGAAAAAAGGAGGTTAGGAAATGAAAAAACTTTTTCTATATTTGGGGATGTGTATGATTTGCCCCGTCCCAGATGCATGGTCGGCGCCAAACGCTTGCAATTGTGATTGGCAGGTTGGTGTCACACAGCAATACGCAGCAAATTGCACGGATTCGTCGTTTATTAATAGTTGCACTGGTACAATCACGGCCAGTATTGTAGATGGTGTGTGCACACCAATATGTAAATCCAGTGGCGGTATAACACCGACCCGGCCTACATCGTGTGCCAAAGGTACATATTTAAATGCGTTAAAAACACTGTGTTTGGATTGTCCAAATGGTGGAACAACAGTCGTGCGTGGCAGTATATCAATAACCGATTGTTATTTGCCGTCGGGGACAACCGTGACAGATAGCACCGGCACGTATACTGTACAGGGGGATTGTTATTATTCGAAATAAAATAAAATGGGGCATTGCCCCATTTTTATTTATGCTTTGTATTATTTTTACGGATGCGTGCGTTGCGTAATTTTTGCAATTCAATCACACTGCGTGATGCTTGCTGTATTGATTTGTTTGGATTGCCGTTTGGGGCGGTTTTATCCAAAATTTCTATTTCGCCGTATTTAACGCCGGTAATGCAATTGTTTTCAATGATGCCTATTATTTTGGTCATGTGTTATCCTTTTTTTATGATAATTTTTTGCGCATGATTTCATTTACAACCGCTGGGTTTGCCTGGCCCTTGGTTGCCTTCATAACATTACCAACAAAGAAGCCCAGAAGCCCTGTCTTGCCAGATTTGTATTGTTCAACCTGGGCTGGGTTTGCGGCGATGACATCATCGATAACTTTTTCAATCGCGTTCGTGTCGGTTATTTGTTCCATACCGTATTTTTTTGCAATCTGTGCCGGGGTGCCGTTTTCACCATCCAGCATCTTTATAAATATTTCTTTGGCCTGTTTGCCGTTGATTGATTGTGCATCAATCATATCAACCAATTCTGCTAAATTTTCTGGGGTAATAATCCGCGGCGCACCAGGCTCAGATGCATCCACAGCGTTTTTTATATCCCAATTTTCGGGGTGTGCAAACAGTTCCGAAATCATCCAGTTTGCAACCGGTTTGCCGCGTTGTTTTTTATCGCCAACGGCGGTGTCATACCATTTGGATATGTCTGTTGTTTCGGTCAATCTGGCCGCGTCATATTCAGACAGACCGTATTCAGACATATAACGGCGACGTGTGGCGGCCGGCAATTCCGGCATTGTTTTACGTATGCGTTCAATTGTTTCGTCATCTATATTTAATTCTAATAAATCCGGATCTGGGAAATAGCGATAATCCAGTGCGTCTTCCTTGCTGCGCATGACGGATGTGGTGCCATCACTTTGCGAATAGCGCATTGTGTCCTGGGATACGGTGCCGCCGTTTTCATATATTTCAATTTGACGGCGTGCTTCGTACTCGATTGCTGATTTTATGAATTTAAATGATACCATGTTTTTGGTTTCGGTACGTGTGCGGAACTTTGTGTCACCAACCGGGCGCACAGAAACATTAACGTCGGCACGCATGGAACCTTCTTCCATGTTGGCCTTGGATACGCACAGGGCGCGTGCAATTTCGCGAATTTCGCGCAGGTATCTTTCGGCTTCGTCTGGGGATGAAATATAAGAATTATTTTCTGGATTTTTTGTATCCAAAAACGTGACGATTTCCAATAATGCAACACCTGTGCGGTTATAGTCCGCAAATGATTTTGTTGGATGCATGTCGTGTTTTAATTTTCCGGCATCTTGTTCCAAGTGTGCACGTTCGATAAATATTTTCTTTGGGTTGCCATCATCGCCTATGATTTCAACGTATCCGCGGCCAACAACCGGTGGCTGATCTGCGGGTTGTGAAATCTGATACCCCTGGGGCAGGTCAGGATAGAAATACTGTTTGCGGGCAAATGTGCTGTGATGTGAAATTTCGGCATTAATACCCAGACCAAATTTTATTGCCTGTTCGACACAATATTTGTTTAATACCGGCAACATGCCCGGCATTGCGACATCAACCATTGATACCTGGGTATTTGGTTTGACGGTTGGGTTATAGTCCGCGGATGCGCCACTGAATAATTTGGAATTTGACAGTACTTCGATGTGTGTTTCCAGCCCAATTACCAGTTCCCAATCTGTTGTTTTGCCTTTTATTGTAAACATTTTTTCTTTTTCCTTGCTTTTTATCTTTTCATATCTTATTATGCATGCTGGATTGGCTAGGTAGCTCAGTTGGTAGAGCAAGGGACTGAAAATCCCTGTGTCAGCGGTTCGATTCCGTTCCTAGCCACCATTTTTTATGCAAATTTTCCGACATTTTATGCATTTTTTATTTTCCCATAACTTTTGATGGGCGATTGTCTACGCCTGCAAATTGTTCAATATGCTTGGCCAATTGCATTACACGCATGTCGTCAAATCGGCGTCCGACAACCTGCATCCCCAGTGGCAGACCGTTTGCCGCCAATCCGCATGGTACGCTGCATGCCGGGATACCTGCCAAGTTCATCGCAACGGTGAATAAATCCAGTGCATAATATTCCAGCGGTGTCAGGTCAGAATCCAATGGCATGGCCGTACCAGCACCTGATGGACATATAATCAAGTCACATTGTTCAAATGCTTTGTTAAAACTGTCTGCAATCATGCGGCGAACGCGTGCGGCCTGCATGAAATATACATCATACGATTCGCTGGACAGCACTGCTGTGCCGATAATCATACGGCGTTGTACTTCGGTACCAAATCCTGCCGCGCGGGTCTTTTTATATGTGTCGATTAAATCTTTGCCTTCGACACGCAGTCCATACCGCATACCGTCATAGCGGGCCAGGTTTGATGATGCCTCTGCCGGGGCGATGATGTAATATGCCGCCAATGCGTCCAGGATATTTGGAATTGAAACCTCTACTATTTCTGCACCGGCAGATTTTAAATCGTTAATGCGTTGTTCAAACAGGTGTTTCATATCTGGCGATACTTCAACATCTGCGAATTCTTTTATTATTCCAACACGCAATTTTTTGCCATCGCCGATAATTGGACGCAGGTTGCCATTAAATTCAAATTTAGCATCCGGACAACTGGTTGAATCCAGTGCATCATGCCCCGCCATAACTGATAATAATAATGCCGTGTCATCGGTTGTACGTGCGATTGGGCCCGGTGTATCCAGGCTGGACGCAAATGCGACGCATCCCCAACGTGAACACAGACCATATGTTGGTTTCATTCCGACCAATCCTGTTATTGCCGATGGGAAACGGATTGAACCACCGGTATCTGTGCCGGTACCACCCATTGCGAGTCCCGATGCAATTGCACTGGTTGCGCCACCAGATGAACCACCCGCGGTAAGGCGCCGCGCCATTTGCCATGGATTAACGGGTGCGCCAAAGTAACTGGTCTTGCTGAATGTGCCCATTGCGAATTCATCCAGATTTGATTTACCCAATAATACAGAACCAGAATCAATGAATTTCTGTGAAATGGTGGATTCATATTCCGGAACAAAATTTTCCAGCATTTTTGACGCCGCCGTTGTACGAATGCCACGTGTTGCAAACAGGTCTTTCATTTCAATTGGAATACCGTCCAGTGTGCGCATTTCGCCGCCTGCGATGCGTGTGTCGGCCGCCGCGGCGTCATGCATGGCGCGTTCGGGTGTGACGGTGATATAGCAATTTAAATCACCGCCCAATTTTTCAATGCGATCCAGGTGTGCACGTGTCAATTCGGTTGCGCTGATTTCGCGTGATTTTAATTTTTGTAATGCTTCGGTAATCGTCAGGTCTATCAGGTTCATTTTTATATCACTTTCTTATTTTTGTTTATCAATTGCATATTTTTCAGGAAACAGTATTGCGCCCAATGTGCGGCGGATAAATTCATCGCGACATTTTCCGCAACGCAGATTGTGTGCACATGCACGTGTCATTGCGTCTGAATTCTGGGGCAGGCGGGGCCCAGACATGCATGGTGCACGGAACTTTGGTTCGCGCACATCATAGAAATAAAACATATCTGATAAATCCAGTGTGCGATACCGATTGCGCGAACCCGGCATTTTCCCAAACGACATTGTGTCACGGAAATCCAGTGACATCGTTTCAATGCATGTGTGTTTTTTGTTTGTGCCGGTGGCAAA
The DNA here is from genome assembly GCA_023665245.1 of Muribaculaceae bacterium. Next base: position 206,424 of record JAMPEH010000002.1, read on the forward strand.
CGCATCCATTAATGTGTTTAATTGTGTGGTGTCAATTTGCCCCATGTTTATGCATGTGTACGGAATTTCGTCATACGGCATGTATGTACAGAAATTTACAGAAATTTGCGGTTGCTTTTTTGCCATGATTATTCGTCCATAACTTTTGGTACCGCAAAGTATCCACGTGAAACGCCGGCGGTATCCGGGTCGTTGGCCAATACTGCATCACGGATATTGCCATCGGTGACGGTGTCATCCCGCTGGGGCAGGTGGTGTTCACATGGGTTTAGCATTGGTTCAATGCCATGTGTGTCAATTTTCTGTAATTTGTCCAGCCAGTCGACCACGGAATCTATATTCATTGATGCCAATTTTTCATCCGAAATTTCAATTCGAATAAGGTCTGCGAATTTATTTAATTGCTGCTTGCTAAATGCCATTTCAAATCCTATTATTAAACAAAGGGAATTATACAATGATTTTGCCAGATTTCAAGGCTTTTCCTCGCGTCGGGCGCATATTAGGGATTGATTGGGGTGCGTGCCGTACCGGTGTCGCGGTCAGTGACGCGTCACGTGAATTTGTTTTTACACGGCCATCTGTGCTTGTGAAATCCGCGGATGATATTGCACCACAAATTGCAAAATTTGCGCTGGCAGAAAATGTTGTAGGTGTTGTTATCGGGTTGCCGGTACATGGTGACGGTACAGAATCAGAAACGTCTGCCATGGTGCGCCAATTTGCAAATCAGTTGTCTGAAATTACAGATTTGCCAATTTGCTTTATCGAAGAAAATTTGACGAGTTTGGCCGCCCAGGAACAAATGGGACGTGTGCGTGTTCGCGATATAAAACAAAAACTGGATTCAGAATCTGCACGGGTTATTTTGGAAAATGCAATTGCAGTTATAAACAGATTGTAAAAAATGCGCTATGTGCTGGATTTTATGCATATAGCGCGTTTTTTAATCTTCACGTTTGTCGGGAATATTACCATCCGCAGACAGTAGTACTGCAATCCAACGGGTAGAGTCAAACTGGGCAGTGATAATAAATGTTGCAACCAATAATGGCACGCTGAAAAACATGCCGGCAACGCCCCAAATCATGCCCCAAAATACCAGGTTTATTAAAATTGCCAGTGTTGATATGTTTAATGTTTTGCCCATCAGTTTTGGTTCGATAATATTTCCAAATAATATCTGTAATGCAATTAGGCCACCCGCAGTTAACAGTGGTTGGTGCAGGTCGGGTGCGGTCGCCAATGAATAAAGAATTGGCAATCCGCATGCAATAATTGCGCCGATGGTTGGAATATAACTGGTGATAAATACGATAAATGCCCAGACACCTGCAAATTGAACGTCAATCGCAGTCAACCATATGTACGAGAAAATACCTGTCACAGCAGATATAAATGTTTTCATAAACAGATATTTTTTCATGTTGTCATTTATGCTGTCCAGGATGTAGCGCATTTTTTTAGACCGCATTTTGTTGGGAAACATTGCGATAAATTTGCGGTTAAATGTGCTTTGCTCTACAAACATGAACAGTATGTATATCAAAATCATTCCGACCGATGCCACAATTGATGCCGCGGATGAACCAACGTTTGATGCGATTTTTGTCATGTTGGGCAGCATTTCTGCATCAAATCGCAATCCCAGCATATCAGACAAATAATTGCCCAGATTAATCATTTTATCTTGGATTTCAGGCAGTGCGGCCAGTAATTCTGAAAACATGGGGCGAACCTGGGTTGCAAACAGGTATGTCACCATGCACAATGTCAAAATTGCCAGGCCCCGCGACACCCAATCAAATGAACGCGATGCCAACATGCAATCTTTGTCACGATTGCAATGTTGCAGTGGCATAACCTTGCGATAGTATGCAGCAATTGCGTTTATCAGGTACCATAAAAATACGGCGACCAATAATGGTATTAAAATCGAACGTCCCAACCACAGGAATGCAACAAAGGCAACAAATAAAATTAAACCGTTCATAAAAAACTCCTATGCGTTGTGTACGTGCATGCAGCACGTTTTTTTACCCTTGTAGAATACACCCATTTTTCATCTGTGTTGTGGCCGTTGGATTGATGCGTTTTGTAAAGTCATCTTGGTGACTGATGAACAAAAATGTCGTGTCACGCATTTCGTCAATTATATCTGCAATTTGTTGTTTGGTTATTGCATCTGCACCGGAATCCGGTTCATCTAAAATTGCAAATTTGGGTGCGGTTAAAATCAATCGTAATAGCATCAGGCGTTTACGTTCGCCACCGGAAAATCCAACGTTGACACTGCGATTTAACCAATCTTTTGGTATATCTAGTTTACTGCGTGCGTTTTCTAGTTTTTCTAAGAATTCAGCCATTGACAGGTCGCGGCCTGTTTGAAAATGTGTGTGGGCCACCATAGAGTGTTTTAAGAAACTGACCATTGTCAGGCCCGGGATTTCTGGTACGTTTTGTCCGCCGGTAAATATGCCCAGTAATGCGCGTGTTGTTGCGTTTTCATTTGTTATATCGCGGCCATCAAAAATAATGCGTCCCGCGTCAATGGTGTATTCAGGATTGCCGGAAATGGTTTGTACCAGTGTTGTTTTTCCACATCCATTGTGACCGGATAATAAGTGGCGTGCCCCATGTTCAACACGCATGTTTATATCTGATAATAATTTTTTCCCATTCATTGTGACGGTCAGATTCTGTATTTCTAGCATAATATTATCCTGTTGTATCTGATTAATTATAGCATAAATTACTTGCGTTGCAATCATGGCATTTTTATAATGATTGCGTCGACAGGTGTTCTGTCGATGGGTGTGAGAACCCTTTTCTGGCGTCACGAAAATATACATGGCGCGTAGGCGTCTTTTTATTTATCGCGATGGAAACCCCAGCATGGGCTGGGGGGCGGTGAATATATTGAATAAGCCCACAATTTCCAGAAGTTGTTCTCAACCCCCAGTCCACCATTAATTTTGGTGGTTTTTGTTTACAACAAAGGGGTTATGAGATGAAAGTAAAAATATTATGTATGACCATGGTGTCGTTAATTTGGACGTCTGGTTTGTCTGCACAGGTGTTATGGCTGAACGGCGGTGGTGGCGGTATTGCCGATTGGTGTTTGATTGGCAGTCCGACGGCAACACTTTCTGATACATCTGACAATACATGCTATTGGTGTGAAACCGGTGAACGATCGTCGGGGTATTGCACGTCACGATATGCCAGTTGTGCCGGCGGCAGTGATATGGTTGTGGCATCAGGTGGTATCATGACAGACACTTCAAATAATGCCAAGTGGCGGTGTACAGATGATGGATGGGTGTCGTATACTGAACCTGAGACGTGTTATAGTGGTGCCGGTTGCAAAGAGACATGCTATTGGGATGCCGGCCCATATACGTGTTTATCGTGTCCAGCACCAGATTTTGTAAGTCTGTTGCCGGTGTCTGCACATACCGGTCAGGATGGTGTTCGTTCTGATATTACAGATTGCTTTATTTCGCGTGGTATTGGTTTTAGTGATGTGACGGGGACATTTGATATTCTGGGCGATTGTTATTATAGCTTGTAATTTTATTTTCCAGATAGCGCCATTTGTATCAATTGCTTTGATTCAACCAGAAATTCCATCGGCAGTCGCGATATAATTGGGGATGCGGTGGCACCTATAATCAATGCTGTTGCGGTATCGATATCAATGCCTGACATCATCAAATATAATAATTGGTCTGCATTGATGGCGCCGGTTGTGGCCTCGTGACTTTGGGTGTTATTGGGGTTAGTGTGAATTATTGTTGGTAATGTGTTGGCAACCGCACGATTGCCAATTATACGTGTGTCGCATTTTGATGCATTTTTGCCGTGTGTGCCCATAAATGATACCATGCTGCGAAACGTTTGGTGTGATGCGCCCAATGCAACGCCATATGACACAATATTTGATACGGTATTATTTCCAACGTGTATCATTTTTGTGCCTGTATCTGATTGCTGGGCGCCCCGTGTTATTGTCAGTGAATAAAAATCACTGTGTGCGCCGTCGCCGGCCAGAATTGTTGACGGGTATTTCCATGTCATGGCAGCGCCGATTTCAACCTGGGTCCAATCAATGCGGGCGTTGTTATCGGCGCGTCCACGTTTTGTGACAAAGTTTAATATCCCACCACGCCCCGTTTCGTCGCCAGAAAACCAGTTTTGAACAGTTGCGTATTTTACCGTTGCATTGTCGTGTGCGATGATTTCAACGACACCGCTGTGCAGTTGATGGTTTGGGCGGCGTGGGGCGCTGCATCCTTCCATATATGATAATTCAGCACCGCAATCTGCAATAATCAGTGTGCGTTCAAATTGTCCGATTTTTGCCGTTTCTATCCTGAAATAACTGGCCAAATCAATCGGGCATTTTGTATTTTTGGGAATATATACAAATGTGCCGTCTGAAAATACCGCGGCGTTTAGTGCGGCATAAAAATTATCGGTTGCTGGTACAACGGTGCCCAGATATTTCTGGACGAGTTCTGGATATTGCTTTACCGCATCTGAAAATGGTAAAAATATAATCCCCAGTTTATTCAGGGTTTCTGTATATGAAGTATGAACGGAACGACTGTCGATAACGGTATCGGTCGCCATGCCCAGTAATGCACGCTGTTCAGATTCTGGCAGGCCCATTTTATTGTATACCGCTTTTAAATCTGAATTATCTATTGGGGCAGGTTCGTTATAGTAATTTAATTCATCATAATTTATTGGTGTGTATTCTATTTCGCCCCAATGTGGTTCCGTCATTTTTTTCCATGCATCAAATGCCGCCAGACGCCAATCGGTCAGCCACTGTGGCTCGTCACGCATTTGTGATATTTCACAGATAAGGTCAGGGGATATCGTTCGCATGGTTAACTTTGTGTGGCCAGTTGTTTTGCCTGGGCAAAGAAGGTCAATGATTGCCCCAGCAATCCGTCTGTAAATGTGTTGGCCAAGATGCTGTCTGGTTCTGTTGTTGTCAAGTGATGCAAGAACGCATCCGCACGTGTCATATAGTTATCAACACTGCGTGCAACCTCGGTGTCCAGTTTTATGCATCGGCGCAGTTTCTCCAACGCAAATGGATTCTTTGCATATTCGTCCATTATGCCGCCCAATGCACGCCATAGTTGGTGTTCGTTTGTTGCGCGTGGCATAACATCGATTGCCGCCATAATCGGAATCAGATTTTGTAATAAATCCTGGTATATTATTTCGGCGTTTTCTGTAATAGCGTTGGTTGCGTATTTGTTTTTCAACACCTTTTGCATTTTTACAATCAGGTTGTACTGGTATGTCAATGTCTTGTTCATTGCGTGTATGCGCGAGTTTATGCCGACCAAGAACCCAATCAGCCCGACCAGCATTACACAAACCAGCCCCAGTCCTGATAAAATAAGCGTTTCTTGCATGCTTTTGTCCCTGTGTTTTTTATTATTTTGTACACAGTATAGCATACTTTTTACGATTCGCGCGATTTTATGTGCCGTGTCGCAAAAGTGCCGATTTATAGTGTGTTTTTAGTCTTGCACAGATTCGGTCGAATTGTTATAATGACTTATAATAATAATGTATAAACGCGCAGGAAAGGAAGTTTTTATGTTTCGCAAGATATTGATTTTTGCCATGTTTGCAACGGCCGCAGGCTATTGTTTTGCCGCGCAACCATTGCCCCAAATCGTCACGTCAGAAGTGTTTTATTCCCAGGAAAAAGATACTGTGGATAATACGTACATTGATGCGCAATATCAACAGCAGACAGTTCAAACCATGGATAGTATGCCTGCGCAAGTTCCTGCGTGGCCGATTGCAGGTACTGATGCCGATGTAGAGGTGTCTTGTGATTCAGGTCTGTGTTCTAAAAGCAAGCAATCTGATAACATTAAGATTGTGTCCAAAATTGGTGCAGATTTAGTTGTGGAAAATAACTTTAATCTGGGGGCAGGTCGCGTGGATGGTTTCGGCGGATGGTCTGGTGGGGCGAATATGCTGCACGGAACCCAGATACCGGTCGGATTCGCGGATGAATGTAATAATGGCGCAGAAATGCCGTTGCTGCACCGCGAGGTTTTGGAAGACGATGGTGGTAATGTTTTGACCGTGTCGCGCAGTGGTCGCAAAAATTGTGGTGGTTATGCAGATGGATATTTGGCGTTTGCAACCAAGAACGGTATGATGATGCGTGCGGATGGTAAATTGATTAATGAAAAGGGTGAAATTGTTGATGAAAACGGAACTGTGATTGATGAAACAACAGAAATCGCGGTTGATATTTCTGCCGATGCGGAGGCACCTGCCACAATTTCTGACCAGGTGCGTTCATGGGTTGTTGCCAATGGCCAGACATTACGCGAAGTCTTGCAAGATTGGTGCAACAAAGAAGGTTGGGATTTGGTATGGGCGACGTCACGTGAATACCCAATAGAGGCCAGTGCCGTATTCAAGGGGCGTTTTGTTGATGTGGCGTCGGCCTTGGTGCGTAATTTTGGTCGTGCAAATCCGGTGCCGTATGCAAAGTTTTACAAAGGGAATCGAGTGCTGGTGATTTCAACTACAGAAGAATAGAATCATTGGACTTGATAGGGGGAAAGACAGATGAATAAATCGCTGAAAAAAATAATGATGTTTATGTTTGCGGGCATGATTGTCGCTGGATGTGCAACCCGTGAATCGGCCAAGGTTGCCGCATCTGTCGACCAGGATTTTATTAATGCACACGATGCGTTTGAAATGGCGAAAAATCCGCGTGCCAAGGTTGCAACAGGCGACACTGTTTCTATGTCCGAAGGTGTATGGCTGGGGAATAAATCAACTGTGTTGGAACATCGTAATAATCTGCCGTCGCAGTTTGAAACGGATACCGGTGTGACAATTTTATTGAACGAGCCTGTGACCCTGCAAGTATTGGCGAATAACATTAATTCAATTACAGGTATTCCTGTAAAAATCGACAGTCAGGTTAATTCTGAAAAATTACGCAAGACAGTAAATATTGCATATACGGGTAAATTATCAGGATTGCTGTCCCAGGTGGCGACGGATTTAGACCTGTTGTGGTACTATGATAAAAATTCAATTGTTTTCTATGAAACAGAAACCAAGACTTTTTCACTGTATGCGCTGGGGACAGATGTGTCGTATCAGACCGCGGTTCAGACCGATGATGGAAACCAGGTGTCTTTGGAATCCACTTTAAAAGAGTGGGACGAGGTTGAAAATGCCATTTCCGGAATTATTGGCAAGACGGATAATGCAGACTTTTCTGTGTCGCGCAGTTTGGGTACAATTACTGTGACGGCGCCGCCATCGGTATTAAATCGTGTTGGTGAATATATCGCCCGTCAGAACAAGCGTCTGTCGCAATTGGTGACAATTGATGTCAAGGTTTTACAGGTATCAATTTCAAACAATTCTGCGTTCGGGTTGAATTTGGCGGCGGCAATTAATTCGGCATCTGGATTAAATATCGTTGCGAATCCGAAAAATAATCTTGCCACGACCGAGGCCAGTTCCATGAACATCGCGGTTCTGTCAAATGACTTGGCTAAATCTGTTGGTATGGCGGGATATAGTGACGATAAAATCAATAACGGTTCATTATCTGGTGTCGCCGGCAGCAGCGCATTGATAGAGGCATTGGCGAAACAGGGCAAGGTATCACTGGTGACAAACGTTGGTGTGACAACACGTAATAACCGTGTGGCGCCGGTAAATAATACGCGTACAACCGGATATATCAAACGTTTCGAATCGCGCAACTTTACAACTGTTGAATCATCAACCGTTGACCAGGATGATTTGGAAACCGGATTTTCAATGCAGTTGTTGCCGAATATCTTGGAAAACGGCCGTATATTACTGTTATTCCGTATGTCTGTGCGTGAATTGTTGAAAATGTCAACGCAAACAATCGGCGAAGTGACATTACAATTGCCAGAGGTTGAAGAACGCTCCTTTATGCAGGAAGTAATCATGGAATCAGGCCAGATGTTGGTTGTATCGGGCTTTGAAAAGCAACAGGATAACGATACGCGTTATGGTTTGGGTGATCCGGACTTTATGGCACTGTCAGGCTCGCGCGAGACAACATCCCAGCGTGATGTATTGGTTGTGATATTAACGCCCCAGGTATTGGTCAGTCCGATGGATGCCGAACGTAATATCCAGCAGCATTGGGGCGCACCGTTGAATTAAAAAATGGGGCATCGCCCCATTTTTTGTTTGTGAACAGATAACAAAATATGTGCAGACAAGACTTGCAGGTAATATTTCATTTGTTGAATTTCGCCTTGTGTTATCCTGTGGTGTATTGGGGGCCCGCAAAATTGCAAATCAAATTTGTCATCCCGTGGCTTGACCACGGGATCTAGGTTGTAAAGACCCACTCCTGCCTGGCGCAGGAGTGACAATAGGAGCAAGGATAAATATATGCGTGTAAAATTATTATTTTGTAATTTCATACGTATAAGTACCCTTTGTCACCCCTGTGTTCGGGCCCCACGAAAATATTATTTTCGTGGGTGGGTGTCGGCAGGGATAGGGACTATAAAATTTGCAAAGCACATATTAACTGGATTGCCACGCTTTGACGGACGCGCAATGAATCCGAGTATGCGAGAACATATTCGAGCAAATATCGAGGATACGCGCAGACACATCGTGTCGAGCAACACACGAACTGGCACCACACTTCACACACATCTACGTCATGCCGGTGAAGACCGGCATCCATTGTGTTCTGTAATGTCCTAGTGCTAGGAGAATCGAGGAACACAGTGGACACCGGCCGCCGCCGGTGTGACGGCAAGAAAGAAAGTGTGACGGTAAGAGAGAAGCGCGGGGCGTGGAGGCATGGTGACAAGTGTAGTCATATAATGTTATAATAATTGCCACCGCCATTGGCGGGGGCTGTCGCACGTAGTGTGACTGGGGGTGGCTATAAAATTTGCATGACTTGATAATTAACCTGGATCCCGGTGTCAAGCACCGGGATGACACGTTTGTATGGTAATGATAATGTATAATTCGCGCGTGCTGTAATCACCAGAAAACATAGGGTTTGACGGTTTTATGTATGATTTTTTAATTGATGTATTGCAATATTTACTTTTTTACAATATAATGTGGTCGCATTGGCATTGTCCGGTGCGGGGTGTCGAAACCTCTCTTTAAGGTGTCTGAGCAGGACATTAAATCTCTCTCCAACTGATTAAGGTTGGAGGGTTTGCGAATATATTGAATAAGCAACACTATTCCTTAAAGTAGTTTCGAACCTCCAACCGACCGTGAATTGTTTACGGTGGTTTTGTTATTCAGGGGGAATAGATGCGACGTTTTTTATTGGGTGTGATTTTTTCTTTGGCAACATCTGGTGCATACGCGGCCGGCTATACTTGCGATAGTATCAAGCAGTATACGTCATGTAATACTGGTTATTATATGAGTGGTACCGGTACAGGTAATTCGTGCAAGGCGTGTACAATTAGTGTGTCAAATTGTACCGCTACGTCGCAATCATGCAGTGTGAATTGTTCGGGAAATAATACATCTGCGTGTCCGGCAAATTCGACATGTACATATAATTCATCTTATAAGTATAGTGGATCACAAACACGTTCTGCATCTTTGACCAGTGGTGGAACAAACACTTCTTGTTATTGCTCTTATGGTAGTTGGGGCACATGCAGCGCCACCGCAGGAACGTGTCCGTTATCTTCGTTTAGTTGTAATGCCAAGTATTATAAAAATGGCTCGTCTTGTTCTCCCTGTTCGGGTGTATCGTTTACAGAAAATGGTTCGGATACAGAAACTGTGACGGGTGGAACGCGTACACGTACTAAGTCACGTACATGTTATCGTACGACCAGCGCGGCGGGCAGTACGGCATCATCACAATGTACAGGCAGTGCGAGTTGTGGAAATTGGACGTATGGTTCGTGGGTATATTCTTGTTCATCAGGATATACCGCGACCAGTTCTGCATGTTCATGTAATACACCGTGTACCAGTGTTGCCAATCTTTCTTCTACACAAGGTTGTACGCGTACGTGTTCGGTGTCGGGTGGAACGTGTTATTATTCGGGGGCAACACAGACGTGTGCCGGTAATTACACCAGTCCTGGGTGTAATTCTGCCGGTGCGTCGTGCAGTGGGTGTTCCCGTTGGGGGACGTGCAGTGGCGGTACGCGGTATATCACGTGCCCGGCCGGTACATATTGGAACGGCAGTTCATGTGGAACCTGTACCGCAGGATATTATTGTTCAGGATTCAAAGATGTTGCAGAAACGAGTTTGAGTAATGGATACGGACGCGCACAATGTGGTGCTGGTACATATTCTGGTTCTGGGGCATCCAGCTGTACATCATGTCCGGCAGCGTCAAACAGCAAGGTTTTTGTATATATGTCAAAATCTCTTGTCACAAGTCCCGCAGGCTCAACAGCGGCAACACAATGTTATTTGGACAAAAGTATTGGTGATTTTTGGGTATATGAATCAGATAGATATAATGGGTTCTGGCGTACGTCATCGAATACAGGAAAGTGCTATTATGAAACAACAGGTGCGCGCTATGATAATTGCAATGGCACCAGACATTTTTCCGAAGCACGGGCTGGATATTTCTTGGATGGTTCGGGGACTACAACGGCGGCCAGTGGTGCGGCAGGTAATTTCGCAAACCGTATAACCGGGTGTGCAAACGGCTCTTATACGACAAGTAGCGGAACAGCGGCGGGGTCGTTTAATGTTCCCTATACTTATGCGACCAGTTGTACGGCGTGCGGTGCAGGAAAAACAAATTCTGGTACGGCCAATACATCATGTGGTTCAGATTGTACTGCTATTACCGGGCGCTATTCATGGGCAACGCCATCATGGTCAAACAACAGTGTATCAAACTTGTGCAAGGCGGCATCTTGTAATACAAATTATTATCTGTCCGGTGGCAGTTGTTCGGGATGCCCTTCAACACATCCAAACAGTGCAAATAATAATACCGGTGGTGCCGGCAGTTGCTATAAGTCTTGTACCCGTCCGTGTACGCAACAATCGTGTCCGGCAAATGCAACATGTACGCATGGGACAACGTCAACATCCGGGACGGAATATTATGGTGGTTCATGCAATGCGGCGACATCTACGTGTTCAATAACTGTCACGTGCAATGCTGGATATTATAAGAACAGCAGTGGTACATGTACGGCGTGTGAAAACGGGTACTATTGCAAAGGCGATAATTCGCGTACTGCGTGTTCAACATTAGGGGCCGGATATACCAGTTCCGATGGTGCACGCAGCGGAACCGGCAATTGCTATCAATCGTGTTCCAAGGCATGTACACAACAGGCGTGTCCATCAACCGCGTCGTCTTGTTCACATGGCAATTCATCCACCACAGGTACCCAGCATTACGGTGCGTCATGTACTGCGGCGGCGTCTTCGTGCAGTTTGACAGTCAACGGCTGCAAGGCAAACTATTTCAAAGAGGGTAATGCGTGTACGACGTGTCCATCTGGATATCCGTATGCAGATGCGGGTACTACGTCATCGGGCAAGTGTTATAAAAACAGTACAAAATATGGTGGACGCAATAATGCTGCTTTGCCGACAGGGTGTGCCGCGCAGACCCAGAATGAGTGTACATTGAATTCTTGTACATATCGCACGTATGCCGATGGAACAACATCCAGTTGCACGGTCTACAATTGTACCAATACGCACAAGGCATGCACGTCGGCCAGTACGAATTATTATCTGGCGTCGGGTGTGGCCAAGGCGTGCAGTGGCAGTTATCCAAATTCTGCGGGTGGAAATATTGACAGCAATTCATGTTATGGCACCTTCAGTAAATCTGGCAGTCAGTTAGAGCCGACGGCACCCGCGGTGCCATCGGGATGTGCAACACGCACGTACAGTACATCTGCCTGTACGCCGGGGTCTTGCAATTATACCAAATATGCCAGTGGTACAATCAAGGATGACTGTACACCGACGAACTGTACCAAGACCGCAACAATCACATCGGTCAAGGCGAATACGAACAGTTATGTTGATGGCGTGTCTTGCAAGACTTGCACCAGTTTCAACAGTTCGTATCCGTTATCAGATGGTGGCAGTATCAGCAATGCGTATTGCTATGCATCTAAGACCAGCAAGGGTACGATTGTTCGCGCTGACGCGGCGTGCGTCACCAACAGTTGCACGTATAACACATGTTCTTGTACACCGGGGACATGTACGTGGCGTGATTATTATAATGTAACTGATACATCGTGTGTGCCTGATAATTGCAGTTGTACAAATACTGTAAAATCATGGACGGGTAATCCGGGGTACTATTTCAACGGGTCGTCAATGGCGAAATGTGTTGCCGGTAATTATTGCGCTGGGTTTACGGTGATATCTGCGCCGACAAATGGTGTGGGGCTGACCGTATGCGACACTAATAAATATTCTGATGTGGGGGCGTCATCGTGCACGGCATGTGATACCACGCATGGATATGGCAACAGTGGCAGTGCGGCCGCCAATCACGCGGGCGTTGCATCCTGCAAAGTGACGTGTTCGGGTGGCCAATATGTGGCAACTGCATCTGCAGGGTGCACAAATGTTGGTGCCGGATATTGGGGGGCGGGTGGTACCGTCGCACAAAATGCAACATTGGCACGTACGGCGTGTGCGTCTGGCCTGACCACCATTGGGTATGGACGTGGCGCGGACGAGGCCGCCGACTGTGGCCGTATCTTGCATGCTGGTGATAAACAGATTTATCTGCGCAATGTGAAAAAGACAACGCCATCACTGAACGTCAAGATTGGTGACACCACGTACTATGGCAATATGACGGCGGGTGCGTTGGATGGATATCTAATAATAAAGGATGGTGACGTCACATATCGTGTCCATGATGACAGCAAATAAATAAAAATCCCGCCCCTGTGACTTTCAGGGGCGGGTGGAAATAATCTTTACCTGATGACAGCCCGGCAAACCCACTTTTTTCTGTACACACCGCCGGGCTGTCGCCTTTTATTTTATACTATATTTTATCAGATTTAAGATATTTGAATTTATTCATATGTGTGTATTACTTGGATTGCCACGGGCTGCGCCCTAGCAATGACAAAGCGGAGTAGGGGTCATATTCACACTTGTTTTTGTCCAGGCGGTGTCTTATAATTTTATCCGAATTCAACAGGGATGTTGGTTTCAGGGACCTAAGAAATCCCATAACGATACGGTGCATTTATGCACTGAAAATCCAAATGTTGTGGCATTGTCACAACGTATTTTTCCCGTCCGATTTTGGTCGGGGGTCTGTCGGCTATACAACAGTGTGCACTGCACGCAAAGGCCGACAGGGTCATTTTTCGTTATGATTTTCTTAATCCCCGACCACCAATCTGTTTGGTGGTTTTTCTTTTTTACCAGAAAAAGGAGTGGGAATATGAAAAGAAAAAATATAAACGCGTGGCGCGGTATGGCGATTGTTGTGGGCGTTGGCACGCATATGCATTGTGCAATGGCGGCGCCAACGGTCGCCCAATGTAAAACAGTTTACAGCGATATTAACTGTGCGGAATATAGGTTGGATACGGCGTCAAATTCAGATGGCAGTGCGCTGTATATATGTATGTGTATAAATTGCGCCAAGGATTATGCATTGGATAGCGGTGCAACACGTGGCAACAACCGGGATGCCAATGGATATCATTTTTATAATCCAAATGCATGTGGATATCGGCCAAACAGTAGCAGTGGTGGCGTATCCAGTGCATGTACATCTGCGGGTGGCAGTGCATGCACCGTGTGTCAGGGGCCGAATTACACCATAAATGGCGTAATGTATTGTGGCATGTATTCAGATGGGGTAAAAACGTGCAGTGGGCCGGGTGGGGCACAGTCCGCGTATCAGATGTCCAATTGCTGTAAAGACAATAAGGCCTATCAGGTATCTGGATGTTTTGTTATGGCATGTAAAACAGGGATGGTTGTTTCCCCAGCCAAGACATCGTGTATATGTCAGGTTGGATATTATGGTAATTGGCAATCATGTACGCAATGTCCGGCATTGAATGGATTTCATGGTTTGACATCTGGGACTGGGGCATCGGCGATAACAGATTGTTTTATCCCTGCGGGGGTATCATTAACAGATGGTACAGGTACGTATAAATTTACCAGTGATTGCAAATATCAATAAAATAACAACGCACAAAAACACCCCGCATGGGGTGTTTAATTTCGTTTGTCAAATGACAATTATGCCATTTGTGCGACTTTCTTCGTCAAACGAGAAATTTTACGTGCCGCACGTTTCTTTGGCATGATTTTGCCCGCAGATTTCATGATTTTTGATTCTGCACTGCGTGTGGCTGTTGTTGCCGCTGCCTTGTCGCCAGATGCGATTGCGGACAATGCCTTTTTAGTTGCGGTTTTCACCACGCTGCGGCGTGATGTATTAATTGCGTTCTTTTTGGCTGTGACCAAAATTCTTTTTTCAGATGACTTGTGATTTGCCACTTTATTTTCCTTTTATTTAATCACGTTTTTTGGTATTTTATAAAAAACAAACCAAAAATCAAGGAAAAATAAATGTTATACGTTTTTGCAATCATTGTTTCTTATTTGCTGGGGTCGATTCCAATGGGATTGCTGTTAACAAAATGGATGGGGCGGGGTGACTTGCGCCAGGTTGGCAGTGGTAATATCGGTGCAACAAATGTTATGCGTGTGGGCGGTCTGCGCATGGCAGGATTGGTTTGGATTCTGGATATGGCCAAGGCGATTGCGGCTGTTTTAATTGGCGGATATGTCGGGGGCGCGGCATTTGCCGCCTGGTGCGGATTTGTTGCAATGGTGGGGCATTGCTATCCGGTATGGTTGCGTTTCCACGGGGGCAAGGGTATTTCGTGCCTGTTTGGCATAATGCTGGCGGTAAATCCAATTATATTTATTATATGTGGGATTGAGTGGTTGATTGTCGCCCTGGGTACTGGGTTTTCATCTATGGGGGCGGTGGTTGCGTTTTGTCTGATGCCGGTGTTGGGGTTTGTTATGGGGGCGTCAATTGGTTGGGCGTTCTTGGCAATGGGGATTTTGTGTTTGTGGCGTCATCGCGAAAATATTGGACGATTGGTTGGTGGAACAGAATCTAAAATCCAGTGGCGTTGGAAAAAGTAGCCGTTGGGATGGATATATATCTTTATTTTTATGTCATTTTGTGATATAATAAGACGTGTAACAAGGATGAGAGTAATGACAAAATTCGTATGTTTTCTATCTGCTATGCTGGTTATGTCGTCTGCATATGCGGCGGGTGTTGGCGGCGCACGGCGCACGATGTCGCAGCAAATGATGGCACCACGTGGTGTCGCACCGGTTCAGACATCTATGGCATCGGCCAAGGTGACGGTCACCAATAATATATCAGGTAATAATAATGGCACCCAGAACCCGGGCGCATCTGCAACCCCGGGGGTGACATCGCCTGCGCCACAGCCATCGGTGGCGGTTGATACCCGTGAAAAGGAAAAGGAGGCATGTACACGTAATAATATCGGTGCGGGAAATACATTTGTTTGGGCATCACGGTACAGCAATACCAGCAACTATGCCACAATGGTCGAAGATATGGATACGCCTGAAAATAATACATGTTGGGTTCGTGTTGAATTGAAATCGTCTGATTCCAAGGTCAAGGTGTCTGATATCCCGGCGCAATATTTTGAAATGGGGCGCACAATTACATGCGGTGCATGGGCAGATGAAGAAGTTTTGAAAAAACGTATCTTGGATGCCAAGAAAACAGCCCGTACATGGGGCACAATTGGTGGTGCGGTCGGTGGGGCGGCACTGGGCGTTGGTGCGATGGAATTGTTTGGTAATAAAGCAATCGGTGGCAAGGTTGAGGGTCAATTTGATAAAAGTCTGTCTGAAACTGATTTGTTATTGTCACAATTGGCCGTTGAATACAAAGAAAACGCTCACGGTGATTTCACTAAATATTATGTTGCTGTGCAAGAGTTGGATGCCGCGTGCAAAGATTGGCCAGCAGGTGTAGATAAAAAAGAAGTTGAAGAATACTGCAATAAAGCAACTGTTTTATTAGAGGGTATGAATAAAATAAAAAGTGGCAAGTAAATTTATTCGGGCGTGATGCGTTCGCGACCTTTATGCCATGCATATAATAATATGTGTGGCTTTTTTTATGTTGAAATGGATATAGTATAAATATGAATAATGATTTGTTTTATAAATTATTAATCTTGCGTACGCCGGGTATTGGGGCGGTGCGGTTTCGTGCGCTGGTGCGGATGTATGATGGTGATGTGTCGGCGGCCGCTGCATCATTAAATGCGGATATGTCGCATCGTGATATGGTTATGCGTGAAATTGACCGCGCGGCGGATTTAGGTATTACATATTTATCAGATGATGACGATATGTATCCGGTGCGGTTGCGTGAATTAAAAAATCATCCGCCTGTAATTTCAGCACGTGGTAATTTGGCAACGTTGAACAAACCTATTGTATCAATGGTTGGAACGCGGCATGCAACGGCTGCTGGAATGGGATTTGTATCAAATTTGGCATGCGAATTTGCATCGCATGGCGTGGTTGTTGCGTCCGGCATGGCCGCCGGCACCGATGCGGCCGCACATCGTGGTGCGTTGCGCACCGCGGGTGACACGACAACGATTGCAGTTGTTGCGGGTGGGGCGGATTATATATGGCCGACCGAGAACGAATCGCTGTATCATGAAATTGTCGCGCGTGGCGTCGTTATCAGTGAAATGCCGGTTGGTTTTGTGCCGGTGGCCACAAATTTTATACAACGCAACCGTTGGGTCGCAGGAATCTGCGATAAATTAATATTGGGCGAGGCTGATTTAAAATCTGGCAGTATGGCAACCGCCCGATTCGCAATTGATTTTGGTCGCGATATTTGGGCAATTCCGTCACATCCTGCAGATTCTAGGGGATTGGGCCCAAATAGTTTGATTGCGGGTGGGAATGCAAAACTGTGTATGGGGGCGTCTGATTTTTTCCAAAAAGATGTGGTTGATAATAAAAAACAAAAAAATGAAACATCTGACGATTCGATTCTGGATAAAATAGGTATTGTTCCCGTATCAGAATCTGTATTGGCAGATGTTGTCAAAAAAACAATTCCGGAAATCAAACGCGATTTAGTCATGTTAGAATTGCAGGGTTTAATCCGAAAAACGGATATGGGTTATGTCCGTGTGTGAATCAAATCATGTATATACAGTGTATATACAAACCGCGGATTTCTGGCAAAAAAACGAATCGTTGTCAAAAAATAAATGTTCAAAAATGGGTTGTAATTTAATTGCAAATGACAATTTTTAATTTAACTTTATCAGTGTAATCCAAAACGATTGAGAGCAAATCAATCAAACAACAAAGCGAGAGAGGGAAGGGTATCAAGTAGGCAAACATAAACACTAAATTTTGATGATGCGAAAATCAGTCGCCAGTAAAATTTAGCGTTTATGTGCAGGTGTTTTTTACACTCTGACGCAGATAACTCTTTCAGGGAAGGAAAGGAGAAATAAATGCAGGCAGTCGCAACAAAAACAATGACAAACTTGGATGCAATCAAGGGGGCCATTGCCGCGAAAATAGATGCTGCCAGTTTTTCTTCTTGGATTGCACCGTTGGGATTTGAAATTTCTGGTAATGTATTAACGCTGGTTGCACAAAACCAATTTTCTGCGGATTTTATCGGTGGGGTACATATGGGTGTTATTTCATCCGTTGCGGCAGAATTTGGTTTGGATGCGCAAATTGTTGTACGCGGTGTAAAATGTGCATCTGCCACAAGTGCAAATGATAATAATGTTCAGGCGTTTTCGCCGATGGCGACGACGACAAAAAATGCAGATGCATCATTTGATAAGTTTGTTGCGTCTGATGAAAATGCATTTGTGTTGTCTGCATGCAAAAAGGTGGCAACGGGTGCGGTATCTTTTTCACCACTGTTTATATATGGGCCGGCAGGTTGTGGCAAATCATTATTAGCAGATTGCATCAACAACGCATCAAATGGTCGCGTTGTAATGATGACAGGTGCGCAATTTGTATCTGAATTTACACGCAGTTTGCACGACCACAGTGTGTTCGCGTTCAAAGATTTCTGCCGCAACTGTGATACCTTTATTCTGGATGATGTTCAGACGTTGGCGGGTAAGCGTGCAACATGTGATGAATTCTTGCAATTGATTGTTGATTTGCGTAATGCTGGTAAAAACGTTGTTTTGACGGCATGTGCGGCACCAAATAATCTGACGGGGTTTGACCGCCGTGCACAGTCTTTGATGGCGTCTGGTTTAACCGCAGATGTTGTGGCACCAACCACACATGTGAAATCAATCATGTTGCGTCGTGCGGGTGTGGCATCTGACGTGGCAAATGCCATTGCGTCACGTATCGCGGGTGATGGTCATCTGGTGGCGGGTGTTGTAAACAAAATCCGTGCATATGTTGAATTGATGGGGGGCACTGTGGATATGGATGTTGCACAACGTTTGTTGGCGGACACCCTGCAACGCGCAAAAACACCAATTGCAATGGTAAAATCAATGTGTGAAAAATTGGGTGTATCATACGATGCAGTATGTGACACAGGGCGCAGCCGTTCATTGGTATTGGCACGTCAGATAATGATGACAGTGTTGAAAAATGCAACAGGTATGTCTTTGACAGAAATTGGAAATATGGTTGGTGGTCGCAATCATGCCACAGTTTTGTATGCAATTGCACAAATTGAAAAGGTAAAGCAGGTTGATTTGGTGCTGTCTGCACAAATCAACGATTTGATTGCAGATTGCAAATAAAATGGAGTTGATTAATGATTGATTGGATGATTAATTATTTTAAATTTAAATTTTTAATTATGTTGTTGTGCATTAGTTTGGCTCTTATGCTTACTATGTGCTCTTAGGGTTTTAATTATATATAGAAATGGTAAAAATCTGTGTATATAAAGTAAAAAAGTTCTTTTGTTTGTTTGGTGCGCTGGCAACAGCGCATTTTTCTATCTGGATGACGGGACAAGTGGCGTAAGGGTGAATTGTCAATGGTCGATATTATACGTGTGTTTTATTCTCGTCTCGTCATGCCGTCGTAGGACGGCATCCATTGTGTTCTGTAAACTCCTAGTGCTGGGTGAGCCGAGGAACACACTGGGCCCCGACCTCCGTCGGGGTGACGGCAAGGGATGGGGGGGATAAGTATAATTAACTGGATTGCTTCGTTACACTCGCAATGACATAGAGCCTAGAATTCGTGTGTTTGATGCGCCGATAACGGCGCATTTTTTATATAAAATAAAACACCGCGGGGAAAATGCGGTGTTTTTTTGGATATTGGTTTTAATAATTATTTCTGGCGTTGGGCAACGATTTGTTTTGCACGCTCGATTTGCATACGGTTCAGTTCGGCGATAAATTCCGCACGTTTTTCGGATGAATATTGTGGTGCATGTTGCATTGCCTGGTTGCGTGCATTAATCAAGGGGTTGACCAATTGTACATATTCAATAATCCGATTCTGTTGGCGTACAAAGTCACGACGTGATGCGTGGTTCAGACGTGTGCCAACAACCGTGTTTGCATCCATATTTGGAACCAGTGATGATACGTGACCTGTTGGGTACAATACCAGTGCCGGTTTGCCAGATTCTTTGTCCAGGTATTCGATAATTGTTTGTGTCATTTTGTCGCCGGCGATAATACGCCATTCTGGGGCGCGTTGAAATAAAACCTCCATCTGGCAGGCACCCGGATTTGGAAAACGTGTCGCGGTCATAAATGCCCGACCAACATTATCAGTTGGTTTGCCGTTTATTGTGACAACCACCAGTGGTGTTGTATCGCACCATTCGTGCATACCAGCCGTTGTCATTGTAGACAGGTGCAGAATATATGTGTTTTTCTTTTTCTTGGTGGGTTTAACCAGACGCGGTGGCACAGGCTGTGCTGGGGCGACGGGCGCCGCCACGGATTGTTGTTCAATGTTTTCTTTACCTTTGCCAAATAAATTCTTTAACATATTCAGACTCCTTTTGTTTGGTTATCAATCACTCACACTTATTAATATAATACAAAATATAAAATTGTCAATAAATTGTGGTAAAAAATATCCCGCCATCTGGCGGGTATGTGTTTTATACGAACAAATCCTTAACAAATTGGGCGTGTTCGGTGATAAAGCGGAATCTGAATTCCGGTTTTTTGCCCATCAGTTCGGTGACGATAGTTTTGGTTTTTTCGGTATCTTCGGCACCTTCGTCTGTGCGTGGGGGCAGGTCAACACGGATTAAGCGACGTGTTTTGGGTGACATAGTCGTTTCCTTTAATTGATTTGGCATCATTTCACCCAGACCTTTGAATCGTGATATTTCGATTTTTTTATTTTTGTATTTACCGTTCTTTAATTCTTCCAATTGTTCATCTGTATCAATATACATCGATTCGGTGCCGTGTGTTAATTTATACAGTGGTGGGCATGACAGATACAGGTGTCCCCCGTAAATTAATTGTGGCATATATTGATAGAAAAACGCCATTAACAGGGACGCAATATGACTGCCGTCGACGTCCGCATCGGTCATAACGATGATTTTTTCGTATCTCAGTTTATCTTCGTTCCAATCCTTGGCAGTGCCGGCACCGATAATGTCGATTAATTCATTTAATTCTTTGTTCGCGCCAAAGCGTTCGTCGGAATTTGAAAATACGTTTAATACCTTGCCGCGCAGTGGCATAATCGCCTGGGTTGCACGGTCGCGTGCCTGTTTGGCGGTACCGCCTGCCGATTCGCCCTCTACAATAAATAACTCGGTTCCTTCGATACCATGTTTTGAACAATCTGCCAATTTTGCAGGCATGCGAATACGTTTTGTCGGGGTTTTACGGGCAACATCCTTGACCTGTTTTGTCTTGATACGTGCGTTTGCCAGGTTTATTACAAAATCCAGTATTGCATTTGCGGTCTTTGGGTCAGATGCCAAAAATATTTCCCATGGGTCGCGCAGGGCCGCCTCTGTATAGCGTGCAACCTCTGGATTGGATAACTTTTCCTTGGTTTGACCCAAGAATTGTGGGGTCTTGTAAAATACAGATACAATTGCTGCAACCGAATCGAATACGTCATCACTGATGATTGTAGTGGCGGATTTATTGTTTACCTTTTCGCCGTATGCCTTTATACCCTTGGTAATTGCAGACTTAAACCCTGTTTCATGTGTGCCGCCATCAATTGTTGCAATTGTATTGCAGTATGATGAAAAAAATCCATCGTCAGATGCCGCACCATTTTCATCTGTTAAAAATGTCAGTGCCCATTCAACGCGACCAGAACCATCGGGGAAATCAACATTGCCAGAAAATATGCGTGGCATTATGCGTGGTTTGGAATCGGTCTTTTCGGCCAAGAAATCGGCAACACCATTTGGATAATAAAATGTTGTGTCCGCCGGTATATTCATATCGTCAGTCAATAACGTCGGATTGCAATGCCATTCGACGCGTACGCCACGTGACAAGAAAGATTTTGCACGTGCCATACGATAAATCTTGACAGGTTTAAATACCGCATTTGCGCCAAATATTTCATCATCAATTGTAAAGCGTATCGCGGTGCCGTGTGCGCGTGTGGCGTCCAGACGCTGCATAGTGCTGGTTGGTTTGCCACGGGAAAATGTCTGGCGCCATTGATATCCATCGCGCGAAATTGTCACAATCATTTCAGATGACAGTGCATTTACCACCGATGAGCCAACCCCATGCAGACCGCCAGATGTTTTATAAACATTATTATTGAATTTACCACCCGAATGCAGGGTTGTTAAAATAACCTCTAACGCGGACTTGCCGGGATACTTTGGATGTTCGTCAACAGGGATTCCGCGACCGTCATCAATGATTTCAATCGTTTTTGCATCAATCAGGTTTACAACAATTTTCTTGGCAAAACCGGCCACAGCCTCGTCAATACTGTTGTCCATGATTTCAATCGGCAGGTGGTGCCACGCCTTTTCATCTGTGCCACCGATGTACATTCCCGGGCGCAGGCGGACGGGTTCCAATCCTTCTAAAACCTGGATATCTGATGCGTCATATGTATGTGTATTTGTGTCTGTCATAGTGATTTATTAATAGCGCAAAAATGAAAAATTGGCAAGTGAAACTATTTGTGCCAGGTTTATATTCAAGGGACTTGAATTTTATATAAAATAAAACTATATATTTGTGCAAATAAACAGGACAAATAAAAATGAATCAAAATCCATATGAAGTATTGGGCGTGGCGCGTGATGCATCAGATGCAGATATTAAAAAGGCGTATCATAAATTGGTCTTGAAATATCATCCTGATAAAAATCCGGGTGACAAATCTGCCGAAGAAAAATTCAAAGAAGTCAATAATGCGTTTGATATCCTGAAAGACCCACAAAAACGCGCGGCATACGACCGTTTTGGTAATGCAGCGTTTGCCGGTGGCAATGGGGCATCGGCAGGAAATGGATTTGGTGGTAATCCGTTCGGGGGCTTTGAATTTAATATGGGTGGTGGTGCCGGGATGGAAGACATCCTGCGCGAGGCGATGCGTGGATTCGGCTTTGGTGGTTTTGATGGCGCTGCCAGTGCGTCACGTGGCGCGTCGGCGCGTGCCGGTCGTGATTTACTGGACGAGGTTGTAATTGATTTACGCGACGCATACTTTGGTACAACCCATACGGTTAAATTTTCAACAAATGTAGAATGTGACACATGTCACGGCAATGGCACGGCGGATGGCAAGCCTGCGCCTACGTGTTCGCGTTGTGGCGGAACGGGCTATGTTCATACGCGCCAGGGATTTTTTGCGGTTGAAACACCGTGCCCAGACTGCAATGGGTTGGGACGCAAAATTGATAAAAAATGCAGCGCATGTGACGGCACGGGTACGGTTCATAAAAGTCGTACACTGGATGTAAAAATCCCAGCAGGCGTTCAGGATGGTACGCGTCTGCGTCTTGCCGGTCAGGGCGAGGCTGGTGCCAATGGCGCGCCAGCTGGTGATTTTTATCTGGATGTGCATGTGCGTCCGGATAAACGATTTGAACGTGTTGGCGCAGATTTAATTATGCGTATGGATGTGCCGTTTACGACACTGGCCCTGGGGGGTGAAATAGAGGTGCAAACCATCGACGATAAAACATTATCTGTCAAGGTACCATCGGGTACCCAGGTTGGCGAACGCCTGCGCGTGCGTGGACATGGTATGCCGACGGGGCGTGCGTCATCGTTTGGCGATTTGTATATAGAAATTGCAATTCAAATTCCAACAAAATTAACGGATACGCAAAAGAAATTATTAAATGAATTCGCCGGTACAAAATCATCTAAAAAAGGATGGTTTTAATTTGGGATAAAAAACGCGCTATGTGCAATAATTCATGCACATAGCGCGTTTTTTTTTTTTTTTTTTTTTTTTTTTTTTTTTTTTTTTTTTCTAATTTTGGTAGTAGCAATCGGCCGTATATTTATATGTGCCGGTGGTATCAGAACCGGTGGTGCCAGATGGCAAATAGCAACTTGTTATTGCTGTACTGCCTGTGGCACTTTTTCCGGATTGTGGACATGGTGAACATGTATTGCCGTTTTTATAATAATTTGCATTGCACTTAAAACTGGTTGCGGATGTACATGTACTGTTTGCAACAGGGCATTTTTCACATGTACACATATCCAGTAAATCTGTTCCCTCGTAATATCCATTGTCACAAGTGCATTTAACTATCGGTGATTTTATACAGCACATACATTTTGTATTGGAACAATTTGGCATTGTTTGTGAACAGATTGTAATCGTTCGTTTGCCACCAGTAATGGTCTCGGTTTCTATGCTGTCTCCAGGACACGTGGATGGCGTACTCAGGCAATATGCATTTGTGCAGTATAGGGTACCTATACTAATATAGATTAAAAGTTTTTTCATAGTATTTTACTCCATTTGTTTTATTGACCCTCCCCGTCACTGCTTCGCCAAGGCTTCGCAGTGCCACCCCTCCGGTGGTGGGGAATAAAAACACCGCTTGGGTTAGAAGCGGTTGGAGGTTCGAAACTATAAAATGGTATAGTGTGTTTATTTTGCGCAAAATAAATGCGCATTATTCACAGCCCTCCAACCGAAAATGTTCATGTTGGAGATTACTTTTCGTCCGCATTTGCGAACGCCATTTTCACGGGTTTCGACACCCCGATATCAGAACACCTGATATCACGCTAATATTAATTCAGAATACGCTGTAATTCAAGGTTGTATTTTTGCATAAAAAAAGACCGGTATTTACCGGTCTTTTTTGTTAAATTTGCGATTATTTTATTTTCTTTAATTTTTCGGCAAATGTAATTGTGTACTGTGTCGCAGACCATACGGATGCAACCAATGCAAACCACAATCCAAATATACCAATTTGTGGCAACCATGTAATCAGGTATAACCAAATGCGTCCTGTGGTGTTTGGCGTAATCAATACAGTTATGGCAAACATCAACATAAATGCGGCAATTGCAATCATTTGCAATGTGGTTTTTATTTTGCCCATGGAAAAGCGTGCCTTGGGTACAGGCATTTCAATTTTCTGTGTCCCCAGGAATTCGCGCAGACCACTGATATATAATTCACGTGCAATCATGATGATTGTTGGGATAACGATAAACCATACCGGCATCATGACTGACAACATAATCAGTGTGTTTGCAACCAGTAATTTATCGCCGATGTGATCCATTACACCGCCAACCTTGGTGCATACATTATATTTACGTGCCAAGAATCCATCAAACCAATCGGATATTGCGCCCAATGCGAACAGGATAAATGCAGTCCAGTACAGTTGGAACATCAATGCCGGGATAATCGCAAATGCCGCAAAAATGCGGAACGCGGATAAAAAGTTAACAAAAAATTTCATGTTTTCTCCTTTGTTTTTCATGCGTTTATTATACCACATCCGTATGGAAATAGGCATATATTTTTTCTGCGGCAGATTTTCCCAGCCCCGGCACCTTTTTCAGGGCGGTCAAATCTGCGTCGGCAATATTACGTGTCGAGCCGAAATGATTTAACAATCCACGTTTACGGGTTGGACCAATGCCGTCGATTTCATCCAGTACGGACGCGGTGACTGTTTTGGCACGGACTGTACGATGGTATGTGATGACGAAACGATGTGCCTCGTCCCGGACAGCACGCAGTAATAAAAACAGTTTTGAATCCTTGGGCAAATCGCGATTTACGGAACCGTCTGGCATTATAAAGTGTTCGTCGCCATCGCGTACTTCGCCCTTGGTGACACCCAGCACCGGTATTGCGCCGGCGCGTCGGTGGGCGATATTCCATTGGGCAGGTCCACCGTCCACAATTATTAAATCCAGTTTTGGTCCACGTTCAACGGCGCGTCCTACGAATTCAGACATCATGGCGATATCATTCCCGGCGCGTGACGCATCTTGCAATTTAAAGTGGCGGTATCCTGATTTTTCAAAGCCGTTTTTTCCAAATGTTATCATTGCGCCAACGGGGCTTTTGCCAAATAAATGCGAGTTATCAAATACGCCCGCCAGGTTTATTTTTATCCCCAGCCATGTTTCCAATTCATTAACCGTATTTTGCCAATCAAAATTCGCGCTATGTGCATGTGGACGGCGTATACCGCGATTTGATGTATGTGTTAATTCGGCGATTTTATCGCGACAAATTGCCGCCTGTTCATAGTCCATTTTTGATGCAAATTCCTGCATTTGTTTTGACAGGTCTGCGACAATTGGTTCACTGTCGCCGGTCAGTATTCGGCGTGCCAATTGCACGTTTGTGGCGTATTCGGATTGTGGGTTTACGCATGGCGCACTGCATCGCCCAATTTGGTGCAACAGGCACGGACGCGACCGGTTGCGCATAAACGTATCGGTGCATGTACGCAGTTGGCATACCTTTTGAATTGTCTTTATCGTTTCTTTTAATGCCGATACCGATGGATATGGGCCATATACGTCACGACGCTGGGATATTTTACCACGGAATTTCAACAGACGCGGATATTCGGAATTGGTCAGTGCAATCATTGGGTACATTTTCCCATCGGTCAGCATGATGTTATATTTTGGACGCAGTGATTTTATCAATTCTTGTTCACGTACCAGTGCATCCGATTCGGTGGGGACTGTTTCCCATTCAACGCGTGCGACCAATGGGCGCATAATCTGTTTGTGCAATTCCAGTTTTGATATGTCCAGATATTGTTTCAACCGGTTTGACAGATTTTTCGCCTTTCCTACATAAAGCAGCATGCCATCTGCGTCATACATTTTATAGACGCCGGGGGCATTGGGACTGTTTTCTATTAAATCTGAAAATTGAATATTCATGACAAATATGATATTATAATAAAAAATAAATAGCAAATAAGAGGATATAAAACATGAAACAAGAATCAGGACGTTCGATGATTGAAATGCTGGGGGTGTTGGCCATTATGGGGGTAATTACCGTCGGTGCAATCGGTGCGATATCAATGGCAATGCGTACACAAAAACGTGCGACCGTTGAAGAAGAAGTCTTTCAAATGGTTGCAGGTGTGCGCCAATTGCTGGGTGGATATGATGATTTTTCGCATATTGATAATGCGACTATATTCGGTGCAATCGGTATGAAAAATAAAAATCCATACGGTGGTACATACGAATTGTCGGTTGACCCGTCTAATTCACGCCAATTTATTGTATCGATTAATGGTTTGACACAATCAGACTGTCGGGCATTGGTGACCAAGGCATGGCAGGATTCTGTTGGGTATCAAATGTCTGGTAATAAAGAGGGCGGGGCGTCCGGTCGTTGTACGGATGCTGATGGAAAGAATATTGTCCAGATTACATTTGGCGAATAATTTATTGTGCCACGGGGGACATTATGGCCGAACCGATTATCGTTTCAAAAACCGAAGATGGCATAAGGCTGATGCGCTGGTTCTTGCGCCGGTTTCCGTCATTGCCCCAGCGCGAGTTCTATAAATTATGTCGTGGTGGCCAGATACGCGTGAATTCATCGCGTTGTCATGGACATGAAGTATTGTGTGCGGGTGACGCGGTACGTGTGCCACCAACATTGACGGGATATGCGGCGCGGCCACAAAAAAAGACAGAAAGCGGCGAACGTTTCTCGTTGGCTGATTTGGAAATGCTGCGTAAATGCATAATCCACAATGATGATGATATTGTTGTGTTTAACAAACCGGCAGGATTGGCCGTCCAGGGCGGAACAGGAATACAAAAATCTGTGGATAAAATGGCGGCGGCATTGTTCCCGTATGACAAGATTTCGTTGGTGCATCGCATTGATAGAGAAACCAGCGGTATACTGGTTGTTGCAAAAAATCAACGTGCAGCGCAAAGTCTGGCGGCGCAATTTCAAAACAAGACCGCGCACAAGGAATATTTGGCGTTATTGCGTGGTAATGTTATGCCAATGCGTGGCGAAATTGATAACTATATGGCCAAGGGGCGCGTTTTTGACAGTCCGTCACGTGTTGATGATGGCACTGGCCAGCGGCCGCAACGTGCAATTACGGAATATCGCGTTCTGGCAAATGCATCAGGATATTTATCGTGGGTTTTGTTTATGCCAAAAACTGGCCGTACGCACCAATTACGTGTACATAGCGCGTTTTCATTAAATGCGCCAATCGTTGGTGACAATCTGTATGGTGGTGCGGTAAAATCAGATGGTGAAATTGATGCAATGTTGAATACAAACAACTTGTTTTTATTTGCATATAAGATAACATTTCAGCATCCTGCATCTGGACGTATGACAACGTTGCGGGCAACCGTACCTGATTTTATGCAACCGGTGATAAAGTTTATGGAATTTCCGATACCGTAAAAATGTGGCAGAAGAATGGCGATAAAGAAAAAAAGTTCTTTCTTTATGATAATGCGAATAACGGGCCTGTTTATTATTGGGCTGTGTGTCGCGGTGTTTGTCGCACTTAGTCAGGTGAATCTGGAAACATTGCGTGGGGATGTGTTATCCGTGTTGCGTGGTGCAACCGGACTGGATGTCGAAATTGATGGACCGGTATCATGGAAATTTTCGCTGCAACCGCGAATTCAATTGCGCCAGGTGCGTGTCTTAAATGCAGATTGGGCAACGGAAAAGTATGCGTTTAGTGCAGAACAGGTTGATGTGCGCCTAAATTTATTATCACTGTTTCGCGATCATCCGACAATTCAAAATGTGCGAATTTATGATGCAACAGTATCTATTGAAAAAAATGCCGACGGGCAATATTCTGTTATGCCGTTTTCAGATGATGTGACGGATACAGATGTTTCTGTGGCCAGTCAAGAGATTGATGCTGAATCTGATATTGCTGACGATGTGGCAGAAAAAAAAGTTGTTGCCCAGCCAGAATTTCCGTTTGAAGATCCAGGCCTGGGTGGAATTCAGGTCAGGAATTTGGTCGCAAACGTATTTGGCGAAACGTACACGTTATCTGGGTTTTCTGTGCGGTATATTCCAAAAGATGATGAACGTGAATATGCCGGTTGGATAAAGGATGATGAAAATGTGTATCCGTTTATCATGTCTTATTCAAAGTATAATGCAGAACGCAAGATTTATCCGGTGCGAATCGCTTTTGCAACCGGGGGTGATGCATTGATTGCCAATATCGCGTTAGAGGGAACCAGTCGCGCCCCGATTGATTTCAAGATAAAGGGTGATATTCCAGATGTTGCCGCATTGGGACGTATGTTTAATTTGGATTTGGAATATATGCCGGCATTAAGTGTGAATCTGGCCGGTGGATTTGACAGGGATAAATTAACACTGCGTAAATCGTCTGTTTCGGTGCGTGGGACAAATTTAAATATATCTGGGTCAGTAGATTGGTCCAAGAAGGTGACGGCCTATAACGTTGAAATTGAATCAAAATCAATTAATTTGATGGAATTGTTTCCTGAAATTTATACGCCCAGTAAAAAGGCGCGCCCAAATCGTGATTTGTATGTGTTCAAGAACATACCACTGTATGGTCGGGATTTGTTGGGGTTGGATATTAATGCGCGCCTGATAACAGATAATTTGATAGTGTATCGTGATTTGAATTTACGTGATGTAGATATATCTGTGAAATTGAAAAACAATCATGCGCGTATTGATGGGGCGTTGGTTTTCAGTGGTGGTAATGTACGTGCAGGGGCAGATATTGATATCGATAGTGCAGGTCGCATGTATATGCAGGTGGGCGCGGCCGGGCGCAATATTTCAGTTGGTACGTTATTACAGCAAATTCGTGTAAATGATATTATTTCTGATTTACCTGTAAATGTTGAAGCGTATGTTCGCGCCAATGGTCGCAATATGACCGAGATTATGCAAACCATAACAGGCCCAGTTCAGGTTTATTCAATTGGGGCGGGCTATGCACATTCGGCATTGGTGTCGTATATGTATGGGGCGGACTTTTTAACCAATCTGCGCCACAGTATCCAAGATTTATTCCGCAGTGATAAAAAATATAATCAAATGAAAATATCATGTGTGACGATGAATACAAAATTGCGTGACGGGATTGCAGAAACGCGCCAGGGGGTTGCTGTTGAAACAAACGCGATAAATATACGTCTGGCAGGTGATGTTGATTTAGGTGACGAAAGCATGCATCTGGCATTGACAACGGTGCCGGTACGCGGTATAAAGCTGTCGCTGACAGGAAATGTTGTAAATTCGATAGAAATAACTGGCAATTTGGCAGAACCTGATATAAAAATATCTGGTGTGGCGGTCGCAGGCAAGGTTGCGTCGGCCACGGGTATCGGACTTCTGCTGGCGCCGTTTACGGGTGGCATTGGACTGGCAGCAGGCGCGGGAATCGGATTGTTGGCTGGGGATTTGTTGGAAAACTGGCTGGCGGATGATGAACCGTGCAAAACGGCATTACAGCGTGGTGCGCCATCTATGCGGGGTGACCCGGATTGGTTGGATGTGCCGGTGACGGAATTGCTGGATGGGGTTTTGAATAATAAATAAAAAAAGGGGATAAAAATGCATTGGTGGATGGATTTAAATTTATGGGTTAATGTGGCACAGTTGGTTGTGATTGCAGGGATTTTATTGTTGTTCTATCGCAGTTTTATACAAAATACATCATCGGAAAAGTTGGTTCGTGGATTATTTGGATTGGCGGTTTTGTGGGGATTAAGTTTTGTTTTCCCTGCTTTGCACTTGGAATTGTTGGGGCGTTTCTTGCACTGGACGGCGTTGTTTGTGTCGTTGTCGTTGATTGTTATTTTTCAACCGGAATTGCGCAAGTTTATGGCACTGCTGGGGAATATTGATGGGTGGCGTCGCGTTTTAAAGCGTGGTGGTATCGGGGCCAAGCCTGATACGAAATCATTGGATGCGATTGTCAGTGCGGTTGAATATATGTCTGCCAAGCATACCGGGGCATTGATTGTTTTTCCGTCGACATTGGATGAAAGCACGATTGAAAAGAAAGGTGTTTATATTGATGCCGCAATCAGCAGTGAATTGTTGTTGACCATATTCTTTAACAAAACGCCGTTGCATGATGGGGCGGTGATTATTGAAAAGAATCGTATCACGTATGCAGGTGGAATATTGCCGTTGTCGCAAAATAATCTGAATTGGAAATATGGTACGCGTCATCGTGCGGCACTTGGTATGTCAGAAGTATCAAGCGCAACAGTCTTGGTTGTATCCGAAGAAAGCGGTGATATATCCATCGCGGAAAAGGGCAAATTTACAAAATATGAAGATATAAAAAAACTGCGTTCAAAATTGGAAAAGGTTTTGAACAAGTAAATTCAGGAATAATATCCGATTGTATATATTTTCAGGCACCCTGATTTTGGGTGCCTGTTTCTTGTTTCGGGTGGGTGTTTTTATGCCTTGCACCGAATCGGCATTTTTTGATAAAGTGTCACATAAGAAATAAAAATTTATTTAATTACAGGAGCCTATTATGGAATTTTCGGTGTTTCGTCAGGTATTGATACGTGCGCTGGGGCATATGCAGTCGATTGTTGAAAAACGTGCGACGCTGCCGATTTTGATGAACGTTAAGTTAGAGGTTGCAGACAATTTGGTTTTATCTGCGACAAATGTTGATTTGGAATTGGTTGAACACGTTGATGCGGATATTACCCTGGTGGGAAAAACGACGGTTCCTGTTCAGATGTTGTACGATATTGTGCGTAAATTGCCAGATGATGCAGAAATTAATTTTAAGCAGTCTGGTGACCAATTGGTGGTATCCAGTGGCCGCGCCGTATTCCGTTTGCCAACATTGCCGGCGGAAAATTTCCCGGCCATGGCGGGCAGTAATCTGACCACAAAATTCCAGATGACCACAGGCGACCTGTCGCATTTGATTAATCAGACCAAATTTGCAATTCCAACCGATGATGTGCGCTATCATTTGGGGGGGATTTATTTCCATATTTCCGAAGATAAATTGACCGCTGTTGCAACAGACGCACAACGTATGGCGTTGTGTGCGATGCCGGCACCGTCGGGCGCTGCGGAAATGCCGTCTGTTATTTTGCCACGTCGCGTGATTGGTGAATTGTCTAAATTGTTAGAAGATGCAACTGTTGACGATGTGACGGTTGAATTGTCTGATACCAAGGCCCGCTTTACCGTTGGTGCCGCAACATTGACCAGTAAATTGGTTGATGCGCAATATCCGAATTATCGCGTTGTTATTCCAAAGGGTAATGACAAGATTGCAATCTTGGACAGAAAACAATTCGTAAACGCGGTTGACTTGGTGTCTGTTGCCAGTGTTGACAAGACAAAGTCTGTGCAATTAACATATTCTATGAATAAATTGGTTATAAATGCATCCAGCCCGGATGCGGGTACCGCAACCCAAGAATTAGATATTGAATACAATGGTGACAGTGAATTTACCGTGACATTTAATGTAAAGTTCTTGTTGGATGTCGCCGGCCAGGTCGAAGGTGAACGTTTCCAAATGGAAATGCAGGATCCGTTATCGCCAACGATTATAAAATCAACGGCCCAGGATACCGATGCGTTATTTATCCTGATGCCAATGCGTATGTAAGAATATGAATATAAAGGCCCGCAAATGCGGGCCTTTATAAATAGGGGGCGGATGTGAAAGTTTCTGTAATTATTCCTGCGTTTAATTGTGCGGATTATATTTGTCAAACATTGAATTGTGTTTATCACCAGACAATGCCGCACCGTGATATAGAGGTTATTGTTTGCCTGGATGCGCCGACGGATAATACTGTGGATGTAATTAACGATTGGGGACGGCGTCATGCAGATTTTAATTTGCGAATACTGCACAGTTCAAAAAATTTTGGTGTTTCGCATTCCAGAAATGTTGCCGTGCGACATGCGCGTGGCGAATTTATTCATTTTATGGATGCGGATGATTTGATAAATACTGATTTTTATCGCCTGTTGTATGATGGGGCGATTGGTTCTGATTCAGATATTGCGGTTGCGTCATATTATCACCAGCGCCGTCCGAACAGCAGTATTGTTTTAGATATTGCGGCTGTTATTTCCAATCCGCAAGACAGGATTGATATGATCCGTGTTGACCAGCATGGGATGATGTGGCGGTACCTGATACGTCGCACGTTTTGGACAGAAAACAAATTTAAATTCCCCGAAGATATGCGTATATGTGAAGATTGGGTATTGGCGAATAAAATGGTTTTTTCTGCAAATCAAATTGTATTGGTGCCGGGGGCGGTGTATTTGTATCGGTATCGGGAAAATTCACTGATTACGGCAAACAGTCATATTCGTGAAGAAAGTGCGGATGGGCGTCGGGCAAATATGGAAATTGTAGAATTCTTTGCCGCGCATAATTTGCGCCGCTGTGCCAAGCAGCAAGACCTGGTTGAATTCAGATTGTTTGGTCGGGTGTTGTTATTCACAATTCGGTATTTGGATTGTACGCGTGAATTTATGCTGTTTGGAAAATGGCCGATACTGCGCGTGTCGCGCCAATATCGTGTCGTTCGGCGTCAGTTGACGCCGTGGCATCGCCATAAATATTTATGATAAATATTGCTGCGTGTAAAATACGCTTTACTTAAAATCGATAGTTTCCTATAATGTTTGTGTCACAGTGAATTGCTGTGATGGGGCATGACAACCTCTCTGACGCGTTGGAATAGAATCTTGGGGCGCGTTGCGCCGTTTTTTATTACAACGAAAATATAACTCCTGGCTTTATTGGTCAGGAGGACGGTTGAATATTCAATAAACCGTGCTACTCGTTAGATAGTTGTCAACCTCCTGGCCACCTGAATTTTTCTGGTGGTTTTTATTATTAAAATGTTAGGAGAGTTTTATGTGGCGACTATTTTGGTTTTTGATATGTGTTGTGATTTCACAATCTGCGTTTGCTGTTACTACATTAAAAACTGTTGAGTGCTGTTCAGAACCATTTTGCACCGCTACATCTGTTTCTGCCTGTGCCATTACGTGCAGTCATTGTTATACGGGTGGTATTGGTGGCGGTGAACTGGTTCATACGTGTTTACAAATGGTTGATTCGTGCCCAACTGTTTCAAATCCAACATGGTTAATAACACGTGGTGAACTATATGATATATATAGTAAAATTACAGCCTATAACTATGAATGGAGTGATGATGAAAATAAATGTGTATGTAATCCTGTGACTGAATATGCATGTTCAAAAGGCTATTACCCAGTTATTGATACGTACGGCGGTGCGTGGTGTACGTCGTGTCCACGGGATAATGTGTCAGATTGTAATGGTACATCTGATGATTATTCAACCAGTATTTCATCGTGTTATTTGCCGGCTGGTCGTATGTTTGCAGATGATACAGGTTATTACGAATATGACGAAAATTGTTATTACACTGCGGATAGACCGATAGTTAAGAACTAGTTTTATATAATGTGTCTGCCACGGATACACCCGGGGCCGGCAAATACACCGACAGATGTAATGCATCGTTTGATAGTGAA
The DNA here is from genome assembly GCA_023665245.1 of Muribaculaceae bacterium. Next base: position 240,543 of record JAMPEH010000002.1, read on the forward strand.
GAAGAGGCTGAAAATTCTTGGCTATAAATAAATTGCAAATCCGTATTTTTATGATAAAATCGCCCGAATTAAAAATAGAGGTTGAAATATGACACTGGAAGAAATTGCCCCAGGTAAAATGCCGCCAAAGAAAATGAACGCGATAATAGAAGTACCGGAAAATGGTTTCGTAAAATATGAAATTGACAAAGAAACAGGCCTGTTGCGCGTGGACAGAATTTTGCATGCGCCAATGGCGTATCCGGCGAACTATGGATATTTTCCGGGAACCCTTGGTGATGATGGTGACCCGTTGGATTGTGTCGTGGTCTGTAATGCACCATTGCGTCCCGGTGTGCTGATTGAGGTTCGACCCATCGGTGCATTATTGATGGAAGACCAGGCCGGCGGTGATGAAAAGATTATTTGTGTCCCGTTGGACAAGACCGACCCATTTTATACAGATACGGAATTTGTTGAACAACTGCCCCAGATTTTGCGCAGCAAGATAAAATATTTTTTCCAACATTACAAAGACCTGCAACCAAATTCATGGTCCAAGGTTGGTGAATGGGCAAATCGTGAAACTGCTGATAAACTGATTATGGACAGTATCGACCGGTACTGGGCACACAAGCGCGAGGCACAATAAAATCCTTGCGACGTGGGCGTTTGATTTTTATAATCGGAAATATTATAAACGTAAAGAGGTAAAAACAATGGCATCATATATTGCAAATGATATGCGTGTGGGTTGGGTGATTTCGCACAACGGCAAACGTTATTCTGTCACGTCAATTACAAAAGTTAAACCGGGCAAGGGTGGTGCCTTTGTTCAGGCTGATTTGCGTGATATTGATTCTGGGAACAAGGGCGGCGACCGCTGGCGTGCAGAAGACAAGGTTGAAAAATTAATGGTTGAAGACTTTGAATGTCAATACCTGTATTCTGATGGAACAGACGCGTTCTTTATGAATTTGTCTGACTATGAACAGTTTACAATGCCGGTTGATTCACTTGGTGAACAGATGAAATTCCTGGCGCCGGAAATGACGGTCAAGGCAAACTTTGTCGAAGGACATCCTGTTTCAATTTCATTGCCAAAAACAGTAATTGCAACGGTTGAAGAAACAGAACCTGCATTAAAGGGCCAGACTGCATCATCATCTGGTGGCAAGCCTGCAATCTTGGATAACGGTGTACGCGTTCAGGTTCCGTTATTCGTCGAACAGGGTGAAAGGATTGTGGTTAATACTGAAACCCTAGAATACGTCGAACGCGCAAAATAAAATTATAATAACATATCTGCAAAAAATGGGCGTGTCTCATGTATGTTCAATACACTACGACATGCCCATTTTTCGCATCTATATCATTCTAATTTTATTTGTAATTTGCGCTCTTTTCTTTTGTCATGTCGTCGCCCGGGGGCCACGGTGCGTGCGCTGTGAGTGGTTCGTGGACAACATCCAGTGCGCGAGCCGACAAAACTAAAACTTTCAAGTCCCACTCCTGCCTGCGCAGGAGTGACAATAGGAGTAAGTATAAATATATGTGTGTAAAATCATACTTTATCATTACCATACATATAGCAATATTTGTCACTCCTGCGTAGGCAGGAGTGGGACTATTAACCTAGATCTCGGTGTCATCATCACCCATAAAATTTAACAATTTTGCGGGGCCTGAACGCCGGGGTGACGATAAGTTTTAAGTTTAAAACGCGATACTTTACACATTCTCGTCATGCCGTCGAAGGACGGCATCCATTGTCATTAATTGCCACCGCCTTTGGCGGGGGCTGTCAGGCTTTGCCTGACTGGGGGTGGCTATATAATGCATAATAACTCTTCTTATTCCGCGTAATTACAGTTTTCGGAATATGTGCCACTGCCGGTGGTGTCGGAAAATGCGGTCCCGGCGGGAATATAACATTCTGTGATTTGTGTCGCACCACGGTCGGCGGTTGTTGCGCTGGGGTGGCCGGTTGTGGTTGCACATTTGTTGCATGTTTTGTTGAGTAGGGTTGGTGTGCCATAGTATCCGGCGGCACATGTGTACGTGGTGCTGGGCAGACAACTGACTATATTTGTGTCGGTACTGCTGGTTGCGCATGTGACTGTTTCGGTATATTGTTTCACGGTGATGACGCCGTTTGCGTCTGGGGCACTGTATGATGGTGTGGCGTATCCTGAACCGTATTTGGCGAGACAACAATTTGTTGTGCATGCGGTGTCATCTGTATGGTACGGGCATTTGGCGCAGCAGTTAAGTGCCGCATGTGCGGTTGTGCTGGCGATGATTGTTATTGTTGCGATTGTTATTATTTTGTTCATTTGAATCCTCCGATTTTTCAGTTTGATTAATTGAAAAACCGCCAAGTCAAAGGCGGTTGGAGGTTCGAAACTACAATACAGTATAGTGTGCTTATTGGTGCGTACAATGTACGCATTATTCACAACCCTCCAACCGAAAAATCTGTTGGAGTTTGTTTGTTCGTTCTTTTCTGAACGCTGTATTCCGGGTTTCGACACCCCATCATGGCAACACGCCACGACATTGAAATTATATATAATCTGATAGTTGTTTTACAGAAAAAAATGAAATCATTTGCTGTTGTCGTCCGTGCAATGACAACTTTAATACAAAAAAAACGGCGTTTCCGCCGTTTTAAATCAATATATGTGATATGGTGTTTTTTTATATGCCCTTACCAAAACTTAATATTGCATCTTTGCATGGGCCGTTATCTGCCATGAATACGGATAATATGATACCAACACCAAACAGCAACATAAATCCGACCAACATGCCGATACCCTTGTCCTTGACGTCTTTGATATCAACGCCTTTACCGGCAGAGATATATCCCCATGCCCATCCGGCGATGATAAATGCCGCACCAATAAATGCCAGTGTACGCAATGTTCTGAACAGACCACCCATTTCGGTAATTAATGTGCAAATACTGTTTTCCATATTTCCGGAAAAAGCATCGCCAGCATTTGCAGCAAATGATGATGTGGCTGTCGCCATTAACATTAAACTTGCAAAACTTATTTTTTGTATCAGTTTCTTCATTTTTTTCTTCCTTTCTTTTAAAGATATTTTAGCATAATTTTTATGCACGTTCAAGTGACAACGTTATAAAAAAACACCCGATTGGGTGTTTTTACAGGGGAATGAAAATAATCGTATATTACTGTGATACGACAATGTATTTGTGGCGTGAAACCGGCTTTGGCATGCCGCATGTATTGCATCCACATGATGGGGCATATACTGGTTGTGCGGCTGGTGCCAAAATCTGACGGTCGGCACGTGGTGCCATGCCAAAATTATCGCGTGCGTATAAATCGGCGCAGCGTGTATTGCGATATATGATTTTTTTGTTGTTATCCAAACTGCGGATGTCGGATGAATAGTGGTTGCCATTTTCGCCGGCGTAATATATGCAATCTGGGCCGTCCTGGGTATAACGGATGCCCGCCTTGTAATAATCATAATAATCAGCACATCCCGCCAATGCAACCAATGCGATAACAGAAACTAAAACATTTTTCATATTTTGCGTCCTTTTTATAGAAACGTATGCTCTCTGGGCCCCCGATTCGTTGTTATAATTGTTGCACAAAATATATGATTGTCAAGATGTGTCTAAAAAATCCATGCGATATGTTTTGATGTGTGATATAATTTCGGGCAATGGGGGATTTTGATATGAAGTATTCTGATTATGGTTTGGTAAATACGCGCGGTATGTTTGCGGATGCGATAAATCGTGGATATGCAGTGCCGGCATTTAATTTTTATAATATGGAAACGTTGTCGGCGATTTTGTCGGCGGCACGTGATACAAACAGTCCTGTAATTTTGGCGGTCAGTGAATCTGCATTAAAATATATGGGTGGCGACACATTGATGGGATTAATTGGCGGGCAGAAATTATCCCCAGAAAAAGGTGTGGCACTGCATCTGGATCATGGGGGCAGTTTTGATGCATGTTGCCGCGCAGTGGAATTGGGCTTTTCGTCTGTTATGATTGATGCCAGTAAATTGCCAATAGATGAAAACATTGCGCTGGCGCGGCGTGTTGTCGAAATGGCGCATCCGCATAATGTATCGGTAGAGGCCGAGTTGGGAACCCTGGCCGGAATCGAAGATGAAAATACGTTTGGCACAGAATCCAGTTATACAAATCCGGATGATGTTGTTCGCTTTGTAAAAGAGACAGGGTGTGATTCATTGGCAATTGCGATTGGTACCAGTCATGGTGCATATAAACGTAAATCAGATACAGAAGAATTGCGGTTTGATATCTTGGCCGATGTTGCGGAACGCTTGCCAGGATTTCCATTGGTGTTGCATGGCGCATCCAGTATTCCACAGCATTTTATTGAAACGATAAATGAATATGGTGGTGCGATGCGTGATGCCCGTGGAATCGCGGTTTCGCAGTTGCAACGTGCGGTAAAAATAAATATATGCAAAATAAATGTCGACAGTGATTCACGCCTGGCATTTACGGCCGGTGTTCGTCAAAGCCTGGTACAGCATCCTGATGGATTTAATCCGCGTGATTATCTGGGGGCAGGGCGCAAATTAATGTACGAAAATTGTGTCGATGAAATAAAAAATATTATGGGTTCGAATGACATTTTTTATAACTAGAGTGAAGATAATAGAGTGTAGAGGTTAGATAGAATGTTATAACTATTTTTTATCATCTATATTCGCCAATGAAAATAGGACGGACGAAATCAATGACTGGTACGGGACGTGTTGTTGGTCGGCCAGTTCTTTTATTTTATCCAGTACCGGGCGCGGAATGCGCATATTAATAACACAATCTGATTTGTTGAACGCCTTGTATGCGGCGTATTCTTTTAACAAAGATTCAATGTTCATTATGAACAATTGCTGCATAACATTTGGCATAGACAACACTCCATACAATCAACAATACTGACGTCTTTACAAGTGACTATATCAATGTAAATACAAATGTCAATACAAATGTAAATGCGGCTGTGTCGACGTGTGTATTGTGGGTTGTGTTGTTGTTTGTGATGGTGTTTGTGTTGGTGTGTGATTTGGGTGCTTCTGTCTTGCATTTTGGAATTGTTGCGGGTAAAATTAGGCATAAGAATTTTTATCAGGAAAGGATATTCGTATGTTAAAGCGTGTTTTTGCGTTGATTGTTTTGTGTGCGATGGCGGTTATGCCAGCGCGTGCGGAATTAAAGGTTGATATTATTGCCGGTGCCACCGACCCTATATCAATCGCGGTTCAGAAATTTGAACGTGGTGACGATGTGTCCGCAAATGACGCGGCAATGATACGCAGTGTGGTTGAAAACGATTTGAAGACCACTGGCATATTTCGTATCGTGTCGCATGACGCATTTCCAGAATATGTAAAAATGGGGGCTATGCCAAACTTTAAATCATGGATGGCGATAAAGACCCAGGTGCTGGTTCAGGCAAAATTGACTTTGGATGCGTCAAAACGCTATAAACTGGAATTCTATGTCTGGGATGTAAATGGGGCAGAACAGATAGAGGCACAATCACTGGTTGCATCAAAAAAATCAGCACGTCGCTTGGCGCATATTATGGCGGATGCGATATATGAACGCCTGACCGGTGAAATTGGTTATTTTGATACACAAATAATATTTATTGCAGAAACCGGGCCAATATCTGCGCGTGTAAAGCGTATGGCAATTATGGACCAGGACGGTTATGGTATGCGGTATTTATCAGATGAAAATACCTTTGTTATGTCGCCGCATTTTTCGCCAAATATGCAGACGGTTGTATTCTTGTCATATCGTGACGATGACCCGATGGTTTGGGCATTGGATTTGGATACGGGTGAACAACGCAGACTCGGGCAATTTGGCGGGATGAGTTTTGCGCCGCGCTTTTCACCCGACGGTTCTAAAATAGCATTGTCATTGGTTAAAAATGGTATTACGCATATATATGAATATGATATTGAATCCAAGGCATTGCGTCAATTGACGTTTGGTAATTCGCTGAATACCAGTCCGTCTTATTCCCCCGATGGCAAGAAATTGGCATTTAATTCCGATCGGTCGGGGCGTCAACAGATTCACGTATTAGATTTGGCGACGGGTGAAGAAAGTCGCCTGACATACGGGGCGGGCAAATATGCAACACCTGCGTGGTCACCGGACGGGCAATTTATCGCGTTTACCAAGATTGCAGATGATACGTTCTATATCGGTATTATGGATCCACGTGGTAGAAATGAAAAAATATTGGCCGGTGGCTGGTATATGGAGGCACCATCATGGGCGCCAGGCTCGCGCCGTGTTGTATACTATGAAACAGAAAAGGCATTGGATGGCCTGGAACGCATCAGTCATATTCGCAGTGTTGATATCACGGGGCATAATATTTATGATATTGAATTACCAGATGGCATAAATGGTACAGAACCGACGTGGTCGCCCAGATTGCCGTAAAAAAATCCCCATTTGGGGATTTTTTTAGAGTGAAGATAATAGGTAGTAGAGTGAAGGTATTTGTAAGTTTCTTGTCGGGATTAATGTTGTTAAGTACGGCATATGCCGTGCCGGCACGTGTTGGCTATATTGTTGATGGTGATACGTTTTCAGGTGTTGTAAGGTTAGAAGATGATATTGAAATTTCTGTGCGTATTCGTCTGCGTAATGTTGATACGCCTGAATTGCACGGTGGGTGCGTAAATGAAATCATAATGGCGAATTTGGCACGCGACAGGTTGGCGGAACTGATGCCTGTTGGGTCAACGGTTGATTTGCAGAATATCAAGGATGACAAATACTTGGGGCGAATTGATGCAAATGTAATTTTGCCTGACGGTCGTGATGTGGGCGATGTATTGATTGCTGAAAAGCACGGCCGGCCATATGGTGGTGGCCGACGCGCCCCATGGTGTGATTAAAATAAATTCTAAGAACCGTAATAGCAATTTTGACTTAGGGTGAAAACACCTGTTTTATCCATATACAAATTCTTACTGGTTCCAGATCCTGATGCGATATAGCATGAATATATATCGGTAGATCCCGCCTTGGATGTGCCTTCGACTTTGTCCAGTGGGAAATATTCGCCGTCTTCATATTCTGCCCAAAAGAAATCTGCATTTGGGCACTTTATACATGGTCCGGTTTCTGTTTTTGCGTAATATCCAGCATTGCATGATACGGGTGTATCGTCCCCACCATCAGAACCACCGATATTGGGGTCATCATATGTTCCAGATACCCATCCTGTGTTGGTACATTCGTAATAAGTGACTGTTGATGTTGTTGCTGTTCTATGATCTACCTGTGGCACCCGTGTTCCAAAATCGTAATATATGGCATCGCCATATTCGCCACTGGTACTGCATACGTTATCAACGCATACTTCTTGGGCCCACTTTAGAGTTTTTCCTGGTTGTGGTAACCAATATTCGTCCCCCGGCAGTTGTTTTGGCACACACACGTGGCACGGATGCTCTTCGCCCCAATAGCTTAGGGCACAGTATTGTCTGCGGATGCCTTCTGGCCACTCTAATCGTATGCCTGCGGGTGTTGCGGCCGTGGCGGTGCCAATCTGATACGATACCAGCATTGATATTAGAATATAAAAACTGCGCTGTTGTGGCGTTATGATAGATATCAATCCGCCAAGACTAATTTTTTTCATTCATGGCCTCCTTTTTCTGTGAATGAAAAAACCGCTGAAAAATCATCAGACGGTTGGAGGCTCAAAACTATCAAGAAAAATAGCGGGCTTATTCAATATATTCGCCGCCCTCCAACCAAGTGTTGGAGTATTCGCATTTTGTCGCAATGCGTTCGTTTCTTGCAGAGGTTTTGAGTCCTCATCCCCAGAATACCCGGGAACATAACACAGGATAGTATAAAAAAGTGTTATAGTAAAATAAAAAATCCGCCACTGGCGGATAAAATTTTTATGCACTGTGGCGGTTAATTGCCTCAGTAATTTCGTCCAGGGACGCATTACATGGCAATAATGGTTCAAAATATACATTTGCGGTGCCGCCATTCATTTTACCATGCTTCGGCCAGAAGCATCCGGCGTCTGTACCGACCGGTAAAATTGGTAATTTTAACTGATGTGCCAAATATAACAGGCCGCGTTTTAATTTTATACGTTGACCCGGTTTTGTACGTGTGCCTTCGGGGAATATAATCAGAATTTTGCCATCCATAATTTTTTTTGCAACGGCGTCTGATAATTTATTCATGTTTGTTGCGCCGCGCTTGCGATTTACAGGTTGCAAACCCATACGCCAAAATGCCCAACCATAAATCGGTATCCACAGCAGTTCGCGCTTTATAATAAAAAATGAATTTGGAACATTTGTTGCCAGAATTGCGATTTCCAGAATAGACATGTGTTTGGCGGCAATAATCGCCTTGCCATCAAGTCTAATATTGTCGTTTGGTTTGACAGGGATACCGTTTTCTTCGACCGGTGGGTAATGAATTTTGTATTTTATTCCCATGACAACGCGTGCCAGTACCAGTACGCCACCGGCGCATGTTAATACCAAGAAATCATTTACACGTTTATTTACCAGGCCAACCAATAAGAACGGTGCCCACACAACCCAATAAATTGCCAAAATAAATTTAAACAAAATAGTTTTTAACATATTATTACCCTTCTTTTATCCCGAACATTGTGACGATATATTTTATATATTCAATAGTCCATCGTTCAAGTCTTTTTGTTGCGCGCATGCCGGTCAGTGGCACCGGGCAGACAGAAATTTCAACGTCTGGAATTTCTGATCGGATTAAATATTTTGCGCGATTCATGTGGTCTTCGGTTGTGATTAAAACGATTCGGTCCAGACCTGCGCGTCTGACGATATCTTTGATTGCCAACGCGTTTTGATATGTTGATTTTGATGCAGATTCTATTTTTACCGGATGTGCAACATTGCTGATAGATGGGGCGCCTGCGCCGATTATATACAAATCTGCATCCGGATTTTGTTCCAGTTTGCGCAGTGCAAACGGTATTCGGCGTTCATCCCCTGTCAGGACAAAAATACTGTCATCTGATAAAATTAATCCGCATCGTGTTGTAGCCAGCGACTTGAACATCAGGCCCCCCAACACAAAACACACAACCAATAAAAAAGACGGTGTAAAAAAACGCATTAACTATCTTTTAGTATTTTTAATGTAGTGCGCCGGGTTATAGATATTGCAAATATTACAATGCATACCGGCATTAATATCAATGCAACCCAACCATAGGTATTTAATCCCATCATGGCCAATAATCCCACACGGGCCGAGTGTGCCGCCGACAAGATTAATAGTAATACAGGAACAGATGCCAAAAATCCACCCAGTGACGCAACCGTGCATATTTTTGCAACAATAATTTGCATCTGGCGTGCGACAAAAATATCGCTGGCACCGATTTGGTTTAATATTTCCAATTCACGTCGGTGCAGTAATGCCGTATTGCGTGCGATATACGTGATACATACACCAATTGCGCCAATCGCCAATGCCAGAACCAGACCTGCAATAAATATCATTTTCCATCCCGCCGAAGTCGATGCCTTTAATGCGGATGCATGTGTCAAGAATCGTGCATGGTTTCCAATTTGTGTGCTGATGTCGGCCATATCGGATTTGGTGTTAAATTTAACCTCGTACATTTGGGGCAGATAGTTTTCCAATGTTCGCGCCCCAGATATCCATGGTGCCAACAGTGATTTCATTTGGTCTGTGGTGACGACTGTGACCGATTCGATTTTTGATGTGTTGTCATCCAGTATTTTTTTTACCGCCGCGTTATTATTTGTATCCATTACCTGGACAGTCGCAAACAAATCCCATTGTGCGTTCCAACGTATGACACCCGTTCCAATCGCCAGTGCCACCCCCAGTGCCAACACCGACAGAAATGTCAGCAATCCCATAATTGCCGTCATAAAAACAGATTGTTCATGAACCAGTGAAAATACAACGGGTCTTTTCATTGTGCGTTTCCAATATCGTCAAATTGTTTTGATAATTCTGCAAAATAGTTTTGCGGTTTTGGGCCCTTCCATACCTTGGGGCTGTCGGTCGCGGCGGCAGTGGCAGATTGTGTTTTTGTGTTTGATGCCTTGGCGCCTGTGCCGGTGCCTAAGAAACTTAATTTATGATTTTCCACATGAATCACAGGAAAATTGTATGTATCCATTAACTTTTTGCTGTGTGTGGCCAGAATAATTGTCGTGCCAAACATTTTGTTCATCTGGATAAACAGTTCCATCAATCGTGACGCATTTTCGTCATCCAGATTTCCCGTCGGTTCGTCCGCCAGCAGAATAGATGGCTGAATAATAATTGCGCGTGCGACCGATACGCGTTGCTGTTGACCGCCAGACAATGATTTTGGATTCGCGTCCGCATATTTTGCCAGACCCACCCATTCTAAAACTTTGGCGACCAGTTTTTTTATCTTTGCCTCGCCAATGCCACGCACGCGCAGGGGCAGGGCGATGTTGTCAAATACGGTCAGGTGACTTAGCAGTGAATATTCCTGAAACACAATTGCCATTTTGTGGCGCAGTGTATTAATTTCATCACGTGTCATATCATTTGTCGTGCGACCAAATAGTTTAATTTGGCCACGACACGGCTTGTGCAATTGATATATCAGGCGCAATAACGTCGTTTTACCCGCGCCGGACGCCCCCGACAGAAAATAAAACGCACCACCGCGTATATTAAACGAAACATCAGACAGTACTTCGCGTCCGCCGTCATATTTCGCGCCAACATTTGCAAAAGATATCGCTGTATTGTCTTCCATAATAATTTATCGTAGTAAAAAAAGATTTTTTGCGCAAATAAAAAACGGGGCGATGCCCCGATTTTTATTTTTCAGACGTCTTTTCAACAGTTTTTGTTGTCACGTTTCTGTTTTTTGCCCATATTTCTTCACCGGCGCCCGGATATTGCGGATTTTCTTTGCCATATGAAATTGTTTTAATACGTTCTGGTTCAATGCCGTCTTTTATCATAACCTGGGCGGCGTTTCCGGCACGCAATGCACCCAATGCCAGATTATATTCAACCGAGCCACGTTCATCACAATGTCCACCTAATACCACATTAGTATCAGTATTTTTTTTTATATATAACGATTGGCCTTTTAAGTCCCGGGCGGCGGTGTCGGAAATTTCCGCAGAATCAAACGCAAAGAAAACCTTGTCATCATTGATTTGCGATGGCACGCGTGTGCATGCCGCCACAGATAAAATGCCTAATCCCAATAAAATTTTATTCATAATGAAAATCCTTTTATTTGAAATCTGTACATGTTGTATTTAGCAAATTTTAAGAAAAGATGTCAATATCTGATTTTTGTTTTTGGAATATGACCCTTTTTGTGATATTATATTTAGGAAAAAATGTAAGGGGAAATCATGAAAAAATTAGTATCTATGTTTGTAATCGGCACAATGGCAACGGCCGGTGCATCGGCCGCCACCGCGGTGCCCAGTCATATTTCACGTGACAGCCACGGCGGATATAACGTCACATATGATTACAAGGACAAGGTTAAAACTGGTTGGTATGCCACGGCACGCGCCGGGGTCAGTTTTTTGAACTTTACCAGTAAACAAAAGTTAAACGGCGTAAATATCGAAGAAGATAAATTCTCGTTCGAACCTGTTTTTGATGGCAGTTTGTCCGTCGGCCACCATTTTGATTATTTCTGGCGTGGTGAATTAGAATTGGGATATATGGGCCAGTTTTCAGATTCCGACGAAGGACTGGATTTTGATTTATCTGTGCCGTATTTGATGGCAAACGGATATTATGATTTTACAAACGGCCTGTACGTTGGGGCGGGATTGGGTATCGCATTGCCGATGGCGCATCTGGATGGTGTGTTTGTTCGCGGTGGCGACCGTGACAAGACCGGATTTTCACCAATGGCGGGTGTAATGCTGGGGTGGGCAACAAAACTGGATGATAATCTGGTGCTGGATTTGCGCTATCGCCTGGCCGGATTTAACGGTGTAAAGCAAGATATTAGCGTTGTTGTCGATGATGATGTCCTTGGCGCCCAGGCAAAGGTTGGTCTGATTTGGGATAATTCCATTTCTGTTGGATTGCGGTATGAATTTTAACCGGAAAACAGGCATAGGAATCTGTTGACCCGATTCGCAGAAAATGGTAAAATGCAGACAGGTAGAGAGAAGAAATGAAAAACGAATTGAAAATATCCACATTAACAATTGTTTGCGTGTTGTGCGCGACGGCGTTTTCGGGTGCGTATGGTGCATCGACGGTGCGTACATTGGGTGGTACGGGCACGTATACCAGTGCATCCGCGGCGTCTGCATCAAATACCGGTGTGGCGCGTGCCGGTGCGGTGCGTGTGACCCCGTCGTCGGGCAAGGCTGTTGCGACGACCAAGTCAACGGCGACAACGTCTGCCACATCTTCTGCAGCGGGACGTGTATCCACGGCGCCACGTTTGTCGTTGGGTAAATATTTGGGGACAACAACGGTCAATCGTCCAAATAGTGGCACCAGCAGCAGTGGCACCAGTAATCCTGGCCTGTCTGGTGACAAGGATTATAGTCAAGATATTGCAGATTTGCAGAAGCAGATTGATGACGCGTCCAAACAATTAGAAACCGCATTGAATGCTGTTGATAAGTTAAAAGAAACTGTTGAATCAATGGCTATTCAGGGTGTTGCCGATGGTGGATATATTGTTGTGGATAATGATGGTATGGCCTATTTGGATGTAGATGCATTAGGCAAGGATTCGTCAGCCGAGGTTGTTGATAATACATTGTATATTACGATTGCTGACAGTCAATATCCGATTAAGGTTGATTTGCCAGATCTGTTGTCCAGTGATGACATGAACGCCACGTTAGAAAAGAAGTTAGAAGAATATCTGACTGTTGCGGAATTTGAAAAATGGAAAGATACTGTTGAAGTATTGGGAAAAACTGGCGACGACTTAAAAGAAGCGTTGGAAAGCAAGGCTGATGTTGCCGACCTGGCGGCCAAGGCGGATAAATTGACAACCGGCAATTATACCGTGGGTAATATCGCAACCGTGGGTGCCAATGGTCAATATGTTGATGGCGGTGTATCGGTGGATAGTTTTGCCACGGATGATGACTTGAAAGAATTTGCAGAAAAGATTGGCGCAACAGAAAATGGCCAGGTTGTGAATAAATTTGAAACATTAAAGACCGAAATTAACAACAATATGACTGAAATGTTGAAAAACGATCTGAGCTTTACCGAGATTAATGCCAACGGTGATTTGGTTATTAAAGAAGGCAGTATAACCAGTCGTGAACTGGCACCGAATTCTGTCACCAGTGTTGAACTTGCAAATGGCGCGGTCAAAGAAGAAAATTTAGCCGAAACAATCACCAAACAATTAATTGGTGATGGCTATACAGATGCGGCCGGATATCCGGGCGGGCTGGCGGTAATGCTGGTTGATGAATATGGAAATAAGATTTGGACGCCGTTGGAATTTGCCGACGCCACCCCAGACCCAGATACAGGAGGTAATTAATCAATAACCACGATAAAAATCTCTTGTATAAAAACGAAATTTAACAAACAAAACAAACAAACGAAAGAAAGGAAAGAAAATGTCAAAAAACAAAATCGTATTTGCAGGTGTTATGGGTGCAATCCTGATGTCTGCGGGTGCAAACGCTGCAACGACATCTGTTGCGACCAAGGGATACGTTGACCAGCAGGTCAAGGGTGTTCAAACAACTGTCTCGCAATTGGGTGATACATATGCCACAATTGAAAGTGTAACCGGTGCAATTAATGATTTGAATTTGTCAGAAACATATGAAGCATTGACAAATAAAGTAAATGCGATTTCAAATACAATGTCTGCCGAAGAAAAGGCAACAAAATACCCAACTGTTGGTGCGGTTTTGGATGCGATGCCATCATTGACCGATGCTGATAAAGAGGCTATTAAAGACCTGACTGGTGAAAATGGTTTGATTACACGTGTTGAAACAATTGAAAGCACGATTAAAGACTTAACTGGTGATGGTGAAAATTCTGTGGCCCAACAAATCGCAGATGCGTTGGATCCATATTCAACAACGGCAGAATCGAATGCTGCATATCAGGTGCAATCAACCGCTGCGTATTCGGTTGGTAATGCTGATGGTGAATGGGAGCCTTTGTCTTCTGCACAGGTTGCGGCCTTGGATTCTGGTATCACCAAAGAAATTGTCGCAAATACGGCTGGTGCGATTACAAACTTGCAATCCGCGATTGTCGGCTTAAACGGCACTGATGGCACCGATGGTACAATTGCTGAAATTGAAAACACTATCAAAGAATTGCAGTCTGCGATTGATGGCCTGAACGGCGCAGATGGTGTTGATGGTACAATCACAACAATTGAAAAAACAATTGCAGATTTGCAAAAGGCAATTGATGGCTTGAATGGTAAAGATGGTGTTGATGGTACAATCACAACAATTGAAAAAACAATTACCGAATTGCAAGAAGCAATTAACGACGAAACCAATGGTTTGGCTGCAAAAGTTGAAAATTTGACAGAACAAATTGCTGATAAAATTAGCAACCCACCAACCGAATGTGTTTCTGAAAGTGGCGCATGTGTTCTGATGATAAATGAAGGATCCGTTTCTTGGGTTCAGGTCACAAAACCGTTGGAATATACGGGCGCGTCAGCAGGTGAATAAATATTAAAAAATCTGTTCCTGTTATTAGGAAAAAACAGGAACAGAAAATTTTTTTCGGGGTAAATGAAATTATGCCATTGACCCCGATTCGCAAAATATGATAAAATGCATCATACAAACAAAGGAAGGAAATAAATGAACAAATTAACCGCAGGAATATTTGCCGGTATCTTGACAATCGTCGGTGTAAATGCCGCAGATGCCGCAATCACATCCAAGGCGTATGTTGATGGTTTGATTGAAGGGGTTGAGGCAAATGTCGCAACAAACACAACCGATATCACAAATTTGACCAAAACTGTTGCTGGTAATAAAACCGCTGCAGAAGATTCTATCAAAGAATTGAAAGAAACTGTTGATGGTTTGGCGGGTGATGGTACTGGCTCTGTTGCTGAACAAATCGCAGGCGCGTTGGGCGAAATTCCAGAAGGTTCAACTGTATCTGTTGAATTAGGTAAAAAGCAGGATAAATCAACCGCGGATTATATGATGGGTACTGCGGCCGGTGACTGGAAAGCGTTGACAGATGTTGAAAAGGGTGCGTTGCAGTCTGGTATCACAGCGACAGGTGTGGCCCAAATCATGACAAATAAAAATGATATTGCAACAAATGCGGCTGCGATAGAAGCGAACGCGGATGCTATTTCTGCAATGGATACGGCGTATAAAGCGGCAGATGCGGCGATTGATACAAAAATCGGTACCTTGCCAGAAGGTACAACATCTGTTGTTCAAATGATTACAAATGTTCAAAGCAATGCTGCTGACAGTGTTGATGAAAAGTTGGATAAATATTCAACAACTGAACAGATGAATACGGCTTTGGATGGTAAACAGGATACACTGGGTGCAACAAATGTGGCCACAGCGGGTACTGGTAATGCTGTTGTTAGTGTTTCTGCTGCGGATGGCAAGGTGACAGCGACTTTGGGTACAGTTATGCCTGCGGTTCCGGCTGATCAGACACTGACAGATGGTACGTTGGTTTTGACGGCAAAAATTGTTGATGGTACTACAACGTATGGTTGGGAATCGATTGAACGTTAATAAATCGTTCTGATATGAATTGTTGTGTTTTGGGGTAATACCCAAAACACAACGGGGATAAAAAAGCAAAAAGGAATGGAACTTTATCATTTTTGTCATTGCGAGCCCGTCAGGGCGTGGCAATCTAGTAATAAAAATTATTTGATTGCTTCGCGCACGTCATGCCGGTGCAGACCGGCATCCAGTGCTCCGCAGGCATAATGATTAAGTTCTGAAAAAAAGCAAAAAAGTGGGAAAGAGAAAATGCATAAATTAACAGCAGGTATATTTGCCGGAATTTTAACAGTGGTTGCCGTAAATGCGGCACGTGCAGATATCGCAACAACAACCTATGTTCAGGGTGGTGTTAAGGCTGCAACAGATTACACGGATAAACAGGTTGGTGACCTGGGCGCGTTGACAACAAGTGCAAATGGTAACACTGTTGCCGCAATTAATGAGGTAAAAGGCAATGCAGATAAGGCATTAACAGATGCAAAAGCCTATACAGATACATTGGCAAATGGTGCGGTAAAGGCAAATACAGATGCTATTGCAGTATTAAATGGTAGTGGTGAAGGTTCTGTTGCAAAACAGATTTCGGAGGCGGTAACTGCTATGGGTGGTGATATGACCGAAATGCAAGATGCAATTGAAGCTTTCAAAACTTCAACATTAGAATCAATTACCGAATTACAAAACAAGGATACAAAGATCGAAGGTAAAATTGGTACAGTTGAGGCTGGTAAAACAGTTGTTCAAATGATTACAGAGGTCAAGACTGCCGCAACAGATGGTGTCGATACAAAATTGGCAGATTATGCAAAAACTGCTGATATGACTGCCGAATTGAATAAAAAGGCTGACAAAACTGCGTTGGCGACAACAGACGGTAATGTGGCCAAAAATACGTCTGCAATTACAACATTAAACGCTGCAGATACAGTAGAAGGCTCGGTCGATTATAAAATCAAGGCAGCTGTTAGCACAATTAACACAACAACATCTGGTTTGGATTCGCGTATTGATACTTTGGAAACTGATAACGGGACAAATAAATCAGATATTGCCACATTAAAATCAGGTAAGCAAAATATGTCTGATTCTACGGTGACTGCAACGACTGTTAATTATATTACCAAGGATAATAAAGTCGGTGCGAATTTGGCCGCATTGGATGCCCAGTTAAAAACAGCAACTGATTCTGCAACAAAGGCAAATAGTGACCTGAGTGCATTCAAAACAGCCCAAGCTGCGACAGATAAAACACAAAGTGATGCGATTTCTGCATTGGAAGCCAAGGTTGGTGAAAACAATGTTACCGAAGAATTGGAAGGCAAAATGGATTTGGCACCAGCAGCAGCGAACAAATTGCTGACAACTAATGCTGCGGGGCAGGTTATTGCCGCAACTGCAACTGGTACATGTACGCCGGGTAATGGTGTTTCATGTATGATGATCAGTGACGGTAATGGCGGATTCCGTATGGAAAGAATTATTGATACATACTCAGCAAATTAATAAATAAACGTATGGTGTGGTGCATCCACACCATACAATCAGGGTATAATAGTTAAGTATAAAAAATCGTATTTTAAGGACACAAACGATGAAAGTTTCATATAAGGTTTTATTTGCAGCAGTTTTATCAATTGCGGGTACAAATGCATTCGCAGCCGATGCGGTGACAGGTTTGGCAACAACAAATTATGTTAAAGGCGCAATGGATAATGCAGTAACAACCGCTGGTACCAATGCGGATACCAAGGTTAATGCATTAAAGACGTCTTTGACAGATGGTACAGTCACTGTTGCCAAGGCAACAAGTGCAACTAATGCAACCAAGGCGACACAGGATGCATCAGGTAATGTAATTACCACAACATATGCCAAAAAATCAGATATGGACACTGCATTGGCGGCAAAACAGACAAACGCGAATATGGTAAAGGCAGCAGAAGTTACAGAAGCAAGCCAGAAAAGTGACACAACATACCCATCTATGGCCGCCGCCGCCGCGATTGCACAGAATATTGTTTCAACTGAAATCGCAGGTAAGGTAACAGGGCTGGAAAGTCAAGTTGCGGGTTTAGAGTCGGATATTGATGATTTAGCAACGGATGTTGCTGGAATAAATACCACAATTGACCAAATGGATTTGGCTGCACAAACAGGCAGTGGTGTTATAAAAACAGTTTCTCAGGCTAATGGTAAGGTTGCGGTAACACGTGGCTTGGTCACAACCGCAGAAATTACAGATAAAAATGTTACCAAGGCAAAGTTAGAAGATTCTGTCCAGGCATCATTGGGCAAGGCTGATAGTGCATTGCAAAAGGGGACGGGTAGCTTGACCAGTGGTCATGTATTAAAAGCAGATGCCAATGGTAATGTTGTTGATGGTGGTGCATTGGGAACAATGGCAACAGAAACCGCAGCAAACTATTATCAGAAAAACGTTATCGGTGATGGGTATACCACAACCGCAACGGTAAAGGCTGATATTGCAGCTGCAAAAACTGCGGCGACAAATGCGGCAAGTGCAGCGACAACGGCAGAAACAAACGCCAAGGCGTATGCAGACGGGTTGGCCAAGAATTATGCGACCGCTGCCCAGGGTACAAAGGCGGATTCAGCAGTGCAGACAGTCTCTGGTTCAAATGGTGTATCTGCAACAAAAACTGGTACAACAGTCACTGTGACGGGGACTGTTGCGACGGCGACTGCGGTCGGTGTTGTTAAACCGGGTGCTGATTTGACAGTTGGCACAGATGGGGCATTATCTGTCAGCAAATCAACAACTGTTGCAGACAAGGATACAAAACCTGTGACATCTGGTGCTGTGTATACCGCGGTTGAGAGTGCTAAAACTGCGAGTACTACTGCTGTAACCACATTACAGACAAATTTAACAAATGGTACAGTCACAGTTGCAAAGGCAACAAATGCTACAAACGCAACTAATGCAACTAATGCTACGAATGCGACAAATGCTGCAACTGTTAATGGTAATTGTCCGACAGGTTCTACGGATTGTGCATACGTTAATATCGGTGGCACAAAGCAGTGGTTGGCAGTTGTTAATGAATATAAATAATATTCCGTATGGTATGCTTTGATTTTTTTCAAATCATACCATTCGGAGACTTGCGTTAATAATGCAATTTGTGTTATAGTATAAATGATAGAATGTAGAAGAAGATGAAACACTGTAAATATTTCTTTATAGTTTATGCAATTGCAATGTTATATGGTGTGGATGCAAATGCAGCAGCAGCGGTGACGGGGCTGGCAACACCGAATTATGTTCAGGGTGCAATGGATAAAGCGGTATCAACCGCTGGTACCAATGCGGATACCAAGGTTAATGCATTAAAGACGTCTTTGACAAATGGTACAGTCACTGTTGCCAAGGCAACAAGTGCGACTAACGCCACTAATGCTACAAATGCAACTAATGCAACCAAGGCGACACAGGATGCATCTGGTAATGTAATTACTACAACATACGCCACAAAATCAGAAATGAATACGGGGTTGGCGGGTAAGCAGCCAACATTGACAACCGGGGATGCTGGTAATATCAAGGGAACTGGCAGTGTGACAGTCACCAAGGATTCAACAACAGGTGTTATTACTGTATCTGGTACGGATACAAAGTACACATTACCGAACGCAAATGGTTCAACATTGGGTGGTGTAAAAACTGGTGGTGATATGACTGCAAGTTCTGGGACATTAACTATAGCAGATGGCAAGGTCACCAGTGCAAAAATCGCAGATAAAACCATTGTTAATGCAGACATTTCTGATACGGCTGCGATTGCAGTGTCAAAAATCAGTGGTGCACAAACAACCGCGAATATGATAGATACAGTTGCAAAGGTAACTGATGCAAACAAGAACAGTACGACCAATTATCCGTCAATGATTGTTACACAGGATATTGCAGCAAAGGCTGCCACAGCCGCTACGATGGATATTGCCAGTGATGTTAATACATTGATGGGTGAAGTTACTGAATTAAAAGGCACTGCCAGCAGTTTGGGTGATTTGGCGTATGAAGATAGCGTATCCACAGCTTTGATTGATAATAATGCTGTGACGTCTGCAAAAATTGCGGATGGTGCCGTTACTGCAGATGATTTGGCAACAGATTCGGTGACAACAGTAAAAATTGCAAATTCAAATGTTACTAAGGCGAAGTTGGAATCAGGTGTTCAAACATCATTAGGTAAAGCGGATACTGCTTTGCAGACAGTTAGTGGTGGCGCCGCTGTCAGTGGCAAGGTTGCAACCGCGGTTGTAAAAAATGGTACGGCTGTTTCTGTGACAATGGATTATGTAAAGATTCCTGTTGGCAGTGCGACAGCCCCAACCAGTGTTGCACAAATATGGGTTCAGTAAAATTATATGAAATAAAGATACCCCCCCATTGTTGGGGGATTTTTTTTGGTTATTGGTGTTTGTTGTATCATTACACAGATATATATCTGTGGTATTATATTTCTTGGTTTTCCAGGTAATTGGATATTATCAAGTCAAAAGGATGCCGCTTTTCATCGGTATGACAGGGGGGCGAAAAATTATGTTAAATTTAACAAGTTATCGTCATCCCGATGTGGGGCGGGGGTGTTGTGTTCTTATATTATTCTAGTGCTAGGAATTTATAAAGACTATTAAATACCATCAGTTACCGATATAACTTGATGGATGATGTGTGGTGTTAAATAAAAATGTTGGTGGCAACTGTTTATATCAATGTCATTAATCCAATCCCCAGGCCTGCGCATATAATTGCGCCCAGTACCAGTGGATAGAAAT
This sequence comes from Muribaculaceae bacterium, assembly GCA_023665245.1. The sequence goes on from JAMPEH010000002.1 coordinate 261,135, forward strand.
ATTTTTTTACGATTGCGTTTGCACGTGTCTGAAATTTCCACAGTAATGCCGCCACAATTGCAAATCGTGCCGTGCGGAATATCGCGGTTATGCCCAGAAACAACAGTACGGGATATCCCATGAATCCTGCACAGATGGCCATTATTTTATATGGAATTGGTGTCACGGCGGTTAAAAATAATATTAATATTCCATGTTTGATAAACATGTTTTGTGCCATTTCAAATTGACTCATGCTGGAAACGTTGGTTATCAACCACATGCCGATAGAATCAAACAACCATAATCCAATCATATATGCAATCGCACCACCAACGATTGACCCACACGCCGCTGCAATAGTTATTGGTACGGCACGCCGGCGGTTGGCAATTATTGGTGGTGTCATAAATACTTCGGGTGGGATAAACAAGAATATCGATTCGCACAGTGTTAATATGAATACGACCCATGAATATGCGGGGTGTTCTGACTTTTGTAAGATAAATTCTGCAAATTTCATATTTTGTCTTTTTTATATATAGGTAAAAATTTTTCTTGATTGTACGCATTTTTCAGGTACCGTTCAATATGTAAATGCATTTATGGATGATTTTATGGTAAAGAAACAGATAAATTCAAATCGGGCAGAACGCATCGCCGCCAAGGTTCAAACCTTGGTTGCAGAAATTCTGCGTGATAATTATTCAGATGATAAAATTGTTGGTGCTGTGTCGCTGGTAGGTGCCGTGGCACATGGTGGGTTGCAGTTTGTGCGCCTGTTTTATTATTCACGGAATTCTGATATTGATGCGGTGCAAAAACGATTGGATGAAATAACGCGTACGGTACGATTTGAATTGGCCGCACGTATGAATCAGAAGTATGTGCCTGATATTCGGTTTGAATATGATGATACATTGGAACGTGCATCACGGATTGATGCACTGTTGGAGAATTTAGATGTTGGTAACCGTGAATAAATCTTTGATTACTTTTTCGCGCGTGACTAATTTGTCTGAATCTGTGATGCAGGATTGCTATTACGTGATTGCCCAGGCTTTGCCCCATTTGGCAGATGAATTTTATTATCGCGCTCAGCATGATGTTAATCATGACAATCATATAATGTTTATTGCTGAAACGCCGTGTATGGTTGTGGGCCTGATAAAGGGTTGTGCAAGAAAAATGCCGGATGCGGTGCATGCCCAGATTGATTGTCTGGCGGTCGATAGAAAATTTCGCCGTGGTGGAATTGGTGAAAAACTGTTGCGGGCGTATGAAGAATATGTTCGTACGGAACGCAATGCGATATGTATCGGATTACAGTCTTCGGCCGGGGCACTGGATTTCTATACCAATCGCAGTTATGTTCGGGGCGGTGACGGGCCGTATATGAAAAAGACTTTTTCTAGATAATATATCGGCTTGGTTATAAAAAACCGGTTGCAAGTCGCCATATACTGGTGTATTATTGCCGCATAATTAAAACGCGCAACCACGGGTGCAGATATGAATCAGAAAAATATTCGAAACTTTTCAATTGTTGCACATATTGACCATGGAAAATCTACGTTATCTGATAGATTAATTGAATATACAGGTGGCCTGCAATCGCGCGAGATGAAGGCACAGGTTCTGGATTCTATGGATATTGAACGTGAACGTGGTATCACGATTAAGGCACAGACGGTGCGTTTGAACTATACTGCGCGTGATGGCCAAAAATATCAATTAAACCTGATGGATACCCCGGGACATGTGGACTTTTCATATGAAGTATCGCGGTCGTTGGCAGCATGTGAAGGCGCACTGGTTCTGGTTGATGCAACCCAGGGTGTTCAGGCACAAACGTTGGCAAATGCATATTTGGCGTTGGATAACGATTTGGAAATGTTGCCGGTATTGAACAAGATTGATTTGCCATCCAGTGATGTCGCCGGGGCCCGTGCACAAATCGCAGATGTTATTGGGCTGGATGCCGCCGATGCATTGTGTGTATCGGGCAAGACCGGGGCAGGGGTTCCAGAATTATTAGAGGAAATTGTTCAAAAGTTGCCATCACCGCATGGTGATGAAAATGCGCCCACGCGTGCGTTGCTGGTCGATTCGTGGTATGATTCTTATTTAGGTGTTGTGATACTGGTACGTGTTGTTGATGGAAAATTATCCCGTGGGCAAAAGATACGATTTATCGCAACGGGCGCTGAATATGTGGCGGATAAAATCGGATATTTTACACCAAAAATGGAAGATGCAGATTGCTTGAATACTGGTGAAATTGGCTTTATCGTCACGGGTATGAAAACAATTCATGATTGCAAGGTGGGTGACACGATTGTCGATGCGCGTGCCACGGATGCGCAACCGTTGCCGGGATTTAAACCGTCGGTGCCGGTGGTGTTTTCTTCGTTCTTTCCGGTAGAGGCGGATGATTACCCTGCATTTCGTGAAAGTGCGGAAAAACTGGCACTGAATGATGCGTCGTTTCATTTTACAACAGAAAAATCATCCGCGTTGGGATTTGGGTTGCGCTGTGGATTTTTGGGCCTGTTGCATATGGAAATTATCAGTGAACGTCTGTCGCGTGAATTTAACCTGAATCTGATTAATACAGTGCCCAGTGTGTTATACAAGGTGCATTTGCGTAATGGCGATGTTGTTGATTTGGAAAATCCGGCCGATATGCCAGACCCAACAAAAATTGCATCGATTGAAGAGCCGTGGGTTCGTGCAACAATTATGATGCCTGATAAATATATGGGTGGGATAATGGGACTGTGTTCGGAACGGCGCGGTATTCAGGAAAATATTTCATATGTTGGTAATCGTGCGGTTTTGGTGTATCAATTACCGTTGGCTGAAATTGTGTTTGATTTCTATGACAGGGTGAAATCATTGTCGTCGGGGTATGCATCGTTTGACTATGTCGTGAACGGGTATCAACCATCTGATTTGGTAAAGGTTTCTATTCTGGTCAATGATGAAAATGTTGAACCGTTATCGTTTATGTGTCATCGCCAGTTTGCAGAACGTCGTGGTCGCCAGATTGTTGAAAAATTAAAAGATTTGATTCCGCGTCATCAGTTTAAGATTCCGCTTCAGGCGGCAATCGGTGGCAAGATTATCGCACGTGAAACGATTGCGGCATATCGCAAGGATGTGACGGCAAAATGTTATGGTGGGGATATCACGCGTAAAAGAAAATTATTAGAAAAACAGAAAGAAGGAAAAAAGCGTATGCGGACGTTCGGTAATGTCGAAATCCCGCAGAGTGCATTTATCAACGCACTGAAAGTAAGTTAACAAAGGGGAAATCAATGTTTACAAAAATTGTTCAAAAGTGGAATTTGTTTAAGGCCGACTGGCGTGAATATCTGCGGTTGCGTCGTGTTGCATCACGTGCATGGCACAAGTTAGATGAAATCCGTGGTAAGATAACGGTTCTGTATCATCCGGACGAACGTGCAAATATTAAACGCTGTATCAAGACCAAGTTTATGGATATTCCTGTATTGGGGAATGATGATTCGTTTGGACAAAAGGGCATTAATGTAATCGCGTACGACAGTTATTGTCCGAATTTTAACGGTGGCAATAGTGCAGAAGTTGCGGTCCCGTGTACGGAAACATCGTGTCCGTGCCATGCCAATAATTGTGAATATGTTGCCGCCGCGGTTGAATATAAAGATGCGGTTGCACGTCGTCGCGCATTCTGGGGTGATAATTCAAAATCCAAGGCGAAATAAGCATTCTGGGGGTGTACAATGGCACATCAATTTTATTTTAATCCGTATATATTGGATAATTTGCCGGCCCCGGCATCAGGATTTGATGTTGTCCAAGATGTGTCTGAACCACGTCTGCGTATGTATATTACCAGTCGTGGTGTCAAAAGTTTCTTTGTGCGTAAACGTGTTCGCGGTCGGGACAAACGTATAATTATTGGTAATTATCCTGATATGGATATTGAAGACGCACGTGCGGCGGTGCCACAAATTTTAGATGCGGCGATGCAGACACCGCCAGTCCGTCGTCGTTCAATCACTTTTAAAAATTTTTTGGATTTGTATTTGGCCAAACGTGTGCGGCGTGGTGTGGGGTCGTACGATAAATTAATACGTGCGATAAATCGACACTTGGCAGGTTTGTTTGAAAAAAATATATCTGATATTTCGTCCGATGATATATCCAAAACGTTGGACGATATTCAGGGACGCGCGATTGCGCGACGTATGCAAGAATTATTGCAAAGTATTTTTAATTATGCCGTGGAACAGGGCTATGTTAAAAAAAATCCGGTGTCCAATCTGCCCAAGATTGTGCAAACGCGTCGCGTGCGTCCGTTGACACGTGCAGGTATGGCGCGATTAATTGATGCCATTAACGCCGAACAGTCACCTATTATGCGTGCGGCATTTTTAATGCTGATATATGGGTTTGCGTCCAAGACACGTGTGTTTTCAATGCAGTGGGAAGATTTAGATTTCAATCATTATATGTGGGGTGATATGCCGTTATCTGATATGGCGGTCGTGTTATTACAGGATTTACCCCAGGATGGGTGTTGGGTTTTTACAGGTCGGGGTCGCGGTCATTTGACAGACCCGCGCCTTGCATGGCATAGGGTTGCAGTGGCGTCAGGTATGCCGAATTTAACGATGGATGATGTGCATAAATTTATGATGCGGCGTTTGACGTGGGCATCATCACGTGAAGATTTGCGCGTTAATATGAACGATTTATTGACAGACATAATGGCCCAATCATAAAAAATGTCATTTGTCAAGTCTTGTTATTGTTTGTTATAATTTCTTGACACTATACGCATAAAATGATAGTTTATAAGTAATGTCGTCCCGAAGGGGGCCGGAAAGTTTAACTGAAACAAAGGATAAAAAATGACAACTTTCGAAAAAGTAAAAACGCTTATAATTAAAAATTTGAGTGTTCCAGAAGAAAAAGTGACAGAAGATGCAACATTCATCACAGACTTGGGCGCAGATTCCTTGGACGTTGTTGAATTTATTATGGCTGTTGAAAAAGAATTCAATATCACAATCCCAGATGAAGAAGCTGCAAAACTGGAAAAAGTTAGCGATGCTGTTAAATACATTGATGCACACGCAAAATAATCTTTATATCAGTTTTTAAGATTCTATGAAATCTATCCGCTGTACACATTTTATTGGCAGCGGATTTTTTTTACTGTATTTTTGCGGGAAATTGGGTATCATATTGATGTCAATATTTGTTAAACCTTTATAAAGGATTGTAAGTATGAGAAGAGTTGTTATTACCGGTATGGGGATTGTTAGTCCTGTTGGAACTGGTATCGAACATGCGTGGAAAAATATCGTTGCAGGTAAATCAGGTGTACGCACTATTGATTTGTTTGATGCATCTGATTGTGCGTCCCAGATTGCAGGTTTGCCTGTATGCGGAACAGAACCGGGCCAATTTAATCCGGACAGCGTTTTGGATGCAAAAGAACAGCGCAAGATGGACAGGTCAACAATATATGGTATGGTCGCAGCGGATGAAGCATTACGTGACGCAAATCTGATTGATTATGACGGTGATAAAGAACGTATCGGCGTATCAATTGGTGCAGGTATTGGTGGTATGCAGACAATTTATGATAACTGTGTTGAACTGTATACTGGTGGACCACGTCGTATCAGTCCGTTCTTTATTCCAAAGGCGATTATTAATATGACGGCGGGTAATGTTTCAATCAAATATGGATTAAAGGGGCCAAATTTATCGGTTGTGACAGCATGCGCAACGGCTGCCCATTGTATTGGCGAAGCGGCACGACTAATTCAGCATGGTGATGCAGATATCATGGTGGCCGGCGGGGCCGAAGCTGCGGTTTGCAAAATCGGTGTGTCTGGTTTTACTGCGATGAAGGCATTATCAACACGCAATGATGAACCGACACGTGCATCGCGTCCGTGGGATAAAAATCGTGATGGGTTTGTTATGGCCGAAGGTGCAGGTATTTTAGTTCTGGAAGAATATGAACACGCAATTGCCCGTGGTGCAAAAATTTATGCCGAAGTTGCAGGATACGGTTTGTCTGGTGATGGTTATCATATCACCGCGCCCGCCCCAGAAGGCGAGGGCGGACGTCGTGCAATGCAGGCGGCGTTGAAAGACGCAAATTTAACGCCGCGTGACGTTGATTATATCAATGCGCATGGAACATCAACGGGACTGGGGGATATTGGTGAATTGGCTGCGGTCAAGACTTTGTTTGATGGATGCGACGTATGCATGTCATCAACAAAATCTGTGACAGGTCACCTGTTGGGTGCGGCCGGCGCGGTAGAGGCGATATTCTGCGCGCTTTCGATACGTGATGGAATTGTGCCACCAACAATCAATCTGGATGAACCGGTTGATGAGGTTGGGGATTTCAACCTGGTGCCAAATCAGGCGCAAAAGCGTGATGTTAATGTTGCTGTCAGCAACAGTTTCGGATTTGGTGGTACAAACGCCAGTTTGATATTAAAGCGCACAAAATAATTAAATAAAAAAAATAAAACCGGCAATATTGCCGGTTTTATTTTATTGTTTTTATTTGTTTACAATTATATAATTGATTTGAATTCGCAGGGATGCGGGTTCAGGGACTTAAGAAATCCCATAGAATACCGATACAAGTTGTATCGTATCCGCTTAGTAGCGGCGCATTTGCGCCGATTATTATCTGCCCCGCATAAAATATGTCGGGGGGCTGTCAGTTATACAACAGGGCTTGCCCGAAGACTGGCGGGGTCATTGTATTCTATGATTTTCTTAACCTCCCGACCGTCAAATTCGTGACGGTTTTTGTTTAACCAAAACAAATGGGGGATAAAGAAATGAAAAAAACAACGATTACATTAATTGGTACTTTGTGTTGTTGTAATGCATTTGCAGCCAATTCTAATACATATTATGATGGTGGAATATTATCGCGGTGCACGTCAAAATACATTTTGGTCGGTGGTATCGCAAGTTTTAATTATCAGGATAATGCATGGAAATTGGTTGTAAAAGATGGTTGGGGTGGCAACAATTGTTCACTAAGTGTTAACAGTAATTGCGAAGCCGATATTATATCTGCAATGGGGCAAACAGAATATAGTAATGGTTCTGTTAATGGTGTTTTATCAAATGCATCGTGTGCATGTGAAACGAATACAGACTGTGTGACCGGGTTTAAATGCCAATCTGTTGGGGCGGCAAATAGATATGGATTCTGTACCCAGATTGCAAATTTTTGTACAACGGATAGTCAGTGCGCTATGGGTAAGGGATATGTGTGTGTCAGCGGAAAATGTACACAAAAATGCTATGTCGATAATATGCCAGATGATACGGGTTGGACGGTTGTCACCAAAACGTCAGATATGTACAAGTTTGATTTGATAGAACAGTCAACATCATACACTTGTAAACAGTCGGGCAGCAGTTATGCATGGACGGCGACGAATTATTATAGGTGTGCGAAAAATGCGTATGGTAATCCAACCAATGCCAGTTCTGGGTGCAGCATGTGTCCGAATTATCCAGGGCCAATGACCAGTCCGGCTGGTACAACATCTGTGACTGGCTGTTATATTCCAAGTGGTACAAATTATGGTGATATAACAGGTTCATATACACTGAAGGGGGACTGTCATTATGTCCCATAAAAAATCCCCAAACGGGGATTTTTTATTTGCCAGATATCAGACTGTTGTAAAATCTGTATAATTCTTTGACAACAGATGATACATGGTTCAGCCATGTGTTTGTGTTGGTTGCGCAATATGAACCGGCGCATGCCACAGATTCCAGTGTTTTTTGACCTTTTTTTACTTTGTTTTGTAAAGTGATAGCCTGGCGTTGAATACTGTCTTCAACGGTTGTAAATGACATCCATCGACCAGGGCCGCCCAATCCTGCGATATTATTTTTACTGCGTGCCAATGGGGACGTGCCACGTCCTGATTCATACAGTGAAATTGCTGCTGATACAAATGGGTTGATTTGTGTTTGTTGGGCGGCGGATAAAAATGCGTCGCCTTTGTCTTGCAGTTTACTGGGGACATTTTTCTGGCCACGGCGTGCGACGGCCTTGTTAAATGCCTGGTTAAATATTTCTGGGTCAATTTTGCTGAAATCAGAAAATGCCAGCACTGTTGATGGTGACATCGGGCCAAACATTTGTTCCAGCATGGTGGTATGGTCTATGATTGAATATATAAAATCTTCACATTTAGTGGTGTTTTCATCCCATATATTTTTGCATATTTGTGCCAATTCAGAACTTGTGACACATCCTGCTGTGGATGGGTCGGATGATGCTGCATCTTTGCTTATCAACAAATTTAATAATTCGTCGTATGCGCGTTGCATGTCGTCGGGGGCACTGGATTTTTGTTCGTTTATTTCGGTTAATTTTTCCGATGATATGCAGTATATGTCACTGGCGCCAAATGCGTTGAACATTGGCATCATACACATCGCTATTAAAAAATATATCGGTTTGCGTATCATTGATTTAATGCCTCGCTGCACTTGGTCGCAATTTGTTGCGCACGATTTAGTGTATTTATCTGTTGGGCGTTGAATACTGTGGCAACACCACTGGCAACAGTTGCGCCGGCGGCTAACACGTTGCTGGCAGTGTTTAGATTCTTTTCTTTGGCCATGCCGGCATCACTATTGTCGTTGCGAATTTTATCACTGTTGGCGGTTGCGCTGGTAATTGTTCCGGCCAGGCCTACAACTGCGCCGGTGCCACTGGATATTGTTGCGCCTGTCGCCTTGTTATCTATCTGTGTTGTGTCCAATGTTTTATAATCGCGACATGCATTGATTATATTATCCATTTTTGTGATTATTGCAGAATCTGCATTATCAATTCTGGCCTGAATCATAGAATCTTGCAGGTCATAAATAGATTGATTGCATCGTTCAATTTGTTCGCGCAATGATGCATCTGTTTTATTGTTTGCAGCAATTATTGCACCGGCGATATTTGTTGCGGTATTTGTTGCCAGCAGCCCTGTTCGAATATTTCCCTGTTGTTTTGATTTGTGTTCCAATTCCGCCAGTGTCGTTGGTGTGTCAGATTTTGATGTGCCAGATACTTGGGTTATAACACTGTCGGCGAAATCTTGACTTTCGTCCACAGTCATGGTTTGAACACCTGTGGATTCTTCGCGGTGTTTTATGTTTTTAATTAGATTTTCGATTTTTTTATCTGTATTTGCCTTGACAATACCGGCAATTGTTGCGCCCGCACCAGCGGCAGTTCCAACACCTGTCACGGCTGTATTTATCTGTGCCATGGTTTTCATAGATTTAAAAGAATTAGATATTTGGCCACAATTTTGGCGTGCATTTGCAATTGCGATATCTGGTGTCAGTGTCGTCGCACCAGATGCCAATGGTGCAATCAATGCAAATAAAGAAGAAATAATCCCAAGCAATTTCATAGTAAAATTATTTTATCATAAATTTAAGTGAGTTGAAAGTGGGGGAGATGAATTTTTTATATTTGGTTGAAAAAAAATTCGGAGTGACTGGGCTGTAATTCCCACGCTATTCGCGCGGGCCCCTTTCCGCTCGTAAGGCTCGAAAATTTTATTTTCTCGCCAACTACGCAGACGAACCAGCGTGTCGCCGGTTCGAACAACATTAACATTTATCATAAATTAAACCCACCGCAAGGGTGGTGGTAAAATTTTGTTGATGATTGTGACTGGGCTCGCTCGGTGCGATGCACCTGCGCGTAAACCGTGAAGGTTCGACTGCGTTTAAAAATGCTTTTTTATAAATTCACGGCCAGATTGAGATTTTAAGTATGTTTCAAATTCGCGTGCTTTTGATTCTGTATCAATTGCAAAATACGCTTTTATTTTCCAAGGTTTGTATTTATCTGTATATCCGAGGTGGCTCGAGTTGTGTTGTTGCAATCTTTGCTTTAAGTCAACGGTAAAACCTGTGTAAAAATGTTCAGGGAAAGGAATGCTTTGTAAAATATATACGTAAAACATGAATTCGTGCCCGTCTACACTCGCGTTGCTCGTTTCGTCGCGGCATCCGTTTCTCTAATCGTCCGTCTTATTGCGACGCAATCGCGACGGAGCGAAGCGAAGACGGATGGTCGGAGTGACTGGGTTCGAACCAGCGACCTCTACGTCCCGAACGTAGCGCTCTACCAGGCTGAGCTACACTCCGAAAACTCAGAACGCGCGCATTATGCACCGATTTTGGATAAAAATCAACTGTTTTTATTTTCCTTTTGCACTTGTAATTTTGTGTTGTGGTACTACCTTTATTAACAGAACACCAGAAAGGAATAAATATGTTTGCATTGAACTTTTTATCAAAGGCACAATTTGATAATTATGATGATTATATTAAAAACGCAGTGCCAAATGTTCCAGATAATTTTAACTTTGCGTATGATGTGATTGATGTGTTGGCGGAACAATCACCGGACAAGGTTGCATTGCTGTGGACAAATGATGATGGTGAAAGAAAGTCATTTACATTTCGTGACTTGTCCCAGATGTCAAATTCTGTCGCCAATTTTCTGATGGCCCAGGGACTGGGCAAGGGTGATACGGTATTGTTGTTTATGCGCCGTCGGTGGGAATATTGGATTTTAATGATGGCGATGCATAAATTGGGTGTGATTCCAATTCCGGCGACCAATCAATTAAAGGCCGAAGATATTAAGTATCGTATTGATACGGCGGCTGTTCGTGCGATAATTGCATTTGATGATGGGCATATTGTTGGCGAAATTCAAAATGCGATAGGGGACGCAGATGTTAAATTGATAATGAATACTGCAATTGAAGACGCAATAAAAAATATGCCAACGACATTGGCACGGATACCAAATGAAAATACAGATACTATGGTTGTGTATTTTACCAGTGGTACAACCGATATGCCGAAAATGGTGGCGCATAATTATACGTATCCGCTGGGGCATATAAATACGGCGGTGTTTTGGCAACAATTGCATGATGGTGATATTCACTTTACATTGTCCGAATCGGGTTGGGCAAAATGTTCATGGGGTAAAATGTACGGGCAATGGTTGGCCGGTGCAACAGTATTTGTCTTTGATTTTGCAAGGGTATTTACCGCCCATGATTTATTAAAGGCAATCAGTGAAAATCATGTGACGTCATTTTGTGCACCACCGACGGCATATAAAATGCTGATACATGCAGATATGAAAAAATATGACCTGTCATCATTAAAGAAAGCAGAAATCGCAGGCGAGGCATTAAATCCAGAAGTTTTTGAACGTTTCTTGGATTTGACCGGCATTAAACTGCGTGAAGGATTTGGTCAAACAGAAACATGTGTGATGTTATTTAACAACCAGTGGATTGAGCCAAAGCCGGGCAGTATGGGTATGCCGGCCGCCGGATGGAATGTTCAGTTGTTGGATGAACGCGGGCGCCCGGTTGCGGACGGTACGGTGGGTGAAATCTGTATTGATATTAACGAACAGCGTCCAGTTGGTTTGTTCCAGGGATATCATAAAAATGAAAAATTAACATCTAATGTATTCCGTGACGGATATTATCGTACAGGGGATGTTGCGTATCGCGACAGTGACGGATATTACTGGTTTGTTGGACGCAATGATGACTTGATTAAAAGTTGTGGTTATCGCGTCAGTCCGTTTGAAGTCGAAAGCGTGTTGTTGGAACATCCCGCTGTGCGCGAGGTTGCGGTCACCGGTGTCCCAGATCCATCGCGTGGCATGGCGGTCAAGGCGACGATTGTGTTGAATAAGTACTTTGTAGGGTCTGATGTTTTAACACGACAATTACAAAATCATGTAAAGAGTCGTACGGCTGTTTACAAGTGTCCGCGTATAATTGAATATGTAGATAGTCTGCCAATGACAATCAGTGGAAAAATACGTCGTGCATTGATTCGCACACTGGACAGTGCCAAGGCAACAATTGTCGAACCGGTAAAATCAAATATTATTGAACCGGTGAAAAACACGATTGGTATGGGTGGCGAAGACAAAGAAAAATAAATTGTAAATAAAAAATTATGGTGTGGGTGTGACCCACACTTTTTTGTTCCATTAGAATAAATATTATGTTATTATTTTTATGAATTCAAAGGGATTTGAGTTCGGGGCCTTGATAAGCCTTGCACAAAAACGGTACATGAAAATGTATCGCAATCCGCCAAGAAAATATCTGACGCGGATGCGTCATTTATTTTTTGTATTCCCTGATTTGTCGGGGGACTGTCGATTATACCACAGGGGCTTTGCCCCAAAGATCGACAGGGTCATTTTTTTGTGTGATTTTATCAATCCCCTGACCGTCAAATTCCCTGACGGTTTTTATTATGGCAAAATTGATATGGGGATTTTTATTTATGTGTCTGTACATGCCGGCATACGCGGGCACGATTGGCGATTCACATAACGACCGCAATGCGGTTGGTCGTGCGCGTGCAAATGTTGTTTACAATTCGACCATTGTTGCCCAACCACAACAACAAACACCAGTGTCAGATATTGAACCGGTGGATATTAATGAAAGTGTTGAGTCCGAACCAGAAATTATTCCCGAACCAATCCTAGAGTTGGAGCCAGATTTAAGTGCCGAAATCGCGATGGCATCCCAATACATTGCCGAATTACACGCACAAATAAACAACATAGATTCAGAAATCGCATGTTGCAAGAGCGCAAAACGCAACTGGACAATTGGTACTGTTATTGGTGGCGCGGGTGTTATTGGTACTGCCACCGGTGCAATTGTGCAGGCCGTACAAATTAACAAAGCAAAAAAGAACGGCGCAACGGAAGAATCCGACAATACCAATGAAAACAAGGATGACGCGCAATGAAGAAAATAATCTGGATATTTGCATTGTTTCCATTGTCTGCGTTCGCGATGTCGGATGGTGTGCGGTTGGATATGCTAAATGCCCAAATTGCGACATTGGAAAAACAATATGCAGAAAAATATGCTGAACTAAAGCAATGTGAAAAAACGACCAAAGGATTCAAAATTGCGGGTATATCAACCCTGGCTGCAACTGGTGTCGGGATATACGCAAACATCGCGTTGCATGAAAAATTAAAAAAGTTGCGCAACGCAGGGTCCGGCAATGCAGCGATTGTTCGCACGGCGTCCGAAGAACAAGCCCAAGATAAAGAACTGTGCCAGATAGATCCGGCACTATGTTAAATAACAGGTTCATTAAACTAACAACAACCAAAGGAGTAAAAAATGAACAAAAAACTAATAACCAGTATGTTTGCCGTTGCAGTAATTACCACAACCAGTGCGCATGCCGTAATAACGCAAGAACAATGCGAAAAATCGGACAAAACCATTTGGGTTGAAAATGTACAAAATGCCGATGGTACCCGTGGTGCGTGCGTACCAAAGAACGCGTGTGATTCCAAAGCCTTTAAAGATAAATTCTGCAATAGAATCTTTAAGGATGTGCAACTGCCCAGTTCTGGTGACGCCGAATTGATGATTTTCAGATATTTGAAACATCAGAACTTGGTAAATGATATGGGTGATATTCGTTTTTATCATGTAAGTGTGGATAATGCAATTGGCCAAGATTATATGGGGGCGTCGTATAAGGGCGGCAATTACGCCACATTTGAATTTGATGATACAAATGAACATGTCTATTCGGCTTATGAAGAAGGAATGGCAAAAGCGTTCTGCCTGGCCAATGGCGGTACGTTCCAAGGTACACAAAATTCAAATTATGCATGTGCACAAATGTCAGAATCAACATGTGTGGATATGTTGGGCTGGTTGAATGGCGGCACAACGTATACTGATGGCATTTGCTTATATAAAATGAAATTAAATTAAAAAATAATAAAAATAACCGACGATTATCGTCGGTTATTTTTATTTGCACTATGTTTTTTATCTGTAATAATATGCGCATTATGGCACGCAAAAGAAAATTATTTCCCATCTATGTTTTTATGCAAATTATCGGGATACCGGTTGCGCTGGTGTTTGGAATTATGTTGTATTTCTTTGGGATAATGTCGCCGTTGAAAAATGACGTTGTGTTTTCCGTTAATCATGGTGATACGGTATCATCTGTCGCGGCTGATTTAGAAAAGCGCGGGATTATATCATCTGCCGAAATGTTCAAGGTGTCGGTACGTGCACATGGTGGGCGTATTCAGCGTGGTGAATATGAATTGCACAGTGGGGCAAGTATTTGGCGCATTGCGCATATTTTATCGCGTGGTGAAATCGCAACAACGACTATTATTATTCCCGAAGGTTTAACGGTTAAACAAATAAAAAACCTGTTGTTAAATTCTGCGGCTTTGACAGGTTCTGTTGAGTGTGTGCCATTTTCAGATGCACCGGTGTGTGATTTGCATGATGGGGATTTGTTTCCTGACACATATCGTGTGGCCAAGGGTACGAATCGTTTAGCACTGTTGGAATTGATGCGTAAAAAGATGGTGGATATAGAAGATGCATGGCGCAACAGTGGTGCAATTCATCCGCGTGAATTAAAAAATTGGAACGAAATTGTGACGTTGGCATCTATTGTGCAAAAAGAAACACCGCGCAGCGCAGAAATGCCGATTGTAGCCAGTGTTTATTTGAATCGCCTGCGTAAAACTATGCGCCTGCAGGCAGACCCAACGGTCGTATATGCATTAACAGACGGGCTGGGCGATATGCAGGGGGCACCATTGTTGCGTGGGCATCTGAAAATTGAAAGTCCATATAATACATATCGGAATTCCGGCCTGCCGCCGGCGCCGATTGCAAATGTTGGGCGTGCGGCGATTCGGGCGGTGTTAAATCCGGCTGATACGAATTATCTGTTCTTTGTGGCGGATGGACGTGGTGGACATCGGTTTTCAAATTCATACGAAGAACATCTGAAAAATCATGCCGACTGGCGTGCGATAAAAAAAAGTCGTAATGGTGGGAACTAAAACCGTCATTGATTATAAATTTTAATTATTAACAATTTTAATGTTTTTCTGTTTCGTTAATAAAAAATACCGGAAACCCGGTGTGTGTGTTGATTGGCTGGGATTAAAATCCGAATCGCGAACGACGCAAGTATAGCATATTTTGTCATGTTTTGCAAAAATCTTTGGGCTTGAAAATGATTATTTGTGGCCGGTAAAATATTCCTAACTAGAAGACAAATCTAGTGCATATAAACAAAAAGAAAGGATAGAATATGAAAAAAATTGCTTTAACATCTTTGTTGGCTGTATTTGTGGTGTCTGGGGCAAATGCTGCAATTAATGATAATCCATTATATCGCCCAGAGGCAGGAAAGTTTGTTAGCGAAACAACAGTTGCATCTCATAGTGAAAAAACAACAAATGTTGCGCTGGGTCAAGAATTTGCATACGGTGTTTCTGACAGATTGTCAGTTGGTGTTGCAACAACATTGTCTGAAAATAACTGGTTCGATAATTCACAGTGGGGTGCATTGGCTGTAAATGCAAATTATCGTGTATTGGATGGTAATTTGTGGAAAATCGATGTATTCGGTGGATATGGTGTCACACCAGTTTGGGGCGATCACGAATCTTTCTTGGATGAAGATGAAACAATTTATGATTGGACAGTCGGCGCCCAGGCAGGATATACATCTGGCAACCTGACATTGGCAGGTCATGTAATCTATGACTATTTGGGCAGCGAATCGTTCAACTGGGACGAAGATGGCATCCATACACTGCGTGCAGGCGTGACCGGTTTCTTGGAATTGAACAAAAACTGGGGGCTGTTGGCCGGTGTTGAATACAACGGATTCTTGGATGATGAAATCGAAAATGACGGTTTCTGGACAGGTACGTTTGGTGTAAACTATAATATCGATGACGATATGTTCGTTGCTGGTTATATCACCAAAACGATGGAACATACCGAGGCCGGTAAATGGGATGTCACAGATGGCTTTGGCTTTGGTGCGAAATTCGGTATCCAGTTCTAAGATTATCTGAATAACAAAAATCCCGCCATTTGGTGGGATTTTTTTATGGGCTGCCGTTCCTGTTGCGTTATAAATGGCGTGGTGGCAACATTTTGATATGAATAAAAAATTATCAATATGTTTTGTTGCAATTGCCTGGGTGGTGTCTGGTGTGGCGCATGCAGCGCGATTGGATGTCAGCAGACTGACCCAAAGTGGGGAATTTTCTGCAACATTTGGTGTGGCGTTTGAAAGCGGTGCATCGCGTGGTGGGCATTCGCAGACTGATTGGGGGGCAGGGCGCATCCGGCAAACCGATTTAGAATTGGATTATACATTTGCCGAAGATTGGACTGTCTTGTTCAGTACCAGTAATGATTATGCGGATGCTGAAATTGGAGCGAAATACAAAATATTAAAAACATTTCCGTTAAAATTGGATGTTTTGGCAGATTACGGATTTGCATTTACAAAATATGCGGATTCTGGCCGTCGTATCGGTGCAAATAATGTTGATATGGGGTTTCGGGTGCATGGTATTGCATGGCGCAATTTGCAGTGGGCGTTTAAACCGGTGGCGCAATACGTATGGGATGAACCGTTTGATTTCTGGAATGTGAATTTGACGGCGGAATTAATGTATTATGTCTGTAATTCAACTGCGCTAAATTTAAAATATGAATATGATTTTGTCCAAATTGGTAAATCAGGCGAATTGCAGCACAGTGGGGCGACCCTGGGGATGGTGTATAATATGTCGGATACAGCGTCACTGCATCCGTATTTGAAATATCATTTTCGGACAACAAATGTTCGACCACACTGGCGGGCATATGATGACTATTGGAAAATGGGGATAGAATTTTCTGTCCAGTTTTAATATGGGTTTGTCATAAAAAATCTTGGTACAAACAAAATGTTGTACTGTGTGTTTGTTTTGTCATGTGTGTGTTTTGTGTCATGCCTTAAAAATCGGGGGCTTTTTATTGTTTTTGACATTATTTTTCCTATGATTTTCCTTGACAATAATAGGGGTGACGGTTATAGTGTATTCGCTTTCTGTGTAAATAAGGAAGGCAAAAAACATAACAAATCTGAACAAATCCGATAGGGTTATAATCGCGGCATGTCCCGTGTGTTATGGTCTCTGGCGTGTTTTGGACAGGTGCAAAGTACAGAAAATAACAAAGAGATTTAAATGCCAACAGTAAATCAACTGATTCGGAAACCTCGTAAAAAGGTAGTCGTAAAATCTACGGCGCCGGATATGATGGAAAATCCGCAAAAGCGTGGTGTTTGCACACGTGTGTACACTACGACACCAAAGAAACCTAACTCGGCGCAGCGTAAGGTTGCACGTGTTAAATTAGCTAATGGTCGCGAAGTGACAGCATATATTCCAGGCGAAGGTCATAATTTGCAGGAACATAGTGTTGTTATGATTCGTGGTGGTCGTGTAAAGGACTTGCCCGGTGTGAAATATCACATTATCCGCGGTGTTTTGGATACCAAGGGTGTGGATAGCAGAAAGCAGGGTCGTTCATTGTATGGGGCCAAGGTTAAAAAATAATACATGTAGGTAAAACTGCATGAGTAATTGGGATAAATAAATCCTGGTGAAGAAATAAAAGGAAAAACAAAATGTCAAGACGTAAAGCAGCAGCAAAGCGCGAAATTTTGCCAGATTCAAAATATAATAATCTGGTTGTTGCAAAATGTATTAATGTTGTTATGTGGGATGGCAAAAAAGAAGTTGCCGAAGAAATCGTTTATGGTGCATTAGACGCGCTGAAAAAAGTTGCAAAAGATGGTGATGAATTAACTGCTTTCTTGGAAGCGGTGGATGCATTGAAACCATCAGTTGAAGTAAAAGGTCGCCGCGTTGGTGGTGCAACATATCAGGTGCCTGTTGAAGTAAGACCGGCACGTCAGCAGACGTTGGCACTGCGCTGGTTGATTATGTTTGCGCGTAAGCGTGGTGAACGTTCTATGAAAGACAGATTGTTTGGCGAATTGCGTGACGCACTGAACGGTCAGGGTGGCGCATTCAAAAAGAAAATCGATACACACAAGATGGCGGATGCGAATAAGGCGTTTGCTCATTTCCGTTGGTAATTTGATTAATAGAATAAATCACACACAACAAACAAAACATAAGGAAAGAATAAATGTCAGTTGGAAAAACCGCCCCTTTACACATGTATCGTAATATCGGTATTATGGCGCACATTGACGCGGGTAAAACAACCACATCTGAGCGTATCCTTTTCTATACCGGTAAAACATATAAAATCGGTGAAGTGCATGATGGTGGTGCCACCATGGACTGGATGGAACAGGAACAGGAACGTGGTATTACAATTACATCCGCGGCAACAACATGCTTTTGGCGTGACCATCGTATCAATTTGATTGATACCCCAGGGCACGTAGACTTTACAATGGAAGTGGAACGTTCTTTGCGCGTTCTGGACGGCGCCGTTGCAGTTTTTGAATCTGTGTCCGGTGTTCAGCCTCAGACTGAAACTGTTTGGCGTCAGGCCGACCGTTATAACGTACCACGTATTTGCTTCGTGAACAAAATGGATCGTATTGGTGGAAACTTCTTCCGCTGTGTTGATATGATTCGTGAACGTTTGGGGGCAAATCCATTGGTTGTTAATTTCCCAATCGGTGCAGAATCTGATTTCAAAGGCATTGTTGATGTCGTTGAAATGAAGGCGATTGTTTGGGAAGATGATTTGGGTAAAGAACCTCATATCAAAGAAATTCCTGAAGATTTAAAGGCCAAAGCAGAAGAACTGCATAATCATTTGATTGAAGAAGTTGTGACCTTGGATGATGAAATCATGGAACAGTACATGGAAGGCAAGATTCCAGATACTGCAACCATCAAAAAATTAATCCGCAAGGGTACAATTGCCCAGAACTTTAATCCGGTTTTGTGCGGTACTGCATTTAAGAACAAGGGTGTTCAGCCATTGTTGGATGCAATTGTTGACTATTTGCCAAGTCCGTTGGATATCCCGGCGATTAAGGGTACAAAAATGGATGGCGAAACAGTTGCAGAACGTCATGCAGATGCCAAAGAACCATTCAGCGCATTGGCGTTTAAGGTTGCAAATGACCCATTTGTTGGAAACTTGATGTTTATCCGTATCTATTCTGGTAAATTGACATCTGGTTCATATATCTATAATTCTAACCGTGATAAACGTGAACGTGTTGGTCGTATGTTGTTGATGCATTCGAATAACCGCGAAGAAATCAAAGAAGCGTCGGCTGGTGACATTATCACATTGGTTGGTATGAAGGAAACAATTACGGGTGACACACTGTGTGATGAATCAAATCCAATTGTTTTGGAAAACATCCATGTTCCAGAACCGGTTATCAGCATCGCTGTGGAGCCGAAGACCAAGGCTGACATTGAAAAGATGTCTTTGGGATTGCAGGCATTGGCCAAAGAAGACCCGTCTTTCCGTGTATCGGTTGACGAAGAATCTGGTCAGACGATTTTGGCAGGTGTTGGTGAATTGCACTTGGAAATTTTGGTTGATCGTTTGCTGCGTGAATTCAAGGTTGACGTTAATGTTGGTGAACCACGTATTGCATATCGTGAAACATTCCGCAAACCGATTACCGAAGAATATACACACAAGAAACAGTCTGGTGGTTCGGGTCAGTACGCCCAGGTAAAAATTGAATTTGAACCGTTGGAACCTGGCAAAGGATACGAATTCGAAAACAAGATTGTCGGTGGTGCGATTCCAAAAGAATACATCCCGGGTGTTGAAAAGGGTTTGAAGATAGCGCAACAGACAGGTGTCTTGATTGGCTATCCGACAGTGGATTTCAAGGCTACATTGGTTGATGGTAAGTATCACGAAGTTGACTCTAATGTACTGTGCTTTGAAATTGCGGCGCGTGCATGCTTCCGCGAAGCGATGAAGAAAGCGGCGCCAAAATTGCTGGAACCGATTATGAAACTTTCGGTTAATACACCGGAAGAATACGTCGGTGACATCATCGGTGACCTGAACAGTCGTCGCGGTCAAATCAACGGTATTGAAACCCAGTTTGGAAACCAACTGATTTCTGCGTACGTTCCGTTGGCGAACTTGTTTGGATACGTCAAAACCTTGCGTTCTTTGTCGCAGGGCCGTGCAAATCCGTATATGGAATTGTCGCACTATGACGAAGTTCCACAGAACGTTGCAGATGAAGTTATAAAGAAATTAACAAAATAATAAAAAAAGATTGAGATTTTTGATTTCTGGTTTATGATTGCGATTGAAATCCAATGAATCGGAAATCAAATTTCGAAGTCGAATTAACAAGCCAAGCCTAAGGAGAAAACTATGGCAAAAGAAAAGTATGTAAGAACCAAACCGCATGTTAACATCGGTACTATCGGTCACGTTGACCACGGTAAAACCACTTTGACAGCTGGTATCGTTCATTACTATGGTGTCGGCGCAGACCGTGAAAAGGGCGTTGACAACATTGATAACGCACCAGAAGAAAAAGCACGTGGTATAACAATTAATACAGCGCACGTTGAATATGAAACAGATTCACGTCACTATGCACACGTTGACTGCCCGGGACACGCGGACTATGTTAAAAACATGATTACCGGTGCGGCACAGATGGACGGCGCAATCTTGGTTGTGGCTGCAACAGACGGCCCAATGCCACAGACACGCGAACATATCTTGTTGGCACGTCAGGTGGGTATTCCAAAAATCGTTGTTTACTTGAACAAATGCGATTTGGCAAACGATCCAGAATTGTTGGAATTGGTTGAAATGGAAATCCGTGAATTGTTGTCTGCAAATGATTTCGATGGCGACAATGCACCGATCATCCGTGGTTCTGCAGTATCCGCAGTTGAAGGCAAAAACGATGGTTTGGGTAAAGAATCTATCGATGCATTGTTGAAAGCATGCGACGAATATATCCCAATGCCAGAACGTCCAACAGACAAACCGTTCTTGATGCCAATCGAAGACGTGTTCTCTATCACAGGTCGTGGTACTGTTGTGACAGGTCGTGTTGAATCAGGTATTATCAAAGTTGGTGACGAATGCGAAATCGTTGGTTTGCGTCCGACACAGAAAACAACTGTCACCGGTGTTGAAATGTTCCGCAAAATGTTGGATCAGGGTGAAGCCGGCGATAACGTAGGTCTGTTGTTGCGTGGTACCAAGAAGGAAGATGTAGAACGTGGTCAGATTATCTGCAAACCGGGTACAATTACCCCACACACAGAATTCGAAGCCGAAGTTTATATCTTGACAAAAGAAGAAGGTGGACGTCACACAGCGTTCTTCAGCAACTATCGTCCTCAGTTCTACTTCAGCACAACTGACGTGACAGGTACAATCACACTGCCGGCTGACAAAGAAATGGTTCTGCCGGGTGACAATGTCCGTATCACAGTGCAATTGATTGCACCTATCGCTATGGACGAAGGTCGCCGCTTTGCTATCCGTGAAGGCGGACGCACAGTTGGTGCCGGTGTTGTATCGAAAATTATTAAATAATTAAACAGCCATTGACCGGTGTAATTGGATTAAATGCGCCAATGATTACCGGTCTTGGCAAGAATAAGGAAATGAACAATGGTACCAACTTCTAAAATTCGCATTAAACTGACGGCGTTTGATCACCGCGTTTTAATGGAATCAGTTGATGAAATTGTAAAAACAGCAAAACGTACAGGCGCAGATGTTGTGGGCCCAGTTCGTTTGCCGACATTGATTCAGAAGTTCACAGTAAACCGTTCACCACACGTTGATAAAAAATCACGTGAACAGTTCGAAATCCGCAATCACAAGGCGGTGGTCGATATTGTTAATCCAACCCCTCAGACAGTTGATGCCTTGATGAAGTTGGACTTGGCGAGTGGCGTTGATGTAAAAATTAAATTGTAAAATAGGTATGTTGCCGGTGTTGGAACGGGATGCACTAAATAAAACGTTGCCAACCAAACGGCATAAATAAAGGCACAAATAAAATGAAACGTAGTGGATTAATTACAACAAAAATAGGAATGACGCGTTTGTATGATGATGGCGGCGTTGCACACCCAGTGACAGTATTATCTGTTGGTGACTGCGCGGTCATTGGAAATCGCACGCAAGAAAAAAATGGATATATCGCGAATATTTTGGGTATGCGCGAAGCCAAGGCAAAACATGTTGCAAAACCGCAGGCTTTTGCCGCGGAAAAGGCGGGCGTAAAACCATATCGCAAGGTTGTTGAATTCCGCGTATCCGATGATTGTGTTATCCCAGCGGGGACCCAGTTGTCGGCGTCTCATTTTGTTGCCGGGCAATTTGTTGATGTCCAGGCGACCAGCAAGGGTAAAGGCTTCCAGGGTGCGATGAAACGTCATAACTTTGGTGGTAAGGAAGCAACACACGGTGTATTGAAAGCCCACCGTTCTTTGGGGGGTACAGGTATGCGTGAATGGCCAGGTCGCGTTCTGAAAGGCAAAAAGATGTCAGGTCAGATGGGCAATGAAACCGTCACCGTTCAAAACTTGAAAGTGTTTGGCACAGATGCAGCTGAAAATTTAATCTTTGTCGAAGGTGCAGTCCCAGGTAGCAATGGCACATTTGTATTGGTGACAGACGCTATTAAAAAAGAACACAAAGATTTGCCGGTTCCGACAATGTCTGTAAAGGACAATGCTGCTGAACAGGCGACAAGTACCGAAACAGAAGCTGTTGCGGAATAATAATTGGTGCAACAGAAGGTGATTAAAATGCAATTAGACATTATAAATTTTGATGGCAAGACAGTTGGCAAAGTTGAATTGGCCGACGGTATCTTTGGAATCGAACCACGCACAGATATTTTGCACCGTGTTGTCACATGGCAACGTGCGAAATCTCGTGCAGGCACACACGCAGTGAAAACTGTTTCTGATGTCGCCGGCAGTGGTAAGAAATTATTCAAACAGAAAAAGACAGGTAATGCCCGTGAAGGTGAAAGATACAATGTTCACATGCGTGGCGGTGGTGTTGTTCATGGCCCAGTTGTCCGTGATCACAGCATTGATTTGCCAAAGAAAGTCCGTTCTTTGGGTTTGAAAATGGCATTGTCTTCCAAGGCAGCGGATGGCAACTTGATTATTATTGATTCTGAAAAATTGGGTGCTGCAAAAACAGGTGCATTTGCAAAGCAGTTGAAAAAATTGGATATTGCATCTGCATTGTTTGTAGGGGCATCTGATTTGGATGAAAATTTCAAGAAATCCGCAGCGAATATCCCGAATATTGACGCATTACCGACAATCGGTCTGAACGTTTTGGATATCTTGAAACATGACAAGTTGGTTTTGACAGCAGATGCAGTCAAAGCAGTGGAAGCAAGATTGGCATAAATATTGTCAAAGGTATAAGACTAAAAGGTTTATCAAATGGCAGAAAAAAAAGTTAATGCAGAGAAAAAAATCGTTGCGACCGCTGGTATTTATGATATACTGCGTCGTCCGATTATCTCGGAAAAGGCAGCAAAACTGTCTGAAAACAATGGAATTGCGTTTGAAGTTGCTGTGTCAGCCACCAAAGAAGATGTGGCAAATGCAGTTCAGGCAATTTATAACGTAAAACCGACCAAGGTTAATATCGTTGTCACAAAAGGCAAGGTTAAAACTTTCCGTGGTCGTTCAACAGGTACACAGCGCACTGTTAAAAAGGCCTATGTATCTTTGCCGGCAGATGCGAATTTGAATCTGGCAGCAGAAGCAGAATAAAAAAATTAACCGCCACGGCAGAGAATCTGGATTTCTGGACGTTAGTGTCGTGGCAAAATAAAAGGTAAGAAAAAATGGCATTAAAGCATTATAAGCCAATTACCCCGGGAACACGTGGTCTGACCCAGGTCGACCGCAGTGAATTGCACCGTGGTGCGCCGGAAAAGGCATTGACAGTTGGCTTAAAGTCCAAGGGTGGACGTAATAATTTTGGTCATGTGACAGTTATGCACCAAGGTGGTGGTCACAAACGTAAATATCGTTTGATTGATTTTGCACGTAAAAAGACAGATATGCCGGCGACAGTTGTTCGTCTGGAATATGACCCGAACCGTACTGCATTTATCGCGTTGATTGAATACAAGGATGGTACACGTTCTTATATCTTGGCGCCACGTGATTTAAAGGCGGGTGATATCGTTATCTCTGGTACACGTGAAGATATCAAACCAGGTAATGCGATGCCTTTGAAAAATATGCCTATCGGTACAATTGTGCACAACGTTGAATTGAAGCCAGGTGCTGGTGGTCAGTTGGCCCGCAGTGCAGGTTGTTATGCTCAGTTAATGGGTAAAGACGGTGTTTATGCACAGATTAAGATGAACAGCGGTGAGTTGCGCAAAGTTCATTCTGATTGCCTGGCGACAGTTGGCAGTGTTTCAAATCCTGACCAGCGTAATGTCAATCTGGGTAAAGCGGGTCGCGCCCGTTGGTTGGGTGTTCGTCCATCTGTTCGCGGTATGGCGATGAACCCGAATGATCACCCGATGGGTGGTGGTAACGGTCACTCTAAGGGACACGAACCGGTATCACGTACAGGTATTCCAGCCAAGGGATATCGTACCCGTAGCAATAAACGTACTGCAAAGATGATTATCCGCAGCAGACATTTGGCAAAGAAGAAATAATAATATCCCCGTCACCTATATGGGGCGGGGGCACAAGAAAAAACGGAGTAATTGATGTCTCGTTCAGTTTGGAAAGGTCCGTATGTTCATCCGTCCCTGTTGAAAAAAGTTGCAGTGGCGAACGAAAAAGATGACCGTAAACCAATTAAAACTTGGTCCCGTGGCAGCACAATTGTGCCACCAATGGTAGGGCTGACTTTTGAAGTTCACAATGGTAATAAATTTATTCCTGTGGCCGTCGTAGAAGATATGATTGGACATAAATTGGGTGAATTTGCACCAACACGTACGTTCAAAGGGCACGCTGCAAACAAGAAGGCTGCGGCCAAGAAATAAGATTTCTGACGAAATCATAAATTATAGGGTAAATAATTATGACAACGACAAGATATGGAATTAAAGATAATCAAGCGCGTGCGTTCAATAAATTGATACGCGTCAGCCACCAGAAATTGAATCTGGTCTGCGATATGGTTCGCGGTTTGCCGGTTGATCGTGCGATTGATGTCTTGAAGTTTTCGAAGAAACGCGTTGCAGGCGAAGTTTTAAAGACTTTGTTGTCTGCGGTTGCAAATGCTGAAAACAACAAAAATCTGCCAGCGGACAGCCTGTTCGTCAAAGAAATTTGGTGTGGCAAGGCGTTGACAATGAAACGCATTATGGCAGGCCCACGTGGCAGTGCACGTCCAATTCTGAAACCTTTCTCGAATTTGACGATTGTTTTGGAATCTGGTGTTGCGCCATCTAAGAAAACTGCAAAAAAAGAAAAAGCAAAATAATAAAAACGCGGCCGGTGGTATGGGGAAACCCTGAATAAAGTCTATATGACTTCAAGAACACCGTGCCGTCAACATAAGGAAAAAAGAAAATGGGACAGAAAGTATCACCAATTTCATTACGTGAATTTATCAACAAGATTACTGATTCACGTTGGATTGCCGGTAAAAAGGACTATGCAGCCCTGTTGGCCGAGGACGTAAAAATCCGCAAATTTATTGAAAAGAAATTGAAAAAAGCGGGTTTAGCGAAAGTTGTTATTGAACGCTTTGCTAAAAAAGTGGTCGTCACAATTCACACATCACGTCCAGGTATGATTATCGGTAAAAACGGTGCTGATATTGAAGCCTTGCGTAATGATATCAAGAAATTGGTTAAAAATGATCAGGTCGTCGTGAACATTTATGAAGTTCGCCGTCCAGACCTGAACGCACAATTGGTCGCACAAAATATTGCACAGCAGATAGAGGGTCGTGTTTCTCCAAAACGTGCAATGAAAAAAGCGATTCAAAACGCCCAGAAAGCCGGTGCCCAGGGTATCAAAGTGATGTGCTCGGGTCGACTGAATGGTGCGGAAATTGCACGCAGCGAACAAATCCGCGAAGGTCGTATTCCTTTGCATACTTTGCGTGCGGATATTGACTATGCATCTATCCAGGCAAAAACCACATACGGTGTTATTGGGGTCAAGGTTTGGATTTATACAGGTGATGTAGTTAATAAGGAAAAGCTGGCATCTGAAATGGCACGTCCGTCCGAATATGCCGGCAGCAGCGAAAGAAAAAGTAAATAAATTTTTGCCGGCATCTATATGGTGCCGGGGGAACAAAAATTAGAACAGTAATTAAAGGTTGTTATCATGTTAATGCCAAATAAAACAAAATTTCGCAAACAACACAAAGGCCGTATACACGGCGTCGCCAAAGGCGGCAGCGAATTGGCATTCGGTTCGTTTGGACTGAAAGCCATGACACCAGAACGCGTGACAGCACGCCAGATAGAGGCGGCACGTCGTGCAATCACACGTCACATGAAACGTATGGGTAAATTGTGGATTCGCATATTCCCAGATGTTCCTGTGACTGTTAAACCTGCCCAGGTTCGTATGGGTAAAGGTAAAGGTGCTGTTGAATACTGGATTTGTCGTGTCAAGCCAGGACGTATCATGTTCGAATTGGATGGTGTAAAACCAGAAGTCGCATATGAAGCGTTTGCACTGGCCGCCGCAAAATTGCCGGTTAAGACAAAAGTTGTTGAACGTAAAGTTAACTAATTAAACTGCATGCCCCACGGGCAAATAAGAAAGGTAGAAACCATGGCAGAAAAGAAAGTTGAAAAAGAAGCTTTGACGAAAGAGGCATTGCAGAGCAAGCTGGTTGATTTGAAAAAAGAACAATTTAACCAACGTTGTCAGCATGCCGCAGGTCAGATGCCAAAAACACATGTTATGCGTCAGACCCGTCGTGAAATTGCACGCGTAAAAACTAAACTGAGCGCTGCAAATTAAAAAAATTGCCGATTTTTGTTGAGATTTCTAAATTTTTAGTTATTATATGCAAAGTTCGGTCAAATAAAACTAACCTTAATCGCACAGGTTTCGTGATAAAAGTCGCGGAAAACCGGCGATTAATAAACGCAAGGGATTATAGTTATGCCAAGACGTATACTGCAAGGAACTGTTAAGAGTGCAGCAAACGACAAAACTGTTGTTGTAGAGGTGGAACGTCGTTTCCGTCATCCGCTGTATGGTAAGTTCGTTAAGCAGAACAAAAAATACAAAGCGCATGATGAAGCCAACGAATACAAAGTCGGCGACATTGTTGCAATTGAAGAACATCGCCCGATTTCCAAGACAAAATCTTGGGTGGTTAAAGGACGCGTTGGTGTCGCCACAGACGGTGCGGTAGAAGTAAGTGACTAAATCACATCGGATTCTTTGAGGTTGTGTCCGTTTATAGGGCAGGGCAGTCGGAATCTAAGATAACAAAGCAGTGGGGGATTGCCCCATGTGCAGGATAAGGATAAAGTTATGATTCAAAATGAAACAGTTATGACGGTTGCAGATAACTCTGGTGCGCGTAAAGCAATGTGCATCAAGGTTCTGGGCGGTTCACATCGTCGTTATGCAACGGTTGGCGACAAAATCGTCGTCGCAATTAAAGAGGCGATTCCACGTGGTAAAGTACAAAAAGGTACGGTACAGCGTGCAATCATCGTTCGTACAAAGTTCCCGGTAAAACGTCCGGATGGTTCAATTATTCGTTTTGACGACAACGCTGTTGTTCTGATTAACAAAAATAACTTTGAACCAATTGGTACGCGTATCTTTGGGCCGATTGCCCGTGAAGTACGTCGCAAATATGACGTTCAAAAAATCGTGTCTTTGGCACCGGAAGTAATATAACAATGGGACAAAGGGTTGTAAAATGAAGATTAAGAAAGGCGACGAAGTCGTAGTTATCTCGGGTAAATACAAAGGCGTGAAAGGTAAAGTACTGGAAGCGCGCCCAACAGAATCCCGTGTTGTTGTAGAAGGCGTTAATCGCCGTAAATGGCATATCAAGCCAACACAGGAACAGCCAGGTCATATCGTTGATCGCGAGGCACCAGTGCATGTTTCTAATGTTGCATTGATTGATCCAAAGACCAAGAAAGCGACACGCGCAGGCTATAAAATGGAAGACGGCAAGAAAGTTCGCATCGCGAAAAAGTCTGGGGCGGCCATTTAAGTAAACTAATCGTTCCCGCTGTTACGGGGACTAAACGTTAAGGAATAAAAAATGCAAAGCAGATTGCGTGAAATTTATGAAAAGAACATTGTGCCCGAATTGGTAAAAGAATTCGGATACACAAATCCTATGGCGGTTCCAAAACTGTCTAAAATCGTATTAAATATGGGTGTTGGCGAAGCGGTTTCTGATAAAAAGAAACTGGATTCTGCAAATGCAGATTTGACAGCGATTGCTGCGCAAAAGGCAGTTATTACCCGTGCAAAGAAATCTATTGCGACATATCGTCTGCGCGAAGGTCAGCCTATTGGTACCAAGGTGACATTACGTGGTAAAAGAATGTATGATTTCTTGGATAAATTAATTACAGTTGCGTTGCCACGTGTAAAGGACTTTCGTGGTCTGTCAAAATCTAAATTTGATGGTCGTGGAAACTATGCATTCGGTATCAAAGAACATTTGATTTTCCCAGAAATTTCTGTTGATAAAATTGATGCGATTCGTGGGATGGATATCGTTATTGCAACAACAGCAAAAACTGACGATGAAGCACGTGCACTGCTGACAAAAATCGGCCTGCCGTTGGTTTTGAAATAATTAGTAAAGGAACGTAAAAATGGCTAAATTAGCATTGATAAACAAACAGAAAAGACGTGAAAAGCTGGTTGTGCAATACGCAAAAAAGCGTGAAACAATCAAAGCAAAAATGTCTGTTAATGCAACGCCTGACGAACGTATGGATGCAATGAAGAAATTGGCAAAATTGCCACGTAATTCAAATCCAACACGTCTGCGTAATCGCTGTTCTGTGACAGGTCGTTCACGTGGTTTCTCGCGTATGTTCGGTCTGTGCCGCCAGCAGGTTCGCACCATGGCGTCCGAAGGTAAATTGCCAGGTGTACGCAAGTCCAGCTGGTAAAAACAAGCGCACCACTGTGGACAATGCAGTGGGAAGAAGAAAAACAGTACGGGGCATCATGCCCCGGAAAGTTCAAGGAGTAAAAGATGTCATTATCACACCCAATCGGAGATATGTTGACCCGTATTCGCAATGGTCAGAATGCTGGTAAAGAAACTATCACCGTTCCAAACAGCAAACTGCGTGCGGCAGTTTTAACCGTCTTGAAAGACGAAGGTTTTATTACAGATTTCCATAAAGAAGAAATCGATGAACACCGTTCAAATTTAATTGTCGAATTAAAGTATGTCGGCGGTACCGGTGCAATCCAAGAAATTTCTGTCGTTTCCAAACCGGGACGTCGTGTATATTCTGGCAGTGCAAAAATGCCAAAGGTATTAAATGGTCTGGGTATTGCAATTGTTTCTACCCCAAATGGTGTTATGACGGATCACAAAGCGCGCATGATGAACGTCGGCGGTGAAGTTTTGTGCAAGGTTATATAATATAGTGAGGATTAAGTTATGTCTCGTGCAGGAAAATATCCAGTAAAACTGAAAGAAGGTGTGTCGGCGTCTATTGTTGACAATGCCTTGGTGGTTAAAGGCCCAAAGGGTGAATTGAAATTACCGTTGGATACAAAAAATGCGTCTTTGGTTGATATCAAAATCGATGCGGAACATATTTCTGTTGAACCAAAAGATGCAGAAGACAAAGCGTCACGCGCAATGTGGGGCACAATGACCCGCAATATTCGCAGCGCGGTAGAAGGTGTATCGGTCGGTTTTGCCAAAGAAATGTATATGAAGGGTGTTGGCTATAAGGCATCTGTATCTGGCAATAAATTGGTTTTGATTGCGGGGTATTCACACGACGTTGTGATGGAAATACCAGCAGGCTTGACTGTTGAAATGGGCGGCGCCCCAACAGAATTTACTGTCAAGGGTATTGACAAGTGCTTGGTCGGCCAATTCGCAGATAAAGTTCACAAGGTTCGCAAGGCTGATCCGTACAAGGGTAAAGGTATCTTCTATAAGGGCGAAAGCATCCGTCGCAAAGAAGGTAAAAAGAAATAATAGTTAAGTAATTCCCGCTGTTACGGGGATTGAAAAAAAGGAAAAGAAATGTTGAAACATTTGTCTACAGAAGAAAGACGCACACTGTCAAATCGCAGTGCGTTGAAAAGAAAGAATCCGGGCAAAATTCGTTTGTCTGTGTTCCGTTCAGGTCGTCACATTGAAATCCAGGCGATTGATGATGTCAAAGGACACACTGTTTGTTCGGCATCGTCCAAAGAAAAAGATTTCAAGGGCAAAGGTTGGAATGTTGCCGGTGCAGAATTGGTTGGCAAAGCGTTCGCAGAACGTGCAGTTAAGGCGAAAATTGCTGATAACTGTTATTTCGACCGTGGCGGATATCGCTATCATGGACGCGTAAAGGCACTGTGCGAAGCAATCCGCGCAGGTGGCGTTAGAATTTAATTGCTGGAATATACGGAGTTTATAAATGGCACGTTTTGATGATAAAAAATTGCAGACGGATAACTTGGTAGACAAATTGGTTTCTATCAACCGTGTATCCAAGACTGTTAAGGGTGGCCGCAATATGTCGTTCTCGGCATTGGTTGTGGTTGGTGACAAGGCCGGTCGTGTTGGCTTTGGTAAAGGTAAAGCATTGGAAGTTCAATCTGCTGTGCAGAAGGCTACCAAGGCGGCAAAGGCAAAAATGATGCGCGTTCCGTTAAAGGAAGGTCGTACATTGCATCATGACAGCGCCGCGAAATATGGCGCCAGCAAATTGGTTGTTCGCAGTGCGGTTCCTGGTACTGGGATTATTGCCGGTGGTGCATTGCGCGCTGTATTTGAATGCTTGGGTGTTCAGGACGTTGTTGTTAAATCACAGGGTTCAAACAATCCAAACAATATGATTCGTGCAGCGTTCTTGGCATTTGCGAAAATGAATTCCCCAAAGACAGTTGCGGCACGTCGTGGCAAAACAGTTGCGGAAATCATTGCAGGTCGTGACGGTAAGAAATCGGAAGACGCAGCGGAAGCAAAATAATTACTAAGAATATGGAACTATAGTTATGGCAAAAGTATATATTCGGCAGACAAAAATGACACGCCAATGTTCCCTGCAAGAACGCAAGGTTCTTAGAACCTTGGGATTGGGGCATGTTGGTATGTCCAAGGTGCTGGATAATACTGCGGCGCTGCGCTTTATGCTGGCTAAAGTTCCATTTGCAGTTCGCAAGAATTGTCGCTAGGTATAACGACGCGATTGCGTTATTTCAAAAAACGGAGTAAATTAGTTATGGCTAAAATAACTGTAAAACAAGTAAAAAGCATTATCGGTCGTCCGACTGCGCAGCGTAAAATTGTTGCGGCGTTGGGGTTGGGCCGTATCGGCAAGACAAATGAAATCGAAGACAATGCAGCCGTTCGTGGTATGATTGCCAAAGTTTCTCATTTGGTTGATGTCGTAAAATAATTTATGTGAACCGAGTACGCAGGCACCACTTGTCTGTGTGCGAAATAGGACTATAATAATAGTCATAGGATAAAAAAGGAAAAATAAAATGAAGTTAAATGCACTGATGGATAATTATGGCGCACGCAGCAATGTGAAACGCGTTGGTCGTGGTATTGGTAGTGGCATGGGTAAAACATCCGGCCGTGGTAATAAAGGTCAAAAAGCACGCAGTGGGTCACGTAAGCAGGCGACTTTCCAAGGTGGTCAGATGCCAATTTTGCGTCGTTTCCCAAAATTTGGTTTTAACAATCCGTTTGCGAAAACATATACAACAATTAATTTGGGTGATATCGAAAAGTTTATCGCATCTGGTAAAATTGATGCAAAATCACCAATCACAATGGAAACATTGATGGCGGCCAAAATTGTTAATCGTACAAATGATGGCTTGAAAGTTTTGGCCAAGGGCGAAATCAAGACAGCGGTTAACATTGTTGCAGACAAATGGTCCAAGGCAGCAGAAGAAGCAATCGTCAAAGCCGGTGGTTCTATTAAGGCAAAATAATGTCTGTGATTACACTATCTGGATATCTTAAATTGGCATGGCAGGATTTTCAAAACCTGCCTGCCGATGTTTGTAATAAGATATTAAAGATGGCAAATGCTATGGATAAATTACGCTGATGCAACGGCATAAAATGTTGCAACAATGCTTAGAAAGGTAACGGAGAATCAAACAGATGAGTTTCATAACCAAGTATTTTAAGAATCTGACAGATTTGCAAAAGCGCATTTTGTTCACTTTGGGTGCGTTGGTTGTATATCGTATTGGTTCGTTTATACCATTGCCTGGGGTAAATGCATCGGCGGTTTTACATTTGTTCACTGGCGAAGGCAGTGGTATGATGGGCATGTTTGATATGTTTTCGGGTGGTTCTTTGTCGCGTATGTCTGTGTTGGCATTGAACATTTTCCCGTACATTTCTGCATCTATCGTATTACAGTTGTTAAGTGCGACCAGTAAATCATTATCTGATTTGCGCAAAGAAGGTGAATCAGGCCGTATCAAAATCAACCAGTATACACGCTATTTGGCGGTGTTCTTGGCGGTGGTGCAGGGCTGGGCTGTGGTGCGTGGTTTGGAATCTATGGCGCCGGTAAATGGTATTGCGGCTGTTGTAAATCCTGGTTTTGCGTTTGAATTATCCGCAATTATCGCGCTGGTTGGTGGTACTGTATTTGTCATGTGGTTGGCGGAACAGATTACCGCACGTGGAATTGGCCAGGGTGCATCACTGTTGATTTTTGCAGGTATTATCGCAGAAGTTCCCGGCGGAATTGCAAAGATATTCAGTTTGGGGTCTGTTGGACAAATGTCACCTGCGATGATAATGCTGGTAATTGGTTTTGTTATCGGTATTGTCGCGCTGATTGCGTTCTTTGAACAGGCCCAGCGTCGTATACAAATTCTGTATCCACGTCAGGTTATGGCAAACGGTGTTGTGAATACAAATGCATCATATCTGCCGATAAAGGTTAATATGTCGGGCGTTATGGGGCCGGTGTTTGCCGCCAGTATCATGATGTTGCCTGCGTTTATTCAACGTTTCTTGGGGCAGAGTGAAAATCTGGTAGTGCAACAGGTTATGGGATTCTTTGCGTATGGTGCGTGGTCGTATATCATTATGTACACGATATTGATTGCGTTCTTTGCGTATTTCCAGACTGCGGTTATCTTTAATTCCGAAGAAACCAGTAATAATCTGAAAAATGCCGGTGGATATATCCCAGGTGTACGCCCAGGTGAACAGACCGTACATTATTTAGATGCAGTTGTATCACGTACAACGGCAATCGGTGTCGCATATCTGATTGTTGTTTGCGTTGTGCCAATTATTCTGAACACGC
The DNA here is from genome assembly GCA_023665245.1 of Muribaculaceae bacterium. The sequence continues at coordinate 294,558 of JAMPEH010000002.1, forward strand.
ATTTTGGTATGCCGTTGGCAATTGGTGGTACCAGCGTATTGATTGTGGCGGGCGTTGTTCTGGACACAATGAATCAGGTTCAGTCTTTCTTGGTCGCAAAACAATATGGTGGCGTGATTAAAAAGGCACAGAAAAAAGGTCGTTTTCGCAATTAATTATTTTTGTGAAAACAAAAACAAGATTTGACTTTCGTCGTATTTTGTATAAAATGGTGCGACGAAATAGAATACATCAATAAACTGGTATCAGTTTGGCGATGGGATTACGGGGGCGCGTGTCGCGCACCGCATAAATAAAAAGGAAAGTAAAAAATGGCACGTATAGCAGGTGTAAACATTCCGACGGAAAAACGCATTGAAATTGCGTTGCAATACATTCATGGTATTGGCCCGGCCAAAGCGGCACAAATCTGCAAGGCTTTGAATTTAAAAGACGGGTTGCGCGCAAAAGATTTGACGGACGCGGATGTTGTTAAAATTTCTAACTATATCGAACAAAACTTTAAAGTAGAAGGTGATATTCGTCGCGAAGTTGCAATGAATATCAAACGTTTGCAGGACTTAAAGGCATATCGTGGTATCCGCCATCGTAACCGTTTGCCGGTTCGTGGTCAGCGTACCCAGACAAATGCACGTACTCGTAAGGGGAAACGTATTGTTGTTGCTGGTTCCGCAACCAAGGGAAAATAAAATTCAATCTGGCGGCACATCTGCTTGTTGTTTGTGCGCTCGTGTAGCATTTGTACACTTCGCTTGCAAACAACGGCGCATCTGTACCACCTTCTTGAATTTTGGAATATGAATAAGGTAGAGATTAACACGATAGTTAATTGAAGACATCAAAGGTAAAAATAAAATGGCAGTCACAAAAGCAAAAAAGAAAGTCGTAAAGAAAGTATCGCATGGCATTGCCCATGTTGTTGCGACAAATAATAATACACGTATCACAATCACAGATCCGTCTGGCGCAGTTTTGACATGGGCAACCGCGGGTGCAAATAATTTTAAGGGTGCAAAGAAATCAACCCCATATGCGGCAACAATCGTTGCAGATGCAGTTGGCAAGAAAGTTGCAGAAATGGGCATGAAAACAGTTGATGTTCTGATGCGTGGTATTGGTCAGGGTCGTGAATCTGCTGTTCGTGGTTTGGCGAACGCGGGTCTGATTGTGCAGTCTATTACAGACACAACACGTATTCCGCACAATGGATGCCGTCCAAAGAAAGTTCGTCGCGTGTAATATCTATACGTGCAATTAAAATCCCGGCCATTGGCCGGGATTTTTTCAAATAACAATTAACAAATAACAGATAACAACCAATTGCATTGCGTGGCGATGTCCCCCGTTCGCAATGATAGGGAGTCTGGTACTATGGTAATCTGTGGAATACACTGGCCCCCGTTCTTGTATCACCCTCAAAATTTAACAATTTTGCGGGGCCCGAACGTCGGGGTGACGACAAGTTTTTAGCCCTGTGCCTAATAAAAAAACTCTGTCATTCCGGGGCTTGACCCCGGAATCCAGGTTATAAAGACACACTCATGCCAACGCCCTGACAGGCTCGCAATGACAAGGGGGTATAATAATTGCTCTCGCTTATCGTCATACCGTCCTGGGCCGGTATGACAATAGCCTGTGTAGTATCCCAGAAGAACTTATAAGTCTGTCATAATGCTTTTTGTATAATAACAATTTTCGGTGGTTTTATATGCACCGCTGAGGTCTGAATATGTTCCGGCTGGTATATAGCAATCTGTTATTGATTTGGTGCCGGTGCTGGCAGTTGTGCCAGGCGATGGACAGTTTGTACATTGGGGATAATTATGATATGTTCCCTTTGCGCACGGTGCGACACATGTTGAATATTGTATATAATAACTATCACCGTCTATGCTTGCAGTTATAGTTGGGCAATCTGTAATATTTGCGTTTATGGCGATGTATCCAGATTTGCAAGTCGCACAATCGGTGGATCTAATGTATTTTCCACTTTGTGTTTTATAGCATTTTGGTGTACTGTTTGAATTGCAAAACGATGTGTCATTTTGCTCTTGGCATATATCCGCGCCACCGCTGTTATAGCAATTGGAACAATCCACTTCTGTGCAGGCTTGGGTGAGGACAAGATCGCTGCCAACACCCCATGACAGGCAGTGCGCAGGGTTGGTAATTGTTAATGCACCATATGTTATGGCAAAATATAGGTACTTGATTTTCATGTTCAATCTCCTGTTGTTTTTCGAAATGAAAAACCACCCAAATTCAGGTGGTCAGGAGGTTGACTACAATCTTGAGAATTGTGTGCTTATTCAATATATTCGCAACCCTCCTGACCATGGGTCAGGAGTTGTCTCGTCGCAATAATAAAAACAGGCGCAAGTGTGCGCCACAGGTTTATATTCCGACGCTCAAGCACGGGTAGTCACACCCCATCACCGGAACACCCGGCGACGTTTGCATTATAACATGCATAAATATTAAATCTAGGAATTTTTATCATTATGTCGCGATGTTGCACTGGATACCGTCGCAGGACGGTATCCAGTGCTCCGCAGGTTGAGAGTCCCACTCCTGCGGTGCGCTAGGCGTGACAATGGGTGCAATACGTAAAATGTGCGTGTAAACTCATACTTTGTTATTACCGTACACATAGCACAAATTGTCATTCCTACGCAGGCAGGAATAGGGGCTATTAAATTTGCAAAAAACATATTAGACTGGATTGCCACGTCGTTATTGCAACGATTCCATCGCTGACAATAACTCTTCGCAATGACAAAGAGCCTGGTGCTAGGGGAGCTGTGTAATGCACTGGACCCCGGTCGCCACAGGCATGACGGCAGAAAAACATTATTATTTATAATAACAATTTTCGGTGATTTTGTATGTGCCGGTACTGTCGCTGTATGTTCCAGATGGTATATAGCATTCTGTAATTGATATCGCGCCGGTGCCAGATGTTGTACCAGATGCCCCGCCGTATGACGGGCATGCGGCACAGCCGGTACCGCTGGTATTGACATAAGAGCCCTGGGGACAAATTGGTGCGCACATTTTATATTGATGTGTGCATTCGCCTGTCAATGAGTTGCCACAGCATTTTGATACATCATACGTGACCAATTTATATCCAGACATGCACGTGGCACAACTGATGTATTTATATGTGTTACCTTTTTCATCTTTGTAACATGTGTATGTCTTGGTAATACTGTCATCGGCGCAACCGGTTGTAACCTCGTTCCCGACTTGGGCATTTGATGTACATGTTATTACACTGCATGAATTCATGGTGATTTCGGTTCCTGTACCACCGCCGATGGTACCGGCGCTGAGTGCGAATGCGTTTGATATTATGCCAAGTGTCATACATGGCAATGTAACAATAAAGTGTTTGATTTTCATATTTAATTCCCTGTGTTTTGTGTTAAACAAAAAACCGCCGTGGAATTGGCGGTCGGGGATTTCAGAAAATCATAAGACAAAATGACCCTGTGACTTTTGGTATAAAACCTGTTGCATAATCACAGATCCCCGACCGGTGTCAGTCGGGTTATATAAAACACACGGCGCATTCATGCGCCGACAGTTTCTTTGTCGGATTCAGTGCGATGTCGCACCGTTGTCTTACGGGATTTCTGAGGTCCCTGAGCCAACATCCCTGTTGATTCAGGTGTAAGTATATAAATTATGTATTTTTATGTAAAGAAATAAAATTTGGGGTGCACTGTTTAGTTATAAAAATATTGACATCATAAATTTTTGTACTATTATCACGATAACCAGAAAAGGGAATAAAATGAAAAAAGCAATTTTAGTATCTTTGTTTGCAATTGTTGCCTGTGGCGGTGCGTTCGCATCTGATGGTGGCGTTTATTATGAATCTGAAACTGTTTCAACGCGTGTTGTTGCAAATGCCAGTACTGCGACATATGGTGCACCGCGTCGCACAGTGGTTAGTGCATCGCGTCCATGTGCACGCCGTGCAGTTGCCGTCGCCCCGGTTCGTGTCAAGACATATACCGAAGTTATTGACCATTACCAGGTCTATCAACCTGTCACGGTTTATAAACCTGTTGGTGCATATGCCCAGCGTCGTGTTATAGAATCACCACGCCCATGCGGTTGCGGTAAATAACTGATAAAATCCTGTTTCATATAAATAAAACGTCCCGAATGGGACGTTTTTATTCTTTACATAAATTCACGTAATTTATATACTTATTTTTGAACCGACAGGGATGTTGGTTCAGGGACTTGAAAATCCCGTACAAGTGCAACACCGCAGGTGTTGTTATCCGACGAATTAATGTCGGCGCGGCTTTGCGTCGTTTATTTATCGTCCCCGACGGTGTTGTCGGGGGGCTGTGACTATACAACAGGTTTTATCCAAAGGTCACGGGAACATTCACTTGTATGTTTTTTCAACTCCCCGACCACTTGAATTTATTCCGGTGGTTTTTTGTTAACAGCAAACAAGGGACTAAAAATGAAAAAACAAATTATCACTGTTGGTGTTGTCGCCATATTCTTATCACCAAATGTTTTGTATGGTGCCAATGCTATTATGTATTGTGCCTCAAACAAAGGCGGAAATACCGACACTTGTCCAGATTGTACCATAGTGACCCAGACGATAATGTGTGGCACAGAAACGTATTGCGATTGTTCCGCGTGTGTAAATAACGCCACCCCGACCGAGCGCACCATTCAAACCGGGGCGTACAGTTATTCAACCATATCTGAATGTCCAAAAAGTTTTTCGGGTGAAATAATTGTTGGTGGCACATGCCCGGATACGTGTCCTGACAGTACGTGGACAGATGTAGATGGCACAAATTATCAGACGCGATGTGGGGGCAGTATTCTGAACCCATCGTGTGAATATCAATGTCGGGTGGGATTTTATGGCACCGGTACATCGTGCACGCAATGTCCATCATGGTCGGGTATTTATGCCGATACCGCGTTGACATTGGTTGTGCGTGGTACAGGTGATGCCGGTGCGACTGCGATATCAGGATGCTATATTCCGGTGGGGGCGTATTACGATGTGCCAGGGGCGTTTAAACTCTTGGACAATTGTGCGTATTCGAATTAGTGCACAGTGCAGGGCAATTGTATAAAATATTTGACTTTTGTCAATTGCTGATATAAAATTCGCACGCGCATAAAAGGATTTTATGACGCGGCCGACTGGCGAAAATAATAAACTAAGCCGATGGAGTAATTCATGATTGAAAAAAATTGGATGACTTTGATTAAGCCAAAAAAATTGACTATCAAGGTTGATGAACATAATGCTAATATCGCAACATTGGTTGCAGAACCTTTGGAAAAAGGATTTGGTTTGACATTAGGAACGGCATTGCGTCGTGTTCTGTTGTCTTCATTACAGGGCTGTGCACCGATTTCTATTAAAATTGACGGTGTTCAGCATGAATTTTCCAGCGTTCCAGGTGTTCGCGAAGATGTCACAGATATCATCTTGAATTTAAAGGGTGTATATTTCAAGGCATTAACCGAAGGTCAGCATAAGGCATATTTGAAGGTTAAAGGCCCGGCCGTCGTCACAGCAGGTATGATTGAAACAACGGGCAATGTCGAAGTTATGAACAAAGACGTTGAACTGTGCACACTGGACAAGGGTGCAAATCTGGATATGGAAATAACATTGGCAACAGGTCGTGGTTATGTTCCGGCATCACAGCATGCAGATGGTTTGCCATTAGGTGTGATTCCAGTGGATTCAATCTTTTCACCAATTTTGAACGTTGCCAGTGAAGTGACACCAACGCGTGTTGGTCAATTGACAGACTATGATAAATTGGAATTGACAGTTAAAACAAATGGTTCTGTATCACCAGAAGATGCAATTGCATTTGCAGCACGTATTCTGACAGATCAATTGGTTGTATTTATCAACTTTGAAGATCCGGCACAAATCAATGCACCTGCAGAAGAAGAAAAGGCAAAAGATGCATTGCCGTTTGATCCAAAATTGTTAAAGCACGTAGATGAATTGGAATTGTCTGTTCGTGCTAACAACTGCCTGAAGAACGATAAAATCAACTGGTTGGGTGAATTGGTTCAAAAGACCGAAGCCGACATGTTGAAAACACCGAACTTTGGACGCAAGTCTTTGAACGAAATCAAGGTTCAATTAGAAGCAATGGGCTTAGGCCTGGGGATGGAAGTACCAGGTTGGCCACCAGAAAATATTGCGGAGTTGGCCAAGAAGTACGAAGACCCCTACAAATAAATTAAATTTTGCGGACGTCTGTTGTGTTTGGCGTCCCTCATGTAGGTCTACTACACTACGGGACTTCAAACACTGCCATCCGCCTCGTAAAATTTAATTTCTTATCAAGAGCGAGGCAAGTTGTTGTGCTTTTGAGGCTCATGTAGGTCAACTACACTGCGAACCGTCAATCGTTTCCAATAACCGCCATATACTTCCAGTGCTAGGAGTTTAGTTTTAGTGCTGGGAAACAAAAAATCGCAATTCTGGGAAATGGTTTTCAGGTTGCGTGTCTCAAAAAATCCCCAGGGTACTGGGGCAGAAACAAAATAAAAAAAGGAGTAATTGATGAGACATAAAAGCGCAGGTCGCACATTTAATCGTGATACAAACGCACGCAAGGCTTTGTTCGTTGGTTTGGCAAAGAACTTGATTGAAAAAGAACAAATTAAAACAACCTTGCCAAAGGCAAAAGATTTACGCAGCGTAGTCGAAAAATTGATTACCCGTGCCAAGGTTGATACTGTTGCGAATCGTCGTTTGACAGCGTCTGAATTGGGTAATAATTCTGGTGATGCGGTTAAAAAACTGTTTACAGTTTTGGGCCCACGTTATGCCCAGCGTCCAGGTGGATACACACGCGTATTAAAGGCGGGGTTCCGTTATGGCGATGCGGCGCCAATGGCGATTATTGAATTGGTTGACCGTGATGTAAATGCGAAAAAGGCAAAAACAGTTGCAGTAGCGGATGCAGAACCAGTTGCAGACGAAGCGCCAGCCGCCGAAGCCACAGCAGAGGCCGTCGCACCAAAGGCAAAGAAAGCCAAAAAAGCAGCAGATAAAGAATAATAATTTATTTGACTGATAAACGTCCCCCGTTTGGGGGATTTTTTATATAAAATTTTAATGACATGTGTTGTGCCTTTGTGATAGAATTGCTTTGTCACATGGGATTCATGTGATGGGGTGTCATTGCCCGTTTTTATGGTGTCCACGATGGTTGTTTGTCGTGGCGAGACAAAAACTCCTGCAATTTGGCAGGAGGGTTGGCGTTATATATTGAAGGCGTCACACAATTTCCATAAAAATTGCAATGAACCTCCTGCCAGCTGATATGCTGGTATTTTATATTAAATTCAGGGGGAAAATATGTTGCGCATGTTTAGATTAGTGTTGTTCGTTTTATGTTTGGGTGTGTTTGTGGCGCCAGATTATGCGCACGCAAATATTTTTGAGGATGCCAAGGACAAGGTTGTTGGGGCTGCACAATCTGTTGGAAATGCTGCAAAAAAAGTGGTTGGTAAAAGCGATGATGCTGAGGCTGGGAAAAATGATGACAACGGTGCAGATGACAAAAAATCCGAAGAGAAAAAATCAGATAACGGCAATTCTGATGAATCTAAGGATGAAAGTGGTGATGATAAGCAATCTAAAAATAAAAAATCAGATAAAGAAAAGTCTGATAAAAAGAAAGATGACAATGATGATTCAAATAATGATGATGATCAGAGCCAGGATGCTAATGACGATAAAGAATCTGATTCGTCTGCGTCGTCGTCGGATACTGGTGCGACATCGGGTACGGGGTCGACGGATTCAGATAAAAAATTACAAGAATTAAAAGACAATGCGCAAAAGATGAAAGATAAAGAACAATCGACAGAAAATAAACTGCTGGGTGGGGCGGCGATTGGTACGGTTGGTATTGGTGGGATGAATATTGCGTCGGCATTGTCTGAACAAAGTGCGGATGATGCTGCCGAACGTGACATGCGTGCGTATCTGGCAACGTTTTCATGTGATTATGGTACGGGGCGCAATATCAAGGGTGGTGAAATCGGTATTGAATTGCCGGGCGGCAATGATTTGGCACCATTGGTTGCCGAATATCGTGTGCTGGCCGCGGATATTGCCCAACGCAAGGCGGCATTGGGTATAGCCCCGGGGATAGAGGCCGATGTTATTTTCGATAAATCTGAAACGGGTTTATATGATAATGTTGGTATTGAACGGCAATCGGGGGCGTTTACATCCCTGTCGCGTGCGTTGATGGATGAAGATGGTGATGATGCGGCGGCCTGGGCGGCCCAGAAAGATGCCACCGCCAGCAAGTTAAAAACAGGCGTAATTGTTGCGGGTATTGGTGTGGTTGGCTCAATCGCCGGCAATTTGATAATAAACAACAAGAATAAAAATGAGTCTGATAAATTACTGGCGGAATATCAGGCGTTAAAGAAACTGGAATCTGATGTGAATAATTTGCCGCATGATGATACGCCTGTACAATGTAATTGTACGACGAAGCAAATCTGCAATTCCGAAGGTATCTGTAATGATTGTCCGGGTGACAAGGTTGCGGTGAATAACATATGCAAATGTCCGGATGCGCGTCCTGTTGAATTGGTGGGTGATGTATGTGCCACGGCCAGTCCAAATGTCACATTGCAGTGCACGCCAGATGCGACACGGCATTTGGTGGTGGATAACCTGACTACTGGTACGTGCAGATGTGTTGATGGATATATCCCAGATAATGCAGCGCGACCAACATCGTGCACCTGTCCGTCCGACACACATGAAGAAAAAGTCCAGGGCAACACGGTTCAGTGTATCGAAAAATCTGTGGCGCAAAATCCTGATGTTATTATCCCGCAACCGGTGAATTTGGGCAAGTCACAGTTGTTTGGTACAGGACTGTACACAATCAAACCGGCGGCTGGTGCAAAAATATCTGAATTTGCAGGTTCGGTTAAGGCACAAAACAAAGATAAATACTGTATAAAAATTGTTGGTAATACCGATAGAACTGGATCGGATGAGATTAATATTCCGTTATCAAAAAATCGTGCAATTGCGGTTGCGAAATATTTGGTGGATATAAACGGTTTATCGGTCGCGCATGTTTGTGCTGAGGGTCGGGCCAGTATATGTTGCACCCAAGATGGCGATCAGCCATCATGTCGTAACGTTCAGATGTCGTATGATGGAAATAATGATTGTGCGTCGCCAGATTGTTTATCGCTAGATTATGTAAAATAAATAAAAAGTTCCCCGTTTGGGGAATTTTTTATCGTGTGCGCTGGATGGCAAAGATTCTTTCACGTGGAACAGTGTGCTGTGGCTGGGCATAGTATTTTGCATTAAATACTTTGGCCCAGCGTTTCATTTTATTTGTTGAATTAAATAATGCGGGTAAATTAACTTCGTCCGAAGTGAGTATGTAGCCGCCAATTGCCACGTGATTGCGCAATGATGCCAATGCGTGGTGTATTTGGTCTGGGGTTTGGTATTGGAATATATTTGATAAATTTATCACATCGTATTCGCCCAACAGGTGCGTGTGTAATGACGCCAAATCAGACCATATAAATTTAAATGGCTTTGAAATTAATTGCTGCAGTTGTGTGTATTCATGTTGTGTTGGATAGTATTCTGGGTAATTGTCTGGGCGCAGTCCATATCCAAATATTCTGCAATTGTACATGTTGCGGATAAATTGCGCGTCTGTATCAGGAATATGCGAAATTATATCAGACATGTGTTGTAATTGCATGGCGTTGCCAGTATTATGTATTTCGTTCAGTAATTTAATATACTGGTCGCGTGTCAGATGGTGTATTGCTGCGGTTTTTATGTTTTGAATAACCCGTGCACAAAATGATATGTCAAATGTGTCGATGTGTGTTGCGCCATGCAGTGCGTAAAACATTGCTTGGTCACCACTGCCGGCGGTGGTTAATACACGTTTGGCCATATTGCGGGTCAGTCCTGTGCCCCAACGCAGGTTTTCGTTGCTTAATACATATGCGGGTGAATAATCTGAAAATGCACTGTTGTTATTCAGTGGCCAGTATTGTAATGCATCGTTGCGCCCCAGTACGTATGGTGCGCGTGCATCAGAAATATTTAAACGTTTGTATGTGTTTTTCATACTATATATTATAGTACAAAATTATTTAATGTCAACATATGTGTGGCCCAAATAAAAATCCCCACAATTATATATGGGGATTTTTTTGTCTTTATCAGAATTGCGTATCGGTGCATTCGGTGGTGCTTTCTGTCCATTGTTTGCATTTTGGCACCCCGAACAGTGGATACGATTGTTTGATACATTTGGTGGATTTTACACATTTGTGACAATTTAATGTTTCCCATTCAAATGTTGTATCAATAACCTGTTTCCAGTTCCATTGGTTTAATTCATGATGGCCGGACAGTTCGCGTTGCATATTGCTGGTGGAATCTGTGCGTTTGTTGTTTGCGGTTGCCTGGGCAGTGATTCCGGCAATCGCTGTTGCGGCACCAACTGTGGCCGCGGTGACGACACCAATACCGGTCGCGGTCAGTGTTGCCCCGGTCGCAAACATAGAAGATGCGACAACGGTTGGTACGGTTATCGATGCCACGGTCGCACCTGCGGTACCTACTGCGGGCAATGCGGCTGATATTGTAAGGGAAGATGCCGCAGTTGCCAATGGGGCACCGGTTCCCAATGTTAATGCGGTCACCACAACCGATGCGGCAACAACTATACCAACGACCAGCCACATACCCCAACCACTGGGCGGTGGTGGCGACATTGGTAATGCCGCCAAATCAGCCAAGTTTACGCATGATATACGTGCGGCCTCGCGTCGGGCGTCTTTGGCGTTTTCGCCCCGAATTTCGGCCTGGCGTTCTGCGATTGTGATGTAATCTTTCATTTGCTGTTCGTATGCTGTGTTGTATTGTTTATAATAATTTTCCCGGGCATTATGTAATGCAGAATTTGCAATAGTGTTGCGCATTTGTTTGGTTAATTGGGGAAAGCGTGCGACTTTGTTCCCGCTGACTGGGGCATTTTTCATGCCGGGGACGGTGCGGCCGGTCATGCAAAATTGTACTGTGGGGTCTGATTCAATTGCCAAAATCGCATTATTTACAGATGATTGTAATTTTGTGATTTCATTGGCAATCTTGTCCTTGGTTGCGGGTTGGGTTTGTGATGTGTCTGTGACTTTGAAATATTCATCCGCACTGATAATGGTTCCATCGTCAGATATTGTCACATTTTCCCAAAATATGGTGCCGTCAATTACAGACATAAATGAAACAACCGGCCCCAGTTCGCCTGTGGTTGAACCCTGGACGCGTCCCAGTTCTGTGTCTTGGATTTGATCAACACTGGTGCGGCATGATTTATAGTCGATGTTTGTATTGTCGCCATCTATTGTGTAATGGCAAATGCCATAACTTAGTGTGCCTGCGCCGATATGGTCATCGGTGGTCAGGGCGTCGCAATTTTCAGTGTCGCCGCAGACCTTTATCATGGCCTCGTTCGCGGCGTTTTGGCAAAAATCCAATAGATTATTATCAATGTTTAACATGATGCCTTGGACCATTGTGGCCAATTCATCATATACTGCATCGCCGCGAATGTCTGTGTCGCCATATACTTTCTGGCATCCGGTTAATTTATCGTATGGGCACATGCGTATAATGGTATCTGTGTCCAGGCCGACACATTGGGTGTAATCTTTGCCGCATCTGTCGTCGGATGTCAGGCACTTTTTTACCTCGCTGGTGCAGGCATCAACACGCATGGATGCGAGTCTTGCCACAACAAATTGCCAGATTTGTGATTCTTGGGCTTCTTTGGCGGTGGTGCCGATGTCACAAGCATTTAGCGGGATTTTGCAAACGTTTAGCATGGTTTCTGGTCGCGACAGGCACATATCGTATGAGCCATCAGGGTCTTTTGGGTCAATGTTATCCTTGCATGCCTTTTGGAAACATTCAGAAATATTGCCGATACAATTCTGGCGTGTTTTGTCTTCGGCGATTAGTTCTGCTGACTTTAATTGTGGTGCAGCCTCGCGCAGGAATGTGTTCCATATTTGGTCTTTTACTGCAACACATGATTCCAGTACATTCATACACAGTGGTTTTTTGCTTTCCAGAATGTCGTATGTTGATGCAAAGATATCAATTGTTGTTGTGCTGCCGGTGATGGAATACATCTTGGTTGGATTTTTTGAACTTTTATTTGTGTTCGTATTGTCCATTGCAGATACGGATGCACATGCGGAAAAATCATCACCACATCCGCCTGTTGTCTGCATACACTTTTTAAATTCTGTGGTGCACTGGCTTAAATTATATTTATTTGATTGGTTCAGTTTATCGTATGCGGCGGAACGCATTGCGGCCTGGGCAGCGGCCAGTTTGTTTTCAGCGGCGGTGCGTTCTGCCTTGATTGCGTTTTGATATGCGTTGCAATCTGAACGTACCGATTGGTTGTACATCGCGCGCAATATTTGTGCAGAATCTGAACATTCCGGTATTCTGTTCAGGCATAATTCGGCCGCCTGGTTTTGCAGGGCCAGACCTGTTTTGCCACTGGGTTCGACAGGGGCGTCAATCTGGACAGTGTCCCATTGTGACAGGTCGACTGTTTTTGTTTTTGGGGTGTGGGTTGTTGCAGATATGTCAACCCCTGTTTCAATTGTTTCGACACCAATTGTCGCCAGTCTATAACTTTGTTCGTTTAATTGTTCGATTTCTGTTAATTGTTGTGTCAGTTCTGTGTATTGATTACTGCACTGGCATCGACCGCCACTGACGTTTTCGATAATACAAAAAGAATCCATACAACCGTTAAATTTTTGTTGGCATGTTGTATCGGTGGCGGTGTTTTGGTTTGCGGTGGTTATTTTTGTGCCAGAATTCACCACGCTTTTAGTACTGGCCGCACGTGCGGCAACGGCTGGTTTCGCGGTGCCGGTTGTACCGGTGCGTGTGACGGTTGCTGCGCGTGTTGTATTTGCAGTGTTTGATGTTGGTGTCGTGCGGTTTGGTGTTGCACTGCGTGCGGAAATGGTGCTGGTTGCCCCCCACCCCCCCCCGGGGGTGGTTGTTTTTGCGCGTCGTGATTGCGTGGCACAAAATGCGGTGTTTATTGCACCAATCAGACATAAAAATATAATGTATTTCTTCATATTTTTTAACTTAGAATTGTATGTCATTGCACGTTTCATTTTCATTGCCCCATGTTCGGCAGTTTTTGCCTTTCATTTTTGCGCAACCCTGTTTCCGGATACAACGGTGACAAATTAGGGTTGAAGGGTTAAATGTTGATGTGATTGTTTCTTTATAACTTTTTGTGTTGACGGTGGCGCTGCCTACGTAATTTCCGTCTGAATCTGCATCGTCACTGGTACCGCCAACGCCGATGCTGGAAGACTGGGCGTAATTGACGCATGATTGACGTGCGATTTTACGACGTGCATCCAATGCGTTTTCGTCGGTGTTTTTTGCAATTCTTTCCGCCAGTTTTATCATGTCATCAGATATGTCTTTGGTTATTGTGTCGTATTTTTTGTAATAATTTTCTTTGGCAATCTGTATGGCCTGGGTCGCGATAATCATGCGCATTTGTGTGGTAAGTGTGGGGAAACGTGGATTTTCTGTCGAACCAATATATGTGCGTGTTGTGTTGGTGTTGGATGACTTTAGTCTGCTAAGGCGATTAAACGCCAATTCTTCGTCTGGGGTTGTTTTGTTCAGGCCTTGCACTTGGCGTCCTGTCATACAGTATTGTACAACCGTATCAGATTCAATAGTATCAATTGCGGCATTGATGCTGTTGGCCAAAACAGCCAATTCGGATGTTATTTTATCTGTTTGGTCTTGGTCCTGGTTGGTGGTGCTGCGGCTTATGGTGTTGTCTATTTTTATACGGCCTGTTGTATCATCGTATTCCAGCATGTCCCATGCGATTTGGCCGGCGATATCGGATTCAAATCGATTTGTGGTTATTGTACCGTCGGATGTTTGGCGGCCCAAAGATTCATCTGGTATTTGACTGGTGTTGTTATAGCATTGCAATTTTGTGCCATTGTTATCAAATTCACAAATCTTATATTCGAGGGAACGCGCCCCGATATTATCTTCGATAGCGAGGCCG
>JAMPEH010000300.1 GCA_023665245.1 Muribaculaceae bacterium
CAGAGGAAATAACAGCGTCCGCATCAAGAACATATCCAACAAATGTATTATTTCCACCTGCGTTATATGCGGCAAGCGCATACGCCTTCTGCTCCTGATTGTTGTAAAAGGTAAGGGCAGCTTTGTAATTCTTAGCGGCATCATATGTATGATATGTTATGTCGGAATCCTTTTTATATATGGCATATAACGTAATATTCTCTTGTCCTGCCGTAAGCGTCGTGTCAAGTCCCTCTGTTGCATCAGGGTCTGTATTCCAGCCCACAAATTCATATCCCGTCTTGGAGGCGGTATAGGTTAAATCAACCTCGTTTCCGTTTAGATAGCTGATAGTTGTCAGGTCACCATCGCTAAAGGTATCGCCTCCGTTTGTCGTAACGTCATAGGTCACATCACAGCCTGTTGTAAGAATGGCAAATATAGTCGTGCCATTTATCTCAGTTGTTATAATCCAGCCTTCCTTTTTTGCAAACATCTGTGAGGTAACATCTTTGTTTAGCACTGCAACCCTTCTGCCGGCTACATACCCGGAAACGGGTGCGTCAAAAACTACCATGCCGTGTATATTATTTACACTGCTAAATATATACATCCCGCTATTTGATCCCAAATAATACACACTGTCATCACTATATAATAAATCAGTAGCAATGATATTAACCACATTGCATCCCGCATATACGTTACCAATGCCACCACCGGTAAGCGTTACCGTCTGACTCGAATTATTCAATACAAGTGACTTACTACCCCCGAAATCAGCATACACATTCCATTCATCGTTGTCATAAATCTTAGATTCAGGTCCCAGAACGAGTTGGTTTGCAGTAGATACTGCATAAACCCCATTCTTACAGTCATGTACATCAACCGAAACGGATGAAAAGTCGCCTGTAACATAAATACCATAATTGCCGCAATTATATATTTCCAATCTATTTTTCCAGTCAATCACAAACGAATTGTTTGGGGGATGGGTAGAAGGACTGTTAAGACCATCATTTGAACAGTTGCGTATTGTGTCTACATATGCATCCACCTGTATATTTGTTCCGTTGGCAGCATTTGCAGCTGTACATTTTACTAACTCATTCAGCACCATTCCGTCTGTGCAGTCTTCTATCAGATTATTGCCATAGGAATTAGTAGTGGCTTTTCCCTCGACGCCGGTTTCACAATCATGTATATGTGTATCTGCAATATACAAAATAGAAGCAATATCAATGCCCGTTCCACAATTAAAAATCTCAGATTTTCCATTGGTTACAGTTCTGTCGGAATATTGTTTTACTTTATCATAATAAGATCCATTGGTAGGTAATGTATATGGACGCTCCAAGCTGTATACATATAAATTTGTGGAGCTTGCTGATAAGCCCGATTGTGTTGTATCGTCTCCCTCTACGATACAATCATAGAAAAATTGATCGCCACCCCTCAGCTCTACAGATGTTTCTCCGCCAACAAAGCTTGTATCATAAACCTCTGTCTGAGTAGTACAGCCTATGAGGTTTCTATTCTTATTTTTGTATTTGCAGCCAACAATCGTTGCATAGCCTGCACTAGAGCAGTCGCTTCCATAGAAAAATCCATTGATATCACAATCAATCAGATAAGTGGTAGCATTTGTGGTAACACCAACATAAGGCTGTGTAATGGAATCATCGCTTGCCGTCAAGGTTGTATCTACTACGGCAACCGGATAACCCTTTATGGAAATTCCCGAATACTTACAATCTGATATTTCACAGTTTGATACTACAGCATAGCAGGAATCTAAATCCATACCCATATCAAAGCCTGAAATGTGGCAATCCGTTATCTGCGGCATTTTACTAAAGTCATAATTAAAGGAGGAACTATCCAAATATCCGTGATTCTTATATCCGGTTGTGCCTGTTGCACCCTTGCGTGCCTCTATGGTAAGATTTGAGATAGCCGCATTGTCATATCCTGATAAATTATTGGTATAAAGCCCTGTAATACAATCCGTAATTGTTGTATCACTGATTGTGATTGTTTTAATATCAGAAACTGTACCTTCTTCCAGCTTAATTCCTGTATCAAAGCCTGTGATGGTACAATCTGTGATTTCTCCTACTGCACCATATTTATGATCAATCGCAGTAATTCCTGTCTGTGAGGTGCTAAGCTGACAGCCTGATATTGAGGAAATAGTATAACGCTCATGTCCAAGGACGGCGTCTGTACAGTTTTCTGCGGTAATATCCAAAAAGCTTACATTACATGTACCTGCAGCCTGAAATAAGCGTCCGCAGTTATCCATATAGCAATTCGAGATGGTAACAGGAGATGGTCCTGCTGTCGAATTGATACACGGACCCGTACAATTATAAAAGTCACAGCCTGTAACAGACACGCTTTGTATTGAAGATGATCCTGATACTACAACTGAGGCTGAAGTAAATGTACTGTCCATACATTGGAATCCAAATTCAACATTCGCAACTATTCTTCCGTTTTTAATATGTACATTATCAGCTGTTACTTCATCTGCCGTCAAAGTTAATATATATCCGCCAACGTCTATGCTGTGTCCATTGCCGCAAAGCAGAAAATGCATTGCATCCGTTGATGAATTTCTGACGTAACAAGCTAATTCTACATTACTAGACAATGTAATATCAGCATTTAAACTGATCGCTACAGGGTTATCTGATTTCATATATAGTGCTCTCGTTCCCGAACTCACCCAACTATTATCCGATGTGCCATTGGCAAGCAGATTATCCCAATCAGCCTGGGAATTAATCTCATAAGTTACCCCCCCCCGATGCGTATAATGTCTCCTCTACCATGGCAGAAAGAAGCTCTATTTTCTCTGCAAATTCCGAAGCAGATTCCACATCTGTACCAGTTGCCGCAGGAAAGGCATCTGCTATCTCCATCTTTTCCGTATCTGCCTCTGTGGTATCTGCCAGCTCCGTCTTTTCCGTATCTGTTTCTTCATCGTTATCTGTCTCTATCGCATCTGTCTTTGTGGCAGCCTGCTCTACACCTTCAGCATAAGACATAGTTGGTGTATTTATCAATAGCAGACATACACATAGTATTGCACATCCAAGCTTTTTCAGGTTTCTCCTCATATTACATCCTCCTATTTTTCTTCATGTTCCCGATAAGTTATGTACATTCTATCATATCTTCCAATAATATTAAATATAAAACTTTCTATAAAATTAATACCTTTCTTATACTAAAAAATATTAAATAAATCCTGCAAAGTCATGAAATAAAACGCAACAAAATTTTGCATACCTTAATTACACAAATTCCCAATTCCACTTATATCGGTCCAGACAGCTTTATTTTTTGAAAAAAGAAACAGCCGCACGATCCTGATGCGACTGCTCCTCTTTTTATATTTTTGTTGCGTATTTAGAATTGGTTTTATTTCCACTTCCTCTTATTTTTTAAAGACAACCCTAGTATACTTAAGAAAGACAAAATTCCAAGTCCGATAACACCGATTGGATTTGTGCCATCTCCTGTTTTCGGTCCGGAGGTGGTGCTTGTCGGTGCCGATGGCTGTGCAGCTGGCGGCTCTATTGTCGGTGGCTGCGGTGTTGGATTTTCCGTAGTCGGCGTATCTGTTGGGTTCTCTGTGGTTGGCGTGTCAGTTGGGTCTTCCGTGGTCGGCGTATCTGTCGGATCTTCTGTCGTTGGCTCGTCCTTTTTATAAACAGGCGTTAAAACAACTGCTGCAGCCTCTGTGCTAAGCGTACTGCCTGCCGCATAGCTGTTGCCGTCCTCGTCCGTCCA
>JAMPEH010000301.1 GCA_023665245.1 Muribaculaceae bacterium
AGAGCATCTGACTACGGATCAGAAGGTTACAGGTTTGAATCCTGTGCGAATCACTATTCTGAAAAACACCCGAAGCGAGACAGCAATAAGTTGCCTCGCTTTTCATTCCCCCCAACGCTTTACCAAAACACAGTCTCCGCGATGGCTCACCATCGTGGGGACTGTGTTTTTTCTTTGCAAAATTTTCTGCAAAATCAGATTTCGGTCATAAGCCAATTGGCTTCTCCGAGCTTCTTGATGAGGGCAACATCGTTTTCGTCTTCATACAAATCCTGCTCCTCATCTTTGAAGTACTCCTTGTGAATATCGTAAGTTGTTTCATCTTCAACTACGGTATCCATACATTTCCTCAACATTTCCAAACCATGACGTTGGATTTCCGGCTCAACGTTCATAAACTCAACCGGGTCAGCAGTAATTTTGGCTTCGGAGTTCTGCCACTTTCACACAACCGTAAAATCAAGAATACGGTCAACAAATTTCAGCACCTAACCCCTCTTCCTCAATTGCATGGTCTGCGAAGTGAGGCGCCGACTTTGAATAACCTTGAGATGAGAATACACGACTCTGTACACGATGACAGAATGCCCCGTTGCACAATCCGGTGACAAATATCTGCAAAGCGTATATACTTTTCTGTTTATCAATAGTATTAAGTTTCTGTTCAATATAAATTAAACTTTCTTATCGAGATAATTTTAATATTTCCGATAGATAATTTTTGCAGTTCCAAAAAATATGTAACTTGCAGCGAGGTCATTGACCTCTTTGACATATTATAAGCGTTTTTTGCTTTATCCTCTCAAGGAAATCGCCAATTTCAAAACACGAAGGGCAAAGCAGTCAATAAACGCTCATGTTTGTCGTATATCCACTCCCCGACAAGGGGTATTGATATCCGATAAGGCATGGGAGTGGACTGTTTATTTCGTGTTGGGCGTTTGGCGATGCCTCTTGAGTATAAACAAGAACATCATTCCACGCTTTTTTATTATTAACCTAAACATCAACGTTGGGAATGACCGCGATGCAATATCGGATATATGGAAGATCAGGCTGAAATCAGAGTAAGTAATGAGGATAACGAAAATGACAGTGGGGTAAAAAGCTACCTTACAGTCATATTGGCAGTAGTTGTTGTGGTACTGCTATTCATCTTCTACCACTCAAAACAAAAACATGTGGAGAAACTTGCAGACTACGAAGTAGGCAAGTATACCCAAAACGAACTCGCCCTTGAAATTGCTGATGAATGGATAGACGATCAGGTAAAATATCATAACTGGTGGTTATTCTCATACACCACACAGAAAGTGGGCCGTTCAAACAACATCGTCTCTTTTGGGATTGCCGGATTCGTATTTTGCAAAGGAAACCTCCCTGAATCAAGAGCCTCAAAAGTTCGTAAAATATTAACAAACTAATATACCGCCGACAATGAAAAAACAAATCATTTTCACCCTTTTGGCATTTTTTCTTCTTATAGGCATTTCATCTTGTAAAGAGAAATCGCACAAAGACGATGACAACGACAGTACTTCTACCAACGTTGAAGTGACAAACGATCCCGAAATATGTGAGCAACTATTCGGCGAATGGAAGTTTACTTCAACCGATGAGGATCTCAACCGCATCGTTACCACCACGACCTTCAACAGTATATGACTTACGAAGAAAGTTATATAATGTATGACCTGATATGCAAAGCTTCTCTTTCCGGTGAATAGGTCGCTGACAGCAACTACATAAAACAAACTCCTGATACCAAATCCATATCAACTACTGTAGGTGCATTTTACAAAGACTCATACAGTGCCAAAGAGTTTAAACAAGACCTGATAAAAGAACTCAAAAATCAAGGCGGATATGACCTTCTGGTAATAGAAGAAATTTCAGAAGACTCTTTAAATGTTACATGCGAAGGAGAAACAGACCGATATACACGAATAAACTAACCCCTTATGGAAAGACAAGACAACACTCTAAAATTTACATGGGAAGGAGATGCAAAGGGAAAAGATTCAGCCCTCCTCACCCTGACTGTTGACAACATTGCCTATGAGCTATTCAATTACTCCGAAGGTTGCTCGTTTTCAATTCCCCTGCCTCAAAAACCAAATGATGAAATAAAAATTGAATATCAAAAGAATCCTGATTCTAAAAAACATACCTGTGTAAAGGGTATGTTTGAATTCCCCTCACAGGAGGACTACGATTGTCTTCCTAGCGGTAAAGTATCACGTCTTTCAGGATTAGCACTACAAGTATGCCCTAACATGGATCTGAAAGGAGTTGAAACTAAACCTAAGTGCAGAAACAATCTCGCAGTGGCGACTGCATCATTTGCTTTTCCCATATATGGAATATACAATGCGATGCGCTCACATTATAACCGTACAGCTGTGATATGTGGGGCTGCTTTCGGATTTGGAATTGCAATGTTGTTCAGCTCAATTGCTAAAAGTCATTATGACGAAATAGGAACAGGCGTTGGCCATCATGCAATTTTTACATACGACCCCTTCTCCGTAACAGACATCATAATCAACCTGTTAATCGGGGGTATCAGTTCTATCCGGGGGCTATTGTACTACTTACTCAGCTAATACTGTGCAATACGAAGCTAATCTCTAAAGATTTTGAGTATGAGGGTGTGTCAAAATTCATGGCACGCCCTCTTAACCAGGTCAGATTTGATGGGTTGTTCATCACTCATATTCGAGATAAACGTTGAACTCTTTTCCATTAATCAAATTATGGAATGTACCCATCATGGTACCGTCAACGTCAAAGTAAATATCAAATCGACCGCTGTTGACTCCATCCTTGGTAAATTCGTTTAGGGTAAACTCCCCATAAGGAGACTTTGTGCCTTCCAACCTCAAAGAAGTGCCATTTTTAGTATAAGTATATGAACCGGTTACGGATACAAAAGATTTGTCAGATTCATCTTGATTGGGATAAGTGAGTTCCATTGATATTGGATAATCATCGATATTTCCTTTCAATACAAGATGCTCCATTGATATATTACCACCGGCCGGCAAAGTTTCTTCAGGTTCATCTATAATGGAAATACACGTTTCAGTAACAGCCTCTTCAACGGATTCGTCATTGTTATCAGAAACATCAGATTCCACATCTCTCTTTCTTATGTCATCGTATTTACCCGAGCCGGAACTGAATTTCTCAAAGCCGTCTACCGCTCCGACGGAGCCGGTCAAGAACTTGCCGTTTTTTGTGAGATGCAACGTAATTTCCTTTCCACATATTTCGTTAAGGATAATCATAATCCCAACCTCAGCCATGGGGTTCTCTAATTTAGAATTGTATGTTTTGCAATTGAATACCATGGTGTATTCAGACTCCTCATCATCATTCTTTGTCCATGTTCCTTTCACAGACCATTTACCGTCCTCACCATTATAGTGCCATATTACAACACCGTTGTCAGTAAACTCAAGAATAGTTTCGTGTTCAGAATCATTGTCCGCGGCCCATTCACCCACAATATGGTCTGAATGTTCAGCAGAACACGATGAGAGTGAAAGCACAGTAATCAGTAAAGACATCAACGCACCTACGAAAAAAAAACGGCAATTATAAAAATTTAATTTACACATAAAATGAAATATTGGTTTTGATGATTTTAATGCGATATGAGAGTCGTTGTCAAATTAAGAGTGTATCTATAAAGAAAAAGAGGCTGAGAATGTGTTTTCTCAGCCTCTCGGGTAAGGCGGCG
>JAMPEH010000302.1 GCA_023665245.1 Muribaculaceae bacterium
CGGTCAATCTGCAATTTCAGTATTTTGGGATTCTGATTATCCATAGTGTGATTGATTATCTATTTGATGCAAATATACTCATAATTAGCGATATAGACAAACAATAGCAAATGATTTTCACGACAAAAACCACTTGCTATTGCTCTTTTTCATTGTCTTCTTGTTACTGATTACTGATTACACCGAACCCCGGTTTGTATTGTTGGCTGATTCTATGAATCCGTTTTCAAGATAGGTCTCGTTATCGTTGACAGCCATTTCGATAAGCTCGCTATCAAGGCAAGCAGGCAAATCAACCTCGTTGCATTCTTCATCAAAGGTCCAGATGCGCCAAGTCAGCACCTCAACTTTATCAAACTTCTGTGCGCCTACTGATGCAACAATATCGTTGCCGAGTTCCATCGTCACGCTGAAATAGCCGTGAACGAATGGGGCCATTGCCGCCATTGCCGTTGCGAGTGCAAGTGAAGCGGCCTTTACATTGAATTTATCCATTTCGCTTTTCTTTTTATGTTGATTACTTTGTTGTTACATTCTGAATCCAAGGTCATGGCATATCCATAATGTCAGCCAAAGACCGATTACCGCCACGGCTGCCCCGGCTATAATGCCGATGAAATAAAGGGCGGTCAGTATCTTGTATTTAAGTTGTCTTGCAGTCATATTGATGTTGTATTACTGATTCAGTTCTGCCATACGGCTTTTGAAAAATTTCTTCTCTGATTGTGTCAGAAAGGGGATTTCATCAATTGATTCAATATCGCTTGTAAGGCGGTTTTTCTTTGACCAGTTGACAAGTTTACCGCAAAAGGCTATCCAATTGAGAATCTTCTTTGCATCTGTAGAGCCTTGATGCTGCCTGAATTCAATTGTCTTGTGACTCAGATATGCCATTGGGTTAACCTTGTGATAGCGGTCGCGGTTAAGTTCGCTTAATACGCTTTCAACATCTTCGCATTGTGTCAGATGGGCGTGATTGCGCAATGTATGGCAATAGCGGTTATTGTTGGCACGGCGGGAGCGGGCCATAAACTTATCAATGATGGGCTCCAGATGATAGTAATTGGCGAATACATTGGCGTATTGCTTTGCTGTAAGATGGGCCGCCCCAATATGCACGTGAAGACCACATGAACGATTCACACTTGCCCCGGCCTCGTTAAGGGTGCGTAATGCGTTCTGCAATTCTAATTTGCCTGTAGAGCCTTTTAGAATGGGCGATACACATTCAATAGGGTTATCCCCTATAAGACTGCCGTCAGTGACAAACTTGAAGTAACTATGGCCGTCATTGTGATTGTAGCCTTGATATTCATAGTGCATCCCGGTGCGCTCCGCTGCCGTGCGTATTGCGCCACGTGCCACGTTGCATTCTATCTCAACGCCAAAGGTAAACACCGATGATGCGCCGTTAGGCATTTCAGCAGCCAATAAAAGGCTAATTTCATAAGGTGTGATACCAAGCTTTGTGTAAGCCGTCTTTTTGGCGTTACGACTGATTTGGGCATCCTTGATAGCCTGTATCTCTTCATTCAGTGATTTCATCGCCATATTGAATTAGATGGTAAAACCGATAAGATTGCATTTCTTGAACGACCTGAACTCGTTGCGGTCAGTATCGAAGTACACTTGTACTGTCTCGTTAGGCTTGCGGCCTGTGCCTTGTGTCTGAGGCATTGCATCTTCTTTCAGTGTGCCAAAGGCTTGACGAATCTCACCGTTGATTTTACGAAAGTAAAACATCGTTATCCCGGCTTTCATCGCCATTCTTACCTTATAGTTGGCCCAAGCGCATTTGAGGGCTTCGCTGAGGGTGTAGCCGTTTCGGCGTATAAACATCCAAGCCATTTTCATGATGCTTGCGAGGGTTGATTTTCTTTCTTTGCTCATAACCTTTATATTTAGGGGTTGTGTTGATTTCTGATGCAAAGATACACACTATTTGTGTACCGATAACAATAAAATACACATTTAACATTTATTTAACATAGTTATAGTATTTGGCTATAAACACTATTTGTGTATTTCAGTATTTTGTACTACTTTTGCATGGTAAAAACTTATTMAACAATCATAAATACTGATTTTTCTATGTTAAGGATAAAAGAATTGATTTCGGCAAAAGGATTAACCCAAAAAGCCTTTGCAGATGAAATAGGCATCTCACCACAACGCCTTAATAATATTGTGACCGGGGATGCGCCAGTGTCACAAGGTGCGCTCAGAAAGATAGCCACTGCTCTTGGCGTGGAAATTTGGGAACTTTATGTTAATCCAGACGAGATAATCAAGAATGCAATAGATGATGATTTTGTGGCGATGGTGCGTTATAAGGGCGAATACTATCACGCCGATTCCATTGCCGAACTGGATAGCCTTATCGATGATTGGAAATCCGTAGAAACCGAGAAATAAAGTGTTTGCTTTAATTTTCGTTTTGTCAGTTAAAGAATTTCCACTAACTTTGCACTCGTAATGCCGTCTGGCATTGCATCTTCACATATTGACCCAAAACGCTATCGAATCACCACCTCGTAACAATTATGGGTTCAAGAATCTACATTGGGATTCGTGCCTTATACGGCGCGGACTCTTCCATTGTAGATTCGGCTTGTGGTGAGCCTGATAGCGTATGGCGGTAGTCTGCGCTTTTTGTTTCTGTGCGTTGGTTTCCGTTCAAGTGATAAACAGGACATCAATATAAACCAACACTATACAACCAATGAAAAGAAAACTGCTTTACTTTCTGATGGTGGCGATGTTCGCCATTGTGCTGCCGTCTTGCGGTGACGATGATGATGAGCCTACGGCATTAAATCAGTGGGAAACTCAACTTGTCGGACAGTGGGATGAAGATGGCTATCCTGAATATGAGGATTCAGAATATTTCCATTACATCCTCACAAATGAAAAAACCGGGAGATTTATAGTAACACTCGGAACAACCAATATTATTGAAAGTTCCGATTTCACTTGGTCGGCAAATCAATCAACAATAACACTCACCACAAACGGAAAATCAGAATCGACATCATACTCCTTAAAGGGAAACACATTGACAATTGGAGTCGGTAATGATGCCATAACCTACAAAAGAAACAATCAATGAAGAAGAATCTACTCTATCTTTTGATGATGGCAATGTTTGCCATTATCTTACCGTCATGTGAAAACGATGACGATGAACCAGACTCAAAAATCAAGGTCACACAAACCGAAATCCAAGGAAATTGGAGTTGTCACGCTTACGGAACTACTCACACGATGAAATTTGATGGAGATAATTACTCCTATTCACAAAGTGACAATAGTTCTATTTTGCCATATTACATGGAAAATGGAACATACACCATAAGTGGCACATCAATAACTTTCAAGGCTCGCCTTGTAGAGTCAAAGCTTGGAACATGTGAAATCTACTGGGATGACGCTGCTAAAACGATTCTGCACATCTATCCCATAGGCTCATATTCCAAAACAAAATAAATCCAATTAACAAAAAATAAGGGCGCATCAGTCATCGCGATTGGTGCGCCTTTCTTGTCTTGTGTATCTACTTAATTTTTCGTAACTTTGCAGATATAGAGCCAATTATCGTAATGGATGAATCTTTTGACATAGGGCGTATTTATGCTATTCAAACCGTCTTTGAGAAAGTTCAGGATATGCAGAATGCTTTAACTGAGATAGCCGAGCCAATCTTGACGGATTTCTCTTTGCTCCCGGTATTGTATGATGCCTATCTTGACGTTTTCCGCGAGCGAGGTCAGTTGCATTATGCCAATAGGGTGTATCATAGAAAGAAATTCCTACTGATAGTGATGTCGCTTTATTCGCCAATCACTCTTGTTGGCGGCAGAATGAGGACGGGATTAAGGAAAAAACTTGCAAAACTGTTCTGCATTCCATCTGAATCAACAGTCAGCGACAACATCAAAGACTTGCTTAACTACTACAATCTATATCGTGATTTTCGCCGGGATGTAGATGTTATCTACAAAAGAATGCTCCTTTTCCTTGAGGCTCCCTCTACTTGTGATTCGGATTTTGAATTTTAAGCCGTTTCTCGCGTTTCTTTGCATTGAGATGATAAAGTTATCGCCAGATACAATTAAGCGCAAATTTGGG
>JAMPEH010000303.1 GCA_023665245.1 Muribaculaceae bacterium
TGGCTGCCCAATCTGTTCCGCAGTATCGTAAGCCGAGCAAAAGACTTCCTGCAAAAACTTATCCGTGAACACGGGTTGCCGCCGAAGCCCACGCTGGGTATTGATATGGCAGAGTTCCGAACTATGCGGAATCTGATGATACGGGTACAGGACGAAGCGAGGGCAATCCGTAGCTTACAGGAGGAAGTCACCAAACTGAAAGAACAGCTTTCCGAAGCAAAAGGTATTTTTAAGGGCAAGGAGCGCAAGGCTCTTACCGAGCAGGTACAGCAGACCGAAAAGGAAATATCCGAAAGGCTGGATAAGCTCCCCGATATTCTCAGGGAGGACGGTTATCCCGATGTACAGGCATTTATGGCAACCTATCGGGAAGCAGAATCCGTTGTGGAGCAGTACAACCGTGACCTTGCCGAATGGGAGCGTCAGGTTAAGGAAAAGCGCAGACCGCAGAAGCAACCCGAAAGAGAGTGTGTTAGAAACAGGCTCAGGCAGTTGCAGGAGCAGGGCAGACAGCAAAAACCACGCAAAAAATCCTTTGACAGAGACAGCCGATAGGCAAAAAACCGCCGCTATGGTGTTATCCATAATCGGCGGCATACATATAGAGATTAGGTTTCTTGCTTCTTTATAACGGTTATTTTTAGGTTCTCCGCTTCTATCAGCGTTTCCTGTTTGCACTTCGGACAGTAAAGGGGATAGTTTTTCAATATGGTATCATCCCGCATCCTGTCACGAGTTTTGTTGCTGCAAACGGGGCATAGTATCCATTGTGTTTTATCCATACAGTTATCCCTCTATGCTTTGTCGGTACTATCAATTTCTTTTCTATGTTGCTTTATTCCTTCCGTTATCAATCGAAGCGTTATAAATACAATAATTATATAAATTACCGCACTTGTAATAGCAGATAATGTGAGCATTTTGTCAGTACCTGATTTTGTGCTGTTAACCATTATCAGAGTGTTCTGAAGCGTGAGAATTGAAACCAGCGCATCAATAAAGTTAATTGTCCGTAACTCAGTAATGAAAATATTTTTATGCCTTCTGCTTTTTTTACGGAAATGAATAGAAGCCATCGTAACCTTATAAGTGGTATAAGCCGCCATTGCAATTGCGGGAATAAGCTCCATATTTACGGGCTTTTCAAATTTTACCATTAGTGCAATGGGACAAATAAGTGCCAAGTTAAGTAACAAAAGCATAATCGTGCTGATAACAAACACTCTATATCGAATTTGTGCTTTTTCGCTGTTGGGTTTCCCTTTGCTCTTTCTTTCAGCGAACAAGATACTCCCACGAATAACAACAAGCAACAGATAAAATATACAAATACTTCCGTTCCATACGGACAACAAGCGAATGCCTAAAAATCCGTTATATAGGGCAAATAATATTGTAATTCCAAACGAAAGCAACGAGCTGGCAATAGTCTTAAAGCTATAATCCCTTTTCCAATTTTGGAGAATAGGTTTTATCATTTCACGAGGTGTTTTATTCTCCATATCTCTTGCCCTCTGTTCCGCCTAACGGTCTGACACATTCCTCAATCACTGCAATAATGCTGTCAATGGAGTCACGACAGTCTGTATTCAGCCATTCTTTAATGATAGCTGCAACACCATCTATATAATAGACAATATAATAGTTACGAAAGATTTCGGGAATGTCAAATCTTGCCAAAATCGGCTCTATAATATGGTCTTTCAAATATTGGTATCGTGTTTGTACCTGCATACCATAAGGATTGCAGAAAGTGGCACGATATACCTTTTTATTATCATATATAAACTGTAAATACGGTCGCAAATAGTCTTGTGTAACAAGAACAAGGTCGTTCAGTTCTTTTCCCGATATTTCACCCGCAAACTCCGCTGAACTCTGCGTAAAATAAGATAAAAAGCGTTCATTGACAGTTTCCATTGCTTCATTTGCCAAATCTGCAATCGTTTCATAATGTAAATAGAAAGTTGACCTGTTTACGCCTGCTTTTTCACAAATTTCCTTGACTGTAATATATTCTAAATCTTTTATTGCCAGCAAATCAATCAGTGCTTCGTCCATAAGGAGGGCAGTATTGAAATATTTACTTTCTGACTTATTCATATGACGCCCTCCTTACTTTCCTACTCAGCTTCTTCACTGATTTCTTTTGCAAGCTGCATAATCTCAAATGCGTATTTCTTTTTACCAGTTTCGAGCATTCTTTTATAAATCGGATAGTTTACGCCGACACCGATAATTCCGATAATTCCAACGATAATACCAATGATAGTCATAAATGGACTTCCGTCACCGATTACTTTCATTGATATACACATCCCTGTGCCGAGAATAAGCGACATAACCACACCAAAAGTGTAAGTGAAAATATTCGCTTTGCGTTTTGCTTTTCTGTCCAGTTTTTTCAATGCCACAACCTTTGAAGTATCATTCGGTGCGTATTCCTTGGCAATGGCTTCTGCAAAAATTTTGTCTGTATTCATAGTGGGTTCTCCCTTAAATTGTATTTCAGCCTTGGCTGATAATACAATCATAAAGGATTTGCCCTTAAAACTGAACAACACGAATTTCATTTTGTGTTGATTTCAGAAATTTTTTTGTTGTTATTCGATTTCTTTCTTCTATCAGCGGGCTTCTCCATATTTTTAGGAATTAACCAAACTCGCCCTATATACATAGCACCGTCAATGCGTTCTGTCTTGCAAAGTCGTTGTACCCAGCGAAGCGATACATCCCATTTTTCGGCAGTTTCCTGTGCAGTCATATATTCAAACATTTTTTATCTCTCAAATGGTACTGTGTATATTATAGTCGTTTAAACGAACTATATCAAGCAAAGAAATATGAACATCTTACTTTCTGAAAAAGAAATGATAATGTAACGCTTTTCGGTGTCAAAACACCGTATTCAAGCAACTCACGGGGTATAAAACAAGGCGGGTAAGGTGTTATCCCTACCCGTCGCCATTTTACATATATATGCGTTACATTGATTTAGTTGTAGATGATTTCCTCATTCACAATCTCCATCGCACAAGACCGTATGTTATTCATTCGTCCTGTCCATTCTAAGGCGTTTTCCGCCTTTAGCTGTTCTGTGATACCCTGTGATTGCTTCATCATCTCTATGAGCATTTCAAAGCGTTGCTGCGCCTGCTCGTCAATCTCTGCAAGATAAAGGTTGAGCTTGCCGCTGGTTAAAAGCGTGGTGTAGGTCGCTTTCTTATGTTCTCTCAGATAGCGTTTGTGACGCTGCCCCCATATCCCGATAGGTTTTTCTTCTTCGGGTGGTAAGGTAAGGCAGGGCAAATAGTAATCGCCTTGCAGTTCATACCAAAGCCCGTTATTTTCATCATAAATGTACTTGTTCATTTTGAAATCCTCCGTTATAATATATTCGCACATATATCACAGTTCTCCGATTGCCACACTTTGTTATATCTTGTTATGAAATTTTCTTTCCCTTGTATTTGCCCTTATGAGCAGTTGAGGGAAGTATAAACTTGTGTGAAACCGTATAAAGGGATAAGGCGGACACATTGCGATAAATCCTTTATTTTCAAGGCTTTCGGAGGATTTTATTGAAACCCTATGACGGGCAATAACCACTTATAAAATCGTGGTTTTCAAATCGAAATTTGGAGGTTTGACAATGGCATCAAGTAAAGAGTATTTAAATTTTATTTTGGGACAATTATCCGAGTTGGAAGAAATTACTTATCGGGCTATGATGGGAG
>JAMPEH010000304.1 GCA_023665245.1 Muribaculaceae bacterium
ATACCTTCATAGCCGCCTCGCCGAGCACCATTCTCGCGTCACAGTCTGTCTGCTCTGTGGAGAAGGTCTCCGGATAGGTGTTGTCATAGATCAGCTTGTTGTAGGAGTAAGCCGTCTGTGCCGCCTCGTCATCGGAAAAGCTCACTTCGCCCGCTCTGAACTTGTCACCCCAGTCAGGCGTGGTGTTGAACACATCGTTCATCATGAACTGCATGGTCACGTTGCCGATGGACCAGGTATCTACCATATGGCTTGCAAAAGGAACAATACCCTTGGCGTTGCAGTCGTCTATGATTGCCTGCAGCTCATCCTGCGTAGCCGGAATGGACCAGCCGTTCTCCTCGAACATCGCTTTGTTGTAATATACGCCCTGATACTGCGCATTGTAGACCAGGCCGTAGGTCTTGCCGTCAAATGTCACGTTCTCTCTCGCAGCGTCCAGACCTCTGTCAAGATAGGTGCTGTCGATCTCGCCCAGAACGCCCTGCGACGCATAGGTCGCCACATCCTGTGCCTTGCCGATGATGATATCCGGCAGACCGGACTGCATGTACTGCTGCATCTTCGGGTGGAATTCGCCGTCCCAGCCGGTGCACTCCCACTCTAACGTGATGTTCGGATACTGCGCAGCGAGCGCCTCGTCGATCATATCCTCGATACCGGCGTCCGTGGTAGACTGTCCAGCCAATACCGTCAGGGTAACTTCCTCGCCGTCCGTAGAAGCGGCAGGCGCTTCCGCCTCCTCCTCTGCTTCCGGCTCAGCTGCGGGCGTCTCCGCCTCCGCCGCATCGTCCGCGGGTGCGCTTGCCGCTCCGCCGTCACTCGACGAGCCGCCGCATCCGGTCAGCACGCTGGCTACCATGGCTGTGCATAAGATTGCGCTTAACAATTTCTTTTTCATAGTCGCTCCCTCCATAAATTGAATTGTTTTTGTACATCAACTATACAATTTTGCGAGCGGGCTGAACTATGCATTTTTTGAAAAATTAACTTGTAAAATTTTGAAATAATCGATTCCGGTAATCTCTGGGGCTGACACCCACATGCTTCTTAAAGACCTTACTGAAATAGGTATAGTCGTCATACCCCACCATGAATGCCACCTCCGCGATATTGATATCCTTCCTCCGCATCAGCTCCTTCGCCTTCTCCATCCGCTTCCCCGCGATGTAGAGCATCAGGTTCTCCCCCGTCTCCTGCTTAAAGAGCTTGGAAAAGTAGGAACTCTCCACCGCATACTTGTCCGCAAGCACCGACAGGGTCAGCTCTTCGAAATAATTCTCGTCGATGTAAGCGACGGCCTCCTTCACGCAGTCCCTGATATTCCCCGTAATCTCGCTTTTGCGCTCCCCGAGCACTACGTTCTGCATTTCTGCAATGAGCGACATCAGCTGCTCCACATCCAGGCTCTCCACGACCTTGTCCGCCATCTGCTCCAGGCGTCCCAGCTCCCGGATGCTCTCCTCAGACGCCTCCTGCCCGGTGAGCTCCTCCAGAAAGATGGCGGAGATCCGGTTGACCATCTGTTTCGCCATCACAAAATCCCAATTCCTGCCGGAGCCCAGCCCCGTCTCCTTCAGCAGAAGATCCTGCAGGCCCTTTTCGCTGCCCGTTTTGAGCACGGTCTTCAGCCGACGCTCCTTCTCCTGGGTGAAACATTCATCCACCCGGCTGCTCATCCTGCCCTTTTCCTTGTTGCTGAAGAGGATCACATCCTCCCGCGTGTAAGGTCTGGTCATCAGCACGGAGATGCTCTGCACGTAGGCGTCGTGCAGACTGTCCATGGAATAGGACTGCTCGCTGACCGCGATGGTGACCGGGCTGTCCGTCTCCTCCTTGAGCCGCCTCATCATCTTGAGCGCCAGCACCTGCTGCTCGGAGACATCCAGCTCATTGACCACCAGAAATTCATTGCTCCTGTTGATATAGTTAAAGATGATAAGATTCTGGCTGGGATCCACCTCCCGCAGTTTCTTTTTCATCGAGTAGGACAGATAATTCATGTCGTACTGGTAGCGGCTCATGAGCGTCTGCAGGTCGTGAATCTTGATCAGCATGATGCTGCAGCCCACGGAGTCAAGCGCCGTCCCCGTGATCTGCGTCATCGACAGCCTGATCTGCTCCTTTTCAATCAGAAGGCTCAGCTCCCGGTCCTGCAGAAGAGACGCCGCCTTCAGGGTCTGCCGTTCGTTCTCCTCCTTCTCGCTGATCAGCTCCAGCGCCTTGGACACCGCGCGGATCAGGTCGATCTTCGAGATCGGTTTCAGCAGGTAGTTGATCGCGCCCGTCATCAGCGTCTCCTTCACGTAGGCGAAATCGTCGTACCCGCTGAGCACAAGAATCACGACTTCCGGATACTGCTCCTTCACCCGCTTGACCAGCTCCACGCCATTCAAAAAGGGCATGTTGATATCTGTGACCAAGATATCCGGGCGGTCCGCCTCCATCCGCCGAAGAACCTCTTCCCCGTCCTGTGCGGGCGGCAAAAACTCGATCTGGTACTCCTCCCAGGCAATCATCGTCCGTATTTTTTCCCGGGTCCAGTATTCGTCGTCCGCAATTAAGAGTTTATACATTCTCTTTTCCATAAAGCTCTTCCTCTTTCCGTGCCGCCACTTTCAGGTACACCGCGGAGCCTTTCCCCGGCTCGCTCTCGATCACAAGGCCGTACTCCTCCCCGTAGATCATTTTCAGCCGGGCATTGATATTCAGAAGCCCGATCGAATTGCCCTCCTCAATCAGGCCCGTATCGTTCTCCTGCAGGCGGCGGTTCAGCGGCTCGGCGTCCATGCCCACCCCGTCGTCCCTGACCATGATGTAGAGTTCTTCGTCGGTCCGCCACGCCTTAATCGAAACATTCTTTTCCCCGCGTTTGTTTTTCAGCCCGTGGTTGATCGCGTTCTCCACCAGGGGTTGTATGGAAATCTTCGGCACAGAATAGGACAGCGTATCCTCATCGATATCGAAATGATACCGGATTTCCTGCCGCATACGCACATTCATGACAAAAATATAATTTTTCAGATGAGTGATCTCCCGCGCCACCGTGGCGTAGGGGTATTTCATGTCCAGGCTGTAGCGGAAAATACTGCTGAGCGACTGGCAGAGATCACTGACCAGATCGCAGTTCTGGATGCTGGCAATGCTGCTCATGGTCTCCAGCGTATTGTAGAGGAAATGCGGGTTAATCTGTGCCTGCAGCGCCTGATACTGCGCCCGGTTTAACAGCAATTTATCCTGGTACTGCTGCCCGATCAGATCCTCCATCGCGTCCAGCATATAGTTAAACTCCTCGCCCAGCTTTCCGATCTCGTCCTGCACCTGATAGTCCACACGGAGATTCGTCTCGCCGCCGCGGATCCTGCCGATCGTCTTCATCAGCTCCGCCAGAGGCCTCGTCAGGCTTTTGGTGATGTAGATGTACAGGATAATCATGAGAGCGCTCAGCGCCGCCACAATCATGAACAGCGTCCTCGAGAGCATCTTCTGCCCCGCCTTGAGGACAGACTGCGGGAGAATCGCATATACGTCTAAATTGTATCGATTTTGCGGTAAACGAAAGAACACCTTCTCCGAATCCGCCATGTCCGCTGCTGCCTGCTCGCTGGTCTGGATGCCCTCGATCGTCTGCTGATAAAACCCGGCATAATTCTCATCGAGCTGTCCCACATTGGCAAAGGGACGGTCTCCCACCGGCTGCAGCCAGACGAAGGTATTGTCTCCGAGCTGGTAT
>JAMPEH010000305.1 GCA_023665245.1 Muribaculaceae bacterium
GGCCAACGACCTTTGTGCTGCTCCAGTTGAGCAAGCAAAGGGTCTTCAACTCGTCCGATGACATATCGTCGGCAATGAGTTGAAATACAGTGCGGAGTTGCTTGTCGGACAACTCGCTCCAAGATGAGGGGATTTGAAAGTCGATTGATATGGTTTCCATAATAAATGGGCTTTAACGTACTGATGCAAAAGTACGGTAAAGCCCACTATGCGGAAAAGACAAGGATTATATCTTGGCTTTGGGATATTCTCTTGGAAACAATTTATGAAGAACTTCCATTTTGGGAGAATCCACAACCTCTCTTTCGGATTTAAGAACTTCTCCATTTGGAAGTTTGTATATTCGCTCGATGACGGTACGGTTGGGATTATCCTTAGCTGAGTTGACATTAGTCGTTACAATAACCTCTACACCACCATCGGTGTTACCTTTACATGGATTATTCTTCTGAGTAAGATCAATCTCTGAACCAAAGTAATGAGCTGTAATGGTTTCGGCAGAAATTGATAACACGGAGAATAATACAAATAGAGAAATGAGAAGTATCTTCATAAATAGTTTTCTTTTTGAAACATATTGATGTCTCAAAATGTTCGCTTATTCAAAGTTATCTACTGCCGAATAATATGCCCTTTTTGACTCTGCGGCGATATATCATAAAGTTATCGAAGCAGAGATAAGTCAAAAGGATAATGCCGCAAAGGTCAAACCATGCTTTCCCGGATGATGGAGCAGCAGCGACATCGAAAGCGCGGGAAACAATGCAGACACACCATAATATTAAGAGTGTGAGTGAAATATTGCGTTTGACTCTATTGCTTATGCTCATTGGTTTATCCGATTTATAGTGCAAATTTACAAAATTTGCGTCACATACGAAAGAGAGTCAGCGACTCCCGAAGTGGGAGCCGCTGACGGCTGAGAGGCGGGTTGTTCAGACCTCGGATTCGTTGAGGTTGTAGCCGGTGATGTAGTCCATGCAGTCGAAGAACTTTTGGAACACGAGGATGTTGGCTATCTGTCGGCTCTTGGCGAAGATGTTGCTCCACAGGCAGGTACTGCCGTCCTGAAACTGGACAAAAGTGAAGAACGATTTGCAGCCCTTGGGGCATTTTGCCTCATAGTCGGTGAGGTTTGCGAAGTCTTGTTGAAGAATGTCGCGTTTGTCTGAAGTTATCATATCTGAATGAATTAAGAGTTATGTGCCGTAGCACTTTGGATTTTACGTGCAGATGATTCACCGGGCATAGTGAGCGGCAGAGTCAAGGATTGGATGCGCTTCGGACGCAGGAGAATGGCATACAACGTGCTTGTCCTTGACACAGTGAACGCCCGATGTAAATTTGCATAGGAAAATCAGTGCTATGTGCCATAACTCCATTCAGATATGACAGACAAACGCACCTCTGAAAGACTGCAAGCCCACTGACTGCCAAATGACTGAGGGTCAGAAAAAGTAACCGCTTGACTTTTTGTCGTTTCGGAATACGGGTGGAGCAAACAGTTTCGCGGTTTCCGAATTATGCCACTCTTTGAAGTCGTTCTGCGACTGCCGTATATAATTGACAATGTCGGCTAATCTCCTTGAATTGAACGACCCGGCTCTCAGATAGCCCACAATCTGGGCTTGTGTCTGACGGACTACCATCTTCCGCTTTTCAGTCAGATCTGAGCGGAGGTTTTCGGAGCGAAGTGCTGACATCAGTTCCGGCGAGAACCATTCTTCGGCCAACGACGCTTCAAGGTCTATGACCTGCGAGCGGAGTTCGAGGTAACGCTCCCACTTGGAGCCGGTGGCTCCACCGAGAGCATCCACAATGCCGAGGTCAGGGAAAAGTGTAGAGCCGAAGAAGTCAGCTCGTGCGGACGATAGCCACTTGCTCGCGCCCGGAAGTTCGGGCAAGAGCGCAGCGATGCAATCGTCGCGGTGGGTCAGCATCGATCCGACAAGCCGGTCAACGCGCATCTTCGATGCCGCGACAAGGTTCTGTGTGCCGACAGTGGCGAAACCGTTGGGCGTAAGCACAACGTCGAGCGAGGGAATGGCGCGACGCATAGCGTCAGCCACAACGAGCCGGGCGGTCAACTGCTTAATGCTGTTGCCGTCAGTGTAAGCGCAGATGGTGTTGAATGTTGGCTCGGAGGTAAACGTTTCGATGACCCACGCCTCGGCGAGGTCAAGAAATGGAACGAGTTTGTCAAAGAGTGAGGTTTCGCCTTTGACAGTAACGAGTTTATTGGGAATGAGCTGTTTCAATTGCTCATCATTGGTTATCAGTTTCGGCATTGGTAGATACTTGTTTAGCGTCTTGATGTTCGTCAAGCGTGGTTAATTGAATAAAAGGTATATCGACAGTCACGTTCTGCCAACCGTTGAAGCGAATGATAATTCGATGAACGGTGAAAAGCAGGTCGTGATACGGTTTCTGAAGGGCTTGGGCGATTGTGTACAGCTCTCTTTTGTCTGACCCACTGTTATTACTCTGAGCCTTGCCGGGCACAGAGCCGACAAGATTGCTGTGTACTCTCATCGTGAAGCAAATCATGTTGATTGCTTCCTGAATGTCGGTCTCCCAGTCGCCGCCCTCCTTGGCATCGTCGATTTTGCGGATTACGACATCATGCTGCTCTTTGCCGTCGGGTGTGATGTAGAAAGTGGAGAACCAGGCTTTGCCGGAGTTCTCAGCGCCCGTGAGGAAGTCAAGAATTGACTGTTTCTCACGCACGATGCGCTCCTGCTGCTTCCGGCGGTCGGTGATGCCCTCGGCACGGAATATTGACTCCCAATATTTTGCCGACACCTCTATATGGTATTTTATTGGGGCAGAGTTTTTTAACTTTG
The DNA here is from genome assembly GCA_023665245.1 of Muribaculaceae bacterium. Next base: position 2,844 of record JAMPEH010000305.1, read on the forward strand.
CCTCCTTGGCCATGCCGATAAGCTGCTTGATGTTGTACCACTTCCCCTTGAACAGAGCGGCATAGTATGGGATGGGATAATAGGTTGAGTCAACCGTGGGGATGCGAGACACGATGGCGAACTTCCGGCACTTTGTGCGCTTGGCAAGTTTGACTTGCAGATCTTGCCAAGGTGAGGCCGGGTCGAGCAGGTCGATAACCTCGATGTCATCGGCTGACGAAACGCACTTTCGCCAGTTGGCGTAGAGAATGGACGGTATTCGGCCAGACTCGTCAGCCGGAGCGAATCGGCAGTAGCAGGCCTCCTTGCGGATAACGCGCACGATTTTCGTGCCGTCGGCGTTCAGGATTATCACCGAGACTGCAAAACCGAAGTGTTTGAAGTCCTGGCATACACCGAGAAAGTAACCGGCGAGGTCGTTGTCGAGCAGGAAGTCTTCGACTTCATTCTTGACCGTGGCGGTGGCGATGCAGGTATCATACCGCAAGCCTGAGCCATAGCAGACCTCGGCATTAAACAATTGGCAGGTGGCCAACGTCTCGTCTTTCTCGATAAGGTCGATAATGTTGAACGGCATGAGGTTGTCGCCACCCCACGGCACATACGATAGATGCTCGTCAACGATTATCGGCACGATGTCAACGTCCTCGCGGAACACCGACGCAGAGTTGACCGTAAACGCGGCGCGGCTCTCATAGCCCGGCAGCGTCTCAACAGAGTTTAGATTGAGTTCAGAAAAAGAAAAGTCCATAACGATGTGGTATTTGCCACAAAGTTATGGACAGTATGTCGGTGTCTAAAAGACGTGCCTATTCTATTGTATCATATTCGATATATATAGGTGCGCCAAATGATAATGTTTTCCATTCGGATTGGCTTGCAT
>JAMPEH010000306.1 GCA_023665245.1 Muribaculaceae bacterium
CAACCTGTCTATTGGCTACACCTTCCCCAAAACGCTCATCAGCCGATTGAAGATGAAGAATCTGCGCGTGTTTGCCGTTTGCGAAAACGTTGCCTACTGGACCCACCGAAAGGGATTCGACCCACGTTCGGGACTCACCTCAGGCAGCTACGGCAACTATCCTCCCATGCGCACAATCTCAGGCGGTCTGCAAGTTCAATTCTAACCTAATTACTATAAAATAAACAAATGAAAATGAAACTTCATTTCAAACATATAGCATTGCCGACTGTCTTCTCAATCATTGCGTCCGTCACCACCGGATGTCTTGATGAAGCATTCCCCGAAGACGGTACAATCACCTCCGGAATGATTGCCGGAGCCGACAAATCGGCACTCGCCGCTGCAATACCGAGCTACTTCAACGCTGCCGGAGACGAAAACTGGGATATAGGTTTCAACGGATTCATGATGTTCTACGACGCCATGACCGCCGACTATCCCGTCTACGACAACTCCTGGGACTATTTCCACTATTTCAATCTCCAGATTTCAATAGGCAACAACGGTATTTCACAAGGATTCTGGGTGCGCCACTACTACATGATTCAGAAAGCCAACTCACTGATTGCAGCCTGCGACAGAGAACCCGGCAGCCACGATGCCAACTATCTCGGCATAGGACTCACCTATCGCGCCTTCTGCTTCGAGGAACTGACAAAACTCTTTGAATACCGACGCACCAACGTTGCACGCCTCGACGACATCGCCGACGACCGCGGACTGTGGGGACTAACCTGCCCTATCGTCACCGAAAACACCACGGAGGCCGAAAGCCGCAAGAATCCTCGAGCACCATTCTACGAGATGTATCGCTTCATCAACAACGATCTTCTCGACGCTGAGAAATATCTTGCCGACTACCACAGCTCCACGTCGAAAGACCAGCCCTGTCTCGGAGTAGCCTACGGTCTCCATGCCCGCCTATGGCTCAACATCGCAACACGCTTCGAGCTTCACCCCGAAGACCTCGCTCTTCAACTCGACAATGAAGACAACGAATCACTTGCCACCTACGAGAAACTTGGAATAAAGACCGCCAACGACTGCTACCGCAAAGCTGCTGAATATGCCCGACTCGCAATCAACGAGGGATTCACGCCTCTCAACAAGAGCGATTGGTACAACAAATCCACCGGGTTCAATACGCCCAACAACTCGTGGATGTGGGCAATTCTGCTTACCTCCAACGATTCAATGGTCAAGAACAATACATGGAAGACACTTCCTTCGTTCAAATCTCCTGAGTGTACCTACGGAATGGCAAGCCTCAGCTACAACTGCTACCGCTTGATTGACGCCCGACTCTACTCCAAAATGGACGTGAACGACTGGCGTCGCGACACCTGGATTAGCCCCGACTACGCAGCAATGGGCGACAGCGACGAAAAACTCGCGGAATTCAACGCCACATATGCCGCCAACACCAACTACGACTACGAAACCTTCAACCGCTTCGGAGCCTACGCCGGATTCAAATTCCGTCCCGCGAGTGGCGACGGCAAGAATCCCACCGTCGGCAACGCCATGTGTACTCCGCTGATGCGTGTTGAAGAAATGTATCTAATTGAGGCAGAAGCTCTCGCCCACTGCGACGGAGCGGCAGCCGGCAAAGCTGCAATCGAGAATTTCATGAACACCTACCGCATGAAGGAAGGAACCACGTTCACCTGCCCCTCGAGCCAGATTGACGACGTCATTGACATAATCTGGACCCAAAAACGAATAGAACTCTGGGGCGAAGGACGCGTACTCGATGACTACAAACGCCGAGAACTCGCTATCACTCGCGGATATCCCGGCACCAACCACGTGGAACGCTACCGCTACAACTCCTATCCTATGGCAGTAGCCCCATGGACCAACTTCTATATTCCCGACCGTGTTGAGACACAAAACCATGCCGTGGTACTCAACCCCGACCCGATTCAGGCAATCCCCACCCTTTGGGAAGAGTAATCAACAATAACGAACTTATAGAACTTTACTATGAACTTTCAATATAAAAAAGCCCTTGCCGCCATTGCAATCATGACAATGGTGACATCATGCTCCGACGACAAGTGGGAACCGGGACCCGACGTAGACCCCTCGTGCATGACGGTCTACTTCGAGCCGCTTTCCAACTACGACATAATTCTCGAACCCGATGACAGTCGACTGATTCCCGTCACTATCGGACGCGCAAAAATCGACGAGGCAGCCTCGGTTGATATAAAAGTAATCTCAGCGCCCGAGGGTGTAGTCGTGCCCTCATCGGTCGACTTTGCCGCTGGCGAACAAAGCAAGACCATTTTCATCGACCTGGAGAACATGGCATCGAAGAGCAGCGGGACAATCTCCCTCGAACTTCCCGAAGAAATGACCTCGCCCTACGGCGCAGGCAACAGCGCAATCAATGTCAACGTAACAGTATCAGGTGCATGGATTCTGCTCGACGACAACGTCTACTTCTCGTTTGCAAAGCACTATCAGCCTGTCTACGGTAAAATCTACATTCTCGAGGGGACCTACAACTTCAAGATTCCCAACTTCCTGAATTCGGGTCTCGACCTGCAGTTCACAGTCGACAATCCCGGAGAAGGGAATCTAAAGGTTATACCTCTGAAAAATTTCATAGACTATAAAGACTACTTCGGTCCCGACTATTCCTACGACGGATGGCTATTCTATAATCAAGAAGAACAGTATCTGCCCGAGTGGTCGCCCGACGGTTCATATCCCAACATTACAGGCATGGAGATTGACTATGACTACGGTACAATCAGTATCTACAACAACGACAAGGGGCTACCCGAAGGATACATGCAGTTCACCCCATTCATCAGCTATTCCGACGCCTCCTCGGGCTACGACGGAATCTATGTTTACTTCGACCCGGCATTCAACCCGTTTGCCGATAACGGTACTAAAGAATAATAAACTATGAAATTTACAAAAATAGCTTCAATGTTTGCCGTAGCCATCATGATGGCTACGGCAGCCTGCAGCGACGACAATGACCTCACTCCGCTCGGCGAATCAAAGGTGACCGTTGAAAACGCCACCTACAACTCTCTGACATTCGAGTGGGAACGCGTCGCCAACGCCCGTCAGTACTCCTGTCAACTTAAAGAGACTGTAAGCGGAAACATAATCGCCACCGACGTGACTTCAGGCAATACCGCAACATTCACCGGATTGACCCATGCCACTCAATACACCCTCGAAGTACTGTCCTACGCGGCTATCGGAAGCGACTACACCACTTCCGAACCTGTCTACATCACCGCCACTACAGCCGACCTTATTGCTATCTCATCACCGGTGGTGACCATGACTCGCGAGGTTAACACAGTCATATTCCGGTGGGATCCCGTACAGTCGGCCAACTCCTATGCATGGCAACTTACCGATGCCGACGGCAAGGTAGTCGAATCTGCAGAAACAGGTGCCATAAACACCTCGTTCAATTCACTCGCAGAAGGCAGCTACACGTTTAGCGTCATTGCAAAAATCAATGCCGACGGCTACAAAGACAGCGAATCCGCCACCGTAGAATTTGATTTCGTTCGCGTCCACGAAGAAATATGGCGCACGGCTATAAAATATCACAGCTCACTGAACAATCAGACCTACGACTGCACAATGATAGCCTACGACGACAACGCCTACTCGATTCTCGCATGGCACGGAGTGGAAGGCTA
>JAMPEH010000307.1 GCA_023665245.1 Muribaculaceae bacterium
GGAGAACAGATCCAGATAGTTGTCATAACGGTACTTGCGGATGTCGATGCCGTTGAGGAGGATCTCCCCCTCGGTGGGGTCGTAGAGGCGGCACAGCAGCTTGATAAACGTGGTCTTTCCGGAGCCGTTCTCCCCCACCACCGCCAGACGCTCCCCTACCCTGAACTTCATGGACACGTGCCGCAGGGCCCAGGTCTCCGTGCCGGGGTACTTGAAGGACACGTCTTTAAATTCAATTTCGTACTTCCGGTCAGACCGCTTCTCGGTGGTGAGGCTGCCCTGGTACATGTTGTTGGGGGTATCCAGCAGCTCATAAGTGCGTTTCAAAAACTCCGCGTTGGCCCGCAGGTCCCCGATCGTCTCCAGCAGAGAGGTGATGCCCTGGGCCAGCCCCGCCAGCGCGCCTACATACTGGGTGATGGACCCCACCCCGAAGGCCCCGCCCAGGGCTTTCAGGCCCGCGAAGAGGTAGATCACCCCGGTGAACGCCTGGGATACCGCCGCCGACGCGCCCCGGCAGACGCCCATGGGGCCCCACGCTGTTCTGGAGATGCCGGAATTGACGCCGAACCCCCCTCCGCCGACCAGTTCCCTCTTACACTTCTTCTCTATGAATTGATCCTGCTCATAGACGCGGATGTCCGTCCCCCGCTGGCGCTCGCTCATGGCGATGAAACCAAAGAAGCCAAAAATCCGGTTGCCCGCCGTGCCGTCATGTTTGGCCCAGTAGGAGTTGGACTTGTTGGCCAGTGCCGAAGCTCCCAGTACGAAGATGACCATCAGCGCCGCCATCCCTGCCATGCACAGGGGGTGGTTCAGCCAAGTCAGTGGACTTCCCTGGGGCACCGGCATGGTAAACAGGCTCACTGACAGCGCCGCCGCCCCCAAGATGCGGAACACCGCCCCCGCCAGATCGGCGGTGTTCCAACACACCCGGTCCAGCCCCCAGGCGTTCCAGTTCCGCTCCTGCCTGATCTGGGTAAGCAGAACCTGTGTCCTGGGATCGTCCACGTCGCAGAAATCCATGCTCAGCAGCTTCTCAAAGAAGAGCCGGTCCCAGGTGGGCCACTGGCAGCTGTTCCGCATGGTGTCTTCCCAGCAGCGGACGGCAGCCTGGACCGCGCCCGCCACCGCCGTGGATACCAGAAGAGCCGCCAGCATCCGCCACACCTCGCCCGCGTCCCCGTCTCCGGCGATGGCATTCACCAGCCGGGCGGTGAAGTACAGCGGCAGATAGGGAGCCAGGGCGGCTGCCGCCCTCTGCGCCGCACCGGAGAGGATGAGCTGCGGCGCGGCTTTCCACCAGAGCGTGAGTCCCCGCCAGCTGTAGGACATGGCTGTCCTGAAGGAGAGTTTCTCTTTTTTTTGACTATTCATCCTCCGTCGTCCCTTCCTTATAGTATTTGCTCTGGATGTCGAACAGGCGGGCGTACCGCCCACCCTGGGCCAGCAGCTCCTCGTGGGTGCCCTCCTCGGCGACGCCGCCGTTTTCGATCAGCAGTACCCGGTCGCAGAACCGGGTGGAGGCCAGCCGGTGGGAGATATACACGCTGGTGCGGTTCCCGGTCAGGTCGCTGTACTTCTGGTACAGGTCGCTCTCCGCCAGAGGATCCAGGGCGGCGGTGGGCTCGTCCAGCACCACCACCGGGGCATTTTTATACAGCGCCCGGGCCAGCATCAGCCGCTGGGTCTGCCCGCCGGACAGGTCCACGCCGTCCAGATATACCTCCCGGCCAAGCATGGTGTCCTCCCGCTTGGGCAGGGAGCGGATTTTGTCCGCGATACCCGCCCGCTCCAGGCAGTCCCACATCCGGGGCATGTCGATGTCCTCCCGGTCCGCCACGTTCTCCGCCATGGTGGCCGCCAGCAGGGAGAACTGCTGGAACACAGCGGAGAAGTGCCTGTAGTAGTCCCGGCGGTCATACTGCCGGATGTCCTGGCCATCCAGCAGCACCTGGCCCTCCGTAGGGTCATAGAGACCGCACAGCAGTTTGATGAGAGTGGTCTTGCCCGCGCCGTTTTTCCCCACCACCGCCAGCTTTTCGCCGGGATGGATGGTGAGGTTGACGTGGGACAGGGTATCGTGGTCCGCGCCGGGGTAGCGGAAGCTCACGTCCCGCAGCTCCAGCTCATACAGGTGGTCCGGCTTCACGGGAAGGGGCTTGCCGTCCTCGAAGCGGAAGATCTCCGGCGTCTTCAGAAACTCCCGCATGGCGGACAGGTCAAGGCTGTTCTGGTGGAGGGCGCTCAGGCCGGAGAAGATGCCCGTCACCCAGCTGGCGAAGCCGCTGACCGCCGAGAAGTACAGCACGAACGCCGCCGCCGTCAGCTCCCCCCGCAGGGCCATGGCGATGAGCATCCCATAGGCCGCGCCGCTGCGCAGGAACGCCAGCGACACATCTAGCAGATCCGCCCACAGATAATGCCGCATGGCTTTGGCGTAAAAGTCCTGGTAGAGGCGCTCGAATTTGTCGAACAGCTCCTTGAGCCAGGGGGCCAGGCCGAAGATACGGACGTCCTTTGCCAGCCTGGTGTCCCGCCCGCGCTTAGCGATGTAGGTGAGCTTGTGATCCAGCTCGCCCTCCTCCTCCCGGTGGCGGTGCCGCCAGGAACGGATGCGCTCCCCCGCAAAGTAGCTCACGGCGGACAGTCCGGCGCACAGCGCCGCCACCCACGGTCCCACCCGTGCCAGCAGCAGGAGATAGGCCACGAAGCTGATGACATTGGTCAGCAGGTCCGTCATGGTCTTCCAGATCGCCTCGCCGGCATCGTGGTTGCTTTGCAGGCTGCGGCTGGCTTTTTCCATCCTGTCCAGGTAGTCCGGGTCCTCAATGTGGGGGTAGGAGGTCCGGCAGACGGCCAGGTGGACCTCTGCGATCAGTCCGGTCCGCACCTGGATACGTCCGAAAAGGGTGTTCTGGTCCAGGTAGCCCCGCAGGCCCCGGACCAGCACCATCCCCAAAGTGAACCAGAGGATCATCCGGACAAATTCACCTGGGCCCGCGCCCCGCTCCGCCGCCTCCAGCACGGCGGGAATGAGGAACAGCTCCAGCAGGCTGGAGGCCACGCCGCAGAAGACCAGCCCCAGGGCCACCCACAGGACGCTCTTGCAGTCCCTCCACGCCCGGGCAATCATGAAGGCGCAGTTCTGAAACATGTTGTAGGTTTTCTGTTTGGGTTTCTTCATTGTTTCTCACCTCGGAAAAGAGCATAGCACAACGTCCCCCGGTTGTGTGGATCGGGGGACGAATCGTTATTTCTGGGGGACGAACCGCAAAAGCGGGGCACTATCCCTGGGGAAGCAGCACCTCGGTCGTAAACGCTCCATCCTCGCTGTTGCGGGTCAGGTAGCCGCCCAGCCGCTCCACAATGGCGTCCATGCGCACCAGTCCGAAGCCGTGGCCCTCGCCCTTGGTGGTATGGAAGAGCCCGCCCACCTTCCGCTGTTTTTTCGCGGCGGTGAAGTTGGTGAAGGAGATATACAGCTGGGGTCCCTTCATATCTATATATACCCGGATCAGCCGCTCCCCCTCCGGCAGCGTCAGACTGGCCTCGATGGCGTTGTCGAAGAGGTTGCCCAGAATGACGCACAGGTCCAGCTCGGAAATTTGCAGCGCCACGGGGATGCTGGCGTCTGCCTGGACGGGGATGTGCTTGGAGCGGGCAAGGGAGATCTTGCTGTTGAGGATGGCGTCCGCCATGGGGTTGCCGGTCTTTACCA
>JAMPEH010000308.1 GCA_023665245.1 Muribaculaceae bacterium
ACTTCGCACCAAACAAGGTGCGAATTTCCTACCGCAACCCGCAGTTCGGGATTATATCGCTCTGGAAGAAGTCGCTCTACGGGCGCACCCTAACCGACATCAAGAGCGACCCCGACATGGTTGAAAAATTTGCGGATGGTATGAATATCCTTATCCGGCAAATTCTCGGTCACTCGCTCGGCAGTGGCGACTGGTGCATCGTTACCTCGCCCAAACGTCGCCACAAGACCCGGAACTTCGCCTCCCTGATTTCGGCACGTTTGGCCGAAATGCTCGGCATACCGTTCTACGAAGACCTCGCCGAGTGCCATTCCAAACATCGTGTCGGTGCAGTGTTCACTTTGTCGGGTGAACCTCCAAAGGAACGTAACATCATCGTCTACGACGATTTTGTTACCACCGGCGCCACGATGATTTCCATGCGCGAGTTGTTGATGCCTCTCGGCTACAACCTCGCTTTCTTCACATCAATTAGCAATAAATTGTGATGGACCACAAATTCACTGAACAGATAAAAGAGTGGCTTGAACAGCCGGAAGCGGAGCGCGACTATGCCGTCGGCGCTCTCTACCTTTTGAAGTTGTCGGGCAATCAGATTATGTATAAGAACATAATCCGTTGCATGGACTCACGAAAACAGTTCGTTGAGTATCAACTTCAAAAGTATTACAATTTCCGCGTTCGTGCCCTGACACACGCCCAAGTCGAAGAAATGGCCGTGCAGGTCGATGCTATCGCTACCGAGCATAATTTGGAGTCTGAGCCATCTTCGGACACCGCCGAAGACAGGCGCACCGGCAAACGAGCCGACCACGACTCTTTGCCTGATGACATCAAGGCCAAGTTCGTTGAGAACCTGTCGATTCTACAACGTATGCGCGAACTTCACCTCCGGCTCAGATCGCTTTCGCTTGAAGATTCCACCTGCCCGGACTCCGAGCGATACCCCTTCTTGATGGAGTTAATCGCTCTCGATAAGAAACTTCACTCCAACTGGGAAGCATACGACCATTATGTTGCTCCCGACCCCTCGGTTGAAACCTCTGCCACGCCCAAAGCCGGGAGCAGAAAGAAGTCAGCCAAATGAAACGCACTGCCTCCATTGACCAAATCCTTCGTCCGTTGAAAGAGACGCCCTTTCAGGCTTACCTTTCAAATGCCGTCCAAGTGGCCGACATCCTTGAATGGATTTTGTGTCAAGTCGGCATTGCCGAGGTATGGCAGACCTCGTTCTCTATCTCCGAGGAATTTCTGCGACGCCTGTTTTTTATCACAAAGGATAAAAAAGTCAGCCGTATCAACCTTGTTCTCGACCACAAAGCCACGAACAAGACGCTCAAACTCTGGGCATTCATTACCCAAGTTATCGAGCGAACCTACCTCGCCGACAATCACTCGAAAATACTTTTGGTGAAATCGGAATCCGGCGATACCGTCTCCGTCATCACTTCCCAAAACCTGACTCGCGGCAACCGCCACGAATCAGCTTTCATCTCGACCTCGCCGGAGATTTTCGCAAATCTCTACGCCCAAGTCAACGACCTCATTACAAACCATTCAGTTCCTTTGCATGACTTATTCCGAGACCGAATTACAACAGATTGAGAAATATGCGAGCATATATCTCAAAATCTCAGACATCGCCGTGATCCTCGACATCCCGGCTGATGTGCTGCGAACAGATATAGCCGACCGCTCAACTGAAGTTTCAAAGGCTTATCGCCGTGGCAAGGCCGGCTCCAAGGTGAAACTTCACTCGCAGGAAATGATGCTCGCACAGGTCGGCTCACCGCTCGCCCTCGAAAACGCCCGACATAATCTTCTCGACATGGAGGATGACGAGTAGTTTCTATCTCTCCACTCTCGACCATAAACTCTCTACTTTATGAATATCAGCACCCTCGACCTTTGCCGTCAGCATCTCTTTACCGCCACGGAGGACATCACCGCCCAATTTGGCGAAGCCGCAGCGGAGCGCGTAATGCGCGTCCGCGATATGTATATGTGGAGGCTTGCCAACCCTGACGCTAAAGACCGTCAGTTTGTCGATGAGTTCAAAAGCCGCTATCCGATGGGGAAGAACGCCGCCCAGGAATACCTGCGCATCGTCAATGCTCTTTTGCCCGAACTGTCGGAAAAGAGCCGCGACTTCCACCGTTGGCGCTACAACGAGATGATAATGGAGACATATCAGATGGCTAAGGCTCGCAAGGACACCAAGACCATGGAACGTGCCGCCACCTCCTACGGCAAGCTCAACAAGGTTGATGCCGAGGACGTTCAGGCCGTGCCGTTCCATCTGATTGTCGTGCAGCCCTTCGTGCCGACCTCCGACCCGTCGGTGCTCGGCATCAAGCCTATTCCCGGCATTGAGCAGAAAATCCAGTCAATGCTCGACAAATATTCGGCTGAAACTCTCGACATCGAGGATGTGGAGTTTGAAGACGCCGACCTCGAGGAAGACTCACTTTTCGCACCTTACGAAGATGAAAACAGCGGAGCAGAAGAAAATCTATTTTAACAAGCCGCAAAGGCTCACTCAACTCATTGCGGCCAACACCACCGTAATTGTCGCCGGTCGCCGTACCGGTAAGACCGACTCAATCGCCGCGCCGTTCGTGCTGCGCAATATGCAGCGTATGCCCGGCTCGACCGGTGGAATTGTGGTGCCCACCTTCAAACATGGACTCACAAACACGCTCCCCGGACTGTTGGCCGCATGGAAGCGTTGGGGGTATCTTGAAGGTGTCCACTACGTTGTCGGCAAGAAGCCGCTCAAATCGTTTGCCAAGCCTATCACCGAGCCTAACGACTATGAACACGTCATATCGTTCTACAACGGCTCGATTGCGGTCATCATTTCCCAGGACCGCCCCGGCTCGTCAAACTCGCTCACTCTCTCGTGGCTGCTCGTTGATGAAGCGAAGTTCATCAACTACGACAAGCTCAAAGATGAAACTCTGCCGGCTAACGGCGGCATCAAGTCTCACTTTGGCCGTCACTCGTTCAACCACTCCATAATGATTCTCAGCGATATGCCGCAGACCAAGAGAGGCTCTTGGTTTCTGCATTACCGCGAGAAGATGGACTCCGAACTGATTGAGACAATCGAGGGAACGGTCTATGAGATTTGGCGTGTCAAGGAGCGGATCCGCCAAATGCGAGCCGCCCGACAGCCGATACCGAAGTATCTCAAATCCCATCTGCGCAAGCTCGACCGCCAACTCAATCAGATGCGTTCGGTCGCCGTCTACTACAAGGAGTATTCCTCGATTGAAAATCTTCAACTCCTTGGCGAGAACTACATCAAGCAGATGAAGCGCGACCTCACGCCGCTGACGTTTCAGACCTCCATTCTCTGCCGCCGCATCGGAATAGCTAAGGACGGCTTCTATTCCTCGATGCGCGAGGGGCATAAGTACGATGCCAACAACAACGAATATCTCGACTCGCTCGGTCTTGATGTCGGACTGCGACATCCCGACATACTAGAGACAATGACCTCGATGGTTGACGGCGATGTTGACCCGACGGCTCCCATTTGCATCGGTATGGACTACAATGCAAATATCAACTGGATTGTCTGTGGCCAACCCAAAGGCCGGAGGCTCAACATCATAAAGTCGTTCTACGTCAAGTTCGAGCGAAAGATACCGGCACTCGTCGATGACTTCTGCCGCTACTACGCCTCGCATCAGAACAAAACCGTGGTTTTCTACT
>JAMPEH010000309.1 GCA_023665245.1 Muribaculaceae bacterium
AATATCGCCACCCCCTTAGCTGAATAAAACGCCGAGGCTCGTCATTATTTGTTGCAGAATAACCACCACATAAATCAGCATAAAACACATGAGCAAGCACATAGAGAGTCGCTTGACCTTTCTCGGTATCTTCTGTGCTTGCAGGCGAAGCTGCTGTCTTTGGATATCGCTGAACTTGATGGACAGCGAAGCCCAATACATTTCGGTATCGTCGCCTCGAAGAATTCCGATCAGCCCACGGCAGACATCGCTCATCTGTGACGAGCCTACTCTGCTTTCAAGGCGAGTGATCGCCGCCTCGTAGTTGCCCGACCGCATATCGGCGGCGGTGATGCTCAGTTCGTGCTTCATCTCACTGCCTGCATTCTCTGCGTAACTTTCGAGCATATACAGTACATCTCGGTTGTGTTTCAGCGTCTTTTCAATGGTGAACACCAATCTCGGCAGCTCGTATTCGATCTTCTCCCGCTTGGATTTGATTCTCGCACTGACCGATTTGACCTCCCGTCCGTACAGGAATACGGCAAGGAACAGCACCACCGGGCAAAGCAGAGGCAGAATGAAGAGCATGGGGATCGCAAACACTCCCACAAGCAGAGCCTTGACGATGGCGTTCGCTTTGAACATTTCGGGCGAGATGTCCATCTGCGCCGTTTTTAGATCCGCTTCAAGCTGCGCCCGTTTGAATTCGTTGAGCCGTAATCTTTTCGAGAGCCATGTTGCAAGGCCTTTCAGCCATACATCCAGCCCCGATGTCTTTTCTTTCTGCTGTTTGGACAGCGATTCCACGGCTTTGGAGGTTTTGCAAAAGGGTACGGCATAGATGTCTGCAAGGACATAGAATAATCCCACGCCGACAAGGATGCCGATGATTGCTTGTAACATATTTCGAAAACCTCCTATCTCTTATATTGAATCGGCTTTGTAAACTTCATCATAAACAGAGCCGTAATGAGAATGACCGTACCGCAGATGCCGAGTACCGCTTTTCCGGGCGTGGAATACATGAGCGTTTCAAACCATTCCTTGCTCAAAAGGTATAGCAATGGAATGTTGCCGACCACAAGGGCGACCATCATCCAATATTCATTTCGGACGGATGACATCATAGTCTTTAATTCGCTGTTGACGATACGCACATCGGTGAGCTTGGAAACCACAGGCTGCAAGGTATCCTTCAGCGTTCGGTCATCCTGACACTGTATCAGCGTATCGCACCATTCACGGAAAATCTCATCGTCTACCTTTTCTTTAAGATTGAACAATGCTCGCTTGATATTTGAGGATACGGCGGTGGCGTCTCCCGTAAAGGCTTCAAAAACCTCACGAAGCGGCGGCTTGATATACTGCAAATTCTCTCTGACCGCCGACACGATATCGTCACTGCGAACATAGGATGTGGTCACGATGGACAGCGTGGTTTCCAGTTCCTCTTTGGTGCGCTTGTCGTAATAGGACAGCGTGTTTGTAGTATAGAAAAACGGAATCAGCGCAAAAGCGACCGACAGAACGGGGAGCAGGAACAGATTGTTTATGAGTACCGACAAGATTGCTCCTGCGGCGAACAGCACGATGGAAAGAAAGCATACAAGCGAGAATTGCTTTGATTTTCCCGTAACCGCAAGCGCTGTTTTCATCTTCATCAGCGTTTTGTAGATGCCGTGCTTTTTCTTATTGCCTCGGATCGCCCTTGCTTCGTCACGAAGGCTGTCTTTTGGAGTGATGAGTTTCATTAAATCATCAGTTACCCGTTCGGGAGACAGATCCATAAGCATGGCGATAGCGACAATGAGCAGCATGGATGCTATGATAGAACAAATCAAGCGTATTCAGCCCCTTTCCGTAAAAATTTGTTAAGCTCATCGATTGGAACACCGAACTGCAGGAGCTTCGCTTTGAGGTTATCGCTCATCAGCTCCGGCTGCTCGAAGTGTCCTTCTACGGTGAACTTGCCGTTTCGGATTTCGTTTTTCGTAATGACATAGCGGAAGAGTGTGCGGTACGATCTGCTTCCGTCACTTGCGATCACGCACTCCGAGATATCCATGATCTTTCGGGAATTGTCCTCCAATTTATGCGCATACACCACAAGCGGAAATGCCTGTCCTGCCTGCATAAGCGAGGTGGAGAAGTCTATGGGAAAGCGTTTCTGACAAAGGAGCGCCAATCTCATGTGCGCTGCATCTGCGGCAGAGGCATGGACGATGGACACGACGGTGTGACCTGTCAATGACGCTTCTACTGCAGAATAGGCTTCGACATCGCGCATCTCGCCAATGACAACAATATCGGGATTGAAGCGCAGCGACGCCACCACCAAATCCTCTTGGGTGATATCGTATGCTTCGTTGTCGGACGGTCGGGAGAGCGTATGCACCACATTGTTCATGACTTTGCCGTCACGGATTCTGACGAGGGACAGCTCACGGGAACCGGACTCGATGGTAAAAATACGCTTATTGTCGGGGATTGAGGTGAGCAAGGCATTAAGCAGTGTGGTCTTTCCCGATGAAGTCGCTCCCGCCACCACAAAGGACACGCCGTAGCGCAAGCACATACAGAGGAAGTCGATCATCTTCTGTGTGGCGTTACCGCCCTTGACGAGCTGCTCACGGTTGACACGGGAGGGATGCAGCAGTCGAATGGACACGCTGATTCCTCGATCTTCATCCACAATCGGCTCTTTTAACGCAGTAATTCGGGTGTTGCCGGGGAGATGTCCCTGCGACATCGGCGTTGCGTTGTCGATGATCATGCCGCTGTGATGGAGTAGTCTTTTTACAATATCAACGGCGTGTTGGGGACTATAGAAATGCTCGGTTGCTTTCTCGATATGTCCGTCCGTATAAGTGACGGCGATATCGTCCCAGCCGTTGATGTTCACTTCCTCGATCTCATCTCTGCCGAGGTATTTGGTTAGCACGGAGTATTCTGCCATCTCGCTGTACAGCTTCTCGGAGAGTTCACGAAAGGACAATCCTTCTACCGTATAGCCGTTATCGTAGAGGTATTTCTCGATATATGAGCGAAGCTGCCCGTATTTGGAGGAGTCCGAAAGTGAGGCGGCATAGTGTTCCGAAATTTATTGCTGCACCTTATGCAAAAGCGGAACAAAGCTGATTTCTCTCGGCACTTTACTTCACCTCCAAACTTTGCAAATATGCCGACAGGCATATTTGAGGCGTGAAGCAGAGTCGCTTCGGATTTAAGTCAATCTTCATCTTCACGCTATCACCGCCTTTACTACCTTAGAGATTTCCGTTTTATACTTCGTATCCGACAGCCGTTCGGACAGCGTCCCCGTGTATATCTGCTTTTTGAGATTCCAACTGTAAGGAAGCGTAAACTGCACATCCTTGAAGTGTGCGGACACTTCCTCTGTCGGCAGGAACATATCCTTTTCGCCTATAGTCATCACCTTGACCGAACGGTCGCTGATCGCCGCAAACTGTTCCGCATTGGAAGCGTAATAGGTCATGCACTTGAGATCGGGCGATACGATCTGAACGATGCGGTCTGCTTCGGATTTTGCCATTGCGGAGATGAGATCGGAGGGATCGCTGACGCAGTCCACGACGATATATTCCGCAAGCTCTCTCATGCAGGAGAACAATTGCAGTACCTTATCCTCAGTCGGTCGGGGATAGGTGTATTTGTTTTCGCCTGCCTTGAAACCGAGATAGCCGAAATTCATCATCGT
>JAMPEH010000030.1 GCA_023665245.1 Muribaculaceae bacterium
GCACGTTTCAGTTCACAAGGGCAAAACGAGCAATCTATCGAAAGTCAAGTCCGCATTTGCCGCGAGTATGCGGAAAGTCAAGGGTATAATATCGTCAACGTGTATGAGGACAAAGCAAGGACGGGAACGAACGACAGCCGCCCGTCGTTTCAACGTATGATTAAGGACGCGCAAAGCGGCGCGTTTCAATTCATAATCGTGTATATGTTCGACCGTTTCGCCCGCAATCGCCGCGACAGCATAATGTACAAAGAAATGTTAAAGCAAGATTACGGCATACGAGTATTATCGGCAACACAGCCTATAAGCAACGACGAGGGCGGCGAGTTCTACGAAATGTTTTTGGAGTGGAACGACGAGAAATACAGCAAGCGACTTAGTAAGCGTGTGCGCAACGGACTTGACACAAGCGTGGAAAACGGCACGTTTTGCGGCGGTATGCTTATATACGGCTATAAGATACGCAAAGAGCCGATAGCGGGCAAGCGCGACAAGTATATAAAATACGTTGAAATCGACGAGGAGCAAGCGGAAATTATGCGCTATGTTTTTACGGAGTACGACAAGGGAGTGCCGAAAAAGGAAATCGCCGACGCGCTCAACGCGCAAGGCAAGCGTATGAACGGCAAGCCGTTCACGGGCAAATCGTTCGACAAATACATAGTCAATCCCAAGTACACGGGCGAGTTCTATTTCGGGGATAGGTTATGCACCCACACATACCCCGCAATAATCGACAAGGCGTTATTTGACCGAGTGCAAAAGCGGCTTGCCGCAAATCGGTATTTTGCGGGCGGTATGGCAACGGTGCGTGTTCCGTACCTATTGACGGGAAAAGCGGTTTGCGCACATTGCGAAACGCCTATGGTTGCGGACGGCGGCACAAGCAAGACGGGCAAAACGCACCTATACTATGCTTGCAAGCGCAAGAAAAAGGGAGAATGTACCAAACACCGCGAGGAAAAAGACAGACTTGAATTTTACGTTACGCAAATGGTACACGACTTTTTGAGCGACAAAGAGAACGTGAAAATCGCCGTGCGCGACACGCTGGCATACTATGACAAGCGGACGGGCGCGGACAATATAAAGAGCCTTGAAACGCGCATAGCGAAAGCGCGCAAGGACATTGAGGAAATGACGACGGCGTTTATTGAGGCGAAAAGCGCATTGTTGCGGGAAAGCATAGAAAGGCGAATGACCGACTATGAAATACTGATAAAAGATTTAGAGAGCCAAAAAACGCAGTTAGAGTATGAGCGCGGCTTGCAGTTCGGCGAAAACGATATAACGGACTATATCGCCGACCTATTGAAAGGCAACCCCGCCGACAAGGACTACCAAAAGCAGATTATAGACAACCTCGTTTACAAAGTGTTTGTTGCCGACGATTATATATCCCCGTTTTTGGTTTTGGGGAGCGGCAAGGAAATAGAAAACGTGCGGCTGTCGGAATTGAAAGAGGTTTTAGACCAAATCTACGGCGGCGCAAGTGTTCAATCGCAATTACCACTCGCCCGCCAGTAAGAACCTAAAACGAACCCCCGTGTGGGAATAAGTTTTAGGTTTTTTGTTTGCCGTAATCCCGTTACTCACAATGCCGTATAACGCTGTTGTTTGCCCTTAACGGCTCGTTTTCGGTTTTGTCGGTATTTTTTCCTTGCAATCGCGTAACGGCGGCGGTTTATGCCGCAAAAGGCTATTGACTGGAATTGCGGTGTGTTAGGCTATTGCCGCCAAAGGCAACCCCAAGCGCAGCGCGGTGGTTCGCCCTTTCTTGCCTTACAACACACCGCAAGCAAGGTTCCAGTCAATAGCACTGTGGAATAAATAGTCGCCGCATGTATTTCATACATACATAACAAGCCTAATCGATTTGTAGTCGGCTATGTATTCGGAATAGACTAATATCTCTACGAATTTATCGCAAAAAGAAAAGCCCGATATATCGTCGGGACAATTCGTTATAGGGCTGTTGTAGTGTATTTCTATCTTGTCGTCGAATAGCACTATCTCTTTTACAAGATAGTTAATAAGCATTTTCGGCTCTAACCGTAAAGCGGTTTCGTAAAACCTGCGTATATCTTTTTCGATAAGCGTAACGGCGACTTTAACGTCTTTCTTATTGCTTGCTTGTTGCAACCGTTGTTATGCTTGCGCCCAAGCATAGACCACTTCGACACTGCGCTTGCCGTAATGGTTAGCGTCGATTTTCGCGCGGACTTTATTGAATGTTTCGGTATCTGCGATTTGCGAATAGATATTAGTAAATACTTCGTTAACGTAACGGTATATGTCCGAATACTTTTCGTGCTGTTTTGACATAGTACAGAATCAAAAGCAGTGTGCAGGGTAAATGTGAATTTACCCAAAGCGATTTAGGAATATATGCACTTTTATAATTTAAAAGCTATATTTTTTTATTGAGTTTAATTGACAAGGATTGTAAATATAGTTATAATTAATCAAAACTGTTAGAGTCATTAAATCAATATGAGCGGTAATGAGTTAACTGTAAAGGAACTCAATAAGCTCTCTCTAATCAAAACCACGGGAGATGAAATATGGATTTAAAAGAGGTTGAAAAAGAAGTAAGGAGAAAAACAGTAGATAAATACTTAAAACGTTTAAAGTTGGGTGACGATTGTTTTGACGAGTTTTATCATGCTACTTCGGGTTATGTTGAATATATAGCTCATAAGTATTTGTTTGATAAAAGATATATTGACGACGTCATCAGTGAAACATATATTAAATTGTATAAATCAATAGATAAATACGATGATACAAAAAATGGCTATGGATACTTGTGTAAAATTGCAAAGAATATCGCACTTAAAATTAATGAAAAAGAATGCGCGAGACAAAAAGACGGGAAATTGAAATGTGCAAAAGAGGAATGTGTTGCACATTTAGAAGACGAACTACCGGCAGAAGAATATTCGATGCCGGTTTTCGAAGAAAAAATAGATATAAACACGGCAGTTCAAACTCTTCCCGAACCGGATAGGACTATAATAGAGGATCGTTTTATTTATGATATGAAGTTATGTGATATTGCGGGCAAAACGGGATTGAGTGTGGCAACAATACATAACAAAATCAAAAAAAGCTTGAAAACATTGGAAAAGCTTTTAAAAGACTAAAAAAATTGGGCTTTAACGGATAGTTATATATGGAGGTCGAAATGAATACGAAGAAAAAATTGCAAATCATAGCAACTGCCATTTCAGGCATGCTCATCTGTGGGGCTTGGAGTAGACCGGCTATCGTAGAAGAGAATGATCGGTACGTCAATGCGGATCTTATAAGCACATTTGCCACCGAATCTATTTCATATACATCCAAACAGGTTGTAGAAAATATTAAAACGGCATTTGATGTTCCCTTGTATTATAATGAGGATAATTCGCTTTCAAATTTTTGCGGAGCTGTGGCGGGCGCTATTGCAGTCGGATATTATGATAGATATTATACAAATATGATTTCCGGTTGGGAGTCGTACTATAATGGATATATTTATAAAAAACAGGATGCGCAATATGTTCCGGCCACAATTAAAACGCTTTATACTCTTATGAAGACAAATGTTGTAGCAGCGGGGGTTTCTGAGGATGAGTTTAAGAGCGGTTTATCCGAATATGCTCAAAATCAGGGCTATACTATTGGCTATTCGTCGCTTGGTAAGGGCACAGGTTTTAATTATACTGCTTTCAAAACAGCAATACAAAACAACAAGGTGGCGGCGCTCTTTGTTTCGCCGAGTAATTTATACACTATTACGGCGCAGAACGGTCAAGATGTTTTGACAACTAAGAATATTAGTAGTAAGCATATCATGATAGCATATGGGTATTACGAAGTAAAATACTCTATCGGCAGTAGCACGCGTATTGATCGGTATCTGCAAGTGGCGACAGGGTTTGATTTGGTCACAAAAGCTTATTACAAGATAGGCTCGCAGCTGGATGTGGCTTATACTATTGAGGTGGCGTAGGATTTATGAACGAAAAACGCAAATTTGACAAACTTGTTAGGACAACCGGTGCAGAAGAACGTGATAAGCTTCTCGAAGATATAAGAAGTCGATGCGGACTTGCGCGTAAAGAAGATAAAAAGAAGGCTTTTACCGGCGGTAGACTTGTCACGGTGATTTCTTGTTGCTTTGTAGCGGTATGCGTTGCGATAATTTTGCCGTGCGTGTTGCTGCTTGGCGGTAAAGATACCGGCGGTGTGAATGATAGTAGATACTTTGGAGTAGGAGAAATCAGGGCTCAGCGATCTCAATATACGTTAAAAGAATACAATAACATATTCGGTACGGATTTTTTATTTCTTGATTGGTACGGAGAACCTAATGACTGTTTGACCGATATATTATCGATAAGGGAGTCCGAAGAAAGAATCGGCCTCCGTGAGAGTATTACCAATATCGGCACTTTAGATTCGATCCAGATACAACTGATGAAAACGAATGTGCACGTAGATTACTTGGATGAGCTTGCCGACTTGTGTGCAATACAAATAACGATAAACGGCACTCAGGTAGATTGGTCTTATCAAAACGAAGACCTGTTTGCTGTGTTTGAGAATGGGGATTATAGGTATTATTTTACGCTTCACGGTTCAAGTGACGATGAGCGCTTTTTTGAATTGCTGACTGAATTATTGGAAGGAAAATAAAATATTTTGTAAAAATTAACAAAACAATTAAAAAAGATTTGGCTGAAAGGATAGTTCATAATGGAGGGCGCATAGTAAAAAATTGCGCTTTGAAATTTCACCGATGAATGGACGCAAGAGAAAAACAGCCATAACAATTTCTTTAGTCATAATATTGGCTGCGGCGATCGCCGTATCCGTTTATTTTATAGTTTCGTATTTTTTAGACCGAAATAACGGTAATGTTTCCGATACAGTACGAACTGCATCGGTGGTTGAAAGTTTTGACGATGTGCCAAGCAACTTTTCTTTAAAGCTCACGTCTAAGGAAAACGTTACGGAAAAAGATGTTGAAGTGTATGATCAAAACGGCAATTCCGTGGATTGGGCGCTGAAACATGAGCAAGATGATGTATGTCGTATCGTTGCGCCCGATGGCGGGTGGACAAGCCGTGGCGTCTACAAGATCAAGCTTTTAAATGAGGATGTTGAGTTTGCCGATGATAGCATAAGCGATCGGCGCGATGTTTCTTTTACCGTGCACGGCGAAGAAGTTTGTGAGATAGAAACAAATTCGGAAGTTGTAGAGATAGCTGCTCCGGATTTCGGATTTTTTGATGTTTCGGAAAGCATGAACGGGGAGCATGTTGTGGACTTGCCGGCCGGCGTGGAATTGGATAAAGGCAGTATTATCATATTGCCGGAACTTGATGAAATGGGATTTGAGGTTAAGACAGCATACAGAGTTGAAAGTGTTGAAGACGGAAAAGTCAAACTCGGCAAGCCCGCTCTTGAAGAAGTCTTTGACGAGCTTGATGTTCTACAAAGCTACGATGCGGAGTTGTGCGAGGACTATGTAAAATTTGCACCCCACGACGAAATCGAAGATCAAATAGCTGATAGCGAAGCGGTGCGGAGATTTGCAAGACAATCGGTGTCCGGTGAAAGTCCCAAGATTAAGTTTGATGTCAAACTTAATGGTAATTATGTGGAGTTCATATTCAAAGTAACTTTTCCCAAATTTCTCGATGACTTTGATTTCGTCATGCAGGGCTCGGCGAAGATATCTTTTGGTGTCAAAGCGAATTTGAGCATTATTAAAGGTACATACGATCTCGGCGCTGTAATATCTATTAAAAAAGAAGTTAAGTTTTCTTTATTAAACGAGGATAAAAGCGGCAGTAAAGATATCGAAAGCAAATCGGCGCAGCGACTGCAAGAAATGCTTAATAAGAACAATAAATACAGCGATTTGGCTGTGAAATTGTTTAACTTATACATCCCCACACCGGCGCCGCTTCTCGGATTCTCGTTTGAGGTCCAAGCCAAGTTCAAGTTAGAGGCCAAGGTCGAAATAGGCATTACCTTTGCGGATGAGATCACAAATTCATTCGGCATAAAGAAAACATGTGACGGGGTAGAGCCGTATAACAACAAGACTGTTGAAAAGAAAACAAAAGAAGCAGAACTGTGCGGTAGCGTGGAGGCTAAGCTTGGGTTTTCTATTAAGTTCTCCGGGAGCCTGTGCGGAGTAATAAAGGCCGGCGTGGAGAGCGAGATAGGTGTTTATGCCAAGCTTGCAGGCTTTTTCAAGGTGCAAACAGTTGAGAAGCTTTCCGACCCCACTTATGATGATGAAAATTTTGTTGGGTCAGGCGCTTATTTCGAGGCGGGAATTTACGCCGACCTAAGCGCATTTGCCGAACTTAAGATTCTTTGGCATACCTTTAAGGCAAAGGCGACAATAGTCGAGATCCGTGTACCAGTGATAAGCATCGGTCGAACGCAAATGTTTAATCTCAAGCTAAACGGTGATTCTGTTGTGTTGGATGAGAGTAGGCGTGCGGCGTTCCCGAGTATACAAGTAGAAACCACCGATATGTTTACCGGCAAGACCGAAGAAAAAACCGTAAGCGGAAAAGATTTGACAGATAAATTTATCATAACAGCAGGAAAAAATATCAAATTCGAAAGCGAAGAATGCATGATTTATGCGGATGAAGACACCCCGCCGGAATTCGAAAGCATTGTTACGGCAAGACTACATGTATTTGAGAGCTTTTTGCCCAAGTTTGAATTCACATACGGCTTGGGAGGTGCGGCGCTTAGTATAAAGGGTAAACGTGGACTCATTCATTTAGAGTTGGGCGCTATAAATGTATCTTGTAACGTGACTGTCACTAAAAAGCCGATTGCTGTGCAAGAGCTGAAGATTTCTTATGAGCGGGTGGAGGATGACCCCGAGTACGAGTTGTTTCATCCCGAGCTTGAGAAAAGTGAAGCGAAATACCGTCCGCGTGATGATATAGGCAGCGTCGTAGACTATCAAGTGGGACGACTTGTCAAGGTCGTGCCAACCTTTACCCCGTTGAATGCGTCTTATAAACAGTTAAAGTATACTGTAGAAAAAGGTGCGGAGTTCATAGTCGGCGGTGCGGGCGGAATAAAAACATATACGGACGGCGGAGCTACATGCGCGATTTTTAGGCTTGTGGATGATACAAGCGCAATAGGCAATGTAGACGGTATAATCGATCCTGCCAAGATGATAAAGCTTTCGGCAACCACGATCGGCTATGTCGGCAAGTATGCCGATATGAATGTAACAGATTCTACCGAACGAGGTATAGTTGCGTCTGCCGTGCCGGCTCTGTCATATGGGATCAGCCCGATAATCGATGGGCAAAGTGTAAAACGTACGGCGGTGATTGCAGGGGAAAGCGTGCCTTTTGGTATAGACGATGCATCGGTATATCCCAAAAATGCGACGCGCGGTAAGGCATACGAATCATTACGTATAAGTTCGGATTATGCGCGGCTTGACAGTGACAATAATATTGTTATCGATCCGAATGCGCAGGTCGGGAGTCGAATAGTTGTCATTTCGGAATTTTCCGGCATAGAACGGGAGTTCTTTCTAAACATAGTCAAAAATGATGTTGAAAGCATTTCGTTGACATCCAATACATCAGTAGCGCAACCGGGAACGAACATCGAGCTTGAGGCACATGTGACAGGTGCCGGAGGCGTTACACCCACCGTATCTGAAGTGGTGTATGTAGTTTGTGCCGGAAGCGGAAAAGCCACCGTTACAAAAAATCTTAATAATGCGACGCTTTCTATAGCAGCGGATGCCGAAGTCGGATCGATAGTGCGTGTATTTGCCGTAGCGGATGGCAAGCGCAGTAATACGGTCGAGATAGAGGTTGTTAAGATTGCGGTGCAGAGCGTATCATTGACCACTGCGCACGCATTAACGGTTTTAAACGGCGATAGTGTAAAGCTTGATGCGGAAGTAATGCCTAAAAATGCATCGCACAGCAAGGCGTGGTACGAGATCACGGTTGGTAACGATTATGCGGTAATTGACAAAAACAGCGGTGTTCTTTCAATAAGCAACAAGTGTGTCGGTGGGGAGTCCATAGCGGTGACTGCTACTGCAGACGGCGTTGTCAGTAATGTTATAACCTTTACAGTACGATCGGTAGCTGTAAGATATGTTAAATTTCCCGTCAATTATTCGGTTGTATGCGTCGGACAAACAATAGCGCTTGACGCGTTCGTTAATCCGGATGCTACAGATAAATCTATTCTATATACTATTGTCGATGGCGATGCCGTATCTCATATTGACGGGAACGACCTTGTTATAAACAGTGGGCTCACTTCGGATGAGTTTATTACGGTTCGAGCCGAATGCGCGAGTGATTCAGGCATATTTGCGGACAAACAGTTTGCCGTATACAGTGATAAATCGAGTCTAAGCATAAACGGACAACTTGATACGGTATATCTTGTGAACGGAGAGACGGCAACTGCCGTCGTTACAGATGAAAACGGCGACACAGTAAACAATTCGGACGTAATTTTTTCGCTCACTCTTGCGGGACACTCGACATCTTATGCTACAGTCGATGTGATGGGAAATGTGTATGTCTCGAGTGATATACCCGAGGATGAGGGACTTTTGGAAATTACCCTCGCTTCGGCATATAACGGAAAAACGCATGAGCTGTACATCAACGTGATCATAAAACCTTCTGTAGTTATTTTGAAAACAGAAGATGGCAGCGATACGGCATTCCTTCATCCCAATGAAACGATCTATCTTGACATAGAAAGCGAAATGCAGGAAAATGCGGCGCTTTATGACGACATAGAGGTTGAAATTAACGGTGCAATAAATGCAAGCATAGAAAGTTTTGATGAGGGCTTCGGTATTACGTATTATCGTCTTCGCGTTCAAGCGGAACCCACTGCAATGACCGGTGCCGAAGCAAAGGTATTTATAAACTATAAAGTGTTCGGCAGAACGCTATGTAAGAGCAAACCATTCACGATCACGATAGCTCGAGCAACCGAAAGCGTAGAGATAGCTAATGTCCCGACAGCGCTCGGTATCGGCAAAAGTGCGATGCTCGAAGCAGTCGGTTATCCCGAGAACACCAACTACTCACCAAAATATATGTTTGCCGACAGCAAGTCGAGCAACTATGCAAAACTTGACGCAAATACAGGATTGCTAACGGTCGATTATAACCCCAATATAATCGGACGCGAAATAAAAGTGGTTGCCGAGATAGATACTGTGTTTAGCGCGACATATGTAATTGAGATAGACGATGAAATACGCGGCGTGAGTATAATACCGAGTTCTAAAAGCAAGGGCGTTCAGTATGTTGCGGAATTGGACTCATATTTTCTGTACCCCGACGGAGAAATGGATATAAGCTTTTTGGTGGACGGAGGCGGTGCAGAGCCTAATATCCTGATCAGAACGGACATAGTCGGCGAAATGTATCTCGATATAACCGACAATATTGTAACGGTCAAGCGCACGAATGTCAATCACGGTATAAACGCGACGATTGTAGCGTATGCGGATAATGGGGTAGTGAGCGATCCGATTATAGTTTACATCCCTGCCGCTATATCGTCGGTGCAAGATTTTATGAACATTGCAAACAACATAAGCGGATATTACGTGTTAACTTGCGATATTGACTTTGATAGCGAAGTGATTACGCCTATACCTATGTTTGCCGGCATTCTTGATGGCAACGGTCACGCTTTGAAAAATCTTAAATTCGATAGTTTCGGCGATAACGGACGATTCGGTTTAATTACGGAAAATCGCGGTATGATCTTTAATTTGAATATTATCGGAGTAACGGTAAATATAAGCTCCGCTACATATATTGATAAACCTCTTTACGGCGGGGTGCTATGTGCGGAAAACTACGGGTACATAATAAACTGTAAAGTTACGTCTCCGCTATTCAAGTTTATATATTTATCGGTGTGGTCGCATAAAACGTATGTTGCAGGGATTTGCGGTTATAATGACGGCGGGATACGCGACTGTTATGTCTCGCTATATATTAGCTCAGCCGGCTATGCGGCGGGCGTAGTCGGTAAAAACGACATCAACGGCTCTGTTTCCGATTGTGTTAATGGCAATGACATTTACTACGGTGCAATAAATAATGAAGTTTGTGTAACCGGCGTAATTGCGGTCAATTCGGGGATGTCGCAAAACAATATGAACTATGGAGAATACAAAATATCCGGTTTAGCAAATAACCTAACGGAGGTGAAGTAATATGCAAAGTATAGCAAAGAAACTCAAGGGATTGCTGGCGACTTTACTGCTGGCGGTGATTTTTATTGTTGCCGCGATTATGCTCCTCGGGTGTGACGACAACGACGAAAACATTGTGAGCATACGTCTTGTGGACGGTACATATAAAACCGATTACTCGCTTGGTGAAGCTCCAAGCATTGTCGGTGCAACGCTTGAAGTTTGTTATGATGACGGCGATATAGAACACGTCATCGTAACGCCTGAAATGGCCGAGGTGTACAGCGCAGACGGTGGTTTAATATGCGTTCTCGAATCGGACGTGGAGCAAGATGACGTAACGGACGAGAGCTACGTAATAACAAATCAAAAGCTGATCGCCAAATACAAGGGTTTAATAGCGGAAGCCGGGATCACGACACAGAGTACACGTTATATGACTGTTCACGGTAGCACGATAACAGGGTATTCGAGCGATATAGATGGCGAAGCGCTTATTATACCGAGCGAGGTAACACTAAATAGCGGAAATGTAGCTCAATTGCGTCATGTGGGTTCATACGCCTTCCGTAATTCCAAGATATCCGCTGTATCTTTACCATACACAATGCAAACTATTGCACGTCACGCTTTTTGGAATTGTGAACAGCTAAAGCAAGTGTTATTTACATCCTCTGCTGACGGAAGTACGGCTTTGACTACTATAAACGCTCAGGCATTTGAAGGCTGTACATCATTACAGTCGATTGATATTCCCAAAACTATAGAAACGCTTGACGGCTCGGCGTTCCGCGGATGTTCTTCGCTTAAGGCTGTAAACGTGCAAAACGGGTGCGGCAACTATTATACGCCATTTGATACCTATTATAAAGGTGTTGTATATGAATCGAAAGTAAACGTAAGCGAAGTCGGCTTTAACAATGCACATATCTGGCCGGAAGCAAAAGCATATTCTAAAGTTATTGCGGTCATCGACGATGGCTATTCAATCGATTATTTCGGACCGGAAGGCGCACCGTTCTCACCGACTGCTCCGCAAAAGAAATATTATGACTTTGCAGGCTGGTATGCCGACGCCGAGCATGAGAAAAAGCTTGACTCGATAGTTTTCGGAGAAACAGACTTGACGGTTTATGCCTATTTTACGGTATCGAGCTCGGCGTTCTACGATATTACATACGACCTTGATGGCGGAGAAAATGCGTCCGCTAATCCTACATCGTATTCCGCAGTCAGCGGCGACTTGACATTGGATTCGCCAAGTCGCAAAGGCTATTCCTTTGTTGGGTGGATGGAGGTTTTGGCAGATGGCTCGGAGCTGCAAAACTCCGTTATTCCTGCGGGTTCGGAGGGGAATAAGCATTTTAAAGCCGAGTGGAATTTGATAGAATACACAATCGATTATAATTTTAGCGGCGGAGAGTTCGCCGCCGATATTAATGAGCCTACAAAATATACCGTTGAAACTGAAACTTTTTCTATCCCCGTGCCCGAACGGCTTGGGTATGACTTTATCGGCTGGATAGAAGACGGCAAGCAAGCCGATCCGGACTTTACGGTGCAAAAAGGCGAAACGCGCGATATTTTTCTTACTGCGGGCTGGAAACCTACCGAATACGAAATAACGTATATATTAAACGGCGGAATGCTTGACGACAGCATCACCTCTTACAATATAACACAAACTGTAGAGATACAATCCCCCGCGCGTAACGGTTACGAGTTTAACGGCTGGACTGTAAACGGCGTAGAACATGACGGCGACGTCTACACGGTA
The DNA here is from genome assembly GCA_023665245.1 of Muribaculaceae bacterium. The sequence goes on from JAMPEH010000030.1 coordinate 12,021, forward strand.
AAAAAAGGTACTAACGGCGCGTTGACTATGGAAGCGCGCTTCACCACGATAAAGTATTATATTGCATACAAGCTTTTCGGCGGTGTCAATTCTGAGATAAATCCCACTGAATATACTGTCGAAAGCGGTGATATAACAATAGCACATCCGACTTTCGTAGGCCGTCACTTCATGGGTTGGAAGGACGATCGCGATGAGATAACAAACGACTACGTTATTAAAAGCGGGAGTATGCGCAACATCACGCTCTCCGCCATTTGGGAGAACAATATCTACCGGGTAACTTATTCGGCGGGTTTTTGCTCTGACTGTGACATCAAAGGCGAGATGAGTCGGATATCGGAAATTGAATACGGCAAAGGGGGAATACCTTTGACTTCGAAATTTATTCACGACGGCTATAATCAAGTCGGCTGGGCGGTGAACGGTGCGGAAAATATTACGACGATTGGATTTAAAGATGACCTATCGGAAATCATCGCGCCGCATAATGCTATAATAAATCTCACTGCGGTATGGGTAGCTAAAAATTATAACATAAACTATTATAGTGATAATACATATATTGGGAAACATATTTCAGATGAAACGGGTTATGAATATAATAAACCGCGGCTACCTATGGGAAACACATTTAACAATGCCGGATATGACTTTGCATGTTGGGCGATTGACCTTAAAATAGGCACTGTCAAGCTCGATAACGGTCGTGAAATCACAAATGACTTTCTTCAAGGGAATTTGGACGAAAAAACTTCGGTAATAAAGCTGTATGCAACTTGGGTCCCACATTCGTATGATTATAAATTAGACTTTAATTGTCCGGATATCGGCACGCTCGATTACAATCGGTTTGACGGTGAGCGGATACTGACATACGGTGACCGATTAGGTGAAAATAATAAGTTCCCGGTTGTACCGACCTGTAAAGGTTATGCATTTAACGGCTGGTACTTTAGCGATATTCGTGTTACATTCGGGGAATTGGAAAAACAGTCGGGCGTCGGCATAACCGCCAAATTCGGGTATCTTCCGAAAGAAGCCGATTCGGAACGCATGCTGCAAAAGCTCGAAGAGTATTACAAAAAAGATATCCCCATCACGCTTAAGGCGGAGTGGAAAATTATCACTTATCGATTCTATAAGGGCGACGGGAAAGAAGTCGAGTTTACCGTAAAAGACTCTCTTTCGCGTGAAAAAATCAAGTACGACGCATTTGGGCAACTGTTCAAGCAATATGTAATCAATCGTGAAGGAATAAGTATCTCTAACAAAAGCAATCCGAAAACCCAAAAGATTACTTTCGAAAGTATTCCTGCGGGTACGTTCTTTAACGGCGTCACGCCCGGCCCTGACGAGAACGGCAACGCTGTAGCAATAGTAGAAGGTATTGAGGCAAAACAGTACGGCAATGCTTTAACGAGTTTGGATAAATACACTGTAGATAACGGTGTGCTTATGTATGATTTGAATAGGCTGACGGTGCTAAAGCTTAAGAAGTTGACTGTAAAAGCCGATGTGCAGGTTTTGTATATTAGAGGCCAAACGAGCGGGACTTTTACTAACTTCGGCATAAACATAAGCTCGCGCAAAACCCCTCTTAAAATTTGCTTTGAAGATTTTCGTTACAATGCGCCGGAAAGCGACTATGGTATTTATGCGTGCGATGACTTCGAGCTTGAGCTTGCGTATAAAGGTGATTGCTCGATAAAGGGCGGGAGAGGCAAGGACGGTGCGCGCGGTGCGAACGGCGCTTCTTACACAACCAATACAAGCGATAAAGGGAAAGCCTCCGGCGGCACGTCCGCATCATATAAGAAAGGGAGCGTGCTTAATGGCGCCAACGGCGTAAAAGGGGATGACGGTAAGCCCGGTGGCAACGGAACAAATGGCACGGGTGGGGGTAGCGGTTGTGCTGCAATAAGCGTGCAAAGATTCCCTATATTTAATTCAGTCGATACCGGCAAGTTGGTTCTCATGGGCGGTGATGGCGGTGATGGCGGCGACGGCGGAAACGGCGGGCGCGGTCAGGACGGAGGTAAAGGACAAAACGGCGGCGACGGCGGGAAGTCGTTTCATTGGTATCTCTTCGTATCGTATACTGAGTACGGTAATGGCGGGAACGGTGGCCGGGGCGGCAAAGCCGGTAAGGGCGGCGACGCGGGAAACGGCGGTACGGGCGGCGACGCAGGTTCTGCATTAATTTATAAAACGGGAACCAAATTGCAAGCGGGAGAAATGGAAAGTAATAATTTGACTGTTAAGTGCGGCAATGTCGGTAGCGGAGGAAAGGCCGGGACTGCGGGTGCGGCCGGTAACGCGGGTGGCGGCGGAGATGGCGGTGCGAACGGCAAAGGACAGTGGTATGGCGCGCTCGCAAGTGGCGGGCTTGTTAACATAATAGTCGAGGCATGTCGAAATGGCGGCGGAAACATCGGGCAACCCGGCGATGGGGGTGAGCCTAACGATAATGGTAACGCCGGTAGCGATGGGATTGCCGGATCGATCCCGAATGCGATAAAGTGCAAATAAATTAGGTATTATACCCCAGGGCAAGCCCTGGAGCACCCTACGGGTGTTCCGCTAGCCACGCGGCGGGGTATTACACCAAATTTGTCGACGTCACATTTTTGCTCCCGCAAGCGGGCAAAAATGTTCCTCGAATAAAAACGGAGATTATCTTTGACCATGAAAAAGAGATTGGTATTGATCGTATTATCGTTAATCTCGGCGCTTCTGTGCGGATTGTTTGCGTACGGTTGTACAAAACCGAGCAAAACACCGCCGGAGTCGCCGCAGCCTCGGTTCCCCGAGGTCGTAACAGCGCCCGCGGCGGGGAATATCGTGCTTGGCGAAACAGTGGGCGCTTCCGAGTTTGTCGGAGAGTTTTCGGTTGCCGGAATCGTTAAGTTTGTCGATCCCGATTTTATGCCGCAGGAAATAGGAACTGTGTCGTGCGATTGGGTTTTTATCCCCGAAGATACCGCAGGCTACAAAGAGCTTAGCGGCAAAGTAAACGTAGAGGTGTACAGATACAGACTTTCGTTTGAAGAAAACGGCGGCTTCGATATACCGGACGTTTATTACAACGAAAGCTATACGCTTAAGAATAAGCCTATAACGTGCAAGAACGATTACCGCTTTGACGGGTGGTCGCTTGATGATAACACGGGAGCTCTTATTGACTTTCCGCATGTGTTTACCGACTCGAAAACGCTGTATGCAAAGTACATGACGTGTACGCTCGACAAATTGTTTTTTAGAGGTAATTCTGTAGAACTGAGCTGGGAAAAGTATTGGCTCAACCTCGGCGACGTTGACGGAGCGGCAGAAAATGAAACGCCTGTTTTAAGATATACGGATGACAATCCCGAAGACGCTCTCGGGGGAGATATAGTAATACCCGATATGCATGACGGCAATTTCCTTCTATATACATACAATTTCACCCATTCCAACGTTACAAGCATAGTATTTAACAATGTTACGCTTCATATTGATTATTTTAAGAAAACAAAACTCAGGTCCGTAACCATTCCTAACACTTTGCTTTATATAGATGGCGAGATGTTTAGAGGTTGCGCCGAGCTAAAGGAGATAATATACGAGGGCGGCGAGAGCGCCATCGAGCCTGTCCGCGGCGATTACGGTTGGATTTCCGACATCAAATTCGAGTATAAATTGAGGATAAGAGACGGGCATAACAATGTGCTTGTGGAGCTCCCGTCCCTTGAACGACTCGAATATCGGAACATAGACAATGTCGGCAAAAATCTCTGGTTGCCTATTAAGAGTATAACTATACCTAAGAGCGTCGAGATGATTAATTACGAGGCGTTCTACGGTTGTGAAGATTTAGAGGAAGTGATATTCGAAGAGGGCAGCCGATTGCAATGGGTCGGCGACCGCGCTTTCGCGCAATGTACCAAACTTAAAAAGATTAAACTACCCGAGAGTGCGACTGTGTTTGCGAGCGCGTTTGAGGGATGTGAGAGTCTTGAGGAAATAGATATAACCGACGAGCAAATAGCGGGCATTGCTCGGCATTTGCACAGCGCATATATTGATGGGTTTAAGTATGGCGCTTTTGATAGTACGGACAGAAAATGGATCTATCCGAAGGACGGTATGAACGAGGACTTCACGGTAAATATCACGCGGGACGCGCAGTATGCGGGTGAAAACGCGCAGGGCGCTTATGTCCACGGGCAAGAGGCAATAAACCTATATATAGACAAGTTCGACGTGCATGCGCTTACCGTACTCTGCCACGAGTTTTTCCATCATTTTCAGCAGGTATTGTGCTACGGAGTAGGCGACGAGACGTGGGATTCCGTGCCGTTTATTAATAATTCGTATTTTAGTTATACAACGTTATCGCACGTGCCGCCGATTTTGATTTTAGAAAAATATAGTTCGGAATATACTTGGGAATATTGGTATAATAAATATTTGAATGATTATCATTTCGACCCCTATTTGGTAGACGATACCAAGATCGAGGAATGGAAGCGCCCGTATGTATCGCTCAGGGACGACGAAAGCAATTTCGACGAGTACTGGAATCAGCCTTTTGAAGCGGACGCACGTGAATTCGCTTCTTGGTTTACGGGCGTGAACTTTGTTTGAGCTCTAAGGCATACTGTTTATGCTTTTACATATCGAAAAACGGAGGATAAAATGCTTAGTGGTTTTACGCGGAACTTGGTTAAGGTTCCGCTGTACAATAATAAATTACCGGAATTTTGGTATTGTACATATGAATTTAATGGGGATATACACGAGTTATTAGCCGACGAGCTGATAAAAAACAATAAAATCCTCTCTTATATGAGAGATAATAATCAAGAAACTTTGGCTTTTCTCAAAGCAAATTTGGAAGATAAGCTTAGGTCTCTTAAGAACTCGGCAACGGGCACTAAAAGCGGCAACGTAAAAAATGACGGCGTTTACATGAATTTTTTATCATTCGAAGCTTTAAAAGAGTTTCATGACGTACTGCCATTGTACTTATTGCAACGTAGTGATATAGAAAAGCCCAAGTTCGGCATAGATGCCGTATTTTATAATGATGATAATTTGTGGATTTTTGAATTTAAAACCAGTACTTCAAAATTAAATGAACGCAGTACGGCAAAGAAAATATATGACGGCGTGGAATCTTTGTTTTGCAGCGGTGAATTTAAATCGGCGTCTATATTCGATTGTAGGTCGAATATTCGAGAGAATAATTTAAATCCAAAGTTGTTGGGCGTCACACAATGTTTTATTGATGACAGAGATAATATTGAAAAATTATTGAATAATCCCAATTTGAAATTTAATGTTTGTATCGTGTCGCCGAGTGGTGAGTTTACCCAAGAAGATATTATAAATTACATTCATAAGGAATATCTGGACTGCGAGAATTGCACTGTAGCTGGAAAGAGCTGCGGTGCATATAGTTGCCCCAGATATGAAAAAATCAAGATATTTAACGCTTTTCATGTTCAATTACCCACAAATTTTTCATTGGAAAAGTTGTATGACGAACTTATTGAAAAAATAGGCGGTAGTAATAATGGCTAAAAAAATAATCGATGACTTCGAATATTTGGATCAATTTCAAGATTATACAAAGTACTTTTTAACTTGCGAAGAAAATTCGGAAAATTACACTTCTGAAAAGTGCAATAGTGTTTTTATAAAGATTTTCAACACGATACTGTTTGAACATGACGAAAACCGTAAATCGAAACAGGTCGCTTATTTGGTGTTTTGGCTGAATTTTATTATCGAGCTTAAAAATAGGCGGATAGAGGAGCCGCTTTTAACAACAATTATAACAATCATAGACAAGTTGGATCTTCAACAGTTGATCGGTTTTACCGCACCGTCTTTGCCGATGGATTTTTACGCAGAATTGAATTACGAAACGCGAAAAATATTCGATAACGACATGGCTTTGACGAACGCACAACTCGATATGTTGTTTGCTATTTTCGAACGAAAAAATATGATCGTATCCGCACCGACTTCTTATGGCAAAACCGGAGTGGCGTTAAAGTCGTTGCTTGTATCGCTTGATAAAGGATATATCAATAATTTCCTGGTGATTTTACCGACTAAGTCGCTTATCAATGAATATAGAAAAAATATTAACAACTTTTTCAGCGATCGGATAGATTCTATTGTTGTTTCAGAGGCGCCGTATGTTAAGCCCGAGTCAAATAAATCGGTTTTTCTTTTTACGCAGGAAAGGTTTTTGATCTTCAATAACAATTTTCCCGATTTCAAGTTCGATTATGCCGTGCTCGACGAGGTCCAAGACTTGATTAACGTTGTCAAGTCTTCTGACAATGAGAGAAGCGTTTTACTGGCCAAGTCGATTTCAATACTTGCCGCCTGCGAAGTTCCCATGTCTTTTTTTGATGCCGTATATCAGCGATCCGTATGGTTCATTTGTCAGCAAATTTATTTCAATGGACAATCTTGTCGTTATAGATAAATTGTTTTCGCCTACGTCTTCAATAAAGTATTTAATAAAAAAAGATGTTGATACGTTTAGCTTGTATGACGTAACGTATAATAGAGGATATTATAATGAGCCAAAGAGAATCGAACTTGATATCGATGATGCTGTAATCAATAATGACTTTTATTCTATAAAATATGACCTTTATAAAATTTGTGCTTCGCCGCAAATCAACAGCTTACATGATAAAAATCTTTATTTTTGCAGGAAACAAGAGATTAGCGATACTGCCAAATTATTTGCGAAAAATATTCCGGAAATGCAAGGCGCAAACCCGAGAAGAAAAGCGCTTCTTAATTATTTGTTCGATTACATAGACGAAAATTTTGAGCTGATTGATTTTATTAAGAGGGGAATAGCCATTCATACAGGTGATTTAGATACGTTTACAAAAAGACAAATTGAAACTATTTTTGTTGACGATCAATCAGGGCTCAATCATATTTTTTGTACCAACACGTTGCTTAAAGGCGTTAATATGAATGCAAATAACTTGTTTTTCCTTGTTAAAAAGGGTAGGTTCGATAATGCCGAACTTGATAAAAAGAACCTTTTGGGTCGAGTAGGTAGATTGGGCAGTTGTTTGCAAGGTAGAATATTCAGATTCTATGTTGAAAGCAATGCCATCAAATTCGACACTATTAGAAGAGAATTGAATGCGTCCTCAGAACCTTGTGAATTTCCAGCATCACAATTCGAATTACCGGAAGAAAGTAGGAGAACACATGTACTGAGAACATATCTTTCCGATAAATCCGTAAAGAATAAAATAACCGAAAAGGTAGAAGATAAAGAGGATAATATCGATTGCTTTGATTATTTTCTCGGTTTGGAACAAAGCAAGAATGTTCAAAGTAAATTTAATAACATGTCAACCGAGGAGATTCGTGAAATCGCGTCTGCATTAAAGTTGAAGGATTACGATTGTTATGCGAAAGTTGTGGCGATTTTGGCGGATATCTACGATTGGGCAGATTCGGATGATACCGATTTATCAAAGCGTATGATAAAGACTAAGTTTACGACGAGATTGTTTTATAATGTTGCAATAGGCACGCCTATAAAAAAATTTGTACAAAACTGCTGGGATATTGCCCGAAGAAATGAAGAAAAACCGTATGTGATTACTATTCGGGATAAAAATTCCGTATGGTTTTTGTCGAATCGAGAGCGCATTAAATTGCTATCTGATGGTTACAATTTAAGAGATTATACGGAAAATGATAGGAATATCCTAATCTATTCAACGATGGCGGACATCAGTAATTTGATTGAATATAAGCTCAAAATCTATTTGCAGGATTTGTATTATAGACTCGGGCAATTAACCGAAGAGCGGTCGTATGATTTGGAATCATTTTTAACTCATTCTATTGTAGGGAATAAAAAGAAAATCGGATTGAAAAACATTGGTATAGTGGATGATTTTGCAATTAATATATTATGTGAGCAGCCTCAGTTGTTTGATAAAAATGATACGCCGCAGGTGGATGCGCTGATGACTTTTGCCAAAACATTGAACGAAGATGATCCTATTAAGTTTTCGATACAAGATGTATTTGGAGAATAATGCAATTGTTTTTATAAATGGCAAATGCACACTAAAAGCTTATTATACACAAAAAGTTCAAATTCGCGTGATGACTGCCCGCCAAGTGGTGCTGAGTTGAACCCAGGGTTCAGTTCAGCACTTTTTTGTACCACAATATATTGGGGTTTTAGGCTTGACGTGTATTCCCACAAGCACGTCGCGCAATTTTACGCCAGAATTATCGGCACGCGAAAAAGGCAGCGACGCCGTTTTGCTGTAAAATAAAAGTTCCGACTATCTTTGTTGTCGTCGGGATTTTCAGTGCCGGTGTAGTTGTAATATATCTCTATTCGGTCGTCATATAAAAGGATTTTGTCTAAAAGCACATTTATCATTATCTGCGGCATTTCCTTTAATGTAGTGGTTATTAACTTCATTAGCTTGTCTTTCGTCAAAACAGCGACTTGTTGCTTTGCTCTATAACTATCTTACATTCGATGTTTGATAGTCGAATTTTTAATTCTTCCGGTCGCGCCTTTGTCGATATACAAAATATTTACAAAAAAGTTATAAAAAACGATATAAAATCACTTGACAAGATCAAATGAAAAGTAATAGAATTTAGAGGAACAAAAAACGA
>JAMPEH010000310.1 GCA_023665245.1 Muribaculaceae bacterium
CTCCGGGCCATGAAGAGCCGCTGGGGCTCTTGCGCCTACAAAAAGGGGCTTATCCCCCTCAACCCCCGCCTCTACCACGCGCCCCGGGAATGCTTGGAATACGTGGCGCTCCACGAGCTGTGCCACTTTGTCCACCCCGACCACTCCCCCGCCTTTCACAGCCTCATGGCCGTGCTCATGCCCGATTATAAGGCCCGCAAACGGGCCCTGGAGGCCTGGAGCAGTCACGCCCACTCCCCCATCCCCCAGGGTGCCCAGGCCATCCTCTCCGCCCTGGAACAAGCCGGATTCGAGGCCTACCTGGTGGGCGGCTGCGTCCGGGACCTGCTGCGGGGCGTGACGCCCCAGGACTGGGACATCTGCACCTCCGCCCTACCTGAACAGACGAAGGTCTGCTTCGCCCAGGAGCGCCTCATCGAGACCGGGCTCAAGCACGGCACAGTCACCGTCTTGCTGGACGGCCAAGGGTTTGAGATCACCACCTACCGCGCCGACGGCCCCTATTCCGACGGCCGGCGGCCCGACAGCGTGGCCTTTGTGCCCGATTTGGACCAGGACCTCTCTCGCCGGGACTTCACCGTCAACGCCATGGCTATGGACCTTCGGGGCCAGCTCCGGGACCCCTTCGGCGGCCGGGGCGATCTGGAGCGCCGGGTCATCCGCTGTGTGGGCGGCCCGGACCGGCGCTTTCAGGAGGACGGGCTGCGGCTCATGCGAGCCCTGCGGTTTTCATCTACCTTAGACTATGCCATCGCCCCCGCCACCGCCGCCGCCATCCGCCGCAATCTCCCCATGCTGGACCATGTGGCCGCCGAGCGCGTCCAGGCCGAGCTTCGCAAACTGCTGATGGGCCCCCGGTGTGTGGAGATTTTACGGCAGTTTCCCGAGGTTTTCTGCCGCTTTTGGCCGGAGCTGGAGCCCCTGGTAGCCCTGGAGCAGCACACCCCCTGGCACTGCTACGGCGGCTGGGAGCACACCCTGCACGCCCTGGCCGCCGCCCCGGAGGACCTGTGCGTCCGCTTGGCTGTCCTCCTCCACGACATTGGCAAGCCCGCCTGCAAGACTACCGACGACCAAGGTCTGGACCACTTTTACGGCCACGCCGCAGTCAGCGCCCAGCTATCTGACGATATGCTCCGGGCGCTGAAATTCGACAACGCCACCCGGGAGCGGGTGGTCACCCTGGTGGAACGTCACGACCTGCCCCTCCAACCCACCCCCGCCTCTGTGCGCCGCTGGCTGGGCCGCCTGGGAGACGAGGCATTTTTCCAGCTCCTGGCCGTCAAACGTTGCGACTGCGCAGGCCACGCCCCCGAGACCGTCCCAGCCCGCCTGGCGGATCTGGACACCCTGGAGACCCTGGCCCGGGACGTGATCGCCCAGGGACAGTGCTTCTCCCTCAAAGACCTGGCGGTGAACGGGCAAGACGCCCTGGTTGCCGGAGTGGCTCCGGGTCCCCAGGTGGGTCAGGCTCTGGCCACGCTCCTGGACGCCGTCACCGCCGGCACTTTGCCCAACGACCGGGACGTTTTGCTCTCAGAGTTAGAGCTGCTGGCCCGCCGCTGATATTGCTTCATATCTCGACAAAAACGCACCCCCTGACGCCGTGGCGTCAGGGGGTGCTTGCTGTGGTTTACTCGCTAGAGGTTGTCTCCGATCACCGGCGCTCCAGCGCGGTCCAATCGGGGCTGGCGATCAGCTCGACCCACGCCTCAGGACCGTCGGTGGCGGGGGTGTAATCGTGGCTGTTGCTGGCCTCCTGGATGTCCGTGTAGTACCACGCGGTGGTCTCGGAGTAGACGTTGTCGGGCCAGTTCTTCATGTTGGGCAGCAGATGGTCCTTATCCGCCTTACGCTCCAGCATCCGGTTGATCATGACCACCACTTCCGCGCGAGTGATATAATCGTCGGGCCGGAAGTTGCCCACGGGGGTGCCATCGGCGTTGGTGATCTTGAACCAGCCAGCCTTGGCGGCGCGGTTGATGTACTCCGCGGCCCAGTGGCCACCGATGTCATCAAAGAGGTTCTCGCCGTCATAGGCGTCGCTGAGGAAGCGGGCGGCGATGGTAGCCATCTCGGCGCGGGTGATCTTGTTGCCGCCGCCGAAGGTGCCGTCGGTGTAGCCCTTGATGAGACCGGCCTTGGTGGCCGTGCTCACCGTGTTGTAGTAGTACTCCGAGCCGTCCATATCCGTATAGGCGCAGCTGGTAGACCAGTTGGCGTCCCGGCTCTCCTGGGTCAGCAGACGGAAGAAGATGGTGGCCACCTCGCCCCGGGTGATGTTGTCCAGGGGGGCGATGGTCCCGTCAGGACGGCCAACCAGATAGGCCACATGGTCCTTGGTGTTCAGCTCGGGCAGCTGGGCCAGAGGCACATCCGGCTCGTCCAGGTCCTCCTCGTCAGGATCGGGCGTGGGGGTCGGCGCGGGACGGGAACCGCCGCCACCGCCACCGCTGCTAAGGAAGCGGAAGTTCACGGTGAAGGTGTAGGTCTCGCCGCCCACGAAGGTCATAGCCACCATGGGATCGGGCGTCCAGCCGTTCTCCACATAGTTATTGTTGGCGTTCACGACCACGCCATCCTTGCCGGGGATCCGGTTCTCCGCGCGCTCCACGTAGTTGCCCGTAGCGTCGGTCAGAGTGACGTACTGCTCCGTGTCGCCGGACACGGTGCCATTGGCGCCGGCCCTGTAGACCAGCTTCACCTGGTACCTGTCGGCCACGCCGTCCCGGTTGGCGTCCACCAGCCAGTTGGCGGTGTACGCCAGATCCTGGATCCAGGCCGTATCCACCATCACGTTGACCGTCTTATCCGTCAGGTGGTCGCCTGTCCAGCCCTCGAACACGTACCCATCCTTCACGGGATTGTTCAGCGTGAAGTCCGCGTCCTCCGCAGTGTAGCTCTCGGGGTTCACCACGCCCTCAGCCAGCGCGCCGCCGTCCAAGGTGTAGACGATCTTGTAGCTAGTGGGCGCCGTGGTGGCGTTCAACTCCACGTTTCTAGCGGGCATCTGGAACTTGCCCTCAGCGATGACCGCGTCAGCGGTGGTCCAATCGGTGACCGTGTAACCGGCCTTCTCATACTTGGCGTCCACCACCACATCCGTGCCATACGCCGCGTTGGCGCTCTTCACTACCGCACCGTCCACCTTGTAGGTCACCGTGTAGCTGTTGCGGGTGTAGTAGAAGTTGATCTCATTTCCAGTCACGCCGATGGTGATGGTCTGGCTCTCAGTCTCGGGCTTTACGTAGCCCGCGATGTCGATGGCCACCTCGGTCACTCTGGCCCCGAACACCTGGTTGCCCACGACCTTGGACTCCACCACCTTCGTAGCCGTATTCGTCAAGTAGTAGTTCACGGTGTACTGGAGGTCGCTGCGCTTACTGTAGTAGAACACGATCTCGTTGCCAGTCGCCGCCAGCGTCAGGCTCTTGCTCGCCGCATCAGGCGTGTAGCCCGCGATCTCCGCCGCGGTCTCAGTCACCGTGGTGGCCATGGTCTGGTCCGTCACGGTCTTCTCGCTGGCCAGTACCTTGTTCGTGTCCTTCTCCAGGTACTTCACCACGTACGAGATGTCCTCGTTCGCCGTGTAGTAGAACACGATCTCGTTGCCAGTCGCCGCCAGCGTCAGGCTCTTGGTCGCCGCATCAGGCGTGTAGCCCGCAATCTCCGCCGCGGTCTCAGTCACCGTGGT
>JAMPEH010000311.1 GCA_023665245.1 Muribaculaceae bacterium
GTCTGACTGAAAAAGAAGGCGGAGTCCCCTCCGCCTTCGACCATTAAATCCGCAACCTAAGTAACGCGACTGCGATTCAAATGCGAATTTAACGATTTATTTTCAATCAGCGGTTATAATTTCAATACAATTTGGCAGCTATGGGGGCGAATTCCAGCCCTTTGCCCTTGCCCCGGACCACGATGTCGTAGAACTCGTGGCCACGACGGTTGGTGAACATGATCTGCGAGGTGTAGCCGTGGGTCAGCAGGCTGTCAATCTCCTTATCGGTGAACTTGTGACCCTTGAACTGAAGTGGCATTGTAAAACCGCAAATGTGGCACTTGGCTACACGGGGATAGCGCAACACTGAGTGTCGGCCGCATATCGGGCAGACGTGGGTGTCTTCCGTTGCCGGGAAGAGGCGGCTGTCCGTGATGAGCTGCTCTGTCTTATTATAGATGCGCTGACCGAATTCCTCCAGAAGACGCTTGCCTCCGATACTTTTTCTGCGGTTGCAGAAAATCCTTTCCACCTCAACCTGATATGCCAGAAGTATATCCAGTGCGAAACTCTCGTCGAAGGTTTCCAGCAGAAGCCTCCCATTGGAAGTGACCACAGGCTCACCGCACACGTCAAGCAGAAAGCGGTTGGCACGGAGACGGTCGAATGCGTCCGAGACATCGTGATGCGCCAGAGTGAAGGGCATATCGGGATTGAACTGCATTGACAGAGAGCGGAACACCAGCCACACTGCGGTGAAAAGGTCGCTCATCTTCGGCCCGGCGGGAGCAGCCGACTTATTCGTGAATACAGACTTGCCTGTGAGTCTGACCTCCGCTGTCTTCGGATGCCCCATACCCTCTGAATAAGGTATTGTGCCGTAGAATGGCTCTCCATTGATTTCCACCCCGATGACCAGTTCTCTTGTTGTGGTCGGACCGGAAAGATTCGCATAAAAGCGTGCGCGGATAAGGTCATAGACCCGTTGTTCGTCGCTTTCAAGAGATATGGGCTTGTTTTCCGTGAGAATAATGCCGTGGTTCCCGTTGATTTTCCCATCCTCCACGAAAGGATAGTTCCTTACCCATTTGTAGCGGTTTAGATATTGCTTTGCAGATTCAGGAAGATTGGCAAAGAACGTCAGGGGAGTCGAGATATATCCACGTTCGTACAGACTTATGGCAATGTCACGAGTCGTGGAGAAATTGATATGAAGTCTCTCCCAGGCCTCGCACTGGAGTGTCACGAGCGTGAACAGTGCAGGTGCCTGGTTCTTCTCCACATCGATGCAGACATCGGATGCCTTGACAGTCGCAGGTAAGACGATGTCGCGACTCGCAGCCTCTGCTTCCTCGCGGCTGTCAAAAGTTGAGCAGTGATACATCTTTACAGTCTTTCCAAACACTTCTCCGCTGACCATTATTGAATGAGTAATCACAGGAACATGGTTGTCACGTTTGGTTTCTTCCACTCCCAGGAACGACTTTGCTACAGAGAGGACAAGCAGGTCTTGACGCTGGATGGGCTTCTCCATATCCTTGAAAAGGGAGCGGTAGGCTTCGGTGACATTATACTTGAAAGCCTCGTCCATTGCCATGCCCACCAGTCCCGATTGGGCGAGATCGTGTAATTTGCGTCCCCATTGGCGCATCCTGTATGCCTTTCTTATAGCCTTTCGCTCAAGAACCTTGACCTGCATTCTGCTTGTCGGAACACCAACCTTGAAGAAACGGCAGATATTGGCAAAGCTGCCTTGGGCATCCGCACCACCATCGGAGGCGAAGATTACCTCTTTACCACCCCTGATGAGGTTGCCCACATAATCGGCGTAGGCCTGATCCTCAGATGATATGCCATAGCGACCGTTCTCGTCGGGAGTTTGACGGATGCCGTAGGTGTAGCGTTCCGGCACGATGGGAAGCGCATCCTTGCCCGGCAGGACTCCGATACCGTAAGGACATATGAAGTCTGAGGGTATGGTGATGACGGCGAAGTCATTGTCATATGTCACACCGGCGAATGATGTGTCATTATTCTGTACGTTTAGGGCGCGAGCGATAGCTGAAGCCGCAGAAGCGGTCTCGGTAATGATAACTTTCATGCTTGAAAATTTTATGAGGTGAATAAATAGAATTTTTCTTTGGTCACAGAATTTTGTGGCCGGGAGAGAGAATACATGGGGAGTTCGCGACCTCCCCATGTCGATGGAGGTTACCATATCATCGCTTGCGCACGCGAGGGAATGGCGGTGTGTCTTTCAACTTTTCAGTTGCGGATCTAATGGTCGGAGGTCAGAGTTTCGGGCCTTTGGGCTTAGTCTGCTGCTTCTGAGCCTCGTTCTTGGGTTCGGTCTGCCCCCTCTGGAGCGGCTCCTTGATACCCTTTGTGGTCTCGTTGGTCTTGCCCTGATTGTTGACAGCGTACTGGGTCTTGCTCTCGCTTGCGATGCCCACCACCTTGTCTCGGTCGGGATAGACATAGGTCTGCTTCGGGCGCTGCTTGTCAGGGTCAAACTGGAGATAGACAGTACAGGGATTGCCTTTCTTGTCGGGTATCTCCCCAACGAGGATTTGTTTGCCGGAGCGGTATTCGGCTTGGGCAGTCTCGGAGAGCGGCACACCTTTCCACTTGGTGAGGTTCTTGATGTTGCCCTCCTTGTCGAGCCATGAGTTCATCTGCTGACCGACCTGTTCTTGTGACTGCTCACGGCGTTGGCGGTACTGCTCGGAGTTTACGAAGGTTACATCGCGCTTGTCGGCATTATACTGGAGGTCTGCGGTGAACTTCCGCCCATTGGGCAGTTCTATGTGCTGTTCCCTTACAACTCCTCCATCTTTGAGGATGCCAATCTGCTTCATGTCGAGTTCGACATTGGCAATCTTTGACTTGATGTAAACCTTTTCCACCGGAATGCTCTCAATCTCGTTTGTGAGACGGTCGATGCTAATCAGCGACTTCTTCACCTCGCCGGTCTTCGGGTCGGTAAGGTCAACGGCCTTGCCGAGATTGCCCGTCTTGCGGAGCTGCGCCTTGTCCTCGTCGGTGAATGTGTAGCCCTTGTAGGTTTGGTCGAGCTGCGGTTCGTGTTTGACGAAGTGAGGACTGAGGGTATAGCTGCCGTCAGGGTTCATCTTGAACGAGAGCCGGGCCTGAGCCTCGAATTTCTCGCCGCCGATGTCGGGTGTCACGGTGAAAAGCTGCGGCGACTTGTGGTTATAGACCATCTGCTGCATCGCTCCGGACTTTTCGAGGTCATCTCTCTTGATGCCCCATTGTTTCTCGATGGTGTCCCAGTCAATCTTGTTGGGGTCAACCGGTGCCATCCTGATAGCGGTCGAAGTCTCCTTCTTTGTCTGCTCCTGCTGTTCAACAGGCTTCTTCTGTTGTCCGTCGGCTTTCTGCTCCTGACTTTGCTCCTGAGCCATAGCCTTTACATCCACCTCAACTGGTTTCAGCAGTTCGGCGTTTGCTTTCGGGTCTTGTAGCAGGTCTGCCATAACCGGGCCGACCTTCTCATACTGGTCTTCGGGAATCTTGAAGAAACCGAAGCGGGAGGGGTTCTTCACCTGTCGGATAAAGTTCGACATGAAGGCTTCGAGCGGGTTCTGACCTTTTGTGAATTTCACGAGGTCGCTCAACTTGGCTGTCTTAGCGTCAGCCATCTTCGGTGTGCCGTCGGGGTTCTGCC
>JAMPEH010000312.1 GCA_023665245.1 Muribaculaceae bacterium
TCTGTCTGATTGACATGGACAACAAGAAGAAAGACCCGACAAGTTGGGCTGCCTATTCAGAATTGAAACGCAAGTATCACGGCAAGAAAGTCAACAATGACAAAAAGGGCATCAACTATGAGGTGCGATTTTTCGAGACTGACAGATGCACGGAATTATTCTTCCTCTACTACTTCAAATATACCGGCCAAAACTACTCCGATTCCAAAAGTATCGAGGATGAATTGAGCCGGATTTGTGGGTATGAGAAAACGCAACGTTTTTTTCGGACACACCCCTTGCATCAGTTCTTTCAGAAACAAGGCGGCAGTCTGGCGAAAGCTATTGACAACTCTTTGAAATCTGAGAAAAGCCTGCTGAATGGAGAGCGAGATTACACCTATTCGGAGTTGGGAGCAATGTTCAAAGAGTTAGGAATAGTATGAACCGAATAAGATTTTTTAACACAGAACCCCTTGTGTACATTGCCTAAAATGACTAATTTTGCAGTGTCGGTTGAAAAACGGCGCAGAACATTGAAACTCTATCGTGTGCGTGACGTGTACACCAAAAGATGGGGCAAAATATCATTCTGATTATCAATTCTTTGTAAAAATACAGTGAATCCCACGCGGATCACTAAGGTATCCGAACCTTCGCAGAAAAACGCTGAAACATTGACTGTTTCAGCGTTTTTTAGTGTGAGTCCACCCGGCAGAATGGGGCAGTTCTGCGCACACAACCGTGAGTCATGCGTGAGTCCCCCTTTCCGTGAGTCAAATTACTCACGATTGTGAGTCCATCGTGAGCCGCCCCGACCTCCCATCCGTGAGTCCGCTGTGAATGTGCATTTTGCGCCATTCTGCACGGATACCAAAAGGGCCGGAGGGTTCACGTTGCCACCGCAGGATACCACTTTCAAGCCATCATCATCGGTTATTCGCCTATTTCTTAACGTTATTTAAGAATATTACTGTCCGCTAAACATAAAGCTTCCATGCCCAACCTCTTGAAAGATAGAAGTTGGTCATTATCATAGGCATGGACAAGCCCCTTTATGGATTTTCGGGGGTCGTACTCCAACTTCACCCTCCGCGTTTTTACGGACTCAACCTCCAACAAGGCTGACTCCGTAACTTTCAACATCCTCTATTGCGACCGCTTCTCGGTCTGCACCGATGTTGAAACTTTCCTCCGTGAGAATTTCCTCACGTCGTTGCAGTATCGCCGTGTCGCCGATAACTCCACGACCTCACTGTTCTATTTCTCATTCAACGGTGAATCACTCGCTTACTCCATAAGCTATGTTGCCCGACTTGCCGATGGACGCACCGTCAACGGCTCGTTCAGCCCCGGCAGAGGCACTGCCATAGGCAACGAGGTTAGACAACTCAACATCAGCACCACCGCAATAAAGAGTGAAGTCGGGGGCGACTTCGGCGCAGATGTCGATGAGATTGAGCTGTTGTCGTTCACAGTTACCCTCGGCAAACGCTCCATTTCTTGTTTCGTTGACCGCTCACTCCCCGGCTATGCCGACTCCTTCGCTTTCCGCAACTGCTTCAACGTATGGGATGTAGCCGTGTTGCCCCACATCACCACAGCCAAGACCGACGTTGACCGCTCGACTGCCGTTGTAAACGGTCGCTCGCAGTTCTACAACCAGTCGGTCGAGAAGAAATATGAGGTCTCAGCCGGACCACTCACAGCGGACGAAGCCGCATGGATTGACTAACTCTTAACGTCATACGATGTATTCCGTTTCGAGCCTAACGACTGCGACCCCGCAGACCCATATATCTTGCAGTCAATCCTCATAACGGATATGACCTGCGAAACTCCGACTCCGACGATAAGCCCAACACTGTCAAGTTCACATGGAGATATGCCGAAAACCGACCAATCGTCCGTTTCTCGGCCTCTCGCGGCATATTCACTTCACCATTCGATTATCGTTACTCTTAATCTCATGGCACAGTCAATTCACATTTCCACCGCTCGCACGATGCTCAATTCCGGCGACCCTGTCGATATTCGCGTGTCAGCGATTAGCGTATGTCGGCTGAAAGCCGGTGCGCGATGCCGCAGACAAATCGACCGACCGCAAATCCGACGGCTCTAACACAATTCAATATCTCAAAATCAATACATATTTCAACGGCTCGCCACATATTGAATAGTGGTGACCCAGTTGACATCTCAGTATGGAAGTCAACTGGAGAAATTATCCACCTCCATAAGGTTATCTCGCTGCGCTACAACTTTTACGGAGGTTGGCGCAATGTCAAAATCCTTGCTTCGGGAGAGTGTCGCAAAATCAGAGATTGTTGCGTGTTCAAGGTCAATGACCTCGAAGTGTTCCTTTGATTTGTGTATTCCGCTGAAAATGCTTAACTTTGCGATTAAAATTTATCTACCAGATGAAAAAACAAATATCTGTTAAATATATTGTCTGCATATTATTGATGATATGTGGATATTTGTCTTTAGCTGCTCATACCGTTATCTCTAAAACAACAGGCGAACCTGTCATATATGCAAGTGTAGGCATAGTAAACCGTAATCTTGGTACATTGACAGATTCCCTCGGAAATTTTTCACTTACAGTTCCACCTGAATGCTTTAATGACTCCCTCAGAATTTCATGTGTGGGTTTTACTACAAGGACATTCGCTGTTAAAGATTTCTCAAATATACCTGATACGATAAAGCTTGATGATAATATCATAGCTTTGCAAGAAGTTGTTGTCAAACCTCAAAATATTAAACACAAGACAGCAGGCAGAAAAGGTGGTGGAGGCTTTATTGGTTTAGATGTAGAAGGATATAAGGCTGCCGGACAGGGGATTGCAATTCCTTTGGAAGTTAAAAAACGTGCATGGTTGAAAGAACTTGGATTTACGATAGTCGACAATTCCGAAACCTTGTCTCAAATGAAATTCCGCATTAACATTTATCGCAAAGAAGATGATGCATATATATTAGAAAATATAGAGCCGCTTTATTTCAATTACGACAAAAAAGCCTTGATTGACGGTAAATTCACTTACACGTTTGATGAAGAAATCTCACTTGAACATGGCGAATATTATATTGAGTTGGAGTTTCTTGAAAACTTTGAGAATGAATATTTCACTATGAAAACAAAACCAATGACCGGCAAAACGCGCTACCGTTATGCAAGCCAATCCGAATGGAAAACATTATCATTTGGCGCACCTATATATATCGAGTATGATACAATAGAGTAACCACGTCTTTTGACACCGCATATTGAGTCCATAACTTTGTGGCAAATAAACCACAAGTTATGGACTCTCTTAATTTTAACTCCGTTGAGACGCTGCCCGGCTATGAAAGCCGTGTCGCGTTCACTGTCAATTCTTCTTCGGTGTTCAAAGAAGACGTTGACATCGTGCCGACTATCATTGATGATAGTCTGTCATACATTCCGTGGGGTGGCGATAACCAAATGCCATTCGACATCATCAACCTCATTGAGAAAGATGAAACGTTGGCCACCTGCCAACTTTTCAATGCGGAGGTCTGCTTCGGCAGCGGTCTGCAATACCATGCAGAAACCGCCACCTCCGCTGTCAAGTCGGAAGTCGAGGACTTCACTCTTGACAACGACCTCGCATCATACTTTCTCGGTGTTTGTCAGGACTTCAAACACTTCGGTTT
>JAMPEH010000313.1 GCA_023665245.1 Muribaculaceae bacterium
CACTATCGGCATTGCTGTCATCTTCATCCTTTTCAACCTCCTCGGTGTAGGTATAAAACTCACTTGTCCAGAAGTAGCAACTCTCATCTTGATTAATCCACAGGTGAGAACCTCCGCCGCAGTAAGCATTACACCCTGCCATAAGCGCATTGAAACCGGTAGAACCACCGCGCTTAAGTTCTTTCCCTATGCCATTTCCTCTCCAGGCATTCATTATATCAGCTTCTTCCTTCGACATACCCATAGCCTGTTCAAGTTTCTTCCAATCGGCATCGGTCGGGACTCTCCATCCATCGGGACAGGCTTTCTTAGCGCCTTCAAACGAATAGAGATAACCATACTTTTTACTATAATTTCCGGCAGCGGCATCGGCGGTCTCAGTCCTCTCACGCAACACCGTTTCAAACTCATCAAAGTGGTTCATGACATATTCGGTCTTGCGACTGTTGAACTCATCGCTAAACGGACGATATGCCGAACTCGAATATGAGTTCATAACCTGGGTCTGAGTATCGGACCCTCCGATGTAGAACATTTGGAAGTTCAACAACATTCTTTCGGGGTCGAGACCACACTCGGTTTTCCAGTTATGATTGGGGTCCTGAACCACTGAGGTAAACATATCGATAAATACCTGACGATCAAGATCGAGTGACGAGATGTTATCGGGGGTCTGATTCCATGTAAAACATCCGTTAAACGATCCCCCGGGAGTGAAATAGGCAAGATTCTCTGCCATCCATATCTGGTCGCCAATCTTGACACACTTGTAAGTTCTCCCGTCACGAGGGTCAACGAAGTCGGTTGCTGTCTCGACCTTCGACAAATCGGGACCGGAAGGCGTATCACTTCCACACGACGACATCACTGTCAACATCGTCATCAGAGGGAGCAAAGCCAATATAATATTATGTTTCTTCATTGTCAATTATCTTGTTAGATTATTATAATTCAACTCCAAGTTCATCTTGAATATAGTCGAGAAGAATCGTATACTTTTCGTTTACGAGCGAACTCTCGCAATATCTCCTTTCAAACTCCTCTCTACCAAGCTCAAGCATCATGGTCACGTAATAATCAAGGTCTTCCTTGACATTCTCAGGGCTATAAAAATGCTCCACCATACCGCCGGTGTGCAACCCACCGCATATGAATCCGAAGCGTCCTATTTCAGAGAAAATCAAATCACGCTCAGCATAGTAATCTTCAAGTGTCGGGGTTCCTGTCGTTCCGGGCATAAACGATTCAACCCAGACATACTGATTGGCAACCGCATCATCCCAAAGTAACGACGGCTTCCAATAAGTCGATTTATGAGGAACGCCCCATTTACATCCAAGATCATCGGTCCACAATTTATTATACCACATATCCTTACTCGAGACTTCTCCAAATTCTTCTGCAAGAGCTGTGTTGTTCATAACCTTGGCTTTCACCATCGAGCGAAGTATACTCATAGAGAAATCATTAACCTTGTCAGCTTCTATTTCCTTAACATTAGGAATTACAAGCGTACGGAATCCGCTATAAAATTCCGGAGTCTCAGTACCCTTCTGTGTCTTAATTTCAAGATCCTCGGTCAAGAAAATTGAGAACGGTCGCATTGGCTTCGACGCATTCTTCAGAAACTCGTCAACAAAAAGCAACGCTATTTCCTGAGTTTCCGGATCGGTTATGTAGTTAAAATTATAATCAGTGTTGCGGTTATAGGAAGAAAACTCCCACCTGAGATCAAGAGTCTCATAGCGATACAGTTCCTCTCCGTCATAACTCATTCCGATATATTTCGAACCTATGGTGTCATTAAAAAACACAGGCACTCCATACTCCTTATAAATTAAATAACGGTGGTGCTGTATGGGATCATTGGGATTGTCTTCTATGACATATGGAGATGTGAAGTCAATGATGTTCTCAAGGGCGTCTTCGTGTTTACACGAAGTGACAGCCATCATTACAGCCACCAATGCATATATATAATGTCTTGTTCTTAACATATCTGTTACGTATTAGTTTTCTGTGTTAATAACCGGAACTATCGGCTTACGTTCCTTGCGTATATTGTCGACCATCGGAACCTTGTCAAAGTTAATGACCGATTCGGGAAGTGCAAAAGTATAGGCGGGGTCATTCTCCTCAAGGACGTATGTATCGGTATAAGAGACTCCATAGTCGCCACATGCATTATAAACATGGACAATTGTGCGAGAATAGGGATAACGGTTGTTAACTGCATAACGTCGCAGGTCGAACCACCTGTGTCCTTCGAAACAAAGTTCCTTACGGCGCTCGTTACGGATTTCTTTAACAAGTTCATCACCGGTATAGCTTTGATTGACATAATCCTCGATACGGTTGCGGCGCAGGGTGTTCAGAGCATCACACGCATCGCCCGATTTATCTTGCATGGCACATGCTTCAGCTTTATTGAGATAGGCTTCAGCAGTACGTAACAGGAAACAATCGGAAATATGATTGACGATATCGCCGCGCTCATACTTGTTCCTCAGTGTCACACTGTCACTCGTGGCATGAACGCCGAAGAAGTTGGTACGGTGGTCCTTGTCTTCATAGAGGTCGCGCAATTCTCGTGTCACACAATAGTCACCGGCATTGCCTGCAAATAAATTGGCACGCGACATATAGTTGGCGCCCTGCGAGAACAGAATTTCTGAATTGTTACGGGTAAGGAATGCCTCTCCGTCGAGAGCAGCAATACTCGAAAGCATCACTCCTCTCATCTTAATCAGAGCATCGGCTTTCGCTTCGGCATTTGCCCAGTCCTGCATATAGAGATACACTCGGCTATAGAGTAACTCCACAGCCTCAAGCGAAGCTCGGTGTAATTTTCTCGACGAGGCCTGAGGGCTACGTGTAAGATTCTCTTCGGCAATCGAAAGGTCGATAAGTATTTGGTCATAAACCTCTTTTACAGTGTTGCGTTGGAACTGGGTTGGTTTGTCCTTATCGTGTTCAATATAGGGAGTCAACTTCAAAGGAACGCACAATTTGGTATCGGCAGTTGCCGGATCGTAGGCATCACCATAGAGATTGGCGAGCGTAAAAAAGAAATAAGCGCGCAGGAAACGAGCTTCCCCTATCACTCTATAATAAGCTATATCATCCTCATCGGTTTCGTGTGGCATATCAACAATTTCATCAAGAATAATATTGATTATGTTGATACGCGAATACATGTCATCCCAAGTATAGTTATCGGGTTGGAAATAAGTGCCGTTATGATTGGACCCCACTCGGAATTGCCAAGCATAATAGCCGTAGACAAGCGACAGGCTTGTACCCCACACCTTGGAAGTTTCATTTCCGACACTTCCGGTATTTACATCGTCGTCAAGGATATTGAAGAAACCGCCCACTTCGTTAGTAGGTCCCGAAGTTTTCATGGTGCTTTTGATATATCCTTCGCCAAGAAGCACCTCATCGAGGTGGCTGACCGTCTTGGCGACCACCATGTCCTGGGAGTATTCATCAAGGAAGTCCCCACAAGAAGTTGTAGTCATGGCTGTCAGCAATATGGCTGCAGCAGTCTTGATATATTTTTTCATAAACGGATTCGGTTAAAATGATACATTCATACTAAATGTGTAGGCGGGACGCAACGACATCGAAATTGTGTTGGTGCTTGCCTGCATGGGGTCC
>JAMPEH010000314.1 GCA_023665245.1 Muribaculaceae bacterium
CGTCCGTGGCGCTTGATGCCTGTCTTGCGGCGCCGGCGAGCTCTTCATTGGCGCTGTTCACGCGCTCCGTGGCGGCTTGTATCTCCTCCATGGATGCCGTGCCGGACTCGAGCAATTGATTGGCATACTCCTGAGCGCTCGCGGCTTCGAACTGTGCAGCGGCAAGGCGTTCCTGTGCCGTGGATGCCTGCAAAGTGGATTCGGCCAGACGCTGCTTGACTTCCGCGCTCGCGTCTTCGAACTGGCTCAATTCCTGGAATACGGATGTGGCCTCATTGATCGCTTCGTTAAGCTCGTCCTGCACGCTCTGCGTCTGCTGGATATTGCTTGTCAGCTCGGCGTTCGCCTGTGCCAGCTCCATGGCGGCTTCTATGGTCGCCTGGTCCGCATCTGCCGCTTCATACGCGGCTTGTGCCTTTGCTTCCATTTCCGCGCGTGTGGCGGCAATATCCCCGGCCATGCTTGACTGCGATGTAGAAAAAGCATCCGTGGCCGCATTGACTTCTTCAATTGCCGACTTCAAAAGTTCCGATGACGACGACATGTTGGAGAAGTCTGCTCCCATGGCGTTTCCTATCGCTTCGATTCGCTGACTCACCGCTTCGAACTTGGCCACCATGGCGGTCACGGCGCCGACGATCTGACCTATCGGGCCGCTTGCGTCATCTGCCGCACTGAACCGTATGCGCACGTCCTTGTCTGCCATTCTCGCGCTCACCTCCTTTCTTTTGTGCGTGGCGATTATGTATTTTGCAGCTCCACATTCGTAAAGGCACCGGCTTTGGCACCCTCAACGATATCGTTGAATGAGAGCTGTTGTTTTTCGGTTGTTGGCTGCGTGCGTTTCCTGGAACGCTTCTTGCGTCGGTCGGCTTCGACCTCGGCCTTCTTTTGCGCTTTCTTGTTTGCCTCTTCCACCAGTTCGGAATGAACGATGGCCGATGCAATGTACAGCGCACGCGTAGTCATTGGGAGCGCAAGGAACTCTTCAAACCGCATCTTATGATGCTCCCACATGTAGGAGCCCCACGATGCAAGAGATCCCTTCTCCCGGATCAGTTTTTTGCCTGTTCAATAAGCTGTTCTTCGGTGTTCTCGTCATCGTCATTGGCGGTACCGAGTCCCGAAAAATCCCCCACGATACGTGCGATGTAGTTGTAGCTTTCGCTAGTGTTGAAGATCTTGCGGACAAGTGCGCGCTCGTCACCCGGACATCCATACGCATGCTGAAGCTGCTCATTGCGAAGATTCGGGAATACGAGAGACTTTGCAATCATGGCATCTGTCATTGCGCCCCCATCCACATCATCAATGACGGCAGCGCGTCCCGCAGTCGTCGTCTCGATGCGGCCTTTTTTGTTCCTGACAATCTCTTTCTCGCGGTATGTGCGCGAGAGATGCGTGACCTCGTCAAATGACAGTTTGCGGACCTTGACCATGGCTGGTGTGCCGTCCGCATTGGTCCATCCGGGAGGGCCGGGGAACACTTTGGTTTGGTTGACGCGGTCATTTGCCGCCGCCGGAAGGAACGCGTACAGGTCCATATTCTCAATGTCGGCCTGCGCCTGAGAGATATCCGGGGTGGCGTCCTGCTTGAAGTCGCTCATTGGGATCGGTGCATTGTCCGATGTGGCCGTTGCCTCGTCAAGCTGGGACTGGAAGAGTGCCTGCATTTCCTTATCTTTTTTCGTGGTTGCCATTGCCTTTCATATCCTTTCTGAGGTGTTTTGATAGAATGTATATAGGGATGAGAAGGGGCGCACCCCAGGGACGCCCCATCCAATCCTGTGTGTGATATCTGTGGTGCGGGATGTATGCTTTGGTCCGCTTCCCCGCACTACAGCACCATCTTTTCTGCAATGAACGAGACTTCTTCCACTACGTCATCGCAGTTGGTGTCTGTCTGCATGATCGTGAACGAGCCATCGATGACGCAGTTTTGATACGTCACCGTCTGCGTGCCCTGCTCACGTCCGTAATCCGAACCTTCGTCGTCAATCATGCCGACAAGGTTGAACGGCGCCTGGTACTGGTGCTGCTGCACCATGTTCGCGTATACCGCGAGCCACGGACTGCGTTTGTAGAACGACATCTTGCCGGAGAACTTGATTGCGCGAACGCGCGGTTTCACGCTCTGCTGGCCGATGACGCGAGATTCTTTCGTTTCCACGGCGGCATCCATATTGAAACCAATGCAGTTTGTCTGATGCTCGCCATCCATGTACAGCGCGCCCTGATGACTCGTGATCGGGTCCATTCCTGGAACGTCAAACATTCTCTCTCACCTCCTTCAGCTAGCGTGTGCGAATCGTGAAGTAGAACTTCTCGATGGCGTCCACCGGGCACGCGCCGACATTGACGAAGCAGTAGTCGTCCATGCTCTTGGTGCGATCCACCAGGAAGTCATTGTCGATGTCCACGTTCTTGAGTGCGTGATCGGTCTGGTACTCAAGCAGCAGATTCTTTCCTTCTGCCTCCACCAGATCCCAGCCGGTGTCGTCGTTGTCGTACTTGTTCGGCGGGAATTTCCTGCGGATGTCGGTACGGAGTGCATCGAGTGTACGGATGACACGGCCCTTGCGCCACGAAGAATCGCGCGGACGGTCAAAGTCAGTCAAAGAATTGCGATCCTGCTCAACGACCGGCTGGTTGTCGTCATCGAGGGTGAAGAAGAACTCACCGGCTTTGAGCTTCGTCACGATCTCGGCATGCGAGAGTTCGGGGAGTACTGCGGATGCACCCTTGTACTTGACGCATGTGAGCGATGTCGTCTTGGATACGGCACTGTCAGCACCGGCCAGCCAGCAGCAGGTGATCGTGGGGTCGAACTCCATGCCGTTGTAGATGACGCCGCCGGTGACATTGAAAATGGCCTCGTGGTTGGCGGCGTAGTTGCACAGCACGGCACGGCGTGAAAGACCAATCTGGTCTCTGAGATAAATGATCTTGGAGGTCACCATCTTCAAAAGCGCCTTGATGCTGTCATCCTCGCTCTTGCCATCCACCGGGAACACAAGGGTGTTCCAGTGCTGCTGCTCGGATTTGTCGAGGAACTGCGACACGTCGTAGTTTGTGACTTCGCCATTGGAACCGTTCTGAAGATTCACGCCGGCGACTGCGGTGAGATTGCCGGAGCCTTCAAACACAATCCACTCGGAGCCTGCGGCCTTGAGATCATCGACCGTCTCAATGCCCTCGAAGCGCTCCTGCGTCTCGCCATCGAGATATACGGTCACGTCGTAGCCGCCATCCGGGTTGGCCACGATTGCGTAGCGCAGATCATTTCCACGCGTGCCGCCATACATGGCCGTTGCCGTGAGCTCGAACGGTCCTGCGGGGGTTTCTTCACCTTCTGCGGGAGTCGGTGCGAGCATTTCCACGGCATCTGCCTTCGCCTTGGCGCCAGCGGTGCCGACGCGGTAGCACAGCAGCTCTTTGGCATACGTGAGTGCCTGTTGCGCGCGCACAGTGTGTTCGTTCTCGTAGTCGAGATCATAGCCAAGTTTGGCCTTCTGAGCATTGTAGTCTTTCGCCTCGATGGTGAACCACTCGTTGGCGGGGCCCCAATTGCCATCGAGCATCGGGAACAGTACGATGCCGCTGTATCCAGCCGGTGGTTCAACCGGCCTTGTGGACAGCGTTTCTATGTACGT
>JAMPEH010000315.1 GCA_023665245.1 Muribaculaceae bacterium
TGCGCATCGTTTCGTCCATCATGCGCATCTCGATGGGCTTCGCCACAAAATCGTCCATGCCCGCATCCAAAAACATCTCCCTGGCGCCGCGCAGCGCGTTCGCCGACAGCGCGATAATCGGCATCGTGCGGAAACGTTCTCCATCCAGGCTCCGAATAATCGCCGTCGCCTCCACACCGTCCATCTGCGGCATCATATGGTCCATAAAAATCAGGTCGTAAATCCGGTTCTTCACCATCTCAATGGCCTGCGCTCCGCTCGTCGCGGTCTCTACACACATCTTGTAAGGGCGCAGCAGGCCCTCCGCCACCTTTAGATTCACCTTATTGTCATCCACCAGCAGAATCCTGGCCGTCGGCGCCGTAAAGGTCGTCCGCCCGCCTTCTCTTCTAACGCTCTCCGGGTCCTGCACATCCTCCTCCGACGGCTGCTGCTGTGCCGGCTGCGGGTCCGCCTCCAGGCAGGGACCTGCATCGACAACCTCCTGCCTGACGGTAAACGTAAATTCCGATCCCTTTCCGGGCTCGCTCTTTGCCACCAGCGTGCCATGCATCAGCTCAACCAGCCTCTTGGAGACGGCGAGCCCCAGGCCGTTTCCGCCCTGCGCGCGGTTTCCCGCGTCCGCCTGCCGGAACTTTGTAAAAAGATCTTCCAGTTGATTCTCAGACATGCCAATCCCTGTATCCGCCACGCTCACGCAGAGGTCCACATGGCCGCTGTCCCCATCGACCGGGAGAGGCTTTACCGTCAGATGAATCGTGCCCTTCTCGGTATTCTTCGCCGCATTGTTCAACAGATTTAACAGGATCTGCTTCACGCGGACGCGGTCGCCGCGCAGCCGCACAGGAGTGTCCGGATTCACGTCCACTAAGAGTACCACTTCTTTCTGGCCGAGAATGATCTGCACCACATTGACCACATCGTGTATGATCGCCGTGATCTCATATTCCTCCTCCCGGATCTCCAGACTGCCGGAATCGATCTTCGTGATGTCCAATATGTCATCGATGATAGTCGCCAGATCCTCCCCGGCGGCGTGGATACTTTGCAGATAGCCCTTTTCCGGTTCCGGGAGTGCGCCGCTTCGCAGCGCCAGCTCCGCCATGCCCGTGATCGCGTTCATCGGCGTCCTGATCTCATGGCTCATATTCACCAGAAAATCTTCCTTCGCCCGCGCCGCCATCTCCGCTTCCAGTGCCTTCTGTTCCGCCAGGCTCTGCGCCGCCTGCTGCCGCCTGATGAGCATGATCAGCAGAACCTGCACCAGATACACGCTGAGAATGCGTATCGAGACGGCAAGCGCACCGTCCCGCTCCAGAAATCTTTGCCATTCACCCTGCCAGGCCAGCCCATACACGATATAAGCCGTAAAAAATCCCAGCATCAGATAATTTACTTTTAAATGATGGTAAAAAGAAAGCAGGCAGACAGCCGCGCAAAATATGGTGAACACCTCCGTAAATTCCTGAAGCATCACACCATACGCGGCGATATTGACACAAGCCAGCACAGAGAACGTATATGCCTCTGCCCTGTCCCTGTGCCGCCCCAGAACCGGCAGGCTCACAATAAAGCTGGCCGCCGGTACAAAAATCCATCTTCTATCCATATCGAGATAGAAAACGGCAGCCGCAAAGTACAACAAATAAAAACAAAAAACTCCAAGTAAGTATCTCGTAATCTTGCCTTCTCCGTCTCTCCACATAGCGATCCCTCTTTGCGGCTTTTGCGCTTCACCGCACAAACATCATCTCCGCGGACACAGACTTACGCATCGCCCTCTATTGCGAGAATGCCTCTTCCATCTTTGCGAGCAGAGCATCCTTTGCCACCGGCTTGACGATATATCCCGCCGGATTCAGGGAAAGGCACTCCGCCACCGTCGTCTCATCCGTCCGCCCCGTCAGGAAATAGACCGGAATATCTTTCGTCGCCTCCCTGCTCTTGATAACCTTGAGAACAGCGGCTCCGTTGACCACCGGCATCATGTAGTCCAGAAGAATCAGGTCCGGCGTGTATTTTTCCAAAAAATCCACCGCAACCTTGCCGGAATTGACCACCGTCACCTTGTATGTGTCCTGCAGATAATAGCGAAGTATTTTGAGCATATTCAAGTCATCATCGACAATCAGGATATGTTTCCTGTCCGGCGCGTCGCTTGTCTGTTCCAATACAATTTTATCTTGTCTCTTTTCCATGTATCCTCACCGTCCTTTGCTGTATGCTGCTATGATTTATGCCGTCCATGACTGCCATTCTTCCCTCGGCTCCTGATAAAAATAGAACAGTTCGCTCTGCAGGGAGAGCTGGCTGCCGCCTCCGCCGCCGCTCTGTGACGCCACAACGATAAACGAGGCAAGCGGCTCTTTCGTCACTGCGGACGCCGCCACGATCTCATAACGTCCCGCCGCCAGCAATTCCAGCCGCGCCTCATAGGTGGAAGTTCCCGCCTTCAGCGTGGCGCTCTTCTTGTCCGCCGTCTTCTTCGTGCCGTCGTCGTTCACAATCTGAATCGTCCATTTCAGTTTCTCCGTCTCCAGCGCGCGGGAAAGGTTGTTCACCTCCGCAAACAACGCATAAGGCACGCCACAACCGAGATTCGTCACTTCCGTTTCTCCATATTTGACAACCGTTCCCACAGCATTCGGATTTGCCCGCAAATCCGCCATGGTGACATAGGAAACTGGCAGGCTTCCGCTTCCGCCCGATGTGAGCATCACCTTCTTCGTGGTGAAATTCATGTTCTTGGAGGACTTCTCCAGCGGCGTGGCTCCTTGCTTCTCATAGTGTGCCACTATCGCCGCGATATAAGACTTATTGCTGGAAAGCCCTCGAATCTCACAGGTGTACAAGGGAGCCGCCTCGGTGCTGTCTGCCCCTATGGAAAGCGTGTACGTGCACGCAGCCGCAGCCTTTGTTTCCGCCGGGACATCCGCCGTGTTGACAGCTTCCACCATTTTTCCAGTCACCTTATCCGTCAACGCGAGCGTATAAAAGCCGGTTCCGCCGTCTGCACCGGACGTCTTTGTGACGGAACGCACCACGTCATTGGGCACGAATTTTAACACCGCGGTGGTGTCCCGCGCGGTAATCTTCTTAATCACCGGTGCCGTCATATCGAGAACTGTGCCCGCCTCCGATGGCAGCTCCTCCGCCAAAAGCTCCGACGGCAGCTCTTCCGGCTCCGCCGTCCGGATTCCCGACAGATCGATCTGGTAAACGGCGGGAAGATAGACGATCTTTTCTTCTATTACAATGTTCTCCTCGTCCGCGCCCGCATCATCAGCCGTGCCGTCGGGACCCTGCGCTTGCGCACCGTCACCACCATCTGCTTTCTCTGCAGCCTCCGTCACATCGCCACCGTCATTCATTTTCTCGGCAGCCGCTGTCTCATCGTCAGCGTTATTCGCTCCGCTGCCCGGCTCCGCGTCGTCGGCTCCGGAACCGCCCGCCGGGTAGTCCGTCACCGCATCACCATCGCCATCGCCGTTCTCCCCGTCATGGTCTATGACGATCGTTATCTCCTGGTCCGGACAGTCCTCAGGGTATGGCATAATCACATCCCAATACCCGTCCTGCCACACGCTCTCTGGCGCATCCAGACAAACCTCCTTGCCATCGCCGTCCAGATAGGTGATCCGAAG
>JAMPEH010000316.1 GCA_023665245.1 Muribaculaceae bacterium
GGCACCATCAGCCAGGTCTCCGGCGGCTACGCGCTGGCCGGCGGCGAGGTGTGGCGCCTGAGCGAGAATCCCCAGAAAGTCACCGGCTTCACCGAGGAGGACGAGGAGGGGGAGACCGTTGCTCTGGCTATCACCCAGATCGCCGCGGGCGCCGACCATCTGTTGGCGCTGGACGTCCACGGCAATGTGTGGTCCATGGGCTCCAACACTTACGGTCAGCTGGGCAACGGCAAGACCGGCGGCTCGGTCTCCGCGCCTGCCAAGGTCATCGCCGGCGATCAGGGCGGCCACATCCTGGGCGACAAGGAGGGCGGCAAGGTCACCGAGTTGGCGGCCGGTCTCTACAGCTCCTATGTCCGCACCAGCGACAGCATGGCCTACGCCTGGGGCGCCAACGACCGTGGCCAGCTGGGCATTATGGACACCGGCGTGGAGCTGGCGAACATGTACAACGAGCCCAAGGAAGTGCCCAAGGTGAGCAGCGGCATGACCGGTCTGGGCAATGTGGAATATAACTTCCTCAACGTCTTTGCCGGCTTCCGTCAGGTGGCCTATATGGATACCTACGGCATGCTCTGGGGCGCCGGCGCCAATACCGAGGGCCAGCTGGCCATCGGCACCGCCAGCGACACCAGCGAGCATACCCTGGTGGGTGACAGCGCCCTGCGGGTCACCATCGCCGACAGCTATACCACCCAGGAGGGCGACGGCGAGATGTATCTGGGCGATTATCAGTACATCGGCCAGAACAGCTCCTACGGCAAGGCCCGGTACCGTCTGTGGGATCCCACAAAGTATCCCGAGGATGCCAAGGTGGATCGTCCCTCCAGCGGCTATATCCGTGACGACGGCTATGATCCTTACACTTTCCTCTTCTACGGTGAATATGTCTTTGACCGGGACGACAAGCGCGTCGTCGCGGCGGGCGATCTCACTCTGGTGGAGGGCAACACCTACTACCTGGATACCACTTTCGACGTCTTCTGCATGTTCATGAAGAACGACGCCCGGTTCGACTACACCTACGGCCTGACCCTAAACAACAACGAGGAGAAGGGCGACGGTCAGCAGGACGCGGTTGCCGGTGACACCGAGATCACAGTGGCGGACGCCCGCACCGGTTATCAGTACGCACTCTTTGACAGTGAGGGCAACCGGTTCACCGATCTGAGCCAGATCCACGTGGAGCAGACCTTTGACGATAAGGGCACCACCCGGACCGAGGTCCTGGATGCGGACGACGTCTCCGACGGCTGGTTCAACCTGATCCGGCAGGGCACCCTGACCTTCTCCCTCGCCGACGGCACGGTGCTGGACGGCTGCAAGGTGGTCTGGCGCGGTCACTCCTCTTACGAGCCCAATGCCTCCATCAACAAGCATACCGAGACGACCTGGCTGGACGCCATCGAGTCTGTGGAGAACAGCATCATCCGCCTGGATACCCGGGATGGCTACTCCGGCCGGAACTTCATGCAGGTCCGGGAGCCCAACGTGTCCCGCAAGACCCGCTATGTGCCCATCGTCATTCTGGAGAAGGACGGCCCTGAGGCCAACAAGGTGATCTATACGCTGGATACAGACGACGGTATCTACAAGGCCTCTTATGACCAGAACGGCAAGGCCGCCAGCGAGGCCAAGCCCGCCGATGAGCTGGTCATGGCCAAGGTCTCCACCGGCGGCGGCCACACCCTGAACCTGCGTGCTGACGGCTCTGTCTGGGCTTACGGCCTCAACGAGTACGGCCAGCTGGGCGTTGACAGTCTCCTGGTCAACGGTCCCGTTCAGGGCGAGGACGATCCGCTGGAGATCCGGGTCTATGTCCCTGACGAAGACGGCAACTATTTCTGGGATTACAAGACCGTCCTCAGCTCGGACGGCGAGACCAAGCGTTACACCGCCAAGCCTGTCTTTGTGGACGTCTCTGCCGGCATGGATCACTCCCTGCTGGTGGACAGCGAGGGCAACGTCTGGGCCGCCGGCAACAACGACCGGGGCCAGCTGGGTCTGGGCTATGTGGGCGGCAGCCAGCGCCACTTCCTCAAGGTCCTGGATGTGACCACAACCACTGCTCTGGGCGGCGCCAAGATCGTGGCCGTCTCTGCCGGCAACAAGTACTCTCTGGCCCTTGCCAGCGACGGCCGGGTCTTTGCCTGGGGCGACAACACTTACGGCCAGTTGGGCATCCATGAGGTCGGCGGCACGGTGGATACCCCCACCAAGCTGTCTCTGTCCAACGTCAACGGCATCTCGGCGGGTGACAGCCACAGCCTGTTCGCCATGT
Organism: Muribaculaceae bacterium; assembly: GCA_023665245.1. The sequence goes on from JAMPEH010000316.1 coordinate 2,282, forward strand.
TCGACGGCACTGTGTACGGCGTCGGCAGCAATGACTACGGCAAGCTGGGTCAGGATACCGACGAGCTGGCGGTGAGCGACAACACCGGCATTCCCGTCTTTGTGCCCGACAGCGAAAGCGTGGTCAAGGTCAGCGCCGGACAGGATCACTCTGTGGCCCTGCATTACAACACCATGGTCTCCACCTGGGGCTCCAACGAGGATGGCCGCCTGGGCGTGGAGCTGGAGGACGGCTCGACCTACGTACCGCACCTGACCAGCCTGACCAGCATCTCCTCCATCGTGGACGTGGACGCCGGCGCAGATCAGACTCTGGCGCTGGATTACAACGGCCTGCTGTACAGCTGGGGCAACAACCGGAACGGTCAGCTGGGCCTGGGCAACTCGGCCAACAACCTGTGGATCACGCTGCCCACGGAGCATACCCGGTATCTGCAGGACGCCGGCACCTATATCCGCTCCATCAGTGCCGGCTCCGGTTACAGCGCCCTCTCTGATACCATCGGCCAGGTCTACGGCATGGGCGACTATACCAAGGGACGCTATAACGGCGACAACGCCATCACCCTGACCCAGAACGATACCCTGGGCGACACCCCCGTCATCGTGGGCGAAAAGGGTCAGCCCAGCAGCAAGCATCAGGTCCTGGTCCACGTGGGCGAGGATGTGGTGGTGGACTTCATGCTCTCCAAGCGCTTCAACCTGTTTACCGAGTTCTGGCGCAACTATCCCATCCAGTTCCAGAACGTGAACGTGAATGTGGCCTACAACAACAAGAACGACCTGATCGCCGGCAAGGAGTACAACACCGGCGACGGCGACAAGTACGTGGCCAAGGCCGACGCCGTCACCTTTGATAAGCTGGTGGAGGAGAACCGGTTCGTGGTCCATGGCGCAAGCTACGGCATGACCCATATCGTGCTGCGGGCCGGCGACCAGACCGTGGTCTACTACGTCAATGTCATTCCCGTGGATACCGAGACGTCTGTGAACCGCGTGGCGCCCATGATGGCGGCCGGACAGGAGTTCACTCTGGCCCTGAAGAGCGACGGCACCGTCTGGGCTTGGGGCGACAACAGCTACGGCCAGCTGGGCCGCACCGTGGATCCCACGAATCCCTATTCCCTGTTGCCCACCAAGGTCAACTTCCCCGACCTGGCGCAGGATGAGTGGATCGTCTCCATCTCGGCCGGTGAGCATCACGCCCTGGCCCTGACCAACACGGGCAGACTCTATGCCTGGGGCGCCAACGACGAGCGTCAGCTGGGCCTGCGGGTCACCTGGGGCTATACCGGAGACCAGGTGGAGCCCGACCGTCTGTCCCAGCCCACCCAGGTCACCCTGAGCGCCACCGCCACCGGCGC
>JAMPEH010000317.1 GCA_023665245.1 Muribaculaceae bacterium
TTCAGTATAAATTCTTCATTCACCAATCCGCCGGCTATGATTACTGTACTAGTTGTCGTGCCATGTACGTACGCCCATGAAGGGGCACCCTCCAACTGCCATTGGGCAGAAGTGTTTGTTCCCCAATATTGGGTTACAGACACCGAACTTCCTGCATTGAAGCTATAATCCGGTTTGGCAAAAGGCTTCGGCAATATTTTTACCGTCAGGATATTACTTTCCGCAACACCCAGCGAAGAGATACCGACACGTTTGAATTGATAAGTTAGGGTGGAGGTAGTATTATTTTCCAGGACATAGCCTTTCAGCGTCTCGTTCGTCGCGTTAGCAAGTAAATCAAATTTCGCCTCCCCCGGTTTCTTGACATACCATGTATATTGGAAACGAACGTTTGGAAAGTCAGGGCAAAACGCATCCTGCACATTAGTAATGTTTGTTCCTCCCCAACATCCTGTATCCGGGGCACTAATTGGAAAAAACGGAAAACTTGACCCCTTAAAAACGGTAGAAAGTGACCACCTGAAGTTCCTCCTTCAAAAAAGTAAAAAGTTATTCCTCGGAAATGGGGTCTAAAATAGAAGATTTAAGTCCGGGTTAAACTTTAATTTTATTTGTTTTATTATAAAAATTCTCTATTGGTTTCAAATATTTTGTACAAAAATACATATAAATTCCAACACGTTGATATAGTGTATTGTATAAATTTTCATAGATATCTTTCTTCATTCTTGGTTTTCCTTTTTCTGATGGATTCTCCAAATAACTCCACCCTGAGAGCGTTGTGTACCAGTCTGTCGAGTATCGCGTCAGCCACCGTTTTTTCTCCAATGGCGTCATACCACCCTTTAACAGGCAGCTGGGAAGTTATCATGGTGGACCTTTTCTGATGCCTGTCCTCTATGATATCCATCAGTATGCCTCTTGACTGCGAGTCGAAGGCTTGCATGCAGAAGTCGTCCAGGATAAGCAAATCCATCCTTTCGATACGCTTCAGGTCGTTTAATATGGTTCCCTTCACCTTACCTATTTTCAGACTGCTCATCAGTTTGGCCGTGGAAGCATAGAGCACCCTGTATCCTTCCTGACATGCCTTGTTGCCCAAGGCCGTTGCCAGATAACTTTTGCCGGTTCCGGTAGGTCCGGTAATGAAGAGATCCCTGCTCTCCTTTACGAACGTCAGGGCGGCCAGTCGTTCTACCTGGTTTTGATCCACCCCCCTCTCAAAAGAGTAGTCTATTTCTTCCAAGGAGGCGCTGTAGCGGAACGAGGCGGCCTTGACGGCACGCTCAATGGCCCTGTTACGGCGGTTGTCCCATTCGCTGGATACCAGATGGAAGACGAACTGGTCTTGTGTCATCTGCTCCTTGAGCGTGTTTTCCAAAGAAGCCTTGAAGGCGTCATGCATGCCGAACAGGCGCATGCTTCGCAGTTTTTCCAATGTCAAATCGTTGTTCATGTTCTTGTTTTTAATGGATTGTTTATAATCATGGATTATTCGTAATACTCTTTTCCCCGTATGTTCTCATGCTCCGGTATGTCGGCCGTTTCTTCGGGCAATTCGATGATTTCGCTTTTCGTTTTGAGGATGTCCTGTATTTCAAGAAAGCTGTATCTGCCATAGCTGTCGGCCAGACGGCAGGCGGCAGCCAGACGCATGGGGCCTACTTTGCGTGCCAGTCCCAGGATGCCGGAGCAGGTCTTGTTGGCCTGGTCCACATAACGCTTTTCTTCCAATATTTTACGGATATAAAGCTCCACGTCTTCATGTATTTCGGAGGCCTCCTTCAGAAAGGTTTCCGGGGACCATTCCAGAATGGCCTTATGCCCCGGACATAGATGCTCGGGATTGGTCGTGTGCTTGAACTCCATGCGGTTGCGGGTATGCCTGGCCACAAGGGTGTAGTTGTCAAAAACTTCCACGTCACTTGAAGTATAGCGGATTGTCAATTTTCTGCCTATGTAGGTATAGGGGACGCTGTAAAAATGGGCATCCTCGCGCAAGCGTATGTAACCGTCCTTGCCGACAGTTGCCGAGACCTGTTTTTTTATCTGGTAGCGAATCGGATTCAAAGTTCCCAGAGCGTCCCGTTCTATGTCTTCGAAATAGGTACGACGGGAGTAGTTCCGGCCGGTTAGGATCGCGTTGTTGTGCAATTCCAAAGCCGAACGGATCGCTGCATTGAGACTTTTCAGATCGGGACAATGCAATGATTCAAGCTTGGTGTAGATGTCCTTATAGGTCAGTTTGACGGCATTCTCCACAAGGGCCTTGTCTTTGGGTTTACGTACACGAGCCGGAAAGACTGTCACGCCATAGTGTTCGGCAAAACGCTCGAACTCTTCGTTCAATACGGATTCATGGCGGCCTGCCTTACTGACGGCTGCCTTCAGATTGTCGGGTACTACTGCCTGAGGTACGCCGCCGTAATAATAGAAGGCGTTCTCGCAGGCAGAAATGAAGTCCTCCCTGCTTTGGCTATGGGTAGCCTCCACGTAGGTCAACAGGCTGCACCCGAGGACGGATACGAAGACTTCCACCTGACGGGGAGATTCTTTGTACGGATAAATCCATAGTTTATCACCGCAATAATCGACGAACATCTTGTCGCCCGCTTTGTGCTCCATGCGCATCGAGGGATGGCTGATCTTGCGGTAACGCTGGATGGCCAAACGAAACTGGGTCAGACCGTAACCGTCTGGATGGCTTTCACGGTACTTGTTCCATTGTTGAAGGGTGGTCATGCCTCGCTTGCTTAAGGATTTGCATATCTCTGGCATCAGACGGTCCAGTTCTTCAAGACGGGGATTCGACGTGGAGGAACATTCTTCTATACAGAATAAATCATGAAGTTCCGCGTCACTCTTCTGCTGGAACGTCTCGTAAGACATGTCTATACTGTTCCACTTACGGATATATTTTTTGACAGTGTTACGGGAGGTTCGGGAAAGCACGGCAATCGTCTTCAAGCCGGTCTGTTCTTCGTATAAACGGATTATCGTTCTCAATTTGTTCATTTTAATTGGAGTATTGGACATGCTCTTCTGATTTAATTAGAAATTTGACACTAACTAAATCTTTTTATTTAAACTCCAACGAACAAATAACTTTTTATCTCCCCTTAGGGGGGGCAATTTGAAACGTTTTCAGATGGTCATTTTCAACCGTTTTTCTGTGGTCAACTTAGACCGTTTTCAAAGGGTCACTTTCTACCGTTTTTAAGGGGGCAGTTTTACCGTTTTTTCCAAGCTTCCAATTCAATCGCACTTTTTACCGCAAAAGCACCATTTTCAATTATCGTAAGAAAATGAGACAACTTGGAAAGAAGAAAATATAATTTCTCTTTAGAATAAATTTTCCTTGTAATATAAGCAATATTTACAAATGTCATATCAGATACGAACAATTGACACTCTCCGTCCTGTGCCAACTGAAACAAAAGAGCCGCATCGTTCACAAACGGTTCCCGTTTTTCAAGCAAATCCAGCACCACATTTGTATCCAAAAATAATTTATCCATCACTTGTATTTTTCCACCAAGTAGGTATTCTTTTGATCTTTCCAAGAAATTTCCCCAAGAGGTAGAATGCCTATTAACTCCTTTATTTCATCTGATA
>JAMPEH010000318.1 GCA_023665245.1 Muribaculaceae bacterium
TACACCTCTTACGCCCTGGCCGCCGACGGCTCCGTCTACTCCTGGGGCTACAACAACGCTGGCGAATTGGGCAACGGCAACTGGAACTCCACCTACGAGTACCTCTACGAGTGGTGCCACCACTGCTGCGTCTGGTGCTGCCACTGCCGCTGCTACGGCGAATACTGGGCCGCCATCCGTGACGCCAACGCCTATACCCCCGTCAAGGTGGTCAACCCCGGCGCCACCATCAACTACGGCGCTGGTTACCACGACACCTCCTATCAGAGCAGCAGCGCTGGTAAATTCTACACCTACCTGGGCAACTACGGCTCCGAGCTCAACGGTACCCACTGGATCTCCAGCATCTCCGGCGGCTACCTCTCCAACGCCGTCCAGATCGCCGCGGGCCGTGACTTCGCCATCGTCCTGCGTGCCGACGGCACCGTCATCTACTGGGGCAACTCCGGCACCTACCAGTCCGTCGAGTACCTCAACGTGGACTTCTCCGAGCCCGGCATGATGTACCCCGTGGACAAGGACGGCTACCATGGCCACGGCGAGCACGACAACTCGCCCCACGGCTTCACCTATGACGCCCTGCGCCACTTCGGCACCGCCATGCGTGCCGGTGACGCCATCCTGGGCGAGTCCCACACCCGCGTCTTCGACTCCGAGCACGCCGCCACCGACAGCAGTTACAGCTACCAGGGCGTCTCCGGGTCCTACAACGCCACCTCTTACTCCGACGCCAGCCACTACATCACCAAGCTGGTGCCCGTCACCGTCCTGGGCCTCCACGGCACCAGCTACCTGGGCGACAACACCCTCAACGCCGACGCCGACAAGACCACCGACGGCACGCCCAGCCCCACCACCTCCAAGTATTCCGCCACCGCCAATTCCAGCATGACCGCTGGTAACTATGGTGCCCGTATCACCAAGCTGGTGGCTGGCGACGAGTTCTCCGCCGCCCTCACCTCCTCCGGCACCGTCTTCACCTGGGGCATCAACTCCAAGGGCAGCTCCAGCCAAATGACCCAGCAGGGCGACCACCAGCACGGCGGCCGCTACTGGTACACCCCGTCCTGGGATTCCCCGGGTGCTCTGGGTGATGGCAGCATCCTGGACCGCATCTATCCCGTCCAGGTCAAGGCTGGCGAGCAGTCCACCTCCACCAACTACCTCACCGACATCGTGGACATCGCCTCCGGCGACGGCCATATCATCGCCCTGGACGGCGCGGGCCAGGTCTGGGCCTGGGGCGACAACACCTATGGCCAGCTGGGCAACGGCAAGTCCGGCGGGTATTCCACCCTGCCCGTGAAGGTCCTCCTCACTGGCAACCACAACAACGTGCCCATCACCCGCATCTTCGCCGGTGGCAATCCCTCCATGGCCATTGACGCCGAAGGCCATATCTACGCCTGGGGCGACAACAGCAAGGGCCAAGTGGGCCAGGTCGGCGTGAACACTGTCACCCAGCCCTCCTTGGTGGCCGCTGGCGAGAGCCGTGACAGCGGCACCGCCGGGGTCCTCAGCACCGAGCCCTTCCTGGGCGCCCAGTCCGTGGCCGTCAACCACTATCAGACCACCATCTATAAGAACGACGTGCTCATCCCCGACGAAAACGGCCTCCTGACCCAGGAAGCCCACGTGGGAGGCACCGTCTACGCCATGGGCACCTACGGCTCCGGCACCTTCCTCTATGGCACCCTGAACCGCATGAACGAGAAGGGCTACGAGCACCACTACATGGGCGGCTCCAACGCCCTGGGCGACTCCAAATCCGTCAGCTCCCCCAACGTGCCCGTCCTGGTGGGCTCCCCCGACGACGAGAGCATCTACATTGGCCAGGTGGCCTACGTCACCGACTTCAAGCTGGGCGATAAGGCCACCGTCACCTACCGTGACTTCGACCACGCCCTCACCCAGCATACCCTCCGTTCCGCCACCGCCTCCACCGAGGCTGGAACGGCCACCACCGGCCACCTGAATGTGGAGCGCACCATCCTCACCGAGGGCGATGCCATCCGCATCCCCATGACCTACACCAAGACCACCACACCCGGCGTCGCCACCGAGGAGAACCCCGACCCCGCCGATGTGACCACCACCGAGACAGTCACCAACCTCCAGCGGTACATCACCGTTGGCACAAACCTTTACAGAACCAGCGGTGTCCAGGACACCGAGGACTTCCTGTTCCCGTTTGAGAGCACCGATGTGGTGGGCGCCAGCGGCATCGACAAGGGTGTCCATACCCGTACCACCCGTGCCCTCCAGACTGGCGACTTCACCGTCATCTCCTCCGATGAATCCATCCTCACCGTCTACGTCAACGCCGCTGAGGGCTATTATGAGCTGCGTACCATGCCCAACGCCTTCGGCAACGTCACCGTCCTCATCCGTGAGAACACCACCCAGATCACCCGTATCATCAACCTCATCGTCCGGGCGAAGGAAGACCGCACCGAGTCCCCCAACGCCAAGCTCACCACCCCCAAGATCGTCTACGGTGAGCACTTTGCCCTGGCCCTGAAGGCCGACGGCACCGTCTGGGCCTGGGGTGACAACACCTACGGCCAGTTGGGCGACGGCACCTCCGGCTCCGGCGCGTATGAATACTCTCCCGTTCAGGTTCGCGCCGCCAACGGCAACGATTACCTCCGGGGCATCGCGGACATCGCCGCTGGCGCCTACCATTCCTTCGCCATCTCCGCGCCCGACGCCGTCACCGGCGAGGTCACCGTCTGGGCCTGGGGCCTCAACAGCAACGGCCAGTTGGGTATCGGCAACACCAGCAACCAGCGCTACCCCGTGGCGGTGAACACCTCCAACGTGACTGGCCATATCGTCCAGATCTCCGGCGGCTATAACCACTCCCTGGCCGTCACCGACGTGGGCTACGCCTACGGCTGGGGCGCCACTGGCACCCGTGCCGTCAACTGGCGCGAAAACAGCAGTGCCGACCGCACCACACCTTACCGTCTGGAGCGCAACGGCCTGGTCAACAACGCTGAGAACAACAGCAACCTCATCTATAACGAGGGCTACTTCACCAACATCGAGTCTGTCTACGCCGGACGGAACTACTCCATCCTCCGCTCCACCGGCGGCTATGTCTACGCCTTCGGCAGCATGCCCGGCGTGGGCTACAACATTGGCGACTATAACGTCCTGGGCACCCACAGCTTCAGTACCCAGCGTCCCGATGGCAGCTACGCCCCCATGGAAAGCATCCAGCGTGTGCCCATGGTGGTCCGTGAGGGCAGCCAGGTCAACGGCGTGGGCAACTACCTCCGTGACGTGACCCTCATCGCCACTGGCTTCAGTGCCGATGCCAACGACCACATCCTCCTTCTGGGCATGAACCAGGTGGGGACCGAGGACGGCGAAGCCGTGCCCACCAATGTCACTGGCGAAACCGCCAAATATATCCGCAGCGACAAGAGCGGCGCCCTCTTCGCCATTGGCTCCGGCGCCCAGAAGCAGCTTACCCCCGAATCCACCGCCAATGCCACCCGTCCCATCCTGGTCAACGGCCTCACCAAGGGTTACAGCGTCACCACCGGCTCCGGCGAGAGCGCCGAAACCACCACCGTGGCCGCCCAGCTCGCCGCCACCGACCGTA
>JAMPEH010000319.1 GCA_023665245.1 Muribaculaceae bacterium
CCCTCACAGCTTAATCTGTATGCCGCCCTTGCATATGCAACGATAACCGATGCCGTAAATTCAGGATTGGAATCCAGCTTGATGCTGTACTCAATCACATGTGAATTTTCTTCCTTCCAGCCTGTTTTTCCGCTTCTGATTACAAAACCGCCATGTGGAATACCACTATGGTTGTTCCGAAGCTCCTCCTCGGTAATAAAATGAACCGTTGTATCATAGTCAGCAAAATAGTTTGGCATATTTTTGATATCAGCCTCTATTTTTACCTTGTCAGCTCCCCGAGCAGCAACAACAAAACATTCCCTTGTATGCTTTTGTCTCGTTGTAAGCTCAGGGTTTGCCCCGCTTCTTACCAGCTCAAGTGCCTCAGGAACAGGAACCGTGTACTGCTTTCCATCCAAAACGCCTTCCACACGTCTTATGGCATCGGAATGTCCCTGACTGACACCCTTTCCCCAAAATGTATAATCTGTTCCGTTCGGAAGAATTGCATTTGCATACAATCTGTTTAAGGAAAACATGCCAGGATCCCAGCCCACGGAAATAATCCCAAGCTTTCCTGACTGCTTTGCCGCTGCATCTACATTTGCAAAATGCTCAGGTATATTTGCGTGTGTGTCAAAGCTGTCAATTACATTAAAATATTTTGCATATTCCTTTGTCTGCTTTGGCAAATCAGTTGCACTTCCTCCACAAAGAATCAACACGTCAATTTCATCCTTGTGGCTGACTGCCTCGTCAGCAGAATATACAGGCACTCCCTCCGTAAGAATAGAAAGCGTCGCAGGCTCTCTCCTTGTAAAGACTGCCGCAAGCTCCATGTCATCATTTTGTTTGATGGCACATTCAATTCCCTTTCCGAGATTTCCATAACCCATAATACCAATTCTAATACTCATTGTTCCATGTCCCTTCCTTTTCGTCTTACAATTACCTATTTGAATTCTACAACAATATTCAAGTCGTCATTTTCCGTTGCCGCATAACAAGCTCCGCCAAGACGCATGACAAACTGCTTTACAATGGCAAGCCCAAGCCCTGTATTTCCCTTTTGTCTTGAGATATCATATGTGTAGAACTCGTCAAAAATATGGTTCATGTCAAGATTAGAACATATTAGTTTATTTGTAAATACAATCTTTAAAATTTCTTCATTTTTTACCGTAATTTCCAAATTTCCGTCGCTGTGCTTATATGCATTTCCGATTATATTATCGAAAATCCGCAGCAGCATATCCCTGTTTGAAGCAAGCATATGCTTTTTTACATGGCAGGTAAAAAGAATCTCCCTGTTTTCCCTGTTAAAATCGTCAAAATAACGGGCAATGCTCTCCTCCAAAACACCAACGATGTTAATGGGCTCCAGCGTAAGTGCCGCACGCATCAATTCCACCTTTGTAAATTCAAAAAATGAATTTATCAGCTTCTTTAACCGTTCCAAACGCTCCTTTATGATTTCCAGGTCCTTTTTCTGCTCCGTGTCCGTCACAGATGACAGCATAATATCAACATAGCCCAGTGCAGAGGTCAGCGGCGTCCTGAGGTCATGGGAAATGTTCGTAATCATTTTTTTCAATTGTTCATTTTTATTTTCATAATCGCTTTTTGCAGCTCTTGCTTCACGGATAATGTCATTAATTTCCTCTATCAGCCTGTCCAACTCCTTTATCGTTATTTCGGAATGGACAAGGCTGTTGCTGTCACTGTCACTGATTTGTCTTATATTTTTTTGGACACGTGCAAGCTCCCGTTTCATAAGGAATATATAAATCAAAAGCATCAACACCAATAAGCCGAGAAAAAACACAGCCACCTGCATAAAAACGTCCTCACTTTATTTTTACTTAATGTCTGCCCTCTTAAATGAATAATAGCCGATTAAATTAAATATGACAATATAAATCATTCCAAGCAGGGTACATTTTAGCACATATTCATTTGCAGGGTTCCTTGCAAGCATACTGAGTGCCGTCTGATATTCATATTGTCTCAACGTAGATTTTACACGCAATAGCTTTATGATGGCGATAAATAAAAGCTGACATACAAAAAGCAGCGGTATTGAAATTCCGTTAAATGCAGAATTTTTCCTCACAACAGCACTGATACATACCAGCAGGCTTATGATACCATACATCAGCGGAAGCTGGTATAAGGTTACCCTTGTCATCTCTCCCAGGCTGGAGCTAAAGGCTTTGCCATTTACCAATATATTGATAAAATATACACCGTAATTGTTGAGCACAATCACTGCCGTGCAGACAAGCAGGCAGCAGATCAGCTTGGAACCATAATATTTTGACCTGCTTATCGCAGAGGACAGGGTATTCTTAACCGTGCTTTTGGAAAGGTCCGTGGAAATAATAATTGCAACTACTACAATGAAAATGTAATATAAATTGGCATTTGACGCGGCAATCCCCTTGTCAAGTGCGTATGGGTATGCCTTTAATTTTTCTCTCGTGTCCGAAATAGATTCCGTTTGCAATATCTCCACATTTCCTTCCGGATTTTCACTTTCAAAATATGTTTCATCCTGTGCTAATGCACCATTTACTCCAACATACCCTGGTGTCAATTCATACAGACTTGCACCAATTATTACAGCTAAAGCGAGCATGGCAATATAGATTGCTTTTCCCTTGAATATCCTGTATAAATCAGACTTTATCATGTTAATCATATTATTTTACCTCCTTTATTACTATCTTGAAATAATCCTCAAGTGATATTCCGTTTTCTGTAATACCGAGTACATTGATGTCATTTTTTGCAAGTGCCTTATTTACCTTCGCTGTCTGCTCTAGATAATCATAAAGCCTGATTTCTCCGTCATCAACGACCGTGTAATTGGTCGTCTTAAGCTGCTGCTCCAAAACAACGGCTGCATTTTTCACATCATCGGTTTTGATGGAAATACACCTGCTGCATTCCATGTCAAGCTCCTCTTTTGTAAGCTCCTTTACAACCTTTCCCCGTTCCAGAATACAAAACTTTGTGGCAACATGATAAAGCTCCGATAATATGTGGCTCGATATTAGGATTGTAATTCCCTTTTCTTCATTTAACAGTTTGAAGGTGTCCCTAAGCTCAGCAATTCCAATGGGATCCAACCCATTAATCGGCTCATCCAAAATAATAAAATCAGGATTATCCATCAGTGCAAGTGCAATCCCAAGCCTCTGCTTCATTCCCAGTGAAAGATTTTTAAATTTTTTCTTTTTGGCATTTGCTAAATCCACAAGATCCAGTGCATCGTCAATCTGCTTTTTGTTGACGATTCCTTTTTGAATTGCATAATATTTTAAATTGTCATATACACTCATATTGCCAAAAAAAGCTGCATTTTCAATCAGACAGCCGATTCTCCGCTTTGTATCCGTAAGATTGCTGTCCGTTTCAGAAAACAGACTAAACTCACCATCCGACTTATTGGTCAGGGTCGTAATCACCTTCATTAACGTCGTCTTACCTGCCCCGTTTCTTCCAATGAGACCGTATATATCTCCCTTTTCAATTGTGATATCTGCAGCATCCAAGGCTATAAAATCCTTGTACCGCTTCGTCAGACCTTTTGTTTTTAAAACTATTTCTTTCATGGTATCCTCCT
>JAMPEH010000031.1 GCA_023665245.1 Muribaculaceae bacterium
GGGAGCAGGGGGTCGAAGGTTCGAATCCTTTCACCCCGACAATCAAAAATCAACTCATTCACAAGCATTTATCTTATGAATGAGCTGATTTTTATATGTATATTTTGCTCCTAAATGCGTTTTTTATCGAAAACTAATGCACATTTACTCACATTTAACCACATTTTAACACATAAAAACGTGCGCAAAACGTGCGCACGGCATAAATAGTATGGCAACATCAAAATTATTTCTGGATAACAGGAGAACAAAAGGTGATGATGCGGCTCCCCTTAAATTAGCTATCCGAAACAACAGAACAACAACATTCATTAGCATTGGTATTTCTGTTCAACCATCTTATTGGGATAAAGATAACCTTAAGGTGTTGAATACGCATCCCATGTGTAAGGCATTGAATGCAAGAATTGCACGGTTCAAAGGGGAAGTGGATTTGCAATTAATGGACATTGTTGATAAAGGCGGTTCTAAGAAATTAACTGCAATAGAAATCAAGCATAAGGTGCTTACGGTGCTTCGCCCGGAAGATTACGAGGACAGTAAGACTGGATTCATTGACTGTTTTAAAAAATTTATCGGCACTAAGAAAGGTAATACAAAAGAGATATATTCTTTGACCCTATCAAAGATACTGGCATATTCCAATGATGAGAATATTAGCTATGATGACATTACAATTGATTGGCTGCATCGCTTTGATGCCTATATGGCTGAGACATCTCCGTCCAAAAACGCAAGGAATATCCATATGCGCAACATAAGGGCTGTCTTTAATTATGCTATCGATAATGAATATACTACGGCTTATCCATTCAGGAGATTTAAGATACATGCAGAAGAGACACGCAAGAGGTCTTTGTTAGTGGAGGAACTAAGGGAAATTTTTGAATACCCGGTAGAAGACTATGCCGTCATATACCGAGATATGTTCAAGCTCATATTCATGCTTATTGGCATAAACGTAGTTGACCTGCACAGGCTGACCAAGATTAAAAGGGGCAGAATTGAGTATCGCAGGGCAAAGACAGGACGGCTGTATTCTATAAAAGTAGAGCCGGAAGCTATGAAGTTGATTGAAAAATATAAAGGTGACAAGGGATTGCTTGTTATTGCCGACAGGTGGACTGACCATAAGAATTTCCGACATCAGATAAACAAAGCTCTACAACGCTTCGGCAAAGTGGAAAGGGTAGGGCAGGGAGGCAAGAAGATTGTTACTCCTGAATGGCCGGAGCTGACAACTTATTGGGCGCGTCACACATGGGCTACCATAGCTGCGGAGCTTGATATTCCTGATGCTGTTATCTCAGAAGCTCTTGGCCATTCAAGCGAGCATCATAACACGACTGAAATATATATAAGGAGAAATCAGAAGAAGGTTGACGAGGCTAACCGCAAGGTTTTGGACTGGGTGCTGTATGGCAAAAGATAAAAATTATGCCCCTGCTCACGCAGAGGCAATAATAACGCATATGACGAACATAAATTCATCACGCTGCAAAGTTAATCAATATTTCTGACATAATCATAAATTGTGCAATTAAAAAATGCACAATTATATTTTCCATATTCGTTTTTGCTTTGGGCTGCGACACCCGCATAGGTATCTGCCAATAGCCGGGTACATCTCCTCTGCTATCTTCCCGGCGAGGTAGCACACGTCCTCGCCCATGAGGTCGTAGCCGAGCGCGGAGCCTATCTGCGTGGCGAGGTGGTGCGACTCATGCACAAGCGAGTTGAGGAACTGCGGCTTCGACGAGGTGACGGAGATGACCAGCACGCTCACTCCATCGTCGGAGAAGCACAGCCCGGTGTTGAGGTTGCCCGACGAGAGGTTGCGGTACGCGCTTTCAAGGTTGCGCCCACGGCACCCGGCTCTTTCAAGCGTCCGCATTATCTCCTCCACCTCGAAGTGAGTGACAGCGAAGTAAGCCACAACAGTCCAGCCCACCTTGTCAAGGTATATCTCCTGCCGTATCATAGTATGTCATCCCATTCGACACCAATACCCCGGAAGTCACAATCAACCAGCCAACGGCGGAATATATTGCCGCAGGGAAGCAGCGGATTGTCCACCACATCCTTTATGTGTTGCGCAAGTGTCTTCTCGTCGGGGATGCTTGATTTGTAGAGAGTGGCCTTGGCAAGGTTGGCGACATACACATAGTCGTAGCCAACATTCTGCTCCAGCTTGATGTTGTGCCTTGTCAGCAGCTCGTCAACCTGGTCTTTGGTGTAAGGTTCAATCGCCTCCATTTTTCCGGTGGCTGGATTGTGCTTGCGGAGTTTCCTGCAGGCCTCCTCATTAGCTTTCTTTGAGAAATGGTAGCCATAATTACGGAGATAAGACCTCATGCCGGAGGGTAGGTCTATCTCAAACATATCCAATGCTTCATTCATATATAATAAAGAATGTAGGGGCAACTTGTCGAATTTATCGAAAGGTTGCCCCTTGGTTAATTAATAGCGGTAACGACCGCGACCACTTCCCGGAACACCTCTGCGCTGTCCGAAGTCACTTTCTTCATCGTCGTAGTCTTCCTCGCGATAGCCCATGCGGTTGCCGTAGCCACCGCCACGATTTCCATAGCGGTTCCCATAGCGAGAGCCGTAATTGCCGCGCTCGCCCATAGAGGACTCCTCGCAAAGCTCCTCGATACACTCCATGAGCTTGCCGCCGTGACGGAGCATCTTCTTGGCGTGTTCCTTCATTTCGTCGGCCTTGCGCTCTTCTATCTGAATCATATAACCCATAGTTTACTTGTTTTTAGAGGGTTTATCTTCTTTTGCGTTCTCTTTGCCCTCCTTGCTTTTGAGCAAGGCAATCAGTTCGGCCATTTGGTTCTGCTGGGTGTCAAGACGCAATTTTAATTCCGCAATCTCCTGTTCTTGACGCTGCTTCTCCGCAAATTCGGGATTAAGTGATTTGAGCATATCGTCGCAAGCCTTTACTACCTGTCGGTTGTAGTCTACGGAGTTGATTATGCCTATCGCCTGTTGTTTGAGATTATTGATTTCCGCGTTGATTGCATCGCGGCTGGTGGCAAGGATATACGGAGTCTTGACACCGTTTTGCTCATATTCCCACACATCGAGGTTGGCCGGAACTTTCGGAAACGCGCCCTGCTTGTCATCTACTTTCACTGTGAGGTCTACAAGCATCTCCGGCTGCTGCCCGAATGCCATCGCTCCCCATTTCGGAGTGGGTGCGCTTACGTTGACTATCGTGCCGACATTGACGCTTGGCACACCCTCGCGGTTGAGTATATAAAGGAGGGAGGAAGAACGCAATGAAGAAAAACTCATGGTTGATAATTTTTAAGTTGTTGTGGTGGTTGTGGTGGCCGGGGCGTTGTATCGCCCTACAAGCTGAAGCCTGTTAGTCCGGGAATTGTAATAAACGAGAATCAATCCCACAGACCCCGCTCCTCCGAAGTCGGCCACCGTTGCCTGTTCCCCGTTACTTGCAAGCACCTGAACCGTGCCGAACATCACCGGCAGCGTCTCCGCTGTGCCTGTGGGAATTGGCTGCTGCAAGTCTGCAAGAAGCAACCCTGTGAATGGGGCATTGCGGAAAGAGGGGAACGTGTACGACACGGCGTTTGCCGATGCAGTCACGCTCTGACTTTCTATGCCCCTTGTGCGTTCAAGAATAAACATAGCCGTAGGGATTTAGAATGCGTTGGTGAATCCGTTTGACAATCCGGCAAGAGCGGCGGCATTGAAGAGATTGTACCCGCCGCAGAACCCGGTCGGAATCAGGCCGTACATCGCGTTGATTGAGTTGTTGACCGGAACGTAAGATTCGGGACAACTGATTTTCTTAACCGGAGGCTGGTTGCAAGCAATCTCGTTGAGTTGGTTGTAAATCGGTTGCAATTCGGCTTGACGCTCGCTCCTTGCGTTGGCAGCGGTGAGAGCCGCCGTAAGCGATGCAATCTCGCGGTCTTTGCGACTATCCTCCATTGCGTCGAGCTTGGCAAGTATCGCACGTGTGTTGTCGTTGGCATTCTGCTTCAACTGACAAGTCTGGTCGGCTGCGGCATACGCCACTGCCGAGAAGCCGCGCTCCTGACCGATAGCCACACTGTTGATTGCCCCGGTCAGAGCATTGGTCTGATTGAGGTTTGCAATCTGATTCTGATACCCCTGTTCGGTGATGAGCTGCTTCACGGAGCAGCAGCAGTCGCAGAGCTGACGGATTATGCCCTGGTCTCCGGCAGACACTGCGTTCATGATGCTCTGCGTGTTCATATTGTTGGAGTTTTGCAGATTGCATATGGCGGTCTGCACGGCATTGATTGCACCCTGTACCGCATTGATGTCGCAGTTCAGCGTTCCGGCAAGAGCCTTGACCTCGCTTGTTCCGCCGGTGATTGCCGACATAAGGGCGTTCTGACCCTGTATCGTGCTCAACTGCTCCTGAATGGCATCGAAGCGTGCCTGGTTGGAGCCTCCTCCACCGTTGCCTCCGTCGTTGCTACCGAAGAAGCCGCCGTTACGGAAAGCGGAAAGGAATATGAGTGCCCACCAGGGACTGTTCCACATACCGTTGCCGCCCATCATGCCGCCGTTGCTCATCATCGAGCCGAGCATGGCACCCTCCATGGCAGAGCCGCCGCCGAATGCGCCGCCCTGTTCAGGAAACGAGAAAATCTTTGTTTCTCCCATATGAAGATAATTTTACGATGCGGAGCAATATTACTCCGTACCGCAAAATTATCGCTTATATAAGCGATTAATAAGTAGATATTTCGTTGTCTCTTCGCAATCTTTTCGCACAATGTTCGTAGTTTATTCGTATCATGCCGCTGACGGAGAGTCTGTCCTCAAAGTCACTCAAAATGTATTGCACATACCTCGGTGTAATGTGCATCAGCTCTGCTATCCGCGACGGATAATAGCCACGGGTTTTCAATAATTTTACGCAGATCCACCGTGCGTCAACGGTCTCCATGTCGCTGCATCGCGACATGATTCTCCCTGCCGGAATGTCGGTCTCATGCGCGACAATCTCCAGCACTCTTGTCAAAATTTCTCTTGATTTTGACATATTTTCCCTTTCTTTAACACAACTTGGGGAACAAATACAGCGCACCCCACGTTGTAAGGTTACACAATTAAGAAATATTTCTCATCGTGTAATCCTCGCAACGTGAGGCGAGTCTGCTCTTTGGGCCGTTTAGGTTTGATGAGTTAGACGGCTCAAAGATTGCGGGGGTTACTTTTATTTCCGAACTTTATTTTTCAATAATGCAAAGATAATACAAATTATGATTGAAACCCCGGTTGCATACAACAAAAAGGTTTCCCACCAACTTCTCTTTCTTTCGACTTCCTTCACCACCTCGACGGGGTAAGGCTCGCGGACGCGGATTGTGTCGGTCTTGGACTGGTACACGGTGTCGTGGGTCTCCTTTATGCGCCACCGCCATTTGGTTACTTCGCGTGTGATTGTGTCGCCGCTTTGCGTCACGGTCACGGTGTCGCGGTCGATCACGGTGTCGGTGCGCCATTTCAGCACGGCGAGGGTGTCGGTGCGGACGGCAGCGGACTCCGTGGGGATGTAGACGGTCTTGGTGCATGAGGCGAGAAGCAGGAGGAGGAGGGCTGCCGCAATCGCGATGATGCGCTCACACTTGCTCAAAATCTTATTTTGCTTTTCCATAGATTTTCGTTAATTTTGCGGTATTGAATTTAAAATTGTTAGAAGATGTGAACTCAAAGGGCTGCGGCTTCGGCTGCGGCCTCTTTTTGTATGGGTACAGAAAGGGCGGCAACCGCTGAATCGCGGCAACCGCCCTTTTCACTTATCCTTGCTTGGCGATGTAGGCGCGGATGCCGTCGAGGTGGAGGCGCACGATCGCGTCGAAGCCCGCAGCCGACTCCAGCCACGCCACGTCGGCGCGGTTGGTCATGAAGAAGTTCTCGGTCAGCACGGCGGGGCACTTGGAGCGGTGGAGGACAGTCCAGTTCTCCTCCTTGTCGCGGTCGCCGTCGGTGAGGTCGGTGCGGATTTTGAGGGGCGTGCCGTCTTTGCCGAGGATGCCGCCGAGGACTTTTTCGGCTGCGTCGTATAGACATTCGGCGAGGGTGTCGGCCTTTGTCACGCCTTTGGTGGTCCATGCCTCCCAGCCGGTGGCGTTGTTCCATGAGTCGCCCATTCCGAGGGCGTTGACGTGGATTGAGACGAGCAGCACGTTGTCGCGTCCGTATTGGTCGCAGACGGCGTTGACCCTCGCGCAACGCTCGCCGAGGCTGATGTCCGCGTCCTCCGGCACGAGCAGACGCGCATCGTAGCCGAGGGCTTTCAGCCTTGCCACAAGCTCACGCGCCACTTCCCTCGCATACGCATACTCGCGGAAGCGTCCGTCCGGGCTGCGCTTGCCGGGGGTGGAGACTCCGTGGCCGTTGTCAATTAAGATTACCATAATTGTTAAAAATTAAAAATAATCAAACTTTTCAATACGAAAATTTGTATAATACGAAAATTGATATTAATTTTGCAGTGCAATTAATTTTAAGTTTAACATTTAAATTTTGATGCTATGCACTACGATTTAAATGGGGACGAGGCAGAATTGATTGAAATCATTCGGAATTTGCGTAAGGCTTTCCCGAATGGGTATGCCAACCAATATTGGCTTGCTCAAAAAGCCTTCGACAAATTAACCGATCTGCCGTAATCCTCGGGTGTCCTGCAAAGGACACCCACTTAAAATTAATTTCATTTAAAAATTCTCTAAAGGGTCTATCATGGAAATAGAAAGCACAACAGTCATTTCGGACGCAAAGCAACGTTTGGATGACATCCTTCTTGCAATCTCATGGAGAGAGATTGCCCGTACTTATTTCGGCAAATCAAGTTCCTGGCTATACCATAAACTTGATGGGATAAAAAGCGATGGCTCAAAAGGCGGTGGCTTTACTCCGGAGGAAGCAAAAATGCTTGCCGATGCTCTTAATGACACAGCCGATAGAATCCGCAAGGCAGCCTCGTCCTTATAACTTAAAATAATTGCGCCCAGCTCCCCTCGTCCCCGTCCGCTCCCCGGATGGGGATTTTTTATGCGTGGAACTGCTGGTGGAGGATTCCGGGGTTCGGCGGCTCGCGGTGGGGGCAGTCGCCCTTGCGGCAGTGCCAGTTGCGGTAGTTGTCGCGCTCCTCCGTCAGTGCCGTTATCCGCTCGTTGGCGCGGTTCAGCCCCTGCTCGGCCTCCCACAGCTTCTGCGTGAGGGAGCGTATCTGCTCGGTCTTGGAGTTGATGGCGTGGTTCTGCTCCGATATGCGCTCCATGTAGCGTTTCTCGGCGACGTTCTGCCGCGATATGTTCTCGTGGAGGTCCTTGATTCGCGCCTCGTAGTTGCGTATCATGAGCGACTGGGCCTCCTGCACCTTTCCGTCGGCGTCGGCCTTGTCGCGCTTGCGCTCGTTGCGCGAGAGGCGGCCCACGAAGGTGCCGATGCCCCCGCTGCCGAGCATTATGCCCAGCAGCGTGAATATCTGGTTGTAGTCTATCGTCATTTGGTTTTTCGTTTTTCGTTTTTGGTCTTTTAGCCTATTAGCCTTTGTTTGCCTAAAGCCTAAAGCCTATTGCTCCACCATTTCGGCGAGCATCTGGAGGGCTGCGGCCTTTGGGACGAGGTTGGGCTCCTTCTCTGTGCCTCCGGGGAAGGTGACGTAACCCTCTGCGCCGGTGGAGCAGAAGGCCGTGAGTATGTCGCGTGTGATGGGCGGCACGCTTCCCTCCACGGGCTTTGCGGCGGCCTCGGAGCGCATTGAGGAGTAGAGGGAGTTGAGCTGCGTGAGCCATTCGGCGTATTCGGGGCACCGGTCATTCTCCTCCTTGCGGCTCTCCTCGTCGAACTTGGGAAACTTCTCCTCCTTGAGCTTCTTTAGCCCCTCCTCCATTCGCCTGTTGAATGAGTCGACGGTGCGTCCGAGGTCAACGCGGAGCATTATTATGTCGCAGAGGGGCTTTCCGGAGATGCTTCCGAGGGGGAGGGAGGCGACCACTACGGAGCGGTTGAAGATGTCGTTGTATGTTGTTTCCATGTTGGTGATTGTTGGTTTTTCGTTTTTCGTTTTT
Organism: Muribaculaceae bacterium; assembly: GCA_023665245.1. The sequence goes on from JAMPEH010000031.1 coordinate 8,091, forward strand.
GGTTTTTCGTTTTTCGTTTTTTAGTTTACGGCAGTTGCGGAGAGTTCCTTGTCAGTGCGGCATTTTTCGATGAACGCCTCGACCTCGGCGAGGATAGACTCTCGGCTGTCCTTTGAATGGAACTGTATGTTGAGGTTGCGGGATGACCCTGAGTCGAATGAGGCAACGTTGCCCATTCCCATGTCATCGTCCTTTGCGCAGACCATTCCCTGCGTTATGTTTGTGACGTTGCCGTTGTCGAAACGCACGACGGCGTTGATGTCATGTTCCCTGCCGGAAGTGTCGGCGTTGCTTACGCGGATTTCAGCAGACACGAGGGATTCCACTTTCAGTTTTTCCATGTTGTTTCTGTGTTTTGGTGATTATGATGCAAATATAGTGAATATTCTGCTACGGCCATGCGGACTTGGCGGGATTTGCGGTCTCACCTGACGGTTACGGCCCCCGAGCCGGAGGCAGTCCGCTGTGCGGTGTCGGTGCGGGTTGTGGTCCAGGAGAAGCCGTAGGTGCCGGGTAGGAAGTCTGCCACCTGCTGAGGCACGGACATCGAGGGCATCCTTGACTCCCAGTCGGGGGGTGCGGTGATGTCGGCAGAGGCGTTGACGGGGGTTGAGCCGTCGCGGTAGCTGATTACGGAGAGCTCCACGCGGTATGTCCGCCCCGGCGTGGGGTTCACCCATGCGAGGGCGACGAGCGTGGCCTTGCCGATCAGCGACACCCCGATTACCTCCACGCCTGAGGGCCCGGCGGCGGGGCGTATCTCGAGCTTCATGCCGGCGGCGCGAGGGCAGACGATTCCCTGGGCGAGGGTGAGGCGGTCGCCGCCCACGTCGGTCCACTTGGAGAGGTCAGAGCCGAAGGCAGCGGCTGTTATCCCCCGCACGAAGAAGAGGGTCACGGTGAACAGGCGTGTCGCGAGGAGCTCGGCGATTGTCTTTGCGCTTCCGCTGTCTCCCCTTGGGTTGCTGTCGAGGTTTTTGAGGGGTATGTACCAGCGGGAGATGTACGCGCTTCCGTTGTGGAGCCTTGCCGGGGAGTATGAGTCCTCGGCTGTGGAGAGTGCGCGGGCCCAGGCTGAGGCGTAGGCCCCCGAGCCCTCTGAGAGGAGGACGCACGGATAGTAGTCGCGGAGCCGGGTTGCGTCGGTGTCGGGAATTATCTCGTCGATGCTCACTCCCGTTTTGTTTGACTCGGAGAAATAGATAGAGACCGGCATTGAGACGGCGGAGTCGTAGGTGAACGGGTCCATGGAGCCCTCCGGGTTGAACTTTGCGAGGTGGTGGTATCCGTTGAAGTCGGTTATCCGGCACCAGTCTACGCCGGGGCGCGGTGGGAAATACTCGACAGCTGCGGAATGGAGGTCGGTGAATGAGCGGTTTCCGACGGTTGTTAGCCTGACTCCGAAGTATATTCCGTTGGCCTTGTCCTCTGTGGAGCCCCGGAAGTCGGAGTCGGAGAGCTCACGGTGGTCGGGGTGCCTTATGGGCTTGCGTCGCGATGCGGGGTTGATTTGCCCATGCTCGTTGGAGCATAGGTATACGCAGTCGCCGTTTGCCGCGCCGAGGACTGTCGAGACGTCGGCGATGAAGTCGATAGAGGGGGATGACACTATCCCGTCGGATGTAATCATGCTGTGGTGTGCTGTCTAAGGAGTTTGACTTCTTGTTCAAGGTCGCCGACGCGGCGGTGCAGCCGTGCCAGATCTTCTTCGTGGCGCAGGACGTGCCTTGACACGACTGTGGCCTTGGCGTCGGCGAGGACTCCGTACTGCACGCCGAGGAAACCGTCGTGGCCGGTCTGCACGACTTCGGGGAGGCGGCTCAGCCAGTACTGGGCGATTGTGCCTATCTGCCGGGAGGGGTCTCGCCTGTCTTTCCAGCGGAACCACACGAGGGGCGACTCGGCGATGTCGGCGAGGGAGAGGGAGGCGTCTCCGGCGACGTCCTTCAGCCGTATGTCGGAGACCTGCGTGACGGACTGTCCGTTGAGCTTCGTGACCTTCAGGTCGGGAATGGTGACGAGGCCGCCGGAGGCCACGGACATGGCCTCTATGGACGAGGAGGAGTCGGTGTGCCAGCCGTTCTTGGCGTATGTGCAGAAGACCAGCCTTCCGTTGGAGTAGCCGGTGTTGTCGTAGACCCACTTCATGTAGGCGCCGTTTGCGCGGTTGTAGTTTGGCCCGAGACGGAGAGCCGGGGAGTCGGCGTTGTCGGAGGAGCCGGCGACGCGCACGGTGCCGCGCAGGTATGTCGCGCCAAGGGCGTAGAGCGCGGAGGCGAGGCTCGTTGTGCCGGAGACGTCGAGGGAGGAGGAGAGGGTGGCCGCGCCCTCCACGCCGAGGGTGGATTTCAGTGTCGACGCCCCGTTTACGGTGAGGGTGGATTTCAGTGTCGACGCCCCGTTTACGGTGAGGGTTGTGGAGAGGGTCGCGGACAAGGCTCTAAATGCCGCCGCAGAGAAAATGAGCTCAGTAAGGCCGGTGCCCTGGAGTCTCTTTACTGTACCGTTTGTCCTATACAATAATGAGGCGGCCTCCCCAGTTGTTTGTAGATTTATCTGCACACTCGTACTGCCGCCAAGCGACACGACGAGGTTGTTGGACCCGTTCACCGTTGCCGAGAATCCGACAAACTGTCCGTCTGCGCCGGCGGTGTCGGGGTCGTAGTTGGTGAAGGGGCTTACCACGAACTTTGCGTTGGCCGTGCGGACGAATGTGTTGCCGTCGGAGTCCACGAGGAAGCGGCTTCCGTTGTTGCCGACGTGGAACTGGCCGTCGGTGCGCATGATGCCGGTGTCGTGGTAGAAGCTCTTGGAGCCGTAGGTGCGAATCCATGTGTCGTCGGCCATGTATATGCCGCCGCCGTGGTTCTGGCTGTACCAGCCTCGCTCGCCTGTGGTGCGCAGCCAGCCCTGGACGAGTGCGTCGCCCGCCACGTCGAGCTTGTAGGAGGGCGAGGTCGTGCCGACGCCGACGGAGCCGGGGATATGTGTGTTGCCGCTTCCGTCAAGAAGCGTGAGGGTACGTTGCAGATTCGTGAATACGCCCGAATATTGACGGACATAGATAGGCTCGTTGCCATCGTCAGCGGTGGCAATCTCGGCATATCCGGCGTTTGATGCAGTGCCGCCGACACGGATGCGGAAATAGTCGTTGTCAGCCATTTTCTGAAAGAGCAGTTCGCGCACATTCGTGCCGGTGAGGTCTGCAAACGTTATGCTCCCCACTCCGGTCATGTTTCCGCTGACGTTGGCCGTGCCGTTGAAGCTCTGACCCCAGATGCTGCGGGCAGTGGCAAGCTGGGAGGCCGAGGCCACGTTGGAGTCGGTGAAGGCGACTGCCCTCCAAGCTGACCACGAAGCAGAGTTTACAGAGCGGCGATACAGCAATCCGCTTGAATGGTCATCGTTCAGCTGCCACAACCAAATGCTACTTGCGGGTGCGGCGGTTGAGCTGTTGCTGAATTGGGCGACAACGCCGTAGTGTGACTGTGAATTTGTGGTGTTTGGATTATAGGGAAATACCCGGCAACCACCAACAGTATTGAGGTCGGATACTGAGATGAGGTGCATGAATGCCGCGCCTTGCACCCCGTCGAGCAAATCGGCGTTGAGGTTGGTGAAAAGAGCAGTGGAAGAGGCCGCCATGTTGCTTCCGTTCCATGTCATTGCCCATCGTGTCGCCGATGAACCCCACGTTTGATTTTGCGTGAGGAATGCAATGCCGGAGGCTCCGTTGACACCCTGAATGCCGAGCTGGCCAGCAGCGTTGAAGTCACCAATCTTCACGTCGTCACCAACTATGTTGGCGGTGTTATTCGCGAAGTTCAACGCCCCGGTCATTGTGCCGCCGCTTCGGGGGAGGTAGGTCGTACTATCCACGCTGCCGTCGGCTTTGAGGAACTGCGAGGACGTGCCGCCCGATTTGATTATCTTACCAAGAAACGTGACATCGGCAATACCTCTTTTTATTTCCAAAGCGTCAACACTGGATGTGGAGTTGTTCCATGTGCCAAGCCGCAATTTGTCGCTTGCTCCATAAAGCACATATGCCCCATAGACCGTAGTGTCCGCCGCCTCATATAGATAGAGTCCGTTGTCATTCGTCCAATCGCCAACGACGATAAGTTTATTCGTAAACGTCTTCGCCCCCGTTATGGTCTGGGCTCCATTCAGTGTGACGTAGTTGGCGAGGGATTGGTGTGAGGTGATGTAGTTTCCCTTCGGCTGGTAGAGGGTCTTCGCGGAGTCCTTGGTGAGGTATGCGGGGACGCGGCAGGTGTTGGCGTCGCACAGGGTGAGGTTGCCGTCGGAGTCGAACTGCGGGACGTTGTTGGCCTTGAGCTGCCCGAGGAGGTCGGAGGTCTTCATCAGCCCCGATAGGCTCTGATGCTGGGTGAGCGGCTTGATGCTTTGGCCGCCTATCGTTATCGTGCCGTCGGAGAGTGACACGTTAGGCACGTCGGTTTTCTTGGCGTAGGCCGCCAGCGACTGATGCTCCTTCAGGAAGCCGCTGTCGTTGTCAAGCTGTGAGACCTTGGTGGGTATGGAGGGTTTGCCGCTCAGTGACGAATACTTGCCGTCAAAGAGCGTCGGCTTGTTGGTGAGGTCGGCGTAGCTGCCGCTGAACTTCGTATAGCCGCTGTCGTTGGTCAGCTCTGAGACCTTGGTGGGCAGCTCCGTCTTCTTGGCATAGCCCGCCAATGACTGATGCTGGGTGAGAAAGCCCTTGGCCTCCACCGCGCTCATCGTCGTATAACCTTTCTTCTCCACCGCGCTCATCGTCGTAAACAGGCTGTCGTTGGCAAGCTCACTCACCTTCGTCGGTATGTTGACAAGCTGGTTGTCTATCGTCAGTGTGCCGTCGCCGACTGTGATTTTCGGAACTTCGGCCTTCTTCGCATAGTCGGCCAATGACTGATGCTGCGTGAGGTAGTTGCCCTTTGGCTGGTACATTGTCTGCGCCGCGTCCTTTGACAGATACGGAGTGACAAGGCAGGTACCGGGGGAGTCAACGCTCTCGAAGCAGTTGCCCGAACCGAACCTCACAAGACCCGAAAAACCCGACAGCTGATTGATGTTGGTGGGCACTATGACGGTCTTGTCATCTACTACTATCTTTCCGTCGCCGACTGTGATTTTCGGCACGTCGGTTTTCTTCGCGTAGTTAGCCAGCGACTGATGCTCCTTCAGGAAGCCCTTGTTGTCAACCCACTGCTGCGTGGCGTAGCCGTTGCGGTCGAGGTATGAGATTACGGTTGCCATGTCAACGCCGCCTGTGCCGCCGCCGTCAAGATGCTCCCCCTTTGCGGTGAGGAAGGAGTCGGAGTATATGCCCACCTTTGCGTGTAGGTTTCCGTCTGCGTCAACCTCGAAGACATCGTCCCAGGTCTTCTTTGCGAGGAAAGTCTCGCCCTTGGAGAGGACAAGCTGATGGTTTAGAATCAATGCGGAAGTCACGGCGTTGCCGCTGCCGGAGACTGCCACGTCGTTCACGCCGTCGGTGATTCCGTAGCCTTTGAGGGTGGTGGGCTTTCCGCTTGTTATCTTGCTCCAGTCGAGGCTTGGGATATGGGAGGCCGACAGCGACACGGCGAGGACACCCTGCGCGTTGCGTGCCAGCCCTGAGCCGATTTTAACGCCGCCAAGGGTTTCGCCGGAGGCCATTGGCAGCACATACTCTTCGGGAGCGCCGAGGATTTCGGAATAGGAGTAGACGGGCTTTGCGGCCCCAATCCATGAGGGTATCCCGGTGATGTCGGCCCAGTCGACGGAGGAGAGCGCCCCGCCGAGGGTGGGGAAGTCGGTCTTGAGCACATAGTCGGCGAGCACCGCGTTGAGCTGCGCCATTGTGAGGCCACCGCCGGAGACGCTTCCGTCGGGGTGTTTCCCCTTTGCGGTGAGGAATCCCTCGGAGTAGAGACTTCGCTTCGCCCTTATGGCGTAGACCTTTGAGATGTCGAAGCTGCCGTCAACGGCTATCGGGTTGCCGGAGCTGTCCTCTGGAATGAATAGGGAGTTGAGGGCGTTGACATAGTTGAGGATGGAGGCGAGGGTCTGCGAAGCGTCGCCGCCGAGTCCTTCTATGGTTATGCCGCTTCCGATGAACACGTTTCCGGCGGCGTCCCAGTGGAGGGCTCCCCCGGCCACCTTTCCGCTTCCGTCGGTGTTCCACGATATTGAGCCGTCGGCGAGGTAGCCGGTTCCGTCCATGCGGAAGAGAGCGCGGGCCCTCTTCGGGTTGGAGGCGAATCCGGGAATCTCGCGGTCTATTTGGTCGCCGCCGAACCACGCGGCGATGCTGCGCTCGCCGTATTCGGGGTGGAGGACGCCCGATATGCCGGAGTAGACGTCCTGGGTGTATATGGAGCTGTTGTTGTAGCCGAGCTTGATGAGGGAGGTTAGGATAAGGCCGCCGTCTATGGTGGTGTCCTCTCCGAGGGCTTCCTTGATGTAGCCGTATGCGCCGTCCACCATAACCTTTACGGCGAGTGAGAGGAGGAGAATGAACTGCTGCCGGGTGTTGTAGAACATACCGACGGTGGTTGTGAATCCGTCGGGCACCGGCACGCAGCCGAACTTGTCGGGCGTTGCGGCGAGAATTGCGGAGAGCATGGAGGTGAAGGCCGCGTAAGCCTTGGAGTAGGCCTCCCAGCCGGCTGTGAGCTCTGCCACCCTGTCGTTGTCGGCGGGGCCGTCCTTGGAGAGGTATTCCATGATGGAGTCATAGTGTGCCTTGATTGCCTTGTGCTCCTCCTGCACCCTTGCCAGCTCGTCGCGGAGTCCTTTGAGCTCGTCGGGGTCGAACACGCCATCCTTCGCCCATTCGGTGAGGGTGTCGATGGCCTCCTGTGCGCGGGAGTCGTCGGTGTATCTGTCCTTCTTGAACCAGTCTTCGGGGTGGAAGTCGCCCGGCTCACGCTTGCGGCTACCGTCGGCTATGATTGCCACCATGAGAGTTCCCTCGGAGTGGTCGGAGGGCGGGTCTCCCAGGGCCTCGCTTCCCTTGTAGTCCCTTTCGAGGAACCAGAGGTCGCGGTCGGAGTAGCCGTTGACCGGCTTTGAGGTGAAGATGGAGGACTTGCCGTCGATGAGGTCGAAGACAGAGAGCGGGACGCTTGTCTCCACCCACCCTGAGCCGTCGAACATGGAGGTGACGTAACGGGAGGGGTCGGATGTGTCGAGCCACAGGTCTCCGATATGGAGGGAGTCGTCTTCCCCCTTCCAGCCGTCCGGCCTTTCGAGGGAGCGGGGGTCAGAGGCTCCCACCCAGGTCTCGGCCTTTTGGTCGGCCTGGTCCTTGATTCCGTCGAGGGCGGCGTAAATCTCGCGTCCGAGGGCGTTGAGGGCGGCGTTGTCGGCCACCACCCAGTCGGATTCGTGGAAGGAGGAGTCGCCGGAGGAGTCGGGGCGTGGCTGCACGCATACGCGGAGGGTGTTGCCGTCGCCTCCGCTGTCAATCCAGAGGTCTCCCCCGTCGTAGGGGGCGTATGGCGTTTGGAGGAATACGCGCCTCTTCTCGCCGGCGGCGGCGAGGGCTTCGGCGATTCCGGAGTCGGTCTTCCTACGCCACTCGCTTCCTGTCCATTGGTAGGCATAGCCTGAGAGGGTGTCGTAGTAGAGGTCGCCGGCGTGTGCGCTGCGGTCGGCCTCGGTTGTCCAGTCGGAGGCGGGGTAGTTGCCGGGGGTGGGCTCTCCCTGGCCTACGAAAGTCTCCACCATGCCGTCTATCTGACTGTGGAAACCCTCGACGAAGGAGTCGTATTCCTTGCGGAAGTCGTTGAGCGCGGAGTCGTCGGTGTAGCGAGATGCGGGGGTCCAGTCGGAGATTTGTGGCGGCTCTCCGGCGGGGCGCGGCGTGACGCAACGGAGAATGTCGTCGGAGTAGAGCGGAGCGAAGGTTGCGGAAGCCCATATGTCGCCCTCGTCGTAGGGAGGCGTGGGGAGCGTGTTGGCAGCCGTGGCGAATGTGCGCCGCTTTCGGTCGGCGAGGTCGTAGGCCTTTGCGGCCTCGGCGAGGGCCTTTGTGATGGCGTCATCGGTGATGGTGTACCAGTCCCATTTGCCTGATTCGGGGTCCTGGGAGAAGCGGTAGGCATATCCGGTGTCGTTGTCATAATAGAGGTCCCCGGCGTGTCTTTGCCGCAGGGTCTCGGAGCCCCAGTCGGAGGCCGGGTGATTTTCAAGCGAGGGCGCACCGTTTCCGAACCACGTCTCAATCGCGCCGTCAATCTGCCTGCGTATGTCGTCGAGCTGCCCGGCGGTTATGGCGTTGACGTAGCCCTCGATGTCCTCCAGAGCTATGGACTGGATATATTTATCAATTGGCACACCGTCAATGGTTGACTTCACGGAGATTCGTGCGGCCACGTCAAGGGCCTTTCCGTCCTTGTCATATTTGATGAATGTGTCGCCGTCGGGGTCGCCGATATATGTGTCACCGTAGCATTTGAAGTATGCGTTCCCCTTGGCATGGTCGTAGCCATAGCTGACGAAGTCACGCCCCGACAGGGTGTAGTGCTCCTCGTTGGACTTGCCGCCACCTATGCCGGTGAAGAGTTTGACGCTCGGAGAATCGCTCCCCACCGTGTCAAGGATTATCGCCCCTTGCCGTGTTGGGTCTGTGCGGTTGCCGAGGTGCGCTATCTCGTCATCAGGCTGCGGTATGTCGCTCCCTCGCTCGCAGTCTGTCGCGCTCACCTCAATGTAACCGTAATGGTTGCCGACCTCATCGGTGATGTAGTCGTTGCTCACGTCGGTGACGAGCCTCCACCACCTGTGGTTGCTCACTTTGTGGTGTGTGCCGGGTCCTACGTTGAAGTCCTCTGACAGCGCTTGGTCGCCTGTCTTGATGTGCGTCTCTCGTTTCTCGCCGTCCTGCTCTGAAAGGAACAGACACCGCCATGCAATCAGGTTGCCGTCCTCGCTAAGCACTTCCTCTACGGAGCTGCATTTGACACCGCCTCCGGGGGTCACATACTTGCGCCCGGCGAGCACATCAGCATTGATGATGGTGAGGGTCTCGAATATGGCGCGGACCCTGACAAACAGCTCGTCAAGCTCCATGACGCTTCTCCCGGTCTCCTTGTCGGTAAAAAACTTGCCGCCGGACACGCCGTCAAGGAACCTGCCTACCTCAAACCCGGTGTCGGAAGACAGGAGGTAAGGGGTGCGGTCGGCGTAGCGTTTTGAAAGAAAATCAAGGGAGTTCTGGAGCTGGACCTTCGCACCGCTCTTTGCAATGCCGTCTATTTTATCCTCTAACGATTTTAGACGCGACACCGTGACATTCTCGCCACAAGTGTAGGTGCATTTGGCGTATGGTCTGTCAAGGGTGTACTCACAGCCAATTATCCTGCTGCCGCGTCCTCCTTCCCCGAAATGAGCCGTGTCTATGACGGTGACGGTGTCACCCGGCTTGGGATGCCTGTTTTCCTCAAAGAGCGGCTTCAAGTAATCCCAAGCCATTGGGCATGTACAGGTGGAGGTGTCCTTGGCATATTCCCACAGGGCCTGCTGACCCTCAGTCAGCAGCCTGGCCTGTGCCTCGGCTATTAGCCCTAATTCTTCCATTTTTGAGGCATCCCAGCCATACAGCGTGAATTTATCACCCTCGCAGGGTCTCAGTATACTGTCAGGGAGGAGCCGTCCGTAATCCTCATTGGCCACAATCTCCAGCATCTGTGCCTCCGGGTTGATGTTTCCCTTAATATCTTTCTCATTCAGACCCTTGGGATTAAACTTCGCCCCGAAGTCCATGCCGTTGAGGGCCCCTGAGAGGAATACTATATGGAGTTCCTGTCCGGGGAGTATATAGGAAGACAGGAAAGGGAAGTCTTCATCGTATTTTATACGGTAATAGACGTGAGAATCCTCCTTTGTGGTGTCTCCCACTTCGTCTTCATTGCCCTCTTTGTCTTCTTCTTTATCACCTTTGTCTACTGTGACGGTGTCGGAGGTATATGTCTCAGGCTCTTCTGTTATTGTCAGCTCTACCTTTGGGTAGATGTCATCAAACGTCACCACTTTCTCCACTACCTGAGCTTCAGGGATGTATGGGTCGGTCTGAAGGTACGGCATATTGCCGGGCAGAGTTAGCCTTCTCTCCACAATGCCTCCAATCGTGTCGCTGTCAGAAGAATAGCCAGAAGCGAGGTTGCGGGTTGACCCGAACACGTAGAGACGGTTGGGGGCTTCCGTCCTGCCTTGTGAGAATGATATTGAGGAGACGTTGTCTCCGGCACGGAAGACAAACGAGCTGCCATGGTTCTCCATCTTGCCGAAGTATACGGTGTTTCTGTCAACCCACCACTCGCACTCAAACGCCTCCGCTATGGCCTGTATGCCGCCGAGGACGGACAGGTTCTCATATTTTATAGCCTTTGGCTGCCCTGACTGATTAAAGCCGCTTAAATCGATGCTGAAAGGTGAGTCACCGTATCTATAGCCCAGCATGTCAAGGCAATTCTTTATGACAGACGCGTGGAGGTTTATGGAGGCCGTCAGTGTGAAGGCCGCCTCCTTTGCGGCAGTTGAGCCGGGTATTGCGTACCACAGTATCTTGTTTGCCCACGCCCAGTAATATGCGTCAAGCTTAAGTTGGTAATCCCATTCTCCAGTATTGGCGTTCCATACTCCTGACTGTTTGCGTGTGATGATGTAGTCACCGACGGAAGAGCCTATCGGGAAGTCCACTGCCTCTGTACCCCTAAGAGAAAAACAAAGGGTGATGCTGTCCTCGTTCATCAGCGAGAATCTGCGTATGCAATTTTCATTGAGTACACCACGGTAGAGTGTAACGCCGTCAGGCGACAATATCTCGTAATCCTTATTCATCTGCTGTGCGGTGTTTGGGGTTCGGCTCCGTGCATTTCAGCGCGAGTGTCGCTATGCCACGACAAAACTGTGAGTATTGGGGACATGAGTTGTATAGGAGGTGATAGACCACATCCGGACGTTCAGATGTGGATAGGGTAAACTCCCCCTTTTCAAGTTCGGCACAAAAAGAATCATGGCGGGCGTAGAACTGAGCCGGTGAGTCCGCTGTCATCTGGATCTCAAGGTTCAGTTCACGCTGTGCCACTTTGGGGTTGGAGTTGTCTATGCGTGTGCCGTCTTCAAGCCGGGAGTTGAACGTAGGGCGGTCTTTCAGTGAGCATGGCGCAAGCAGTGCCGAGAGCGTGTTCCCGGTGGTCAGCACCCCCCACTCTTTCTTTGCGTTCTTGCCGTTGATTGTTAGGTACACTCCGCTCATCTCTTCTCTATGCTTATGGCGGCGGTGCCGTCGCCGGTTATCGTCACTGAGCCGCCAGCCTTTGTGACGGTGACGGTGGCATACCTCCTTGCGTCTACCGTCACGTGTGCTCCGTGCATCGCCATGACATGATAGAGACGGTCAGTGCCGGAGAGGGAGAGTGTCAGCTCCGTGTCGCCAACGGCAATGCAATCAATGTTGGAGACAAGGCACTTCCCTCGGTCGAGGAACACTCCGCGCACCTTCGCCACGGCCTCAGCGTTCTCGCGGAACGTTGCGAGGTCGGGATAGCAGGTGTGCAGCGCAAACTCCCTCCCCTGCGGAGAGAGGAGCGTCGCGATGGCAGACGGCATATCAGTTATCTTGTGTGCAACGTCACAAGCCTTGTAGCGTTGTGCGGTCTCCAGTATCTTCTCTATATCCTTTGTCATAGCTTGCGGTCTATTGTGTTGTTGAGCGTGGCCAGTCGCTCGTCAACGGTGTTCAGTATCTTCGTGTATTTGGCGATGTCCTCCAGATAGCCGGTCTGTAGGAACATCATGTCCTTTATGGCAAGCAGCGTCGGGTCGCTGCTGTCAGTGGCGGTAAGCGCGTTCATGCCGCGAATGGTGGCGAGTATCTGTGCAGCAAGATTGTTCTGAGTCTGCTGGAGGTCATTGTTGATAACCTGTAACTCGGTTAATGCCGTGAAGCGTCCGTTCAGTTCGTCGGCTTGGTCTTGGCTAAAAGAATCCCATCCTCCTTTAGAAGCCTCCTGCGAGTAAGCACCGCCGCCGACAATCTCGTTTATGGCGTTGCGGTCGGCTATCCCTTGGTTGATGATGGACTCATACCTCTGACGCAAAGAGTCGCGTTCCTCGTCCGTGAGGGTCTGGTCGTGCATCGCCTCCGCAAACTCGTCGTACCATTCCTTTAGCATCGCGTCATACTTGTTGTCCATAAGGTTGTTCACCCATGCGTTGCGGAGCATTTCAGTGAATGACTCAATGAAATCAGATGAGTCTGCCTCCATGTCGAGGAGCTGGCTCTTGAAATTGTCGCGCACGGAGTCAAAACTGATGTCGGTGAGTTCCTCTTTCAGCTCGTCAAGGTCTTTGTAGCGGTCAAGAATCATCTTGTACTGCTCCTCTTCTTTTGCCGCTA